>NZ_JBHZPD010000010.1:0-125311 GCF_042787955.1 Peribacillus sp. YIM B13477
TCGCGGGGTGGAGCAGTCCGGTAGCTCGTCGGGCTCATAACCCGAAGGTCGCAGGTTCAAATCCTGTCCCCGCAATCATGAAAAAAACGAAACTTAGGTTTCGTTTTTTTGTTTTATCTGATATTCGAAGAATATGTCCTTAACTTATTTGTTTCTTCTTTTGAAACAAGGTAAACTACATATAGAATGGTTTTTGTTCCATAATATTGCGTTTATGGTTCTCGACATGAACTATAGGACGGACGTTTTCCTAATAATGATAAAGGTGATTGATATATGCAACATGTTGAATGGATTTCTCAGAATGAGGAAGAAACAGCGCAATTTGCGCACAAATTGGCACAAAAGCTTTCCAGTGGAGATGTGCTGGCTCTAGAAGGTGACTTGGGTGCAGGGAAGACGGCATTCACAAAAGGGCTGGCTAAAGGATTGGGTGTTACCAGAATGGTGAATAGCCCTACCTTTACGATAATAAAGGAGTACATGGGTCGCTTGCCTTTGTATCATATGGATGTCTATCGGGTAAGTGAATCGGAAGAAGATTTAGGATTTGATGAATATTTTGATGGTGATGGTGTGACTGTCGTTGAATGGGCCCATTTAATAAAGGATCACCTCCCAGAGGAAATCTTGACCATTTATATCTATCGTTTGGGCGATACAAGCCGGCGTATTGTTTTGGAAGCCAAAGGCGAACGATATGTAAAGTTATGTAAGGAGATTATTTGATGAAGGTTTTAGCTATAGATACATCGAATTTCACATTAGGGATTTCACTTGTAAACGGGAATCAAGTAATTGGTGAGTATACGACGAACCTAAAGAAAAATCATTCGGTGCGGGTAATGCCAGCAATTGAAACACTGTTGAGGGACTGCGATACTAAACCGAAGGAATTGACTAAGATAGTGGTCGCTCAAGGTCCAGGCTCCTATACAGGGGTCAGGATTGGAGTGACGATAGCGAAAAGCTTGGCCTGGACGCTTCAGATTCCGTTATCAGGTGTTTCCAGCTTAGAGGTTTTAGCAGCTAATGGACGTTATTTTAACGGGTTGATATCTCCCTTGTTCGATGCAAGAAGAGGGCAGATTTATACTGGTTTATATGAAATGGAAAAGGATTCTTTAAAGACAGTCATTGAAGATTGTAATATTCTATCCTCTGAGTGGGCGAATCAATTGAAGGAATTAAATCGTCCTGTTTTATTTGTTGGTCAAGATGTTGACATCCATCGGGTTGCAATTACCGATGCATTAGGTGAATTAGCGGTATTTGCTCCAGTACAGTCTTATAATTCAAGGCCAAGCGAACTGGCCTTCATTGGTCTTGATAAGGCTGAAGTGGATGTTCACCAGTTTGTACCGAATTATATCCGCATGGCTGAAGCAGAAGCTAAGTGGCTTGAACAGCAGGGGAAATAAACAAGGAAAGCGACGATCATTATGAGTAAAACATTGACGTTCCGAAAGATGAATACGGCAGATATCGACCAAGTGCTTAACGTGGAAAAGCAGTCCTTTACTTTGCCTTGGAGCCGGGAAGCTTTTTTTAATGAATTGAATCATAATCAATATGCTGTATACATGGTGATAGAGGATGAAGGGAAAATTGCCGGTTATTGCGGTGCCTGGATCGTCATTGATGAATCACACATCACCAATATTGCGATATTACCAGAATACAGAGGGCAAAAGCTTGGAGAAGCTTTGCTCAGGAAGATGATTGAAATCTCCATTTCAATGGGTGTGGTGAGGATGACACTAGAGGTCCGTGTCAGTAATGTCGTAGCCATTTCGCTTTATGAAAAACTTGGTTTCCAAAAGGGCGGAATCCGAAAGAATTATTATACAGACAATCAAGAGGATGCTTATGTTATGTGGGTGAATTTTTCATGAAAAAGGAACAAATTATATTAGGAATTGAAACAAGCTGTGATGAAACTGCTGCAGCCGTCATAAAAAATGGAACGGAAATACTGAGTAATGTCGTGGCTTCACAAATAGAAAGTCATAAACGTTTTGGCGGTGTCGTTCCGGAAATAGCTTCCCGTCATCATGTAGAACAAATTACTATTGTTCTTGAAGAAGCACTGCTGCAAGCGGGTGTGACATATGAAGACTTGGATGCCATTGCCGTTACAGAAGGTCCCGGCCTTGTAGGGGCACTATTAATAGGTGTGAATGCGGCGAAGGCTGTAGCTTTCGCACATGGAATACCAATTGTCGGTACGCATCATATCGCAGGTCATATCTATGCAAATCGGCTTATTCAGGAGATTGAATATCCTGCGCTTTCTTTAGTCGTTTCGGGAGGCCATACGGAATTGGTGCTTTTAGAAGAACCGGGTTCTTTCAAGGTCATCGGGGAGACGCGGGATGATGCAGCAGGAGAGGCGTATGATAAAGTGGCTCGAACCTTGGGGCTCCCTTATCCTGGCGGGCCTCATATCGATAGGCTTGCGCAAGAAGGCTCACCATCTTTGAAACTGCCTAGGGCATGGTTGGATGGCAGCTATGACTTTTCTTTCAGCGGGTTAAAATCAGCGGTAATCAACACTTTGCATAATGCAGAACAGCGCGGGGAAAAAATTGAACCTAAAGATTTAGCGGCAAGCTTCCAAGCAAGCGTGATTGAAGTGCTTGTAATGAAAGCTGTGAAGGCTGCAAAGGAATATAATGTGAAACAGGTATTGCTTGCTGGAGGAGTTGCGGCAAATAAAGGCCTTAGGGAAGCATTAACGGAAGCTTTTAAGGATTTACCTATGGATATATCCATTCCGCCCCTATACCTTTGTACCGACAATGCTGCCATGATTGGTGCTGCTGGCAGTGTCATGTTTGAAAAGGGAAAGCGATCCGGTTTGGATTTGAACGGAAATCCTGGATTGGATATAGAAGCATTTTAATGGACGAGAAGACAGGATCCCTCACTTTGGCATCCTGTCTTTTTATCGTGTTAATGAAATAATAGAATATTCTGTGGATAAAGTTTTTTTGATAATCATCCTGCATGTGTATAAAGTGGTGTTTCTGTGGATAAGTGGATATGTTTCTGTGGATAATGTGTATAACTCAAATTAATGGCTAATGAGCGGTAAGTGGTTTGTTAACAAGTTTGTGGATAACTTTCAAGCGACACTTTGGTTGGAAAAGAAAAAGACCGAGTCAATTGACTCGGTCTTTTTCATTCTTCCAGTTCAGCCCATTCTTCGAGAAGCTGATCCAAACTTTCTTGTGCATGATCAAGTTTTGTTTGGACTTCCATTACCTTTTCGTGGTCCTGAAAAACATTTGGATCACATAGGAGGTCATTATATTCGTTTATTTCGGTTTCAAGAAGCTCCATGGCTGCCTCGATTTCCTCAATGCGCCGTTTTCGCTGGCGTTCAGCTTTTTTTGCTTCTTTATCAATTTTGTAATTTGTTTTTTCTACAGCTGCATCTAAAGATTTAGCCTGATCCTGCTGTTCAAGTGCTTGGATTTCCGCTTGCTCCTGTTTCTTCTCTAGATAGTAATCATAATCACCGAGGAATTCTTCGTTGCCGTCTTTGGAGAGCTCTATCACTTTCGTTGCTATCCGATTTATGAAATAACGGTCATGTGAGACGAATAGAATAGTTCCCGGATAATCAATTAATGCATTTTCAAGCACCAATTTACTATCGAGGTCCAAATGGTTCGTTGGTTCATCAAGAATTAAAAAATTGCCTTTTTGCATCATCATTTTGGCTAGAGCAAGCCGAGCCTTTTCGCCCCCGCTTAGTGTGGAAACGGTTTTCAAAACATCGTCCCCGCTAAATAGGAAATTACCGAGTACGGTGCGAATGTCCTTTTCCGGTTTAAGGGGATAGTCGTCCCATAATTCATTGAGTACGCGTTTATTGGAAACAAGGTTAGCCTGTTCTTGATCGTAGTAGCTGACTTCTACGTTCGTTCCAAACCGGAAATCCCCAGAAAGGGCAGGCAGCTTGGAAATGATCGTTTTCAATAAAGTTGATTTTCCAACTCCATTTGGGCCGACAAGAGCTATGCTCTCTCCTTTTGTCATCCGGGAATTAATATTCTTTGATACCGTTTCCCCTTCGTATCCGATAGCCAGGTCCTGGAGGTGGAGTACTTCATTTCCGCTTTGCCTTTCAATCTGGAAAGAAAAATTCGCGGACTTTTCATCACCTTGCGGCTTGTCCAGTACATCCATCTTTTCGAGCTGTTTACGTCTGCTTTGTGCTCTTTTCGTTGTGGAAGCCCTTGTGATATTACGTTGGACAAAATCGCGAAGCTTTTCGATTTCCCCTTGCTGTTTCTCGAACAGTTTCATGTCCCGCTCATAATCTTCCGCTTTTCCCTCTAGGTAAGAACTATAATTACCATGGTATTTTTTCATGTTATTCCGGGAAATCTCATATACCAGGTTTACTACTTTATCTAAAAAATAGCGGTCATGGGAAACAATGAGGACAGCTCCCTGGTAGCCTTGTAAATATTGTTCAAGCCAAGAGAGGGTTTCGATATCCAAATGGTTCGTCGGCTCATCCAGAATCAATATATCCGGTTTCCTTAAAAGCAGCTTACCTAATGCAAGCCTTGTTTTTTGCCCGCCGCTTAAAGTGGAAATTGGGGTAGAATAGTCAAAGTCGGCAAACTGAAGACCATGCAATACGGAACGGATATCCGCTTCATATTGATAACCGCCTTTCTCTTTGAATGCCACCATCAAAGTGTCGTATTCATTCAGCACTTTTTGGTAAACCGTTTCGTTTTCAAAGATGTCAGGTCTGGCCATATCAGCCTCAAGGCGACGCAGTTCCTTTTCCTGCTCTATAAGATCAGTGAATACAGTAAGCATTTCATCCCAAATTGTCAGTTCGGATTCCAATCCAGTATCCTGGGCCATATAGCCGATGGTGACGCCTTTTGGTTTGATTATTTCACCGCCATCATGGGAAAGCTGCCCGGCTATGATTTTTAGCAGGGTGGATTTGCCGGCGCCATTTCGGCCGACAAGGGCAATTCGATCTTTATTTTGAACTTCGAGCTTCATATTTGATAAAATAAGTTCAGCTCCATAATATTTCGATAGTTGATTGATTTGTAATAAAATCATAGATTTCACCTCAATTGATTACTGTTAGTTTAACGTATTTTAGTTATTATCGGCAACAGCTTGGTTCCAAGCTGAAAGAAAAGCTGTTACATAAAGTGGAATAATAGTGTATGATTTAGGAGGGGTTACTTAAATGGGAGACTTAACGCATTTTAATGAACAGGGCAGGGCCAAAATGGTCGATGTGAGTGCTAAGCCTGAAACAACCCGGACGGCAGTGGCTCAATCGAGCATTTTATTGAATGATGAAATATATGAATTGGTCACGAACCATAAGATGAAAAAAGGTGATGTACTGGCTGTTGCACAAGTTGCAGGAATCATGGCCAGCAAAAATACATCCAATATAATTCCGATGTGCCATCCCATTGCTCTGCAAGGGGTCAATATAGCCTTTGATTGGGAAAAAGAAGAACAAGGATATAGGCTTAGGATTGAAACGGAAGCTAAGACAAAAGGGAGTACAGGTGTGGAAATGGAAGCGTTAACAGCTGCATCCGTGACTGCCTTGACTGTTTATGACATGTGTAAGGCCATTGATAAGGGAATGGTGATCGGGCCTACATTCTTAGTGGAGAAAACAGGCGGAGTGTCTAGTAGCGATTATAAAAGGCAAGTAAAACGAACAGATAGAGATTAAGTTGAAAAGCATGTGTGAAGGCGGGGAAGAACAATGAACCATGACCCAAAGATACCGCAGGCAACAGCCAAAAGGTTGCCATTGTATTATCGATTTTTAAAGAACTTACATTCCTCAGGCAAACAAAGAGTTTCCTCGGCTGAGCTAAGTGAAGCCGTAAAAGTGGATTCTGCTACCATTCGCCGTGATTTTTCCTACTTTGGCGCGCTTGGGAAAAAAGGCTACGGCTACAATGTCAATTATTTATTATCCTTCTTCAGAAAAACACTTGATCAAGATGAATTGACCAAAGTCGCTTTAATCGGAGTGGGAAATTTAGGAACCGCTTTTTTAAATTACAATTTCATGAAAAATAATAATACAAAAATTGAAATGGCTTTCGAAGTTTCTGAAGAAAAGGTCGGCAAGCGAATAGCTGATGTGCCCATCTACCATATGGATCAAATCGATACACTATTGCAGGAAAATAATATTACTGCAGCTATATTGACAGTGCCTGCACAGGTAGCCCAGACGATAACCGATCGTCTAGTCAAAGCTGACATAAAAGGAATATTGAATTTCACACCTGCACGGCTGACCGTGCCGCCATCCATAAGGGTCCACCACATTGACCTGGCCGTGGAACTTCAGTCGCTCATCTACTTCCTGAAACATTATCCGGTAGTGGAAGAAGCCGCTTTGGAGGAATGAAAAAACGCTGCTTTTATGCAGCGTTTTTTCATTTTTTCTTATTTTTTTGTGCGGCTTTAATCTTAAAGTGCAGCATGATCATGCGTAATCCCGATCCAAAATCAAGAGTCGCAATAAGGACAAGTATGTAGGCAAAGAGTCCCCATCCTGAAGAATTGACGGTTTGAATTGCGATAGCGGTAAAAAGAGCTCCTAAGCCTGCATAAATGATGCCCATGAATAATGGTGATTGACGTTTCATAATAAACCTCCGATGAAGGCCTGTGCAGTATCTAGCATCTTCTCAATATCCTCCCGATATACCACTTGAAGGATGATAACAAGCGTGTTCATCGCAATATGAGCGCTCATGGATACGAGAATGCGGCCTGTTTTCGCATAAAGGAAAGCAAAAGTGAAGCCCATTGCCGTATATAAAAGAAGATGTTCAAATTCACCATGCGCCAAGCCGAAAATAACTGAGCTGATTAAAGCTGAAATAAAGAAGTTAAAGCGTTTATGAAGTGATCCGAAAATAATTTTACGGAAAATTAATTCTTCCAATATAGGTCCAATTACTGAAGTGACGAAAATGACCATGGGGACTTTGTAAATAAGTGAAATGAGTTGCTGCGTATTTTCAGATTCAGACTCCACCCCAAGCATTTGTTCAATGCTTCCGGCAATGCTTTGCGCAAAAAGAGCCATGAAGACTCCTGCAATTGCCCATAATATCGACATGGATACGGAAGTTTGGTTTCTCGTGTCCAGCTTTTCCCTCATATCTTTTCTCATTAAAAAAAGAATCAAGAATAAAGCAGCGAGAAAACTGAAAACTATCCAGTATGCTGCAGATTTCACTTCGAGTTCATCAGCCGGCATTCCGGTATAAGACCCGATCAGCATGAAAATGGGTACCCCGACAATACTGGATAATTGCATGGCAATATAAATGATGATGACGAACCAATATTCTTTTTTCAAAAATGAAAACTCCTTTATAGTCACCCATCCGCTTGGAACGTTACTGACATGGGGACAATCTATAAACGCATACTACAAAATGGTATCAAAAATTGGGGCAGAACACCACTTAAAGGTACCCCTAACATGACATTTCAATGACTATGTTTAGGAAATCATTATGCTAATGTAGTTTACCCGTAATTTATCAGAAATTAATAAAAAATTTTCAATAAGATACTTGCAAAAAAGGCTCGGTTTATTTAATATTATAAATGTGTTAGCACTCGATGATGAAGAGTGCTAATAATCATGAAACAAATTATCAAGAGAATATGAGGAGGTTGTTTCACTTGTTAAAACCATTAGGTGATCGCGTTATTATTGAACTAGTTCAAACTGAAGAAAAAACTGCAAGCGGTATTGTTCTTCCTGATACTGCTAAAGAAAAGCCACAAGAAGGTAAGGTAGTAGCAGTTGGTACTGGCCGTGTCCTTGAAAATGGCGAACGTGTTGCTTTAGAGGTTGCCCAAGGCGATCTAATTATCTTCTCAAAATATGCAGGTACTGAAGTTAAATACGAAGACACTGAATACTTAATTTTACGTGAAAGCGACATTCTAGCTGTTATCGGCTAATTATACATCATACTTAACTGAACGAAAATTTTCTTAAATTTTAGGGAGGTACTTATAAATGGCTAAAGAAATTAAATTTAGTGAAGAAGCTCGCCGCTCCATGCTTCGTGGTGTGGACGCACTTGCAGATGCAGTTAAAGTAACGCTTGGACCAAAAGGTCGTAACGTGGTTCTTGAGAAAAAATTCGGTTCGCCGCTTATCACAAATGACGGTGTGACGATCGCTAAAGAAATCGAATTGGAAGATGCATTCGAAAACATGGGTGCGAAATTGGTTGCTGAAGTAGCAAGCAAAACAAACGACGTAGCTGGTGACGGTACAACTACTGCAACGGTTCTTGCGCAAGCGATGATCCGTGAAGGTCTTAAAAACGTAACAGCTGGTGCGAACCCAATGGGTATCCGTAAAGGAATCGAGAAAGCAGTCAATACTGCAATCGCAGAATTGAAAGCCATTTCCCAACCTGTTGAAAACAAAGAGTCTATCGCACAAGTTGCTGCCATCTCTTCAGCTGATGAAGAAGTGGGCCAACTGATTGCGGAAGCAATGGAGCGCGTTGGTAACGACGGCGTCATCACAATCGAAGAGTCTAAAGGTTTCACAACTGAGTTGGACGTAGTGGAGGGTATGCAATTCGATCGCGGATATGCATCTCCATACATGGTTACTGATTCAGATAAAATGGAAGCTGTCCTTGAGAATCCATATATCTTGATCACTGATAAAAAAATCACGAATATCCAAGAAATCCTTCCTGTACTTGAGCAAGTTGTACAACAAGGAAAACCGCTATTATTGATTGCTGAAGATGTAGAAGGCGAAGCACTTGCAACTCTTGTTGTGAACAAACTTCGTGGAACATTCAACGCTGTTGCGGTTAAAGCTCCTGGATTCGGTGACCGTCGTAAAGCAATGCTTGAAGACATCGCAGCTCTTACAGGCGGTGAAGTAATCACTGAAGAAATCGGACTTGATCTTAAATCTGCAACAATCGATTCATTAGGCCGTGCGTCTAAAGTGGTTGTTACGAAAGAAAATACAACGATCGTTGAAGGATCTGGGGATACAGCTCAAATCCAAGCTCGTGTAAACCAAATCCGTGTTCAATTAGAAGAAACAACTTCTGAATTCGACCGTGAAAAATTACAAGAACGCCTTGCTAAATTAGCTGGTGGTGTAGCGGTAATCAAAGTCGGTGCAGCTACTGAAACAGAATTGAAAGAACGTAAACTTCGTATTGAAGATGCATTGAACTCCACTCGTGCCGCTGTTGAAGAAGGTATCGTAGCCGGTGGTGGTACAGCACTTCTTAACGTATACAATAAAATCGCTGAAATCCAAGCGGAAGGCGACGTAGCAACAGGCGTGAAAATCGTTCTTCGTGCCATCGAAGAGCCTGTTCGTCAAATCGCTCACAACGCTGGACTTGAAGGCTCTGTAATCGTAGAGCGCCTTAAAGGCGAAGCAGTAGGCACTGGCTTCAACGCAGCTACTGGACAATGGGTGAACATGATCGAATCAGGTATCGTCGATCCTACAAAAGTAACTCGTTCAGCTCTACAAAATGCTGGTTCTGTAGCAGCTATGTTCTTAACTACAGAAGCTGTCGTTGCTGACAAACCAGAACCTGCAGGCGCTGGCGGCATGGGCATGCCTGACATGGGCGGCATGGGCGGCATGGGCGGCATGATGTAATTAGGGTTTTAAAACCTTGTTATATCAACGTCTAAAATGATAATATGCTTTTCTTGTCCTCGGATTTGTCCTCGTTTTATAAAAAACATGGCAACCTATGACAAAAAGTTAACTATAGGAGAAGGTCTTTCATCAGTTTGCTAAACTGTTGGGAGGCCTTTTCTTCCATATTGGCAGTCATGTGAGCATAGATATTCATTGTAGTATTAATATCTGTATGTCCAAGCCTCTGTTATATTTCTTTAATGCCTACTCCAGCTTCAATCAATAGTGAAGTGTGAGTATGTCGAAATGAGTGTGGAGTAATGTTCTTTTCTATTTCTGCTTTTTTCAGAAGTCTCTTAAGCCGGGTCTCAACAACTTTTCTTAATTTTGGATGTCCATCCTCTCGAGCGAAAATAAATCCATAATCCTGGTAAACAAGTCTGTTTTTAAATTTATTCTCATTTTGTTTAAGCCGATGCTTCTTTAACATATTGATTATCATTTCATCAATCCTGATTGTACGGACAGAGCCCTTTGTCTTTGGTGTTAACAGCTGATATTTTTCAAAATGATTGGTAGGGTTATAAAGAGTTTTAGTAACCCGGATAGTACCCTGATTTTCATTAAAATCCCCCCATTTTAAGGCCAATAATTCACCTATTCGCAATCCTGTATAGGATAGTAACGTAAAGACAAGATGATTCATTTCAAGCCCATCTGTATAGGCTAATTTTAGAAAATGGGCAAGCTCTTCTTTTTCAAGAAAAACAATATTCTCTTCTGCTTTCTCCAGTTCTTCAACACTCTGCTGCTTTTTAGGCATTTTGAATTCCTCAGTAGGATTATTTTTTATCAGTCCTTTCCGAAAAATCATCCTTCCACAAGCATGAATACCATCCATATAATTTTGGCTGTATTTTTCGTTTAACTCCAGAATCCTTTCTTCATACATTTTCTTAGTAATGCGACTGATTGGATAAGGTCCCCAAACAGAGGTGAAATGCTTCATTTCCTTTTCTCGAGCTCTTACACTGCTTATCTTCACACCACTGCGGCTATACGTTTTTAACCAATCCTGGGCGAATTGTTCAAACGGCATATCAGATTCTTTGATTAAGGTCCCATTATCTTTTGCAAGTTCCACGAGGCGAGCTGCTGCTTGTGCCTCCTTTTTTGTTTTAAATCCACCTTTTGAAATTTCCTTCCGCTTCTTGGTAAGTGGATCTATCCCTAAATAAATGTGATAGCTCCATGTCTTTCCTCGTTGTTTTAATTTAGCCATGTTAAGATATCTCCTTTATTGAATACATAATATTGCTTTTGTTTATTGCACTTGTTCTTTAGTAAATCCATACTTTTCAGGATCTTTTCTGATCCTAAAAGCCTCCTGTTTACAAGCATTTGAACAGTATTTTTGCCGCTTTATCTTTTTAAAAGGTAATTTACAATTTAAATTTTCACATATATGAACAGGTTCATTGCTAGATACTACTTGCCAGAGATCATGATAAATGGCCCTTATCAGATGTGGGGTATATTTCCATTCCTTAATGGTAAAACCTAAAGGTGGTTTTCCCGTTATTATTGTTTCAGGAATCATTTTAATGTCTTGATTCCCAATTGAATTAACTTTAAGCGCTAATAATCCCTGGGCAAGTTTTAAAAAGTCTACTTCTTTTTCCATTGTGAATTAAGGAACTGTTGAGTGACAATAAAGTTGTTCCGTTAAAGGGCGCGATTCTTTAATAAGAATCGCTTTTCTTAATGAACTCCCTCAGTTTAATAGATAATGCTCACGAATACTCGCTTATTCGCAGGATTTCAAACCACATGGTATAGGTTGCTTTAGATGAACGAAAGAGATAGGACCGTTTTAATAAGAGGGCAGAGTGAAATAGGGGATCTGTCTAAAATCCTATATTATTACATATACTGCACGCATTTTCCATGCTGCCCCTGGAGGCTTTCCCTCCCATGTCTCAACGGGTCATAATCATATGCCCTTTCATTCCTTCGTCATACCTATCCAAGGGGTGGAGGCTGGTTTTGCTAACGGAACGGGTCATTGCCCTTTTGTTCATTACATCCAGTACTTCGTGCTTTCTTTGAAATCCTACGAATAAGCCAACTTTCGTTAAATAACAATGTGAATGTAAATTTACGCAGCTAGTTGTTCAAGAGGGAAGACCATTTCCGGTTTATAGGCAGAGCCATTACGAGTAATCCCTACTAGGACACGGGCGAGTTTTCCACATAGTTTCATGATGGATTTCATTTTCTTAATCTTCTTCACCTTAACATTGTTCGAGTGTAGGGCTTTAAATTCAGGGTTATTCATCACCAGACTCATGGTCGCAAGGAAGAGGTAACGCCGCAGGCGTGATCTTCCACGTTTGGAAAGAATAATTTGGCCTTTCCACTTCCCAGAGCTTGCCTCAGCGAGATGCAATCCTGCATGACGAAGGAGCGCATTCCCGTGAGAGAACCCACTCAGATCTCCAGCTTCTCCTAAGATGCCCGCCAGTGAAATCTCACTGATTCCTTTAATGGCTAGTATTTGCTCAACGAATGGAATCTGTTCTAAGACGTTTGTGACTTCTTGCGTCACTCTTTCGAGTTGGGATGAAGCGAGATCATATTCCTCTAATAATTGTTCCAAGTGAAGTTTATACGCATCAAGGGCTTGTTTCGTACCAATTGAACGCTTGGCCAATGCGAGCAGGGAACGGGCTTTTTTATGGCCGGAATGTCGCTTCATACATGATTTCCACCCGGTTACGATATCTTGAGGCTGTAAGGAACATAATTCAGCTGGGGTAGGAAAGAGGCGTAGGGTTGCGATTGCCCCTTTACATGATACGTCTTTAAACACTTGCCGGAGCTCGGGAAAGACAACATCCACCCAGCGATTAATTTGATTGATGGAGCTAACAAGACGCTTCACGATCACATCTCGGTTAGCCATAAGGACACGAAGTTTTTCAAATGATTCTGAAGTGGAACGAACGAAGGCATAGTAGCCATTCTTCACCATATCAGCGATGACAAGGGCATCTTTTTTATCACTTTTGGATTGCGTATTATCACGATTTTCTTTGTTTCTTTTGACATAGTGAGGATTGACCGTAACGACATCAATGTTTTGTTTGACTAGCCACTTTGAAAGGTTCATCCAATAATGACCGGTAGGTTCCATTCCGACTATCGTGGTGTCTAGGTTTTTCATGTGTTTTAGTTCCTTGATCCAGTTTAGTAATCTAGTAAAACCCTCCTCGTTATTTTCAAAAGACAAAGGTTTTCCGACCACAATGCCCCGATAGTTTACAGCACGGGCCAGTTGTACGTGTTGGGCAATATCCACACCAACAACTAGATGTTGATCCGTCTATTAAGAATCAACCTCTTGGAATCGAAAACATTCAGTCTGCTTTTGAATTATACCTAGGGTGAACAATTTTAATGGTTATCTAAAAGGAACAATCATAACTATGTAGAATAAAACTATGTAGAATAAATATGATATTTATAAAGGGGGTTTAGTCATGAGGAGAGACAACGATAAACCAATTAGAAAAAGTGAGAGTATAAATCATCTAAATTTTTGCTCAAAATGCAATGAAACCTTAATGACATATCAAGAGAGGGAAATATCAGTTTTAAATAACTGTTTTGAATACACAGTCAATGAAATCTTCAACCAGTTTTAAAAATAAAACAAGAATTCCCTACTTCAGTGATAAAAAGATAAATTTTATCCTAAGCAAGAAATAAAAAAGGTGTTCGCTATCAGCAAACACTTTTTAAATAATAACTTGTTATTTTTCACTCTTTCCTACTTATTCATTGGGTTCGTGTGAAAGCTGGTTCTCATAGTAATCTACCTCGTCTTCGTATCGTTTAATTAATTCTTCTAAAGAACCCAAGAATAGCTTTTCCACAAAGTCTGTTAAATTAAAATAAAATGTTTTTATAATACTTAACATTTCTTGTGGATCTCTCTCCGCCTCCATTTGAACAGCAACGTTAATTTTGAGAATTGAAAGTTCTGTTTCTCCATCTTCTAAGCCTTGTGCTTCATAGTCCTTTAACTTGTAATAAGGTTGGAGAGGGTCTCTTCTATGGGTTAATGCATGTCTATACTCTCTGAGTGCTTTATTACCTTCACCCTTTGATTCAAAAGCTTTAAAAAGACTCGTTAAAGTATGATTAGTATATTTATTAATCATTGCTTCTTTAACTTTATAAAACGATACATCTTTTTCTTTAATATTGAGTGACATTAATTGATTAACCATCTGTGCAATTTTTTCTAATAAGGGAAACATTCTATAGGTTATATTCTCCATATAATACTCTAAAGTGCGCTGAAAGTAGACTTTTTCATGGATAGAGTTAGTATCAGTTAAGTTCCTTATAAACTCTTCGTTTATAGCTTCACAACAAATTAAAGATTCTCTGCAAACATCCCAAATGTAAAATATTTCTTTTCTCCAGTAATCTATTATTGGAAATACTTTAAGATGCTCATTGAAATATAAAAGATACTCATTCTGCTCATTTGTGTCTTTTTCAAATCTGTTATAGACCTCTGCCACCTCTGCTAAAGTATCTAGAAATTTATCTGAGTGCTTCTCATATGATTTCTCATCAACATTAAACAAAGTTATGCCCCCAAACTTGATTATACAGAAGTATTCTTATACAGTATTTTTGTTTGACGTATATCTTCAATTTCTTTTTCTATTCGTTCTAAAGTTTTTACTAGTTTGCCAATCTGATCTTCTCTTTCAAAAGCTAACCAAACTCGTTTTTTTTCTTTGTCTACCTTGCTTCTTTCATGTGCAAATTGTCGATATCTAGATATAAATTTTTTTTGATCTTCTGTAAGCATTCCCTTCACTGATTTACTAAACTCTTCATAGACCATTTGTAAATCAACGCTTATTGCCTCTGAAAACTCAGTGTAAAATGTAAAACACTCAATAAGTCCAATCTGTAATTCTATATCATCAACGCCTTGTAAATGAGAAAATACTTGATTGTTTATTGGTTTTATTTCAAAGGCTTTACTTTCAACTTCTTTACAAGCTTCCTTTTTCTCTTCAGTTGTTAACTCCTCTTTTTCGGTCCTATTTCGTATATAACCTTCATGTACTTCGATACGTTCTTTTTTTATATCGTTTACTTTTTGTATTTGTTTCAACATCTGTTTCAACTCAAATTGTATTTGAATTAAATAAGGTGCTTGTTCAATTTTACGACTACGAGCTTCTTTTTCGAGTTCTTGTACTCGTTGCTCATCTATTTGCTTTTTAAGTATCTCTCTCTGCTCTACTGCTTGTCTATTAGCAATCCACAATGCAACTAAAGCTCCGACAAATGCTCCTGAGTAGTTCCCCCAGAAACCTAGCCAATTGTCACCATCTCCAAATGTCCAAGGAGCTTTCCAAGTGAATAAGACATAGTTAAGTAGTGGCGGAGTAATAAGAAACAAAAATAGAACTATAAAGAATTCTTTCTTTCTTAAAAACCATTTGCGCTTGTTCATAGGTCTACCTCATTGATTTTCTGGTGAGCTGTCTTTGTTTAAATTCTTGATTTTTTCAACATCTTTAATTTCTGAATTGATTTTCTTTAATAGGTTTTCCAGTTGGTATACAAACCCAGTATCCATAAAGTGCCAAAACTCTTCCTTCCTTTTCTCAACTAACATTTCTCTTCTCTGGTTTATTTCTCTTGCTTCATATACAGCAACTTTAAGATCAATTCCATTCTCAGGCTTATAGTTCCAATCCTTATCTCTAGTATTAATTGCAAGTGCTTCACCAAAATCTTTATATTGGCTAAGCTTTATAAATAACTTACTTTGTAGCTCCATATCTTCAATAAGATGTATGTAAGAAAATAAACTTCCATTAATAGGTCGGATGTTATAGACATTCTTTTCAGCTTCAATTTTTATTTCTGATTCTCGCTCTTTAGTATTAGCTTTTTTATCTCGATCTTGAATATGCTTAATACTTTCTCTTCTCATGATATTCACTATCTTAAGCGAATAAATCATTTCTTTTATCTCATATTGTGCAATTATAAGAGGTTGAAGTTGAGCCAATTTCCTTTGCTTAGCTTCCTTCTCCTCCTCTGCTAGTTTTGATCGTTCAAACTGAGTTGAATTTTCCTCTTTTGTTGCTGCAAGTTGTATCTCAATAAGTTTTCTCTGCTCCTTAAGTTGTATTTCAGCCAATTTCCTCTGCTCTTTACCTTGTTTTCCCGCAATTATGAGAGCAACCATAGCTCCAATAAATCCACCAGCATAGTTACTAAAAAAACCTAGCCAGTCCTCTCCATCTCCAACATACTCCCAACAAACCTTACCGTATTCAATTACTAAGTTTAGTATAATAGGAAAACCAAAGAAAAGGAGTATTAACCAAACCCAGTATGGTATTGCTTTAAAGATTGCCCCCAACTTTCTCCTGTCATGATTCTCCTGTCCTACACTCGTGTTATGTTCATTATTTTCTTCCATTAAGCACCTCTTGTATTTTAAATAACTAAATAATTGAAATGAAGTTTTATAAACTAACTCTTAAGTCCAATTTAGTAAATATAGTCATTATATAAGTCTGACTGAACAACTTTTTTATGAGACAGTTCATGTTTTTGAACTAATGCTTTGACCTCAGCAACGAATTCTGGAGAGCTCTTTGGAGAAACATATATCTGATCAATTAGCTGATTAAGATTACAAGGTATAAGAGTGCCTACATCATGAGTAAATTCATAAGATTTATCTTCCCATTCTTTTTCTTTATCATCCCATTCGTGAACTGGCACATTATCATTCTCTAAGACCTTTTCAAGCCCTCTGCTCTCTATTCTGCTTGCAACGATTAATAGCCTTAATTCATTTTCATGACTGAATGACTTTCTTTTATAGAACAGTGTGTCATAAATATTTCTACTCGTCATTTCTTTCTGAAAATCTATATATTGCACTTTTCCAGCAAAGACCCTATACCTTAAATCATCTATACTACGCATTAAATTATGATAGTTTGTTTTTATACTATTTGTTGGAGCTTAAATATAAATCCCACATACCAGCGGATTCATGTTCATTAATATGCCAACATGAGATAGCAGAAAATTCTTGGATTTTCTTCATATAGTCTCTTGATGTTTGAGTATTAAGTTCCTAATTTTCTTTAAGTTCCTTTACATCCCACATTGAATAGCTTCCCTCAAGAGGGTCTGCAAAAGCACTTGGTTTAGCGAAGAACAAAGAACTATTTTCCAACAATGACTTAAACTTTGAAATGTCCATATAACGCCAAACAATAGGATTGTCGTTAACTTTATAATGCTCATCATAATAATCATAAGTTGACTCAAATCCCATTGCATGTTTGTAAGCTCGATATTTATAATCTAGATTCATATTGTAGCACCTTCTTAAGTTGAGTAATGTGTATTAACTAGATTATAGCAACCAAGTAATGAATTATCTTACATTTTTATAGTTATTTAAATTTAGTTTAGTTACTAAATTTAAACTCATTAACTTCAAGATTATGTAGCAATTTACTTAATAGATACTAAATTCTTTAAAGAATGAAAACCAATCTATATACATCTCTGATAATAATTTTGTTACCCTTGTGGCTTGTGCTTGCATACCCAACGTCTCCCACACTAGTGGCCACCCCAATTCATTTGAACTGAAATGATTCAATTCGGGAACAAAGCTAGGAGTTAAATTAGAGTAAGCGTAAGTAGTGACCTTATTTGAGTTTGGAGAATCCAGCACAAAGATGATATGGGAAGCTTCCCAACCTTTAAAGCTGTGAACTGTGCAAACCTTTAACCGAACGGCACGACTTCTGAAGTTGTTTCACTGCTATTGTTGGCACCATTCGTTAAGGAGATTTGGGGAATTGGGAGACTCTAGAAATTTCAGCACAGAAAGATATTGGAAGGATGTTATTCCATATTTGCTGGGCGAAATAGAGTTTGAAAACCTACAATACACCATTGACCATCTCATTATCGCGAATCGCCCTAGAGCGGCCTTTATGAACGTTCAGCATCGTTTAAAAGCAATACCGCCAAAGCTGTTATTCAGATTAATGTCTGCAATATTAAACAGTTCTCAGGAAGCAAGTGGAACTTACATGCTAGATAGTTACCATTTTACACAAGCGTTCATATTGCTAACGGAAAGTGGGGAAATTCCTGTTGATCAAATGGCCGGATTGGAGTTTCAGTTTATTGATGCCTTCCGGTGAAGCTTATAAGATCCCGAATCTCGAAAAGCAAATAGAGGAACAACCTGAACTTTTCGTGCAAGCTGTAGCAATGGCATACAAGCGATCTGATGGAGGTGAAGATCCAGTAGAACTTCGTCCACCGAACCAACATGTTAAGGAGCAGCGAGCAGGGGCAGCTTATCGTCTTTTGGAAAAGTTATCGACCATTCCTGGTCATAACAGCGAAGGTGAATTAGACCCTGACAGAATTGTGAACTGGGTTCAAAAGGTTCTTGAGTCGGCAATTGAGCTTTCTCGCGAAGATGTATGTGATTTTTGCCTTGGGAAACTATTTTCAAAAGCTCCAATCGGCGAGGATGGTGTCTGGCCATGTGAACCTGTTCGTAAAGTTCTTGATCGCATTGTAAATGCTAAGGTTTCTAGGGTGTGAGAGTGGGTCTTTACAACGGTCAGGGTGTACATTGGCAAGGTGAAGGTGGTGACGATGAAAGAAAGTTGGCTGGGAAGTACGAGGATTGGGCAAAAGCGCTAGAATTCAGTTACCCGCAAGTCGCAGCAATCCTAAGGCAGATGTCGAAATCCTATTTGAATGATGCAATAGAGGAGGATCGTTGGGAGGGTGTAACAAGACGTTTGCTTAACTAGGTTTGCTCCTTTAAATACTATATGCTTTCTTTTAATCTAAATCCAGGTCTGTGATTCTGGGGTATTAACGTTAGAAGGTAAAAAGGACAAATGGGGTATTACTACTGTCCTCCTATTTGTCCTCTTCTTATTTTAAAAGTATTATGTTTTGTTAAGTCCAAAGAAACTCAAATCTTAATATAAAGCCAATATTTGAAACGTATTTCTTCCTATTTTATATAAAGATGAATGGGCGGGCATGATGTAATCATTGCTTAATCCCTTATTATAGGGGTCTAACGGGAGATTCAGTCATGAATGCTCACACCAAATATGTGAATATCAAATAAGGGAATTATGAAATGTAAATTATATCGTTTCATTTTTGGAACGAGGGGATTTACTAAATATATTAGTATAAAGATAGAAGTGCGGAAACACTTACCCTAATCCCATTGTTAAAAGGAGTTTGACCAATATGAAAATTATTAGAGTTAGAGAAATTGGTGTTAAGAGAATTATAGTTCCAGCTGTTGCAAGTGCTTTTCTATTTTCAGCTTTTGCTCCATTTTCAAAAGCTTCTGCTTCTGAACTAAATGAATCAACAATTCGAACAAATACTGAAATTGGTTCTATAATAGTAACCGAGCAAACCCAAATTAGCCTAGAAGAAATAGAAAGTGTCATTGCTGACCAATCGACTCCCTCAAGTTTGTTAATGCAACAGGCCAACCCCGTCAACCCTTATGATGGTACTCAAATGTCATCTGAAATTATTCAACAATTAGAAAATGAGTCCAAAAAAAGGGGATTTAAAAAGACAGTTGTAGTGTATGCACTAAAGTATGGTGGTACAGCAATGGGTAAAATTGTTGGTAGTTTATCACCTGCCAATGGTAAGCTTTTGAAAAAACATGCTTTTGAAATTGGTGATGCATTAGACAGAATGTCTAATAAAATTGAAGCAAGATTAGTTGATTTCATGATACATGAATTAGGCTTTGCACCAAGTGCTGCTAGATCTATTGCTTGGGCAATTGCACTTTGGGTATTATAATAGTAGGAGCTGAATTTAATGGATGAGTTAATAGATGAATTTAAAAAGATGAAATATCATCAAAAGTTATTACTTACAATTGCTTTGGATAAAAATCCTGAACAATATACTTTTTTTCATTTCATTTTGAATAATGATCTGAGTGAAAATGATACAAAGGTGATTTTTGATATACTTCATGCTTTAGAAGATAAAAAGGAAGGTACTTACCAAAAGGGTAAATATGAAGCAGCCATTGCATCATTATTAGGAGATAATCCTTCAGTGTCCATGGATACCTTTGAAAAGGCATTGTTACATGTGAATATTGATGTGAACCCTATTTATCTAATTAAATCCTTGAGAAATCAATATTTTCAAGTTGATTTTTGTAATTACCTCTTGGAACAATAAAGTATAATCTCAAAAAGCATCAGTATATAATATTATTTCGGCAAACTAACTAAATATGCAAAAGCGAGATAATCCTTTTTTTATAATTGCACTGACCTGAAAAATGAGAAAAGTAAAAACACCTTTCGTTGAAAAGTAGGTATTAAATATCAACCAATCAATATGGAGGTGTTTTTTTCTATGGAAAAAAATGCAGTGTAGTTAAATAACTCTATAAGGATAATAATTAATTTTTTGTCTATAGGGTAGCTCATCCACGTACCCATTTTTTTATAATTTTCATAATAATGATGAATTGCGTATAATGAGAATGGAAGTGTATACCTACATTTAAATCAATACGAAATGAAAGAATGGTCATCATTCTATTCTAGAAGCAAATAATCGATTAAAGGTGAAATGATTATGATAGCCAGTCTTATGAGGTCTTGGACAATATGGATAAAAATTGGAGTAATTTTATTCGGGGTATTCTTACTGTCGTGGTTGGGTCCTGACGAAATTGGCCTTACTGATTTGCTTATTTCTTTAAGAGAAGGTGAAGAAACGGGAAATAAGCTAATGCTTGCCGTTTTTTTGTTAATTTCTTTAAATACAGTTTTAGCTTTGTTTCATTATATTGGTGCACTGCTGTTGGGAGACGAAATCGGTGCTCGTTTAAACCGTCCATGGTTAAAAATCGTCATTCCCCTTATTGTTATTCCTCTCGATTATATCGTGATAAATGCTTATTATTCTTTAACATACTCATTTAGCGCATATGCTTTGTTATTGTTGTTAGCCATCTTATTATTGCAAGCCTTTGAAAAGGATAGACTAAAGCCAATTATTAAAACGATTATTTGTTCTCAATTAATCTTTGGGATTGAATGGCTGAATGAGATTCCTGCTTTATCCCAATTTGGATTTGGCCAAGGATCGATTTCAAAGGAATTAAAAGATATAGCGGTTCAAATTGGATTTGAGCAATCTTTAACATTGTACAGTTTAACTTTGTGCTTGATTTTCGTTATTAATGCCGTTATTTTAGCTGTGTATTTTTCATTGGCTGAACAAAGATGGCGGATAAAGCAAGAGCTTCATTATGCGCAGTTGGAAGCAATGCAGTCAAGATCAGGCCGGGAAGCACTATATCTGGTCCATGATTTAAAAACGCCTCTCACAGCAATTGAGGGGCTGAATTCTTTAATTGGTATGAAAGTGGACGATTCTAAAATTAAGGAATATTGTCAAAGGATTTCAGCATCGATTCATTCCGTTAGCGACATGATTTCCGAGATTTTATATGATGATAAAAAACATTGGTGTCGTATAAAAGATTTAGTTGAATATGTCGAAGCAAGCAGACTGAGCGGGACAAATCTTAATCTGAAGGTAGACTTTCAAACAGATCCTGAAATTAAAATTTTCATTAATAAAATCCGAATGACAAGGGCATTGGTGAATTTAATTGACAATGCTTATGATGCAGTGAATGGAGTGGAAGATGGAAAGATTTTGCTTAAGGTAAAAACCTATGAAAATGAACTTTGGTTGGGCGTATCAGATAACGGGAAAGGGATTTTACCTAAAGAGCAGGTGGAAATATGGAAAGCTGGGTTCAGTACGAAATCGCACCCAGGGATGGGATTAGCTTTCGTACGACAAGTTGCTGAAGGGCATGGTGCATCTGTGGAAATTGACAGCAAGCTTGGACACGGGACAATAATTTGGATTAAACTAGCTGAGGGGAGTGTGTCAATATGAACATTTTAGTCATTGATGATGATGCATCAATTCAATACATGCTAAGTGAAATTTGTGAATTTGCCGGCTGGAATGCAGATACGGCTAACAACGGAAAAGAAGGGTTGAATGTGTTTGTAGAAAAAGGAGCGGATGTTGTTTTAGTTGATTATCATATGCCGGAAATGGACGGAATAAAAACAGTGGGTGAGCTTCGTAAACTTAATGCCGATGTTCCGATTCTTGTATTAACAGTCGATGAACGACAGGAAATTGCTGATCGCTTTCTTGAAGCAGGCGCAACGGATTTTGCGTTAAAGCCTGTAAAAGCGCCTGATTTGATTTCAAGAATTCAACTGCATGCCCGCCTAGCAAAATTAACCCAATCAGCTCCGCAGCAAAAATCCAGTGAAGAGAAGGATGTATTTGTAACAAAGGGAATTAGTAAGAGAACACTTCGTCACGTTAGTGATTTTCTACATTCTAATCGTGAGCCTTTTTCTGTTGATACAATTTCTAAAGAAGTTGGATTGGCTTATCCGACCGTCTATCGCTATATTATGCATTTACTTGATGAAGGAAAAGTGGAAACTATTGTGAGTTATCAAAAAATAGGAAGACCCAAAAATTTATATCAATGGATTGTTGACTAAGAAACTGCCTTAATACTAGGCAGTTTTTTATTATGATGGGGGGTCTCCGTTGCTGGGCAGACCGTTAATGCAACAAGACTTTTTTTCTTTTTTTTCTGTATTTTTATATTTTCTGATAATATAAAATTATTTTACAACACTAAAGATTCTTTAAAATGTAAATACCTTCATTGAATGTCTTCAAGTTAAATGAATGAATTTATAAGTTTATGCCCATGTAGATTTTGCTATCAGATTCTTTTTGCACCAGAGCGAAGATTAAAAATGAAAACGCTTACTGATGGTGGGTTGGATGGAATGAGTGGCCATCATCGTACCATTCAATTGTCTATTAAAATAAAGACCATGCAATTATTTTGTGAATGTAACGATTGATGGTTAACCATATTGAGGAGGACTTTATTATGCAAGCACTATTAAAAGAAGAAGTTCAGCAGCCAAACCAGTCCAGGAAAAAGCATCCTCCAGGATTGTATATGCTGTTCGCTACTGAGGCATGGGAGCGCTTCAGCTATTACGGAATGAGGGCAATCCTTGTTCTTTACTTAACGGCAACGGTTGTAAACGGCGGGCTTGGAGTCGACAAATCTGCGGCTATGGGCATATACGGATTCTTTACTGGTGCCGTTTATATTACGCCAATGATTGGCGGATACTTGACTGACCGTTTCATAGGCAGAAGATTGGCGATCACGATTGGCGGTATTTTAATGGCGCTGGGTAACTTTTCGCTATTCGCAAGTCAGAGTTTGACAGCGCTTTACATTGGTCTTGGTTTATTGATTATCGGTAATGGTTTCTTCAAGCCAAACATCTCGACAATTGTTGGTGATCTTTATGAAGACAACGACCCGCGTCGTGATGGGGCTTTCACCATCTTCTATATGGGTATTAACGTTGGGGCTTTCTTCGCACCGTTAGTGGTCGGGCTTATGAGCTATAAATATGGGTTCTTGACAGCAGCAATTGGCATGATTGTAGGACAGTTAGTTTTCAACTTATTAGGCAATCGCTATTTAGGTGATATCGGTAAAGAACCTACTGGCAAACCGGATGTTACAGCTGGTAAAAAATCAGCTGCACCGTTAACGAAAAGAGAACAAAAACGTACAACGGCTATCGTGATTTTGGCAGTATTCGTCATTGCTTTCTGGGCCGCTTTCGAGCAGGCAGGAAGTTCATTGACATTGTATGCCAATGACCAAATTGATCGGAATGTATTTGGCTTTGAGGTTCCAACTGCCTGGTTCCAATCATTGAACCCATTATTCATCGTGATTTTAGCGCCAATTATGTCTGCTTTATGGTACAAGCTTGGCAGCTCAAAACGCGGTGACTTAAAAACCCCAACGAAGATGGCTCTTGGTTTAGTCACTGTTGGTTTAGGTTTCTTAGTACTGCTTCCTGCCGTTATGTACACAGGAAACGATACAGCGCTGAAAGTGAACATCCTGTTCATGATTGTAACGTATTTCCTTCATACATTAGCCGAACTAATGATTTCACCAGTTGGTTTGTCAATGGTAAGCAAAATTGCTCCAATCAAGCTAGCCTCTCTTCTAATGGGAGTATGGCTGGCAAGTTCCGCAGTGGCCAATATGGTAGCCGGACAATTAGCTGCATATACGCAGTCTTTAGGTTACCTGGAAATCTTCAGTGTGATTGGTTTTGTAACAATTGGTTTAGGTATTGTATTGTTGTTTCTTTCGAAGCCAGTCGCTAAGCTGATGAAATAATGAAAGAATAAGCTGACCCAAAAGGCATATAATGTGCCATTTGGGTCGAGCTTTTTTTAGTGGGAAAATAATAGAATCGGTCCAAACTGGTGTAAGAGGAGTCTCCACAACGACCCAAACCAGAAAGGAACGATTCTCTGAAGTTTTATTTCTGTGTGCTTAATCTTATTGTGTTTCAGCATTTTCACGAGTCTTTCATCAATTTGAATGGTACGGAACATAAGTAAACAAAAGCAAATCAATGGGAAGTTCTTATAGAACCAGTCAAAGCTATATTAGATGAGAAACAATAATAAACACTTAGGTGGATTAATAAACTTGGTTTCAATAATCGACCAGCCACTTTTAGTAGAAAAGCACTCAAAGCTGGTTATGTAAAAGAGCCTATGAATTAGGATGTAATTCACTCCACTTAAGTGATTATATGAAATTTGTACGAGTGGTAACTTGCAACAAAAAATGGGGAATCTTGAGGATAAGGCTGGCCAGTTTTCCAAAGGCACGGGACCAGGCGCCAGGCCCAACCAGATGTAACATCCGCAATTATAAGGGGAGGTGGAGGCTATGCAGGAGAAGGAAGGTAAGTGAATAGGTGATCTAATCCTATATGGAAACAGAAGAAAGGAAAAGGGAATCTTATCGCTATCCCTAACGACTTCTGGATAGGCTATACTTATCTAGACAGAAAATTTAAGGTCGGGTAGACTACAGATACAACTAGTTATAGAAAAGAGGTCCGATATGCGACGCGATATACAACTGAATGAACGAGCTTTCTCTTCCAAGGAAGTGGCAGAAGAAGTGGGGATTGCAACTCCCACTGTTCGAAAGTATGGTCAAATCTTAGAGCGGAATGGATATGAGTTTTTGAAAGATGGAGATCGGCGTATCTTTGTTAAATCTGACATCGGAGCGCTTATAGCGCTACGCGATACGGACAAGCCCCTAGACGATACAGCTAAAGACCTTGTGTATCAACAAAAAGAAAGATTAGAAGGATCCAATGAAACACACATAGCGATACCCGATACATATGAAAATTCACCCCACGACCCCAATCAATTAAACGAGGTCTTAATGTTTTTAGCCAATGAACTTGCAGCTACACGTGAAATGAATGTCCAACTGACAAACGATATGTCACAGCTTAAAACAAAGGTTTCCCGGCTCCAGCAAGATCATCATGTTATAAGTTCTAGTATTGGAAATTCAGCTCAAAGAACTAATACTAAAATTGAACAATTAACTGAACAACAAAATACCCATTACGAAACATTGCTGGAACAAGAAAAACAAAAAAGTGAACTCTTACAAAAAGAAATACAAAATATGCGGGACGAACAGAAAAAAGAATGGAGTTCACAAAATGAATTTAATAAACGTTTAGAAGAGGCTATACAAAAACGTTCCGAAAAATGGCGGGGACTTTTCTCCATATTCAGAAAATAAGGGATGACTGTTAAGGTTTTTTGCCTAGCTCTGTATTGATTTGTTATTGATGAAGAAACATTTGATAGATTGAGAAAAGCATTGTAATGCGAATCCAAAAAACTTTAAAAAAATTCATAGTGCCATATATGATTCGCGTAGCTGAAAAACAGAATGAAGAAAGAATATTTAACTTTACAGGTTTGGCACCTGTTATGTAAGAGCTCGGCGATTCCAATGTATCGGACGTTCTACCAAAGGCAAGCGAAGGCTCAATTGAAATTCATTGGAGATTTGTTTAAGCGATATGCATCTAAAACAAAATGCACAATTTGAAGCAAGAAATAAAGGCATGTTTGATAAAAAGGGAGTTGAAACATGCATTCAAAAACAAGAGTCATTCTTACTAGAGGTGCTCCAGACAGGGATTTATCGGCTCCTTTTTTGTGTGTTGCGTATCGCTGGGCGATATAACTTGCAAATAAATTCGAATCTTTAGGTTTATTAGAAAAGTGAGTGACGTTTAATGCAAACATGATATACATCCGAATGAACGAGTATTCTTTGTATTCTTTTCTAAGGAAGTGGCAGAAGAAGTGGGGATGCATACCCACTGTTCAAAAGTATGGTCAAAACTTAGAACGAAACGGATATGAGTTTTTAAGATGGTGGTTACCTATCTTTATACAATCTGACATCGAAGCGCACATAGCGTTATACGATACGTGATAAGGGATTGTCCCTGGATGGTACAGCTAAAGATCTTATGTATCTATTAAAAGATAGATTAGAAGTAACTGATGAAAAGAGATAGCGATACTCGGTATAAAGACAACTTAACCCATAATTCCAAACAAATAAATGAGATTTTAAATGTTTTAACCAATAAACTTGCAGCTACCCTTGAAATGAACGTCCACTGACAAACGATATGTCTCAGCTTAAAACAACGGTTTCTCAGCTCCGGCAAGATCCATGTCCTCAATAGTGTTTTTCAAGAAAGGGGCTAATCGGTTCTTTTTTTGTTTCGTATCGGTGTGCGATATAACATGAAAATATGTCCACAGATTCTTCATCTTTAAATAGAAAGGAAAGTCCTATATGCAACAGGATTTACTTCGGAATGAATGAGCATCCTCTTCAAAGGAAGTGGAAATGTAAAATCAATGCTCGAAAGTATGTCTAAAACTTAGAGCGAAATGAATAACCATTATTAAAATGTGGGAATTTACACACCTGCTTTTAATCCGACATCGAAACGCTTAAAGCGATACGCTATAAGGGGAACCCCCTAAACGATAGAGTTAAAGGCCCTTGTATCAAGAAAAAGAAAGATTAGAAGGAACCAATGAAACAGAGATAGCGATACCCGATACATATGACAATTTATCCCATGCTCTCATTCAATTAAAAGGGAGCTGAATTTTTAACCAATATACTCGCAGCTACGGGTGAAATGAACATTTAACTGACAAACGATATGTCATAGCTTAAAACTGAACAACAAAAAAACATTAAGAAACATTACTTCAATAAGAAAAAGGTTTCATTACTTTTTTTTAGTCTCTTTGACTATATTGAGATGTTAAATAACACCGAGGCAATCAAATCTATAGTAGAAATTCCTTTGTTCCAACTATTCAGAATCACTATTTTTCAAATTTCAACAATTTCCCGAGAAATAACTACAAATTCTGAGTAGATATCGACAAAATGAGAGGGTTCTAAAAGATGTAGTAAAACTTTGGTGAAAATTTCCAGATAGGAAGCGTGGTCGATTGAGTTAAAAATTTGATTGAAAACGTTTATGGGTATTGAGTGTGGGGAAGTAGACGAACTATATCTCTTTTGAATGAAAGCGTATGTGTCTTTAGAAGAACACACCTTTCAGGACTAAAGAAATTTTCAACCAATACACTCGCTGCTCTACGCGTGAGGTGAACATTTAACTGACAAACGATATGTCATAATTTAAAACTGAACAAAAAAACCATTAAGAAACATTACTTCAAAATAAGAAAAAGGTTTCTTAATGGTTTTTTTTAGAATCTTTTACGATATTGAGGTGTTAATAACAATTTAAACCGAGGCAATCAAATCAATAGTAGAAATTCTTTTGTTCTAACTATTCAGAATCACTATTTTCAAATTTCAACAATTTCCCGAGAAATAACTACAAATTCTGAGTAAATATCGACAAAATTAGAAGCTTCTAAAAGATGTAGTGAAACATTGGTGGAAATTATGACTAATTGAGTTTTTTTAACAAGGAAATCAGATAGGAAGTTTGGTTGATTGAGTTAAAAACTGATTGAAAACGTTTATGGGGTATTGAGTATGGAGAAGTAGACGAATTATTTCTCTTTTGAATGAAAGTGTATGTGCTTGGGAAGAACACACCTTTCAGGATTAAAGAAATATAAAGGGGTGAATGAGGGACAACCTACGATAGTATTGAAGGCAGCTAAATTGCCGCGAGTAGCAACCTGTGCTAGCTCAAACAACACAAAAAGACCTATAAAAGCAAGTCAAAGAAAACAAGGCTAATGCCGAAGACAAAAGGAGGTCCCAAGGCAAGGGATACAAATGTCTCGTAGCGAAGCCAAGACAAAGCAGGTAAACAATGATAGCGTTTTTTATAGGTGAATGGGAGCCATCACTAAAATAAGGAAGGCAGCCAGATCCCCGCGAGTAGCAACCCATGCTAGTTGACAAGTACTATGCAATCTCTAATTGGTCTAGAAAATCAACTATATAAAACGTTACAAGCATAGCATCTTAAACAGGTGCTTTTTTATGTGCATACTTAATAAACGCTCCTTTTAAAAGGAGTGCCTTCTAGTTATGCAATTTCAGAGTGATAATTATCTGGTAATTTTCTAAAATCTACATACTAAAGCCATCTAAACCTTGTTGGGTCAAAGTAAAAGAAACAATTGCCCAATTTTCTAATTTAACACGATATGTAGCGCCTTGGGTAACACCATTCCAGTTAGTGCTGTAGTGCCATCAGACACTAATTTCCTTAACAACTTAGTTAGAGATAAAAGTTTCGATGTAATAGTATCCAATATGGTTATTCAAGTTCTTGAAAAAAAATAAGAAATGTATCGTCAATCAGTAGATGCAGGCTGTTTTATATTTTCTATTTTACATCCTTAGTTTGTTATATCAGAAAGTGGTTGGGAGAAAACAAGAGACGGTAAAAAGGTGCAGTGGAACGTGATGTCTGTACGGCCGAAACGATGCTGAATTTCCATTACTCCTACACCCTCTTATGGTGGTGGTGGGTGTCTCCATGTGTTCATACTGTACAAATTCAATCTGTTTATTTCACCAAAAAGTCCAGCTCTAAAGGTGTTACCTAGCATAAAATATAGTAAAATTCATTGCTTTCAGGAGAGGGTAACATTGACAAACTATGAACGAATTCCGAGTGGCGTTATCGTAATGTGGAGCGGATCCATTAAGAATATTCCAAAAGGATGGTTGTTATGTGATGGAACGAAAGGAACGCCAGATTTGAGGGAGCGCTTTGTTTTGGGAACAGCTAAAAATTCGGAAATTGGCGATAGGGGTGGACATAAAAGAATAAAACTGGACAAATCCCAACTTGCTCCCCATAGTCATACCGGAAACACGGCTGAGGCTGGAGACCACACACATATGGGTACGACGGATATGGGGGGAGACCACACGCATACGGGAACAACGAATGTGGCTGGAGACCACACACATATGGGAACAACGGATGTGGGTGGAGACCACACGCATACGGGAACAACGAATGTAGCTGGAAACCATACGCATACGGGGACAACGAATGTAGCTGGAGACCACACGCATACGGGAACAACGAATGTAGCTGGAGACCACACGCATATGGGAACAACGAATGTAGCTGGAGACCATACGCATACGGGAACAACAAATGTAGCTGGAAGCCACACGCATACGGGAACAACGAATGTTGCTGGAAGCCACACACATACCGGTATGACAAATCCTTCTGGAATACATTCACACCAATACGTTGATCGTGGCGACACAACCACTAATAAACCGGCAGGCGGGAATCAAGCAGCGGCCAATAACACTTCCGGCATTTATACCACATCTCCAGCAGGGGAACATACCCACAACTTTACGACATCTGAGGCTGGAGCCCATAGCCACGACTTTACGACATCTGAGGCTGGAGCCCATAGCCACGACATTACGACATCTGAGGCTGGAGCTCATAGCCACGACTTTACGACATCTGAGGCTGGAGCTCATAGCCACGATTTTACGACATCTGAGGCTGGAGCTCATAGCCACGATTTCACGACATCAGAAGCGGGGGCCCATAGCCATGACCTTACGACATCTGAGGCTGGAGCCCATAGCCACGACTTCACGACATCAGAAGCGGGAGCCCATAGCCATGATTTGACGACATCAGAAGCGGGAGTCCATAGCCACGACTTTACGACATCAGAAGCGGGAGCCCATAGCCATGATTTTAGGACAAACTTGGCAGGTAGCGGAAAGTCAATTAATATAATGAATCCGTACTATAAACTGGCGTTTATTATGAAAAAATAGGCAGCTAAGGTCTAGTGGCTTCTTTCTTTTGAGCCGCATTTTCGCCTGCCATGAGAATCAGGTAGGTATTTTCTCCGAATGAATGTTATTATTGTGATTCCGAGAATTAAGGAATTTTATCCATTAATCATAATAAATAAGGCTATGTATTAATATATTTCTAATTTCTTCATTCTCAAATACAGAAGAACGAAAAAATATGGCTAAATTTCTGATCATTATGGAGACGGATAAGAAAAAGTGTCCTATGGTCATAACATGCTCATAACCTTTTTTCTTCTTTTTTAAAGTATAATGAAAAGGAGAAAACCCTTTTCATATCATATATATATATGCCTTATTGAATGGGCGACACATGTGAATATCTTTAAAGTTGAAGGCCTCCCAGTTTACCGTGGGAGGCCATTTCTTATTTGGCAATTTCAACGAAAAGTGGGATGGAGGAGAACATCAACTCCTAGAATCATTCCAAGTAAAAGGGACTGGTAGAAGTTGGATTAATTTGGAGTTTGGGTATTAAAATCTAAAAGTTAGTCTACTGTGAAATTATTTTTTATAGGTTCAATTATTAAGGGACTGAATTGTTCCTTTCTATTTTTGTATTGTTCGATTATCTTTTCATTATTTAGTTCAATTTCCCGGATCCCTTCCATAATATCAAGAGCTAGTGTATCGGAATCGGTTGAAACGACTAAATTCTCCAGCCCAAGGGACTGAAACAAATCAAATACTTTAAATCTGTATCCGAGGGCGATACAGGGGACATTTCCTGCTAAGGAAAGGATATTAGCGTGAAGTTTAAAGTTAATGCTCAAACTGCAGACAGAGAGTTTTTCAATAAGCTCTTCCTCTGAGTATAAAGATGGATCATAAGTCACATTCAACGGGTCATTCAATTTATCGTAAAGTCGTTTGGAGGCCTTCCGGTCACTGCCCCAGACGTACAATAAAATTTTATAACCCGACTTTATTAATTTTTTGGATACTTGAAGAAGCGCATTTTCAATAGCAGCTTCTTGGGAATGTCCGAAAGCTTTAAGTCTTTACAGGCTCTCAGGAAAATCATGCAGCTGTTTGCCTTTGTCCATGCTATTCAGTAATGGAAAACGGAGTGCAGCTGTAAACAGTCCACACTCCACTTCGTCTGGATCGCCAAACCAAATGAACAATGGCGCTATACAAAAAAATGAGAAAATGTCAGGTGATACATTCCCAGTCCTTTAACACCATATATGTTCGGCATTCTCAGCAAGAGCGTTTGGGACATTCACAAATCTATACAACGATTAATGTCCACCTTCCGATGTCTTCTATGTACAAATAATTATATTAGAATAATATTATCAGCTTTATCCTCTTATAAGGTTAAGAGGATTGCAACTGATGATTGAGTTATCAAAAAACAGGTGAATGATAATTATTTCTTCACGACGGAATGTAATTCATTTTGGTCAAGTTCCTTACTTTCACGAACAATACCGGTTTTAAAAGGGGTCGAACGTGTGAATATTCGGAGTAGCATCATCATTCATGGCTGAAAAGGATATTGGGGATCTACGTATCTACATATGATTTCTTATAAACATAATTATATTTTTTGAGAGTTTCGACATTATATTGACAATAATATAGTTACTCATTACAATTGAAAATAATTCTCAATATGGTACAGGGGGCACCAATGGTTATGTCAAAACGAAGAAACAGCAAAAAAGTGTTATTTATATCGGCAATCGTTTTAATTCTATCAACGCTTTTACTTGGATGTACAAATGAATCAAAAGAAAATTCAACTTCAAACAAAGACAATAAAGACATGCTTACTTTGGCTTGGCCGAGGGATATAGGTGAAATGAATCCGCATGTCTATAATCCTTCTCAATTATTCGCTACATCAATGATATATGAACCTTTGGTCAGCTACCAAGATGGAGGTAAGCTGAAACCGCATTTAGCTGAATCTTGGGAAATTTCCAAGGATGGGAAGGAATATACGTTCAACCTCCGTCAAGATGTGAAATTTTCTGACGGTACAAGCTTTAATGCTGAAATTGTGAAAAAGAACTTTGATACTATATTGAAAAATGTTGATTTGCATAGTTGGTTGGGCTTTATTACGAAAGTGGATCAAACGGAAGTAATTGACCAAAATACATTTAAACTAACATTAAAGGAGCCATATTATCCTACTATTCAAGAGTTAGCCGTTGTTCGTCCAGTCCGATTCTTAGGTGATGCTGGATTCCCTAAAGATGGTGACACTTCTAAAGGTGTTACAAAACCAGTCGGTACAGGCCCATGGATTTTGGAAGAATATAAAGCAGATGAATATGCTATTTTCAAACGCAATGAAAATTATTGGGGTGAACTCCCTAAAGTTAAGAAAATTAAAGTCAAGGTCATTCCTGATGCGGAAACCCGTGTTCTTGCTTTTGAAAAAGGTGACCTGGACCTAATTTATGGTGAAGGTGCTATCAGTCTGGATGCTTTCAAACAATTAGAAACAACAGGTAACTATGAGACTAGTATTTCTGATCCGGTTGCGACAAGACAACTAGTTATGAATACGAAGAAAGAACAACTTTCAGATTTACGTGTTCGTCAAGCGTTACAATATGGATTTAATAAAAAAGCAATGGTTGACGGAGTTACTTCAGGTTTGGAAGAGAAGGCAGATTTCATTTTACCGACAAACTTCCCGTATACTTCAGACATTGATGTAACACCGATTGATTATAATGTCGAAAAAGCAAAAGCTTTATTAGATGAAGCGGGATGGAAGCTTCCAAAAGGAAAAAACGTTCGTGAGAAAGACGGAAAGCCGCTTGAAATCGAGTTAATGTACGACTCTGCAGAATCGATTCAAAAAGCAATGGCCGAAACATTACAATCGGAGTGGGCGGCACTAGGTGTTAAATTGAATATCGTTGGAGTTGAGCTAACGGTACAAATTGAAAGATTCAAAGCTAATGATTTTGAATTGAATTTCTTTAGTAACTATGGCGCTCCATATGATCCACATACTTTCGTAAATGTCGTTGGCTCAGAAGGATTTGGTTTTAACGAAGCCATTTCATCTTATCCGAACAGAGATGAGTTGTTAAAACAAATTGCAGATGTTCCTGGAACAACAGATGAAAAAGAACGTCAAGAACTTTACTCAACCATTTTGGAATCACTGCAAGACCAAGGAGCGATTGTGCCCATTTCTTATATTAAGAAAATAGCTGTTTACCAAAAAGATGTATCTAATTTTACATTCCCTGCTAACCGGGATGAACATCCATTCACAGGAATTAGCATCGAGAAGTAAGTTACAGGAGGGTTTTCATGGGCACTTATATCTTGAAACGAATTATGGCCATTATTCCCATCTTTCTCTTGGCCACTCTTCTTACGTTTGGAATGATTCACCTTTCACCAGTGGACCCAGCTGAGGCATATTTATCTGCAGCACATATCCAATCTACAGATGAGATATTGGCTCAGAAAAGACATGAGTTTGGCTTAGATCAACCCCTCCATGTTCAATATGTAAATTCTATTATTAAGATATGCCAATTTGATTTTGGCATATCTTATCTTTCGAATAAACCTGTTTGGGAAGAGGTAACCTATCGAATGCCAGCGACCATTCAGTTAGCTTTAGGGAGCATCCTATTAGCTATCCTGGTCAGTGTCCCTCTTGGATTTTTGGCAGGCATAAAGAAAAACAGTGTTATTGACCATTTTAGTCGCCTTCTCTCTTTTTTCGGGGCGTCCATCCCTTCTTTTTGGCTTGGTTATTTATTGATTTTTTTCTTTTCTGTTAAACTCGACCTATTTCCTGTCGAAGGAATCGGGACTTGGAAACATCTGGTTCTTCCTTCCGTTACTTTAGCTTTGCCATTAATAGCTTTGTATACTCGATTATTACGTGCTAGCGTTCTTGAAAATTTGCAGGAACCTTATGTCCTTTTTGCTCGCACAAGAGGCATTCATGAAAAAGTCATTATGGGAAAACATGTATTGAGAATAGCCATATCCCCCATGATTACTGGACTGGGGATGAATTTAGGAAAGCTGCTGACTGGAACAATTATCGTCGAAGCGGTCTTTTCCTGGCCAGGATTCGGTCGTTATTTCATTGAAGCTATTTTTAATCGGGATGTTCCTGTCATTCAATGCTATGTGCTTTTAGCTGCGGGACTATTCATTTTTAGCAATTTGATTGTTGACCTAATTCAAATGTGTATCGACCCACGCATCTCCAGAAAAGGAGGGCAACGTCAATGATAACAAGTCTTCGTATTATGATGAGAAGTCAGAAAGTGATTGTCCTTTGTTCAATAATATTAAGCTTCCTATTTATCATCACCATCTTGGCTCCTTGGATTGCACCTAATGATCCTATTGCTGTCAATTTAGCAAATAAACTACAGCCATCTTCCTTTGAGTATCCATTGGGAACGGATCATTTAGGAAGATGTACGTTATCACGCATCTTATATGGAGCTCGCATTTCGTTAGGATTTGCTACATTAATCTTTATTTCATCTTTAGGCATCGGTTTGATTGTCGGAACCATTGCTGGTTATAAAGGCGGATGGGTGGACCAGGTGCTAATGAGACTGTGTGATGGCGTTATGGCATTTCCGAACCTTTTGCTCATTCTTGGACTTGTTGGCATATTGGGACCTGGCCTTAAACAGGTCATCATAGCATTGATGCTTGTGCAATGGGTGTATTATGCGAGAATTTTCCGAGGAATGGTACTTAGTCTAAAAGAACAAAACTATATAGCGGCAGCTAAAATAAGCGGTTCTTCTCAATGGAAGATAATAAAGAAACATATTGTTCCAAATGTTCTTCCTCCGCTCGCTGTTATGGGTACATTAGAAATGGGTTGGGCCATCATGGATATATCGGCCATGTCGTTTCTAGGTTTGGGCGTGCAACCCCCTACACCGGAATGGGGAGCAATGATTCATGAAGGGAAATCCTATATTCGGACGAATCCAGAATTAATGCTATATCCAGGTTTGATGATTATGCTTGTTGTCGTCACCTTCAATTTATTAGGCGAAGCGCTATCAGAACGTTTTGGAGTCAAACGTCGTTAATAAAAAGGAATGAGAAGATTGAGAACAGAACGGTCGAATGTATTAACAGTGAGCGATCTACATGTAAAAGTACAAACAAAGGAAGGTGCTGCCACCCTCGTTCAGGACATTAATTTTGAACTGGAAAAAGGGAAGGTATTGGGTCTTGTTGGGGAAAGTGGGAGTGGCAAAACCGTTACGAGTATGTCCATTCTACAGCTTCTTGATCGGAAAACAACGACAATCAAAGGAAGCATTACCCTTCAAGGACGAGAATTAAATGGTTTGGACGATAAAGAAATACGTGGAATTCGCGGCAAGGATATTGGCTTTATTATGCAAAATCCGATGAATTCATTTACGCCTGTTTTTACAATTGGCAATCAATTTGTCGAAACGATTAGGTCTCATACCGCATTGAATAAAAAACAAGCAAAAGAGCTTGCCATCGAAGCGATGCAAAATGTAAACCTGCCAAATCCCGCGAAACTATTAAAAAGCTATCCTTTTCAACTGAGTGGAGGTATGCTTCAACGCGTGATGATTGCGATGGCTGCATGTTTACAGCCATCCGTTATTATTGCTGATGAGCCGACGACTGCACTCGACGTACATAACCAATTACAGGTACTTCGCCACTTGGATAAAATCCGTTCTGAATATGGAACATCCATTTTACTCATTTCTCATGATCTTGGCGTCATTTCTGAAATGGCAGATGATGTAGTCGTTATGCAACATGGCAGAATTGTAGAAACAGCAAATGTGTATGAACTATTTGATAATCCGCAACATGAATATACAAAGAAACTGCTAAATGCCCGCCTTAGCATTAAACATGAAGAGCCTATCACCCATATGTTGTGATATATGGACTGCATTTTTTTGAGGGGTGAACAAATGAGTTTATTACAAGTAAAAGCAGTAACTCATAGCTATAATTCTCATACGTTTTTGAAATGGAAAGAGCCTTCTAAAAAAGTACTCACTGACATTTCCCTCTCCATTGACGAAGGAACATGTTTAGGGCTGCTTGGCACGAGTGGAGCTGGAAAAAGTACATTAGGAAAAGTGATCCTTGGCTTAGAACGTCCACAGCAAGGACAGGTTCTGTTTCAAGGGCATGATATCTATACCGCTGATAAGCTTACTCGACAAAAGATACGCCGAGATCTACAGGTCGTCTTTCAGGATTCATATTCAGCTGTCAATCCACGAATGACCGCCGAAAGTATTGTAGGCGAGCCATTAGAAAACTATGAAAAACTAACCGTAACCGAACAAAAAAGAACGGTTATTGAGTTATTGGAAAGAGTGGGCCTAAGTGAAAAGGATTTAAAAAAATACCCACACCAATTTAGCGGTGGACAATTGCAAAGAATTAATATTGCTAGAGCAATCTCTCTTAAGCCACTGTTAATCGTCTTGGATGAATCCGTAAGCAGTCTGGATATGGTTAATCAAACACTGATTTTAGAATTATTAAGTGAGTTGAAAAAAGACTTCGGCTTATCTTATCTTTTTATTACACATGATATTAAAGCGGCTTATTCAATCTCTGATACTTTGGGTGTACTGGAAAAAGGGGAATTAATCGAGCATTACAATTCTAAAGATCAGTTTTTTTCATCAGAACATCCTGTCGTTAAACAGATGAGAAGTTCTATACTCGCTGAGCATCCGCGATTTCGTTCTCTTCCAATGAGGATTAACAAGTCTTAGTTTAGAATATACATTTGAAGGCCGCGGTTTCAGTTAGAAAATCGAGGCCCTTGTTTATCTCATATTTAAGGAGTTGCAATAGCATACTTTATACCGGTTATTCGTTTTTTACGATTTAGCGATGTGGGCGTTTCGTTATTATGACTAACGTTGAATATCTTGCTGCCATCTGGCAGCTCCTTTTGTTTATGCAACTAAAGGGGAAGTTGGTTGCACAAGCTATCGAGCATTTCGCTGTAATGGGGAATGCTTTTATTTTTGTCTTATAAATGTTTAAACAATAATAATATAATTAGATACAATAATACTTTATTGTAAAACGATAAAAAACGTGTTAAATTCAAATTGACAATAATTAAATGAGGTGCTTTTCATGAAACGAAGTTCAACACTCTTTTTAAAGGTAGCTGTTATTTTTATCGGCATTCCGGTTCTTGCTTTGTGTCTATTTTTGTTGCCTCAGATAGCGAATGAAGCAAATGAAGCAGCAGAAAGAGGTTCAGATTTGGCTTATGTGGTATATGGCCTATTAATGGTTATGTATGTGTCGGCAATCCCATTTTACTTCGCCTTGTATCAATCGTTTAACCTATTAAGCTATATTGACAAGAACCAAGCTTTCTCGGAATTATCTGTAAGAGCGCTAAAGAAAATCAAAAAATGTGCCATCACAATCAGTGGCTTGTATGTGGTGGCCCTGCCATTCGTCTTTATCCTAGCGGAAGTGGATGACGCACCGGGTCTCGGACTAATCGGAATGGTCATGATTTTCGCCCCCATGGTGATTGCTGTCTTTGCGGCTGTCCTTCAAAGACTTTTACAAGAAGCCATCGATATAAAATCAGAGAATGACTTAATAGTCTGAGGTGAATAACATGGCAATAATAATCAATATTGATGTGATGCTGGCTAAAAGGAAAATGAGCGTAACGGAACTTTCGGAAAGGGTTGGAATAACGATGGCTAACCTTTCTATATTGAAAAATGGAAAGGCAAAAGCGATTCGACTATCCACGTTAGAAGCGATTTGTAAGGCTTTGGACTGTCAGCCGGGAGATCTTTTGGAATACAAAAGTGAAGAGGGAACTCAAGGAGAATAAATCATTTAGGTAGGCTGCTGCGGCAGCCTTTTTCTTATGGAACTGACGGAGTGGAATAGTTGAATAGTGCTCTTTGACCTTTCTTCAACTATTGGGCCAGATTGATGAATAAGGATATTTTCCGTTTTTAGGGAAATTTAAAAAAGCCATCCTCAAAATAGGTGGCTTGTGATCTTTGTCATTCTTGTTTTATAAATTAAAGAACCTGCTGTATCAAGTCATTGATGATGTACCCTCTGTTAATTTTCATGAAACAGCAATTCTCCAATTACTTAGGAAACTTTATAAATAATAACGCCACTAATCCTGAGATATATTAATAACAGCAATAATGCAACAATGCATATCGTTCCGATTGAAGCTAAAACATTAAGGATTTTAGTAGCTTTAGTACTGAACAGCTTACAAAATACACTATAAACTCCAACTCCAATAATTCCACCTAATGTATTTCCCATAAAGTCAGTTATATCGCTAGCTCCTATAGCAAAGATGAATTGCATTCCTTCAAATAGCAAACTAACTCCTGCTATTACTGTAATCCTTTTCAAGAAAGACCAATTTGATTTTAGCATACTGATATAAATTCCAAATGGGATAAATGCAAGTACATTATAGATTATTTCATTAAAATCTATTTGGTTATTAACATTAGCTGAACCAGCAAAAGGGATTAAGTTGATTTCCCTAAAATCCGGCAAGCCTTGGAATGAAAATTGCATTTTAAAGACTATAATCCATGTTAATGCAAATAAATATACGGCCAACAAGCCAGCAGTTATTTTTTTTGATAGTTTTTTTGATTTTTCCATATAAACCCTCAATTCCTAATTCATTTTCATATTAATAACCTATGCTTTAACCTACTTTACACTATGCTATCATCTCCGAAATTTTTTCAGATTTGATCCTCCACTTTATCTTGGGATACCGGTAATATCTTAAGAATAAAAGCTAATGCAAAAACCAATAAAATCCCCACTTTTTCATTTTTATTCTCCTCCATAAAGTAACTTGTATATAGGATAGGAAAAACTTCTAAAATAAAAAGTGGGGTAAATATTAAATTTTTCTTAAAATTTTACTTGGTATTTATTATTAATCTTCTTGGGAATCCGACATTGGTAATTGGGTCTTTAAAATAAAATTGCGATGTTTGAAGATAGATGCGAGGTTTTGTATAAAGTTGTGATACTTTATCTTTTCAATCAAAGATTTCTAAATGAGTTTTGATTAAACTTTTTTATAAAATGGAGAGTCCATTTAAAAGGAAAGAAAACCATTTTGATTCCTTTTATTAGCCATAGCTTGGGGTTTACAGAAAACTTTTAATCAAACTTACCAACACCAATAATTGATGGATTTTGACATTCCGGCCATAGAAATTCACGTAGATAAAGTTTTTCCGATGAGAATCGCTTTTCTTAATGAACGAACAGGGGCGTTAGCTGAAGACCGGAGCTGTCTTAAGGCAACTTTTTTTTATGGAACTACCATGAAAATAAGTTCCTTTAAAAATGAAAAATGGCAGAAGACCCTCCTCAATCGTTAAAAAAAAGAGGAGAGCGTAAATAATTAGTCTATGGATTAGGGTTGACTGGATTAAGGTCAGTATCAGTATTGACACTACCTAACCATTTTCATTTTTTGTGGTGAATCGCCGATTTTTGCGCTTCATGGATGGCTAACAGGTGCGTTAGTTGATGAAGGAACACAAAAATGACCAATCTTTTTTATAAAAGAATAATCCAATTAAATAGTATTAGGGCATGTTTTAATTAATCTTTTTTCAAAACATGCCCTTTCTATTTAGTCATTCACCTTATTAATATACATTTTTTTCTAAATGAATACTTGAATATTTAACTCACATCTATTAAACTTGTGGTTAGTTGTTAGAAAATACCAAGTAAGGAAAAGTTTAGTTATTTTCTATTTTTCAAACTAAAAAAATACTGAATTTGATCCTTTTTTGGCAAAAGAATTACATATCTAATAAATGGATATTGGAGGTTTTTGTTCTTACCAAATTATTATCATGAAAACAAAAAAGCTGAGGGAGATTAGAGAATGAGAATATCAAAAAAGATAATAGGTATATGCGGGGCTGTAGGATTATTATTTGGGGGGACAACAACATTTGCTGCCACTTCTGCGAATACTCCTCAAGTTGTTAAACATGAGAAAAAGGTAGAAGGAAACATACAAGAGGAGATAATAAAAGTAGATAGTAGCGAAGTTAAAAAAAGGGAAATCCTTACTTATTTTAATAATAACAAACCAAAGAAGTATAAAGAAAATGAGGTTATCGTAAAATTTAAAAAGAATTACTCCATAAAAAGTCTAGGATCCCTGAGCACTACTTTAGGTTTAACAAATGCAAAAGAATTGAATAAAGAAGGAACACATGTAATGAAATTTTCCAAAAATAAAAAGATGGCAGATGTGTTAAAAGAACTTAACGCTTCTTCTAATGTTGAGTATGTAGAGCCAAACTATGTATATCAACCGACAGCAGTTACAGATCCCCTATATAGCGAACTATGGGGACTTAAAAATACTGGACAGGAAATATTAGGACGAGTTGGTAAAAAAGGTATTGATATAAATACGGAAGCAGCATGGGCTAATACAAAGGGCAGTTCCTCTCTTGTTATTGGAGTGATTGATACAGGAATCGAAATTAATCACCCAGAATTAAAAGATAGAATTTGGGTAAACACTGAAGAAATCCCTAACGATGGAATCGATAATGATAAAAATGGATATATAGACGATGTAAACGGCTGGAATTTTTATGATAAAAATAATAAATTGTTCATTCGAGGAGAGGAAGACTTCCACGGAACTCATGTTGCAGGAACAATAGCTGCAAAAGCAAATAAAATTGGAGTTACCGGTATTGCTCCAAATGTGAAAATTATGCCTCTCAAGTTTCTCGGACCATATGGAGGGTACGAATCTGATGCGATTGTTGCCATTGAATATGCTAAGGCAAAAGGTGTAAAGATTTTGAATAACTCATGGGGTGGAGGAGAACATTCACAAGCATTAAAGGATGCTATTAAAAACTCAGGCACCTTATTTATAGCTGCGGCAGGTAACTTTGCAGAGAACTCGGATACAAGTCCAATGTATCCTGCTGCTTATGATTTGCCTAACATTCTTTCTGTAGCCTCTATTAACAATACAGGAAATCTTTCAGGTTTTTCTAACTACGGTGCAAAAAGCGTAGATGTCGCTGCTCCTGGTGAAAGTATTTTAAGTACAACCCCAAGTGTGGAAGGCGACTATTCTACGGCTTATGAATATCTTGATGGAACATCCATGGCTACCCCGCATGTTACAGGAGTAGCAGCGTTAGTAAAAAGCGCACGTTCATCGTATACTCCCATTCAAATCAAGGATGCCATCTTGAGAACCACTACAAAGCTGTCTTCATTAACAGGAAAAGTTGGTACGGGAGGACTTGTGAATGCAGGGAAAGCTGTTAATTTCGAGGTAGATTCTGATATCCCTGGTATTGCTTGGAAGGGAGGGAGTATCAGTACTTCACTTGATGCAAGTAAAGATAAAAATGATGTTTATTCTATTAAACTATTAAAAGGGGAAAAGGTGAAGGCTACACTAACTGGTGATTCCGGGACGGACTTTGATTTATATTTGTATAACGACACTACAAAGACTGTAAATTCGAGCAACGGCATTGTAGCACATTCAGAAATTACAAATTCATCCAAGGAGTCCTTTACTTTTACAGCTCCTAAAACAGGCACATATTATTTGAATGCCCACGCTTTTAGTGGAGCTGGAAAATACACTCTTTCTGTTACAGAAGGCATTGGAGCAGGAACATATGAAAATACAAGTAAATATTTTGGATATGAAGGAACATGGAATAAAATATCCGATGGAAGTGCGTCGGCAAGCTCATACACAAGTACAAACCAAACCGGTTCAACTGTGAAAATTGTGTTTAATGGTACAGGAATATCCTATAAAGCTATAAAAAATGACAAACAAGGAATTGTAAAAGTGACATTGGACGGAAAATCAGCAAATTATAGCTTGCATGCTGCTACTCCTAAGTATAAAGAAGAAATCTTCAGTAAAACAGGACTAACTGCAGGTAAGCACGTATTATCTATTGAATGGACTGGTCAGGCAGATCCTGTTGCCCGTAAAACTTCAACGGAGGTGAATGTTGATTCCATCTCAGTTTTAAAATAGTTGTTATATATATGTATACCTTTAACTTCATCCATAAAGAGGATGAAGTTAAGGGTTTTTGTGGTCGGGAAAGTGGGGGAAAGGTTCCCATAATCCTATCTTTAATAGCTATGTATTTCTTAAATAATCATTAGCCTGGTTAAATCCTTCCATATATCTAGTAAAAATGAAAAATCTATGTTTTCATAAGTTAAAATGAATGCCTAAAAGTTAGAAATGTATGATTTTGTGAAATTATCGTACATTTAAATCATTGGTACATAAGGGTTTGAAGAAGGGGAGGTCGATGATGATGACACAACAAAAAAATGTGCAGCCGATCCGGGATCAGCAGCAGTTAGAAGATATGAAATGGGCGCTGAAGCGCCATTGTTCGGAGCGCGATTACATCCTGTTTGTTGTATAGGCTGTGAGACCGGCCTACGTGTTAGGGACCTACTCAAGCTCACCACGAAGCAGATCCTGGACCTTAAAGGCAAACAAAACAAGATTCTTCGGGTCAAGGAAGGAAAAACGCAAAAAATCCGCGACATGTATATCGCGAATTACTTTGAAGAGGTCTTTGAGTACGCCCAAAGCGTCCTAAGTCCCTAATTATTCCCATCCAGGAAGGGAGAACGCCCCATTCGCCGCCATAGAAGTTTCTTATGGAACTAAAGGGGCAGGTTAGTTGCAGAAGGCTATTCTATTTAATTAAGGGACATAAAATAAATAGAACCCGACACAATAAAAATGAACTATAACTATAAGGGAAGGTTTTATATCGGTGTTGAAGGTAACCTTGAAAAGTGTACTTTTTTTATTTTCAATGTATCTAACTTTATCACAAGATGTTTAAACGGAAGAAAATTATAAAAAAGAAGGGAAAGTAGTTTATCAAATCCACTATGATTATAAATCAATCTATAATTAGCTAAAAGTTAATCAGAAGGAAAATGACCAATACTGATAGAAGGTCTTTCTATTGCTGAAATGGCAAAGAAACAGGGTTTCCGAGAAGGGATTTGGAAAACTATTTTGTAAGTTCACTATAAAGTAATGCATAAGTGGAGAACCAAAGGTTCCCTTTCAAAAGAGGATTATATCGATCTGGTCTATAGGTTAAAAGCAGATGAATCGAGGAGTTTATGACCCAATCCAAATACTTAATTCAAATGTCCTGCAATTCTGTATTAAGAAGGATCGCTTTTTCTTATGCTACATTATAAAACCCAAAATAAGATCGATTATGTTGGGTTTTATATGATTGTCATTATATGATTCATTGAAAATTAAACATGAATTACTTAAAAATTTTATTTATAGAAGCTATAAAATCGCCCATCACAATATTTTTGACATGTGGTCCCCTGAAACCTTGAACGTTCACACACCCCTAGCAGATGAAAGTAATCCTCTTATGAAAGTAATCCTGTATCTCTTGCCTTTTGCACGGCTTCTTCTCGATTTTTGACTCCCAATTTGTCATAGAGAGTGGAAGCGTAATTTCTTACAGTGCCGTTTGATAAGTAAAGTTCCGAAGCAATTGTTTTATAACGAATTCCTTGAGACAAAAGATTCAAAACCTCTAGTTCGCGTTTCGTTAAGCCATACTCTTTTCCATCTAACTTCAATCCGGCTGGCTCTGCCTCATCATTTCCATCCCACATTCTATGGAACAAATCTTGGTCAATCATAGTGGCTCCCCGATAGACGAGGCGAATCGATTCAGCTAGTTCACGTGACTCTATGGATTTTAGCAAATAGCCGTCAGCGCCGCTTCGTATGATTTCCTTCGCCCTTTCTATATCCTGAAACGTTGAAAGGATGAGGACACGAATGTCAGGCCATTTATCCTTGATTATTTTGGTGGCACGAATCCCATCCAGATTGGGCATCTCCAAATCCATTAATACCAAATCTGGATTCAGCCTTCCACACAATTCTACAGCTTGCTCTCCATCTTCAGCCATGCCCACTACCTGCAAGTCCTTCTGTTCATCCAAGATTGTATAGAGACTTTCTCGAATAAACGAATGATCATCGACGATACACAAGCGGATTCGTTCGTTGGATAATTGCTCCAGTTTAGGTAACACACATGAGATGAGCGTCCCCACGCCTTTTTCGGAGTATATAGTGACTCTACCTTGTAATTGTGCCGTACGTTCTTTCATCGCAGTTAACCCGAAGCCATCTTTCCATTCCTCCACTCCGCAGCCATTATCTTGCACATCCAATCTCGTCTGTTGCGGCTCAAAATGCAGTGACACAATGATTTCGGTGGATTGTCCGTGTCGTACAGCATTAGTCAGTGCTTCTTGCAAGCTCCGATATAATGTCATTTTCACTTGTTTGGGGACCGTGTACTCTTCCCCTATTATTCGAGTGCGTACATTTACTTTTGCATGTTTCTGGAACTCTTCCGCTAATTGTTTCAAGGTAACAATTAGCGGAAGTGATTCTTGTTGTGAATCCATTTGATGTAAATACGTTCTCACTTCTGCCATACTGTTACGGGCCAACTTCAATAATGAGTCAAGTTTTTGTTCCCCATCTTTTGTCTTTAATTCCTTACGTAATGTTTCCATCCCCATAATGATTGAGGTATAGGAATGTCCCATCGTATCGTGCAAATCTTTTGAGAGTCTATCACGCTCCTCTAGCAAAGTAATTCGTTCAATCTGGGATAAATACTGTTCCAATACATGCTTCTGGTTACGAATAATTTCATTGTTACGGTAATTAACAACGAGTAAACGAAAGGAAAATCCCATTGCAAAGGCCAGACCCATTTGTAGGATAATCACCCATACATCTATTTCACGGGAAAATATTGCAATGAGAAACGGAAACAGAACAATTGTGATAGAACCCGACCAACGGTATGATTTATGGGCACTATTAGCCGCGATCATGAAAGTCGGCATTAAAAAAGCTAGATAAGCCGCTGGGAATAATAAGATTAAGTAGAAGCAAACTCCACCAAACAAAACTATCTCAGTAAACAGATAATAGCGATAACTGAACATTAAACAAATCCAAGGTACTGAAAATGAGGCCACTTCCCAAAGAATGATGATCCAAAGTGGCACAGTCAAATGGTCTTGGTGTTGGATAGTAGTTAACATCATTGAGAGCCAGATGACAAAACGTATACAAAGTAATACCCAGTCAAACCAAAACCATTGTTTCAAAATCCCAAACAAATTATCACCCCTTAATAGCTTTGAACATGGAAATCGTGTACTTTCCAATCATTTGAACTAAACTGTTTCCAATACAAATACGTATCCAGGAGAGAATACCCCCAACGATCATGACACATATGGATTCCTTCCATGAATTCACGGTTATTCCTAATAAATATATCTCAAGATATTGAAAAAGTAACGGTGTAACGATAAATACAAGCGGAGCTACGTACAATATAACGGCACATATGAGACTAATTACCCCAATTAGAAACTTCTGCATGAGCCAAAAAATAGCCCTCCAATTGTTATTATTAAGAATTGCTTCTTTCGCTTCAATCCATTTATCATCTCCACTTTTTGTCCTTGGTAGGATTGGCTCTATCGATATATCCGTATAAACCTTCGTCTGAATACGTTCATACTGGACAAACGTGTGAGTTGTCCGCAACACACTCGCTAACAAGGGAATACCTACGAAAATAACTGTCATCACGAGTGCAAATGTAATGCTGGCCAAATAGAAGCAAAAGTAAAACAATCCGGATCCGAAGGTAAACAACAAAAAGTAGAAATCTTGCAAACTTTTTTGAGCTGCTTCTTTCGTCATTAGAATTTCTCCTCCTCTTTCTAATAAGTTATGAGCCGCTCTTCGATTCTAACTTTTCGCCTGTCACATACGGTAGTGTCAAAGTGTCATGATTTATAGATCATGACAATGAAACTAACCGTTCTACGCTCTATTTTTTATGTCATGCATGAAGATGACGAAAGGTCACTAGCTACTATGACTTTCCGCTTGCTACACTCGGTTTATACAGCTGAAGAGCTGACTGCTCGTTGTGCTGACAAGAAATTTTCAATCAAACAAAGGAGAGTCCGAAAATAAAAAAAGCAATCAATACACAGTCTCACAATTCTTCTCACTTCCACTAGCATGATTTCTGCGTGTTCCCCACAATCATTAGAAGTTGGAGAATCAAAACCACCGACATCCACGACCGATGTCCAAATGGCGAAAGCCCCAATAATGCAAAAGAAATAGAATCTTTTGCTGATCCGTTATTTGAGGAAAAAATGAAGGAGGACAATGTAAACGGTTCAAGTTTTGTCGTCGTCCATGATGGAAAGGTCGTCATCAATAAAGGTTGCAGATAAAGAAAAGAAGATTCCCGTCAATAAGGAAACGGTCTTCCAAATTGCTTCAGTCTCGAAAACTTTTACTGACTTGGCCGTGATGCAACAAGCCGATAAAGGAAAGCGTAAACTAGATCAAGATGTACAACAATATCCCGGTGGATTGAAAATACCCAATAAAACAGGAAAACCCCTTTTGATATGCTGACCCATACCAGCGGCGTGGATTTTCCCGATATCACTACAATTACCGGACCAGAATACGTTAATCAAGATATCCCGATGAAGGAGTTTTTCTTTAAACATATGCCGACGGTGGTACGGCCGCCCGGTGAAGCTTATACGTATGACAACTTCGCATTTGCACTCGCAGGATATGCAGTGGAGAATGTTATGGGCTCATCTTTCTCACGATATATGGAAAAGAAAATTTTCAAACCATTAGGCATGGAGCCTACAAGTATACGTTTTACGTCTGATCTTACCAAGAGAATGGCTACACATTACGGGCCCACTGATCCTGTTCCAACAAGTGGCGCATGGTCTAACAGATGCACCACAAGGAAGCATTTTGTCCACTGGAGAAGACATGTCAAAGTACATGATTATGCAGCTACAGAATGGAAAGTTTGGAGGTAAAGAAATCGTAAGTAAAAGAAGCATGGATATGATTCATGCTTACCAAGTTTTCGCAGATATGACGATTCCTATTGCGACAGTTGGATTTGAAACGTATTTCAATGATCTAGCTAACGGTCAACACGTGGCATTAAAGGGAGGGAATATGCCGTATTCTTCTTTGATGGTTTTGGTTCCTGAACAGAAAAGCATTTTTCCAGTAAAGACGTGTATTTATTTGGAATTTAATGCATAAGATTGGAACCAATGCCCATTTTAATCGTAAGTAATGTAAAGGCTTAAGGTTGGGAGGCATTAGTATGAGGCAGCTTTATATTAAACAGAAGGTATTCAGTCTTAGTGGGAAATTTACAGTAAAGGATCAGCAGGAGAAGGATATATATTACGTGGAAGGAAGTTTTATGCAAGTTCCAAAGACTTTCTCCATTATGAATACAGCAAGAGATGAAGTAGCACTCATTACGAAAAAGGTGTTCAGCTTTTTACCAAAGTTTTTGGTTGAGGTGAATGGCCGAGAGGTATTAACAATAAAGAAGGAATTTTCCTTCTTTAAAGCACGATATACAATTGATGCGGCAGGCATTGAAGTACATGGTAATTGGTGGGATATGGATTTTCAAGTTTTACAGCATGGTCAAATCGTAGGTAAAGTGTGCAAGGAGTGGTTCACTTGGGGCGATAGCTACAAGGTTCAAATAATAGATGAAGAGATGGAAACGATTATTATTGCACTTGTTGTTGCAATTGATTGTGTGAAGGCTGATCAAGCAGCTGCTTCCTCATCAGCTTCGATTTAAAATAGAAGTGTAAAATTTCTACTTATATCTATCTTAATCCAAATATTACCTTGTTAAACTAACCTGGCTCTTTAGTTCCATAAGAAAAAGAAAAGGCTGGCATTTTATTGTGAAATCAGGACTTGAACAGGTACTGTGAACTATATTCAGCTAACACACCTGTTCGTTCAACAAGGTTTTTCCTTTTTCCACCACATGGCCTTGTCATTTAATTAGGGTAAAAGTTAATAATAAAGCGTGATTTTTTGGAGAAAAATATTGGGGATGTAGATTTTTTTAAACAAGTAGAAAAGGACTCTGCAAAAAACAATATTTCTCCTCAGAGACCTAAATTTGAAATCATCGAGAACGTAATGGTTATTAGCATTAAGAACCATTTAAAGATGGAGTAGACTTAGATTGATTTAATATTTTAAACCTTATTTACCGAACAATTGGATCTTTAGAAAAGAGCTGAACAAACAAGAAATAGAATTATTGAGGCTTATCAGAATGTCAAAGCATTTTATGTTAATTATAACAATGAAATGAATACCATTTGGCGATGAATTACTAAGTTTTTAATGTTTTTACTGATATATGCAAAGTTAGCGGTACACTAAAAAAGTAATAAGGTTTACTTCAGTAAAATAAGGTATATTATATTGGTTGAATAGATTCTCTTTAAAGACAAGAAAAGTAGGTGAACAATGTGGGAAAATATCAATTGGATACCAAAGGTAAGGTAGCTGTGACAAAGTTTCATGAAAAACATATGCCTGCCAAATTTGATAAAAAGCAGCAACTTGAAAAAATCCGTGCGGAGTATTTGAAAAAGAAGCAAAAACAAACAGATAAATAATATGATTTAAAACATAGGAAGACTAAAATCTCCCTATGTTTTTTTTATTCGAAGTTCTTTTTGATGACACAGTTTATTATTATTCCATGAATTTCAGATTCGGTGACAAAAAACTCGTCATCAGATATCCATTCTTCACTGAAAGTTCAATAGAGCAGCCGTATACACCAGTAATCTCAAGCAGAAATTTTTAAAATATTTGAATACTCACTAGGCCTAGGATGCTTCTTAAATCTTTGTTTTCTTGTGGAACTTAGAGGTAAACCCGTATAAAAGAAAGAATTTTAAGTTAGGTGGGGTTAATAGAGTGGACAAAGACTTTTTTTGGTCTATATTTACAACTATATTTGGCATTATCGCAACCTGGACTGGTTTGATTTATACGACTCGTTTTCGGTTTGATAATAGCAAATTTTTTGAACACATCAAATATATAACGCCCTTACCACAAACAGTTAATTATTGGTTTCTTAAAGTTTTATTTATTTTCGGAGGATTAATGTGTGTTGTTTTGGGTCTATACGAAATTCTTTAAGGTATTCATTATAGAACTAACGGAGCAGGATAGTTGTATATATAAAAGGGTAATTATGGATAATTAAAAGGGGAAAGAAATATAAGTGGAGAATGAGTTTATTCAAGTAATTAAAGGAGGAAAACAGGGTGAATAAAAAATTATTAAGGGTTGGAACTACTTATATCCCAGTTTCAAATGTAGAACTTTCTTCTGAATGGTATGTAAACAAATTGGGGGCAGAGTTAAGCTATAAAGACGAAGACAAAGCAATTCTTAATTTTGCGAACCAAAGTATTTTCCTTGTTAAATCTAAAGAAGATCAAAGCTCAAATTTCTATGATATTTACGGTGTTGAGCGTTTTTCTATAACTTTTGAAGTTAATGGATTAAATGCTTTAGAAGCTATACATAGAGATTTTAGCGATAAACAGATTAGAGTTGGTGTAATTGAAAATAGAGGACATTCTGGAAGGAATTTCGTTTTCTTTGATTTCGATGGTAATAAATTCGATGTATGGAGTGAATTATGTCCAATTTTCAAAGAAAAATACCTTATCTCGCAATAAAAAAGACTGTTTTCTTATAGAACTGACGGGTGCGTTAGTTGATTAAGGAACACAAAAATGATCAATCTTTTTTATAAAAGAATAATCCAATTATATATTATAAGGGCATGTTTTGATTAATCTTTTTTCAAAACATGCCTTTCTATTTGTTCATTTATCAAGGTTTTTTGTATTAATTTGATCAAAATTTGTTTCGAAGCTACAATTGTGCGTAAAAAAGGTTTTCAACTTGGTTGTGTAAAACAAGCGTTAAATCGTAACTTAGGGCTAGTTATAGCAATAATTGATTTCGCGGTAAACCTGCTTAGCCTGTAATGGGCTGGGCTTTTTTACTTTTTAGGGGTACCACCACATGCCCATCAAGCCAAGAAAATAGGTCACCCCCAAAACAATAAATTGAGCTAATAAGTTACAAGAAAATCCAAAATTTCGTTCTGGGGGTACTACAAAACTTTAACTTGATGGGTATGGGGTAACATCAGGAAAATGCGGATTTATAACATAAAGCGAAATTCCAATATAAAAAGCGCAATTTCCCAATTTTAATGCTGAGAAATTGTGCTTTTTTCATTACTACATAATGGCACCCGTTAGCTGAATAAGGATTACTGTACTTTCTTTTCTAAAACAGCAAGTTTCTTAAATTTTTTATCATAACTTTGACGTTGAATAAGATTAGTTAACCAAAATTTTGCCCTTTCGATGTCCTCATTTATTATTAATGCTTCAATGGCTTGTTTTAAATTGTTATGGTATTTAAAATTCTCATTTATCATTAGTTCAAGGCCTTGATGGTAGTAATCTGAAGTTAATTTATATTCCTTTATTTTTGAATATAAAATCCCCAAATAAATAAAACCACTTGATTTCTCTTCTTTACTGAAATTTGGTTGTTTAATGGCTAAATTCAATATATCTGTTGTCGGATTTCGTATTCTAATAGACGTGATTGCACAGAATAATTTTGATTGGACACCTTCTTTTCAAGCCCATTTTTCTAGTTTTTTCTTTTATTTTACGTTTTCTTGTATTTTTTATGTGGCAAAAGTCAACCGTTTTTACAACCGGCCTTTGATTATCGGATTGATTGGCATTACCATTGAAATTTTGTCCGAACTTGGTGGAGTTAATCGCGCAATATATTGTATTGGGAACAACAATTACGTTAGCGGCACTAAACGGAATGATCATTATCGCGATTTCTCACAGCTTTATTGTTCTCAGCTTTTTCAATATGATAAAACTGTATGAAGCACAGTCGAGGGAACGACAAATTAGAAAACAGAATGAACATATGTTGATGCTCATTTCCAATTTATATGAGGAATCGGTTCTTTTAAAAAAAACGCTGCAAAAAAATTGCCTGTATTTTTTGTAGTTTTTCGTCTGATTCTGTAGTTCGAATTATATCATTATCAATAACAGGTATGGAAGCGCTTTCAAATAGTTGGAAACGTAGAAATCCATAGACAGTATGCAAAGCGACACGAAAAGTTTTCTGGAGTATGTCCGGATATCTCTTTTGCGATCCTTCCACCGAAATAAAAACTATAGAAAGCGAGGTTAAACCTTGATGCTTCAAAGGATGATACAAGAGGAAAAACGTCAATTACGCGACCTGCAGATGGATTGCCTGGATGAATGGGTCACGCATTACCGTTCCTTTAGCGGTGAAGGACAATGTGCAGCCTATATTCCTGCGCTGGAAAAAGCAAATCCCTTTGACTTAGGCATTTGCATCATAGGGCCTGGTGGAACGGTAATAAAATCTGGCGATTGGCACGTCTCTTTTACTTTGCAAAGCATCTCAAAAGTGATCAGCTTTATCGCTGCCTGTCTGGGCCGTGGTATTTCTTATGTATTAGAACGAGTAGATGTTGAACCGACAGGAGACCCCTTTAACTCGATTATTCGTTTAGAAATGCATAAACCAGGGAAGCCATTTAACCCGATGATCAACGCTGGAGCGATTACGGTAGCTTCCCTTCTTCCTGGGGAGTCACCACAAAAATAAAGTAGAATCTCTTTGCACAATAATAGAAAGCATTGTGGGAAACGGCCAACGATTAATGAAGCCGTTTTCCAATCTGAGTGGCAAACGGCTCATCGAAATAGAGCGTTAGCCTACTATCTAAAAGAGACGGGCTTTTTAGAAGTAGAGGTTGAGGAAGCCTTAGAGATTTATCTGAAGCAATGTGCGATCGAGGTAAATGCAGAAGACATCGCGATGATTGCGTTAATTCTTGCTCATGATGAATACCATCCTCTCCGCAATGAACAAATTATTCCGAAAGAAGTAGCTAGATTAACGAAAAGTTTAATGCTCACGTGTGGAATGTATAATGCTTCTGGCAAATTTGCCGCTTTTGTCGGAATACCAGCAAAGAGTGGTGTATCTGGAGGTATTATGGCGCTCGTACCCCCAAGGAGCCGGCAAGAAGTACCTTTTCCAAATGGATGTGGTATCGGTATTTATGGACCGGCTATTGATGAATATGGAAATAGTCATGCAGGTGTAATGTTACTAAGGCACATTGGGGAAAAATGGGATTTAAGTATTTTCTAAATGAATTATGGCAAACACTTCAAGGATCTTTTGCCTCATTTTTGGCATTTGAAATAGATTGATACATTTATTGATGTATAGGAGGATTGTAAAATGAAGGATGTTATCAACTGGCTTACAACAGACTTTAGTAATTTTCTTTGGAGTTATGTACTCATTATTATGCTTATTGGTATCGGGCTTTACTTCACATTAAGGACAAAGTTTGTCCAATTCCGCATGTTCGGTGAAATGTTCCGCCTGTTAGGGGAGGGAGCAGCATCTTCTTCTGAAAAGAAAGGTGTCTCATCATTTCAGGCATTCTGTATAAGCACAGCTTCCCGTGTAGGTACGGGCAACCTGGCAGGTGTAGCTCTGGCGATTACAGTCGGTGGGCCGGGCTCTGTTTTCTGGATGTGGTTAATTGCCCTTATCGGTTCTGCAACCGCTTTCGTAGAAGCGACACTGGCGCAAATTTATAAAGTTAGGGATAAAGATACAAATATATTCCGGGGCGGACCGGCTTATTATATGGAAAAAGCATTGAAAGCCCGCTGGATGGGTGTTCTCTTTGCAATTATCATCACCATAACATTCGGTCTTGCGTTTAACTCTGTACAAGCGAATACGATAACGAGCGCTTTTAACAATGCATTTGGATTCGATCCGGTATGGACAGGCCTTATCATTACTGCTGTAACTGCGGTTATTATCTTTGGCGGTATTAAACGAATTGCGAAATTTGCCGAATGGGTGGTCCCACCTATGGCTGGTATGTACATCCTTATTGCAATCTATATCGTTGCAAAAAATTTCGGGGAACTTCCTACCGTGTTCTCACTTATTTTCAGCAATGCGTTTGGTTTAAATGAAGCTGTCGGCGGAGGACTTGGAGCCGCAATGATGTATGGGATAAAACGAGGTCTTTTCTCTAACGAAGCTGGTATGGGTAGTGCGCCAAACGCTGCAGCAACTGCAGATGTGAGCCACCCTGTTAAGCAAGGGCTTATCCAGGCGCTTGGCGTGTTCGTCGATACACTTGTGATTTGCAGCTGTACAGCATTTATTATTTTATTGTCAGGCGTTTATAAATCATCCGAATCTGACGGTATCATTCTTACACAGTCAGCGCTAAGTTCTGAAATGGGATCCTGGGCCACTATTTTTGTCGCCATTATCATTTTGCTGTTTGCGTTCAGCTCTATTGTCGGCAACTACTACTATGGTGAATCGAACATTGAATTTATTAGTAAAAATAAAACATGGTTAGTTATTTACCGTATCGCAGTAATTGGCATGGTTATGTTTGGCTCATTAGCCCAGCTTGCAACCGTTTGGAGCTTAGCCGACGTATTCATGGGCATTATGGCCATCATTAACTTGATTGCGATTGTGTTACTTGGCAAGATTGCTATTGCCGCATTGGGTGATTACATGAAACAGAAGAAAGCAGGCAGAAACCCTGTCTTTCATGTTTCTAACATTCCTGGTCTAAAGAATGTAGAATGCTGGGGAGCCGATGAAAAACAATCTTTAAAGAAGGATGCGTAAAAAACAACTAAGACATTCTTATGGAAGTTAGAAGAGTGGTAAAGTTAGATGGTAAAATTGTTAAGGGAACCAATTCTAACTGGATATTATATACTTTTAAATAATGTAATTCTTTACAGGATATTTTTGTGGGGCAACCTTTGGAAGAGTATTAATGAGTTGCCCCGATTATTCAAACTTCATTTTTTAGGTGATAACAAATTGACCACTGACCACAAGATGACCACACACATAAGTAATTTATATGAATTTAGTGCACTTTAATATAAGAATAAATTCTCATATGTATAGGCTCTATAAACATAATCCTCATACTATCTTAATGGTTTGATTAGTGAAATTAGGGGTCCTACCACATGCCCATCAAGCTAAGTTTAAACAATACCTTTAAAAATGAAAAAACGCTATGCTTATCGTAAGAAGTTAACGAGAAAGGATGGTGTTTTTTTATGAATCCTATCATCTCTAGTGAACTAACACTTTTCGCACATAAATACAACGCTTTACTTCAGCAAGGGGTTGCTTCGGCAGCTCTTTTTCTTATGGCACTAACGGGGCAGGATAGTTAAAGAAGGAATACTGTTAAGTGACATTAAGGTCGGTTAAAAACGCTTGTCCTGTTATTCCATTAAAGGGCCGGATTTTGTAGGATTGGAAAATTTTGATTCTACAAATAATTGGAGAATTAGAAGAAGGGAAGCTATGATAATTAGAGATGTAAGTTTATGCTTTTTTATGTAATAATTATTTTGTAGAAATGAAAAGTTACAATTCATACATAGTGAAGGTGGGGATCATAGTGGCAATGGGAACGCATACTGTAGTAGTTCCAGTGGATGTACAAGCAGTTTGGGATTATGTCAGTGATCTCGAAAAATGGGCAACGACAGTACCAGCCTATAAAGAACATGAAATCATAAATGACAAGCAATCTATTTGGACATTTGAAGGTAGTGTGAAAGGTATTAAAAAAACAATACAAGCGCAGGTAGATATTACCGAATGGAATGAACCTTCAAACATTAAGTTTGAACTAAAAGGTTTATCAGATAACTTTACAGGAAGCGGTCACTTTACTGCAGAAGATGTTAATGGTAAAACAATAATGACTTGTACGGTGGAAATCCATGCAGGCGGATTATCTGGTGCGGTGTTAACACCAATTATTAAATGGGCTGTTCCAAAAGTAGCATCTCGTTTAACAGAATCTATCGCACGTAAAATTGCAGTATTCTCATAGTTTTCAAAGATTGAAAGCCAATTCATTTTGGAGATACCTACTCTGAAGTATAGATGGTAACATTCTGAAGTAACCAATATAATGATGAGCTCTACTAGAAATTTTATAATTAGCGGAAATGGGGCTGTCCAAAAGGATGGCCTCCTTTTTTTAATGAACTAACGGGTGCGCTAGTTCACTAAAAGAAAAAAGGAGAGTACATATTATACATGGCTAATATGTACTCTCCTTTATTTATTAAGGTTTTTTATAATTAGGTCTAGATAATTTTGAAAAACTAACAAACATTAAAGGACCGTCAATAGACCTGTTTTTTGTACGAAAGAAGGATGGCCACCAAGTTTTGACGAATATATTAATATACTTTTTGGAGGTGTTGGATATGGGGATTTGTTGTGGAGAGTGTCACGTTGAATTAAAGAGTGATGATTATGTCACATTGGATGAATTTAGCACGCTGAGGCACACATATTGCGGTTATGATCTTATTGCCGAGCTGATCAAAGACATTGGGACTTATCGAAATATCAAAACAAAGTATTGGTTTTCCCGTGAGCGTACTAAATGAAAATCGGTAAAATCCTGGAGTTAATTATAACTGATACACCAGCGAATATTGTCAAAAGGGCTGATGTTCATCTTTCAGAAAAATCACTAAGAAAAGCTTTGAATAAAGCTGGTTATGAGTATAGAAATTCAGGCGAAAAAGGCTGGTATTTTGTTGGTGATGGTGACGAGGAAACGGTACAAGAGCAGCTTATTTATGACTTTGCAACAGCAGGAAAAGAGAAGGCGAACGTTTCAACTAATGTAAATAAAGAACCTAAAGATACCAACCAACGTTCTAACGTTGGCATAAAACGTGGTAAAGAACAGGTCAAACAGGCGAACGAACAATCAGCACCAACCATAGAACGAACCAACGTAATAAGAAAACGTTCTTCATTCGATATGGATGTCGAACTTATGAAGGAACTAAAAATACAAGCAATCATTCATGATAGGACGGTTTATGAACTAGTTGAAAATGCCGTAAGGCACTATTTAGCTGAATTAAAGGGAAAATGATGTGTCTTTGAAATAAAGTCACGATGTTTATAATAAAGTTGCATCATTTTACCCCTTTAGATAATATCCTCTAGAGGGGTATTTTTATGTCCAAGAGATAAAGTGCATCTGAAATTCAAAATGGTTCAAGGGGATTTTTGAGTGGCAATAGAGTTGTTCCGTTAAAGGGTGCGATTCTTTAATAAGAATTACTTTTATAGAAATAACGGGTGCGTTAGTTGATTAAGGAACATAAAAATGTTCAATCTTTTTTATAAAAGAAGAATCCAATTAAATAGTATAAGGGCATGTTTTGATTAATCTTTTTCAAAACATGCCCTTTCTATTTATTCATTTATCAAGGTTGCTTGTATTAAAAATACCCTCGTGTCGTTTTGAAATAAAGTTGCGACGTGTTAAAAATAGAGAAAAGACACCCTAAGGTGCTTTTCCCTCTCTAGAAGCATCAACTCGAAAATAACGAACCGACAACCAAAGACAACGTTTGCTCGTAAACGGCATGTGCGGACTGCACATCACCAAAATGTCCGCACATGTAAAGATGGATAACACCGTGGAGCGACGCCCAGAAGATACGGACGACGGTTTCCGTGTCATACGGACCGGTAATCAGTCCCTGCTCTTGCGCATTACCAATTACCGTCAATAATTGCCGCATGGCTGTTACGGTGCCGTGTATGCTCTCCTCGTCTGGTTTGAAATCCGCGAAGGCTCCTCCGAACATCAGCTTGTAATAACCGGAGTATCGCTGTCCGAATTGCCAGAAGGTTTCGCCTAAATTAATCAGCTGCTGCATCGGATCGTCAGCGCGCGGCGTTCTCTCGAATTCGTTGGCGAGAAGCTTGCAGCCGTCGAGATAAAGCTGCTGAGCCAGTCCATCTTTATTGACAAACAGGTTGTATATGATTTTGGTTGAGCAATCCATCTTCTGCGCAACTTTACGCACCGTCACAGCTTCAGGACCCTCATCGTACAAAATCGTTGCCGCAGCATCGACGACGAGCTTTCGAAGATTTTCAATATTTTTCAAGCGAGCCTCCTGATACGTTTCCAACTTTTGCGTATTTGCATCGAAGGAATTATTTTGGTCTGTCATCGCTATCACTCTCAATTAATACATTTTTAATAAGAAACATTGTTTCCAGCTCTTAACAGGAATTTTAATATAATTGTCGGAGCGTTGTCAATGTTGCAAGGGATGCCAAAAATCAACGATTCAAAAAACGATGTTGACTTTCTTAAAAAGCTTAGTTACAATGATTTCAATTAGAAACAGTGTTACCGAAACGCATCATAATTCTTGACTCTTATGAGAGTCAGGAATTATTTTTAAGGAAAAAGTAACACTGTTTCCTAATTATAAAAAAGTGGATAGGAGTGTTTCACAATGAACATAAAAGGAAATTGGGCGCTTGTCACGGGAGCTTCATCCGGCATCGGAGAGCAATTCGCCCGACAATTGGCCAAAGAGGGTGGGGACCTTGTACTCGTAGCCCGATCGAAAAACAAGCTGGAGAACCTGGCATCGGAGCTTAGAAAGAAATACGGCGTCAAGGTCGAGGTGATTCCTACCGATCTTGGCAAAGAGGGCGCGCCAGGCGAGTTATATCGGCAATGTCAACTTCTGAATTTAGAGATCGAATTGCTGGTCAACAACGCAGGTTTTGCCACGCACGGTTTGTTTGAACAAGTGTCAGGCGTGCGCCAGCATGAGGAAGTCATGCTCAATGTTGCCGCTGTTGTAGATATGACGCACTTGTTCTTGCCGGATATGTTGTGTAGAAACTCCGGGGCCGTTATCAATGTCGCATCGACCGCCGGATTTCAGCCCCTTCCCTTTATGGCCGTATACGGAGCAACGAAAGCCTTCGTCTTGTCGTTTACCCAAGCCTTGTGGTGGGAAAACCGCAACAGTGGAGTCCAATTTTTCACGCTTTGTCCCGGAGCGACGGACACCGGCTTCTTTAACGTCGTAGGCAAGGAAGAAGCCGCCGTCGGTAAGAAAGACACACCGGAGCGGGTAGTGGAAGTTGCGCTTCGGGCATTGAAGGACGGGAAGCTGTATGTCGTTCCGGGTACACAGAATTATATAGGTACGCAGATCGGACGGTTCATGACGAGGAAACAGGGACTTCGTCTCGTTGGCGGCATGCTTCGTCCACGTGACGGCTCCGCCAACAATAAGAAGTCGGCCGGTCCGTCCGATCTTGCAGGATGGATGATCGAGGAGGTGCACTGATGGCTAAATCGGCAAATATTTCAGCTAATGCTTCTGTCCATCAACCCATCCGGGAAAGCTGGCACATTCAATTCGAGAAGGCAGAATAAACTTTAGATACACTGAAATTGATTAAAATATTTTATAAAAATTGAACTGGAATATTCTGAATAGTAATCTATTTTGATCAATCTTTTTTCAAAATAGATTCTTTTTATTTATCGTAAAATGTGGGTTTGCGAGATATTTTTGATTAAACTTCATTTAAAAGCTACACCTCGAAAGAGGGTGGAGCTTGATTGAATTAATAGTAGGATAAAGAGGTGGAAGTACATCGAGTAACCAATTGTACGAACAGGGCAGGATAGTTAGAGAGTGCTGTTTAACCTCTGTTCAGCAATTGGGCCAGATAATTGAGCAATAAAATAAGTTCTTAGAGTGTCTTTCAAACTCTATCACTCTTACAGCGATTTCATAAATTCTAACATTGTGTATTGAAACTTATGTTACTTTATTAATGGAGGTGACATTTATGAAAAACAAACCGATCTATGTGGAAATTCCAATTCAGGCAACTATAGAAGAAGTATGGCGTATGACTCAAAAGCCTGAACTACATGAACAATGGGATTTGCGTTTTTCTTCTATTACCTATTTACCGAAAAAATCAGAAGATGATCCGCAATCCTTTTTATATGAAACGAAATTGGGATGTTGGGTAAAAGTCGCTGGCTGGGGTAAAAGTATCGGTACGCATAATAAGAAGGATGGTTCAAAGACATCTTCTCTTCACTTTGGTACCGATCAAAAAATTTCGCCAATTTGTGAAGGTAAAGGATATTGGCAGTATATTCCGGCAGATAACGGAACCACATTTCTCACCCAATATGACTATGATGTACGTTATGGTTTATTTGGACGGCTTTTAGACATCTTTTTTCGGCCAATCATGGGGTGGGCAACAGCTCTAAGCTTTGATGTGCTAAAACGCTGGATTGAAAAGGGGGAATCGCCACGATCACAGTATGTACGTTTCATTATTAACACTATAGTAACAATGCTCTTTTTCTTTGTTTGGCTTTATCATGGGCTAATACCGAAGATGATTGCCAAACATCCTGAGGAAGTATCGATGCTATCTAGTTTAACTTCCTTGGAGGGGACTGCTGCTGTAAAGGGTGTAGGGATAATAGGCTTTCTCGAGATTTTATTTGCAGTGGTATGGCTACTTTATCGTAAGAAAAGACATTTACTTGTTCTGCAGATGATTGCTTTTCCAGTATTGACCATTAGCGCCTTGATCGCTAGTCCTTCATTCTCATTACACCCGTTTAACCCTATTACATTTAATGCTAGTCTGTGGGTTCTTTCCATTATTAGCTTCTTACTCGCAACTGATTTGCCATCGGCAACAAGTTGCAAGCGTACGAGAAAGGGTGAATCATAATGACAATCTACCAGGACCTCTTAGGTGAGGATTTTCAAAGACTTCATCCTAAGCTACAAGAGCGTTATGCCCTACCAATTGATAAACCGTTTAATGGGGTCGGAATGATGTCAAAGATTGAAACGGGAGCTTTCTGGCTAAAACCCTTTTTTAAATTAGCAACACGCTGGAAATTTCTTTTTCCCGAAAACGGGAAGGATGTGCCGTTTTCAATCAAAAATACCTGTAGATCATTGCCGACTGGTGAGGCAGAAATATATTGGGAGCGTACTTTTTATTTTGAAGAGATTACTCGGCATTTTAATGCATATATGACGGTTGATACGAAGCGTGGTATTGTGAAGGATTATTTAGGGGAGCCGAGCTTATTTTATTCGGATTTAAAGTTTACGGTGACACCTGAAGGGCGCATAAACATTCGCTCTGGGCCTCAACGTATCGTTATAGGTAACCTAGAGTTTCCAATTCTTCGGTTATTAGAAGGAGTTGTGACCGTTGAGGAAGGGTATGATGATGCCCGAGAAGTATTTACGATTCAAGTCGATATACGAAACCGAATCGTAGGAAGGCTGATGGCTTATGAAGGCGAATTTAAGGAGCAGACTGTTTAGTTCAATCACCATTGCAGGTGTGTTCTTTTTCATAGCAAGCAGTATTTTGACATCTGAACCCTATTTGTTAATGCTGACAGCTGCACAGTTGATTTTCGTGCCACTTATGCTCCAGCTACTATTAGAAACAAAGAGGAAACATATTATTTTAAATTGGATTGCTATGCTCTCCATCTTTTTATTGCAAGTTATCCCAGCAAGTACAGGACAGATGGTACTCGCTTTCATTTATATGATTTTAACCTTTTTTGTGGCGTGTTATGGGCTAAAACGGTTTTTTCAGCGTGGTTTTACAAACTGGGCAGAAATATCGATTGATATCGGGATGATGTATTTATTTGTAGGCGGACTATGGTTCTTTGCTTATATTGCGGGAATTGATACAGGTTTTAGTCCACTAATCACTTGGTTAACAGCTATTCATTTTCATTACTCTGCCTTCTTATTGCCCATATCTCTTGGGTTTTTTGGACGCTTACACGATTCAACATGGTATCGATTAATTGTGCCAATTATTTTATCGGGTCCCATACTCGTCGCCATTGGCATTTCATTTTCGCCGTTACTGGAATTCATCTCTGTGTTGCTATACATATTTGCCATTTACACCTTAATCTTACTTGCATACCGAACACGCTTCCTTTCACACTTGCAGACGATATTGATACGGCTATCATTCAGTGCACTTGGCATCACAATCTTATTTTCATTGCTTTATGCAACAAATAATTCGTTTGGACTTTGGTTTGTTAGTATTGATTTCATGCTGAAATTTCATGGCTTATTTAACTGTTTGATTTTTGGCATGTTAGGCGTACTCGGTTGGGTGCTTGTGCCTCCTAAAACGAAGCAGGATGTCTGGAATTTCCCAGTGAGCCAAATTCGAGGTGCGTTAAAAGGAGCAGGCAAGCAACACCCAGGACTAGTTGATGAGCTAAGTGATTTTGTTGATATCAAAACTTTACCAAAAACAATCGTCCATTTTTATGAGAATACAGATCAGTATCGGTTATTTGCTTCTGTAAAATGGGCAACTTGGTTTAAACCGTTTGCGGTGTGCTATAAATTGATAAGTGCAAAACAACAGCAATTGAACCTGCCCATCTCAAGTAAACGTACTGAAATGACATATATAATACGTGCTGTTGATCAAACGCTAGATGGGAGGGAAAATCCACGCGCATGGATTCGCCAGGTGAAGGAGAATACCGTATTTGTGGCCATTTATTCTCAGCATAAAACGGAGGGCAGGACGTATATGAATATAGCACTTCCTCTTCCTTATTCGTCAATGATTGGTATTTTACAGCTTGACGCTATCGATGGCTCTCTTATTCTTTCGAGCGAGGGAGAAAGTGACTCTGGTATTTATTTAGCAGCTGGCAAAGCGCTTTTCAAGCTTCCATTATCCGAGCACTTTTTAATTAATGAAACAATTGCTGGAATACTCACAGCCCATCACAAAATGCGAATCTTTGGCATGCCTTTCTTACATATTGATTACACCATAAATCAAAAATGATGGTATTTAATGCTTATTTGGGGTGATTTAAAGACGTGAAATTCAATAATTGGAGGATAGTAGTTTTTCTAATTATTTATACAATCATTGATACGACTTATTCAATTATAGGGAGCGATTCTTTAATAGGGATCGCCCCTTGAGACCTAAGGGGTTTTACATATATTTTTTAAAAGTACACATTATCAGACAAAGTACGTGAACTGACTCCCCAATTAAAACAGTTTATTTTATATACCCATCTATTTAGAGCGAATCTACAATAATTTTCTATTCGTCTTTGCATTGGCAACAAAATCGGTTTTGACACCTCAAAACTATCATATAAATACAATAAATTAAGTCGTTCCACCTTCTAAAAGTTTAACAGGCAGATATGTCTCTAACGGAAAATTGTTAAATTCACCTTCAATTTGTTTTAATAAAATATCAATTGCTGACTTGGCAATTAAATCAATTGGTTGTTGTATGGTTGTCAATTCTGGCAGTAAAACTTGAACTGCTTCTGTTCCATCATAACCGACAACTTTTAATTGCGTTGGTATCTCTTTTCCTCGTTTTTTAGATTCAGCTATAACAGATGCCGCGATTAAATCATCACTTGCAAAGATCCCATCTACTTCTGGATGTTCATCAAAAAGCTTAGAGATAACTTCTTTATGAATTTGAAGGGGTGAAACTTCATATGTAATTGGAAGTCTACCCTGTTCCTTCATAACATCCTCATACGCTTTTCTTCTTAAGTTTGCTGGTGTTTGCAGCTCAATTGGTCCATTTATATGAACGATATACTGACAGCCTTTCATTATTAATAATTCTGTAGCTTTTTTCCCTCCGCTATAATTGTCAGAGCCAACAACAGGGATGTTTTTCGATAAGTAGTGGTCAATTGCCACGACAGAAAGATTCTGCTTCTCATAATTTAGTATACCTCGGTTATATGTCACAACGACTACTCCATCTACTTGATTACGTATGAGCATCTCTAAATATTTTTCTTCTTTATCTATGCGGTTTAAGCTGTTACAAAGTAACAATTTATAGCCTAATGAAGCACAGATACTTTCAATATGAAAGGTAAGTTCACCGTAAAATGGGTTACTTGAGTTTGGGATAATTAGTCCTATTAAATTAGTTCGTTTATTAAATAAAGAACGGGCTAAATCGTTTGGAAAATAATTAATCTCTTCCATCGCTTTATAAACTTTTTCTTTTGTTTTTTCACTTATGTAACCGCGGTTATTTAATACACGGGAAACTGTTGTTGATGAAACACCTGCTATTTTTGCCACATCGTGAATGTTAGGCTTCATTTCATGTCCTCCTACCTCATTAAGAAACATCCATTATTATTTAAAATGAAGTTTTCATGTTTTTGTCCATTGACTGGAAACTGAGACTTTTTGAGTTGGTTCACAGAGTTATTAAACATTGGCATCAATATTTTATAAAGAGCGAAGGTTATAAAAATGAAAATCCATAATTAACTGTTTAATAGCATATCATAAACTGTCACCTACTAGGAAAACCCTATAATAAAATAATTTCAGATTAGTCTGATCACGCACCTATTTTAGAGAAAAGCACTACTAGGTGCAAGAGTTAGAGACTTCCATGAATTTAATATCTGACTTTTCAAAAAAAAGACTGTCAACCGGTTGACATATGTAACCGGTTGACATAAACTACTGTTGAAAGCGCTTTTATAAGTTTTTAAAAGATATGAGGAGGGAGTGAAAGGTATGAAGAAATGGCTACTTGTAAGTATATCTTTATTACTGATGTTTGCTGCGGTGGGCTGCAGCAAAAGCGAAAGCGTAAATAGTGATGGTAAAAAGACGATTACGATGTGGGTGCACATATCTGATGAAAATGAAGAAGGAAAAGTGTATAAAAAACGGGTAGAAGCCTTCAATAAGAATTATGCTCCTGACAATATCAAAGCTAAAATTGAATTTATTCCACGTAGCGGAAATGGCGGTGGTTATGAAGACAAAGTAAACGCGGCCCTTACAACCAGCACGTTGCCGGATGTTATTACTTTGGACGGTCCCAATACAGCTGCTTACGCGAAATCTGGTGTCATTGCACCATTGGATGAGTATGTAAAAGATCAAGAGGATTTGCTGCCAAGTATTAAGCAACAAGGAACTTATAAAGACAAGCTGTATGCAATTGGTGTTAGTGAATCATCTGTTGGGATTTACTACAATAAAAGGATGTTACAAGAGGCGGGCGTCGATTTGAATACGCTGCCAACAGTTGATAATCCATGGACATGGGACCAATTCCTTGCTCTTTGTAAAACGTTGAAAGATAAATACGACAAACCAGCTATTGATATGCAATTACAGTCGAAAGACGAAATGTTGACGTATGCGCTAACTCCGTTTGTCTGGTCAGCTGATGGGGATATCATCTCGAAAGATGGAAAGAAGGCAGAAGGTGTCTTCAATAAAAAACCTACTGTTGAAGCGTTGACATTTATTCAAACTATGTTGAAAGAAGGTTATACGACACGAACACCAGTCAAACAAGCGTTTGAAACGGAAAAATATCCAATGAAGATTAGTGGAGTATGGACTGTAACTGATATGAAAACAAACTACCAAAATGTAGATTATGGCGTTATCCCATATCCTGTATCACCAAAAACAAAGAAACTAGTTTCTCCTTCAGGTAGTTGGCAATTTGCGATGACACAAACGTCCGAAAATAAAGAATGGGCTGCAAAATTAGTCGATTGGATGACAAACAAAGATTCGAATGTGGAACTGAGCCGTACGATTGCAGCACTGCCAGTCCGATACTCTTCTGAAAAAGTGATGGCAAAAGAGTTCTCAGATCAAATGAATGTCTTCTTGAAACAATTGAAAGAAACAGGACACGCAAGACCCGTTACACCGGCTTATCCGCAAGTAACGCGTGCTTTCCAACAAACAATCGATGACATCAGCTTCTATGATCAGAATAAAGATATCCAAAAAGTATTGGATACACATGCGAAAGAAATGCAATCAGCTATCGATAAGGCCAATTAGAAGGAGGAGCTATGAGTAAAATTGGATGGAAAGAAAATAGGAGTGTCTATACATTTCTGAGACCAGAGGAAAGAACCAAGAATAAAACTCGGTGGAAAGAAAATGTAGTAGCATATACGTTTTTGGGACCGGCGTTGTTACTTTTATCGATGTTCCTTGTTATTCCGTCTATTATGTCAGTCTATTATTCGTTTACGGATTACTATTTATTGACACCAGATATGCGTAAATTTGTCGGATTGGACAATTTCATCAATCTATTCCAAGACCCAATTTTTCTGAAAAGCTTGGTGAACACACTGGAATTTGTCGTTTGGGTGATTCCGTTACAGATAGGGGCAGCTCTTGGGCTTGCCCTCTTGTTAAATAAACAACGTAAAGCAAACACGTTTTTTAAAGTAGCTTACTTTAGTCCAGTTGTCATGTCACTTGTCGTTATCTCTGTTCTATGGTTGTATTTGTTGAATCCAAATGAAGGGATTATTAATAACCTACTCACATACTTCGGCATTTCAGCGCAACCGTTTTTGACAAGTCCCAAGCAGGCGATATTTACAATTGTCGTGGTTTCAGCTTGGCAAGGAGCTGGCTTTCAGATGCTGATTTTTCTAGCAGGACTGCAGAATATCCCCGGTGATGTTTATGAGGCGGCACAGTTAGACGGAATAAATAAATGGCAACGTTTCATGTACATTACGTTACCTTTGTTGAAACCAACTTCAATTTTTATATTTATTACCACATTAATTGGCGCATTCAAGCTGTTGGTTCAACCAATGGTTATGACGCAAGGCGGACCAGTGAATTCCACCATGACGGTTGTCTATTATATTTATCAAACTGGTTTTACGGACCGTATGGTTGGTTATGCCAGTTCAATTGCTCTCTTGTTTGGGACGATTATCGGATTGGTTACGATTACGCAGCGTAAACTGGTGAAGGAGGATGAAGATTGATGAGACGGAAATTCGGGCCTCTAACAATTTTAGAATACATATGCCTGGTTTTGCTCGCGGTGCTATTTATTTTTCCGCTGTTTTGGATGGTTGCATCCTCGATGAAACCAGAAGCGGAAATTTATAACGATATGAGTAACATTAAGGCTTTTCTGCCATCATTTCATCCATCAGACTGGTTTGTATCCTATAAGCAAGTTCTGTTACGGTTTCATTTACTAGGTTATATCGGCAACAGTTTGTTTTATGGTTTGTGTGTAGCAGTTGGTTCCATAATTATCAATGGGATGGCTGGCTATGCATTTGCTAAACTTAATTTTAGTGGAAAAAAAGTGCTGTTTGGACTTTTATTGGCTATTTTGATCGTGCCATTTGAAACCATCTTAATCTCTCAATTTACCATTATTCATAGCATTGGATTAGTGGATACACGTCTTGCGGTTATTTTGCCAGCGTTGGCAGGGGCATTCAATATCTATTTGTTCCGGAACTTTTTTATGGCTATTCCAAAAGAGATTATTGAATCGGCTAAATTGGATGGGGCAAATACATGGCAAGTGTTCTGGCGGATCATGCTGCCGATGTCCAAACCGGCCGTTGCCACTGTTGGGACATTGGCTTTTATCGGAAGTTGGAATGACTACATCTGGCCTCTGATGGTCTTGACAGACAAGTCGAAATTTCCGATCCAAGTAGCGATTACAGCAATTAATAGTACAGATCCGGTTTATACTAACCAAGTCATGGCTGTTCTGACGATATCCACCGTTCCATTGATTATTATCTATATTGTGGCTCAACGTTTTATTTTAGAGGGGATTGGTGGTTCAGGTACAGGCATTAAATAGAGAGTGTATCATCATTAACAACCATGTATGGACTTAAATTCACATTTCTGATTCTTCTTTTTCATATCGTTAACTAGTGATTCATTTCTTTTCACATGTCTAGTAAAAGGAGCAATTAAATTGGAAGTTTCAAAAATTCTGTATTGGAAGTTAAGTGCGTATTTTTTCTTTTTCTTTTTTACTTGGTCTTCAAGTTACTCTTTATTTTCCATTTGGTTAGGACAAGAAATAAATTTAAGTGGGGCAGCTACAGGTATTATCTTTTCTGTAAACGCTATCTTCGCCTTATGTATGCAGCCACTATATGGTTATATATCTGACAAAATAGGTTTAAAGAAAAAAATATTATCTTTCATTAGTTTGCTACTCGTATTTGTAGGACCATTTTATATTTTCATCTATGGACCATTATTAAAACACAATGTCTTTTGGGGCGCGATTGTTGGAGGAATCTATTTAGCCGTAGCTTTTCTAGCTGGTATTGGAGCGATTGAATCATATATTGAGAAGATTAGCCGTAAATATGATTTCGAATATGGAAAATCGAGAATGTGGGGATCTCTAGGGTGGGCGGCAGCTACATTTTTTGCAGGACAGCTGTTTAATATTAATCCAAATATCAATTTCTGGGTTGCATCTGTTTCAGCGATCATATTAGTGGCCATTATTATGTCTGTGAAAATAGAAATGACGGATCAAGAGATGAATAGAGCCGATTCTATTAAATTAAGAGACGTTGGACAACTTTTTTTATTAAAAGATTTCTGGTTTTTCATGATGTACATTATTGGGGTGACATGCGTCTACAGTGTTTATGATCAGCAATTCCCTCTTTATTACGCCTCATTATTTCCGACTGAATCGTTAGGCAATCAAGTATTCGGATATCTAAACTCGTTCCAAGTATTTTTAGAGGCCGGAATGATGTTTCTTGCTCCGTTTATCGTAAATAAGTTTGGTGTAAAGAATAGTTTAATTCTAGCAGGATTTTTAATGGCCTTCCGAATCATCGGTTCTGGCATTGTTGTTGGACCAATCGGAATTTCTTCGATGAAATTAATTCATGCCCTTGAATTGCCTATTATGCTTATTGCTATTTTTAAATATTTAGCAGCGAATTTCGATACCCGTCTATCTTCTGTGCTTTATCTAGTTGGTTTCCAATTTGCATCTCAGGTTGGTGCATCCATTCTTTCACCACTTGCAGGTGGATTATATGACAGTGTAGGATTTCGTAATACCTATCTCATCATGGGAATCATGGTGTTTTGTTTTACCATTATTTCAATTTTTACTTTAAAAGGTTCTAAAAAAAGAAAAGGCTTAAATGGCAATCTGGAAAGGTTACGAAAGATAATATAGGAGGATGTTAAGATGTTAACAATTAATAGAATTAAACAGGCTGAAGAGGCACTGAAGAATGCCAAGAAAAAAATAAATGATCGTTATCGATTAGGTTACCATATCATGGCTCCAGCTAACTGGATGAATGACCCGAACGGTTTCGTGCAGTATAAAGGGGAATATCATGCATTTTATCAATGCCATCCATATGATGCAAATTGGGGACCTATGCATTGGGGCCATGTAAAAAGTAAAGATCTCGTTCATTGGGAGCATTTGCCTGTTGCTTTAGCTCCCGGGGATGCTTGTGACACAGATGGATGTTTCTCAGGAAGTGCCGTTGATAATGATGGTGAACTAACCCTGATCTATACAGGACATCACTATACAGACAAGGAAAAAGATCTCTTCCATCAAAATCAAAATATTGCGGTCAGTACGGATGGAATATCATTTGAGAAAGTTGGAGAAAATCCTGTTATTGCTAAACCACCAGTAGATAGTGCACATCACTTCCGTGATCCAAAGGTGTGGAGGCACAATGATACCTGGTACATGGTTTTAGGAAATTCGACGAAGGAGAATGTCGGAAGAGTTATTTTATACCGTTCTTCTGATCTACTGAATTGGGAATACATTGGCGTTCTTGCACAAAATGATGGATCCCTTGGATATATGTGGGAATGCCCAGACTTCTTTGAACTAGGCGGAAAATATATTTTAATGATCTCTCCTCAAGGTATTAAATCAAATGGAGATTTATATAATAATCTATTCCAAACAGGTTATTTGGTTGGAGATTATAATTACGAAACAAACGAGTTTGTTCATGGATCATTTACTGAACTGGATAATGGACATGATTTTTATGCAGTTCAAACACTGTTAGATGATAAGGGTCGTCGAATTGCGATTGGTTGGATGGATATGTGGGAGTCAAACATGCCAACTAAAGCAGATGGATGGTGTGGAGCCTTAACATTACCACGCGAAATAACGCTAGGGTATCATAACAAGATTTTAATGAATCCTGTTGAGGAATTAATCTTATTACGAGATTCTGAACACATTGAGTGTACAAATCAATCCATTTCTGAAAGCTATTTGATAGAAACGAAAGAGGATTTACTTGAAGTGAAAGCAGTGTTTGACTTAACTAATTGTAGTGCTCAATCTGTAGGTCTAAAGATTCGTGGAGTTAACCAAGAAGAAACCGTATTAACGTATCACTTAGAAAAACAACAACTAACACTTGATTGCTCCAAGTCAGGAAAAGTGGAAGATGGTATTAGAAGCACAATGCTTGAGACAAATAAAGAGCTTTCCCTGCGTGTATTTATTGATCGATCTTCCATTGAAATCTTTGCGAACGATGGACAAACGACCATGACAAGTCGAATCTATCCGAATGAAGATAGACTAGGAATTGAGTTATTTGCTGAGAAGGGTGATGTACAAGTCAAGGAAATAACCTATTGGAACCTGCAAGATATCTGGAAATAAAATAACAAGGAACAAGTGTCTACACACTTGTTCCTTGTTTAGGGGTGAAGACATTGAAAAAGGTTTTTTGTATTGGTGAGACATTAATCGATTTTATTCCGATTCAAAAAGAAAAATCTTTAAAAGAGGTTACTGGTTTTGAACGTGTTGCCGGTGGAGCTCCTATGAACGTTGCGATTGCAATTGCAAAATACGGTGGGAATTCCGTCATGCTGACCAAGATAGCTAATGATAATTTTGGTGATTATTTAGAGGGCGTGCTTCGAGGAAATGATGTAGACACTTCCTATATTATTCGAAGTGATGAAGGTGAAACTGGATTAGCATTTGTATCTGTAGATATTTTCGGAGAAAGAAGTTTTAATTTTTACCGAAAGAATGCAGCTGATTTATTACTTTCACCAGATGAGGTGAAGTCAGAGTGGTTTAATCAAGGAGATCTTCTTCACTTTTGCTCAGTGGATTTAGTTGAAAGTCCAATGAAACAAACCCATATAAAAGTGATAGACAGATTTAATAAAATAGGTGGAATTGTAAGTTTTGACCCTAATGTCAGGCTTCCTTTATGGCCAGATGAAGAAAGCTGTCGGAGTACCATACTAAACTTCTTGCCTCTAGCGGATATTGTAAAAGTATCTGATGAAGAATTATATTTTATAACAAATATTCATACGGAAAAAGAAGCGATTGAATCCCTTTTTGTCGGTAACGTGAAAGTAGTCGTATATACAAAAGGAAGCGATGGCGCAAATATTTATTTGAAAAATGGAGAGGTATATGAAGACAAAGGATTTAAAGTAATTGTTTCGGATACAACAGGGGCAGGTGATGCATTTATCGGAGGTTTCTTATCCGAACTAGTGTCACTTGAAGTAACTAATGAAAATCTATGTGAAAGAGTGAGTGAAAATCATCAACGATTACTTACTTTTGCAAATGCAAGTGGAGCACTGACTGCTTCCGTAAAAGGGGCTATTCAGGAAGCACCCGGAAAACGCCATGTATTAAATTTTATTTCTACTCAACGGGAAACAACAAAGAGGGGGGAGAAAGAAATTTTGTAAAAAGTTTTAAAATCCCTTACTGTGTTCATTATTTATAAGGACAAGGTCTGGTTCGTCCTAGTATGATTATTAGAACTTTATGAAAGTTTCGGAAAATCGAGTGGACCTAAAAAGTAACTATCTGTGAGCATTATGAGATTGATGCATTAGCAAGTGTGGCCTCGTTTGTAGCTATCATTAACCCGCATTCCATCATTTTTTGTAACGATGAAGTTGATAAAGGAATATTAGACAAAATTGCTATAGGTAGCTCAAAATATCTCCCGTCAGAACATCTTCAATGTGTGGATTGTTTATATGGATTACAAAGTCTTGGACCTGATCTCATGATGAATGGAACAAGCAAGTAAAATAAATTGGAAAGTGCAATTGAGTACCAAATAATTAAAGGCGAGGTTTGAATATGACAACATTCCTTTTAGTCATCATTTATTTAGCTTTTATTAGCTTAGGCTTACCTGATTCATTGTTGGGGGTAGCGTGGCCTGTGATGCAGTTGGACTATGGAGCCCCGCTTGAGACTGCTGGATTACTTTTTATGACGATAGCTGGTGGTACAATTATTTCCAGTTTAGCTAGCGGAATGGTACTTAAACGGTTTGGAACTGGCAATGTCACATTTGTCAGTTGCTTACTGACTGCTGGTGCTTTGTTGGGATTTCATTTTGCTCCATCGCTTGTTTGGTTAATTGTATGTGCCATACCACTTGGATTAGGTGCAGGATCTGTTGATGCAGGATTAAACGATTATGTTGCTACACAGTATAAGGCACACCATATGAGTTGGTTACATTGTTTTTGGGGAGTCGGAGCTGCTTTTGGTCCTATCATTATGGCTCAGTTTATCTCAGAACAAAATTCTTGGAGAAATGGATATCTTGCAATCTCTGGAATTCAGTTCATGTTAACTGTAATCCTTCTCTTCACTTTGCCCTTATGGAATAGAGTGAAAAAGGAAAGCAATATAACAATAAATGAAGCGCAGGAAGATTCAAAAGGTGTATTTTATAATGAAGATGCTAAACATGTAAAACCTTTACAAATTAAAGGAGTTAAACTGGCTCTGATCTCCTTCTTGTTTTATTGTGGGGTTGAATCAACAGTGGGTCTTTGGGGAAGTAGCTTTCTGGTAAATGTCAAGGAGTTACCCGTATCGGTTGCTGCACAATGGGTTTCCTTATATTACGCAGGGATAACAATGGGGAGATTTATTACAGGCTTCATTACCTTTAAAATGAGTAACCGTACTCTCATTCGGATGGGGCAAATAATAGCATTAGCTGGTGCCACGCTTCTATTCCTACCATTGCCTTCCACTTTTTCGCTTGTAGGTTTTATTATGGTTGGACTAGGATTAGCACCGATATTTCCGTGTATGTTGCATGAAACTCCAACACGTTTCGGGAAGAAGCATTCCCAGACAATTATGGGCTATCAAATGGCTGTTGCTTATACAGGTAGTACTTTCATACCACCTCTTCTTGGCTTCATTGCATCACATTCAACAATAGGAATCTTTCCATTTTGTATTGCTGTTTTTGTTGTAGCAATGCTCCTAAGTTCAGAAAAATTAAATACCTTACTGACAAAGAATGATTTATTAACGAGGAAAGATAAAAGCTCAAAAGCATTTTAAGCATCCTCGAAATCAATCACCCTTACTTACATCGATTACCACCGAAGTAGTAGAAGCTGCACGAAATAGCTTAGTGCTTGGACGTATATAATAAAGAAACCCAGCTATTCTACTCATGTGAAGATAGCTGGGTTTTTAAAGAGGATAATGGACTTGATTTAGGTTTATAAATGGAATTATTATTCACTAACACGATATCGGCCTTTTTTGCAGTTGATTTTTTAATCTCATGTGCTGTTTTCTTGGTATTTATAAATATGGATTTGTCTTTTATCTCATATTACCGTTGGATTATCTTTAGCTCTACCTTTATCTTTGTTTTTTTGACATTCCTATATTAATAGAAAGATGGAGCATAAATTAGAAACTAAACATGTTACAGCTAAGATAAGTAAAATGTTTATTCAAGTATTTGGTGCGATTCTGTAATGCGTTAGCCGATGATTGAAGCAGTCTTTAAGGCAGCATTTTTTATGCAACTATCGGGGCAGTTAGTTGAAAAAAAGACGCGTTTTTGCTGGTGGTTACCCCTAATCCACATGAGGCCCGTGGCTCTTTAAACAAACATTCTGCCGCCGTACGAGCATATCGCCAGGCTCGCCTGCTCACTTCACTACCCTATTTTTAGTCCGCCCATTCAACATCGGTCGTGAACACAATTGTTAACCATCGATCAGTACTTTCCTCGCCGATGGCATTACCGATTTCATCACGGATTGCGTCCCACTCTTCAAGGCATTTAGCCGGCCACCCGCCAGGCACAATAAAGTATAGTTCAATTTGTTTTCCCCGGCCAACCTTTGCGACGTAAGCTCGGTAAGAAACGAAGTCGTAGCGCTTCACAAAGTCCTGTGCGACCTCGTCCACATGCTGCTTGAGTGATTGAGGGGTGATCAGCAGGACATCCGCCAAGGCCCGCTTTACCGTTGAAATCGGCAGCGGAATAATTACTAAACAGATCAGTACAAGTACTGCCGGATCAATATAGGGTGTAAGCCATTCCAAATTCGTTCCTTCAAAAGCGTATCCGATGCAAAACGCGATCAAGAGCGCAGCGGTTATGCCACCGGTCATCATCCAGGCCTTAGCGTCAAGGGCAACAAAATCCGAGCTAAGTGTCTTGTTTAAGCGTGTTTCTAAAATCGCCATGGAACAGCATGCAATCATCGTCACAACGGCATAGACGATGGCGAACCCGAACTCGAGATTGCGGCCGCCCGTCATAAGACTACCAATTGCATTAATCAATGCATAAACGGCCGCCCCCATGAGCATGACACCGTTGAGACCAAGGACGATTGGCTCCAAGTGCCAAAATCCCATTGTGAAGCGTTCACTCAATTTACCATTCTGCCTATTCGGTGCAGTGGACGAGGTAATCAACTTTGAGACAATGAGCGCCAAGACGCTCATGATTGCATCGGTCAGAGAATAGAACCCATCAAAGGTGATAGAGAACGAACCTGATAGCAGGCCGAAAATGATCCCAAAGCAAGCAACGAAGATAGTAACGCCAATGGAGGCGCGAAGTATTCTTTGTTCGGTATTCAATTTTTTTCCCCCTAGGATTGCAGCCAGAATAGCCGTAGTAGCGTTTCCTCTACTGGACGCCTACTTTAAGTGAAAACATCACCATTATCTGCTCTTTAATATAATCTCCCAACCTTTCAAGTATCATTTTTGTCTTAAGGTTCAGAGTTTATACACCCTAAAACTTTCGTGTTCTTGACTGGTTTTTGGTTTATAAAAATCGATTAGTCTAATTTGCCTCGAACAGAGATAACTTAAAACTACTTTAAATATGATAAACGATGTGCAACCATTGATTTAACAGTGATTGCCAATTTGTCATACACAAATTATTACATAAGTGGACATAGAGTGGAAGAGTTGGTTGACTAAAAGGTACATGGTATGCAAAAAGTGCCTTGGAGCATTGAATTAGCTGAGCCTATGAAATTAAAAGACGAATTAATAAAAGGAGTTAAGGTATCATGAAAGGAGTTTGATTTAACTCAAACTTCATTTAAGGATCGTCAAGATTGCAATCTTGAAGTTGGCAATGAAATTAAAATACATTTAACTAAAACTAAGTAGTCGCGTGTGTCCTTAATTCTTTAGTAAAAAGCTTCATATTACTAACTGTTCAAATTAGCGGTGCTCTACATTAATAACAGAGGTTGCATATGCAGCCTTTTTCTTTTCATATGGCAATAACGGGGCAGGTTCAAAAAAGAGATTGAATCATTGTGAATAACTATGTGGGAGTGGATGCAAAGAGTATATTCTGAGTATCAGGTTACATTTACCTGGGCAATTTTGACGATAATGCTGAAGCGATCGGGGTATTCTGCATTGTTATGAATGCTAAATTGGATTAATGCTGTGGTACAAGAGAGATTTTTCTTTTTATTTGCTATCGTTATCGGTTGGAAGGCTATGTTAATTTTTCTATTCTCCTATGTACAACGTACCTTTTAATCGGAATAAGAGGTGACAGGCATGGGGCCATCAGAAAGTAGAATGACCATATAGATAATTAATGGTGTTGTTCTGTATAATGCTGGCGGTACATCATGTAGGATATTTACCTGACGCCACCCTTAAATAAAAATAGAATTACTTTGTGTAAGTTTTTGAGAGGATAAAATAGAATGTACACCACCTTGTTAAGGAAAAGTGGTGTTTTTTTTTGTAATAGGGGGTTAATCTCTGTCTTGTTTAGTTCAGTTCAATAGTGGATTAAAAGTACACGTTTATGAACGGGGATTTTTATAATGAAAAAGGTTTTATTCCAACGTTCGCTAAAGTCAAATACTTCTAAAACGTTCGACTTTGATTATATTGGCGAAAATCCGGTTGAATTCAAAAAGCTTGCATTATTTATTATTATTATTATAAAATACTTGTATACAAGTGTACTTGAACTCTATAAGAAGGTGAATTTATGGCTGAATCAAAGGAATTTCTTTATCCTGTAAAATGGCTTTCAAAAGCTTCAGCTGGCGATCGCGTTACATCCGAGCTTAGAATGCGTATTATTTCGGGGATGATTGAAAGCGGTGCCATCCTTTCTGAAAATAAATTAGCTGCTGATTTCGGCGTAAGCCGCTCACCCGTTCGTGAAGCGTTAAAAATACTGGCCTCTGAAAATATCATCCGATTAGAAAGAATGGGTGCGGTTGTCATTGGTTTAACAGAAAAAAAGTATGCAGAAATTTATGATGTACGTATTCTCATTGAAACGTTTGTATTTGAACGTCTAGTGAGGATGAACACGAATGAATTAGTAATGGAACTTAGTAAAATATTGGAAATGATGAAAGTGTCCATAAAATACCTGGATGCGGATGAGTTTTCCTATCAGGATGTTCTATTCCACGAAACGATCATTCGCTCCATCGATCATTCCTACATCCTGATGATCTGGGATAATTTAAAACCTGTAATGGAAAGTTTGATTCTTCTATCCATGCGCAGCCGTTTTAAAGAAAAGTATGAAGACTTTACACGGATCATAAATAATCATCAGCTGTATATTGATGCGATCAAAACAAAAGATCGAGACATCATGATTAAGTCGTTACATGAAAACTTTGATGATGTTCAAGGAAAAGTTGAAGACTTATGGATGGCTCAACAGATGCTTTCAAAAGGAGTCGAACAAGAAAATGACTAGCTATATGTTAGGAGTAGACATCGGTACAACAAGTACAAAAGCTGTATTATTCACGAAAAAAGGCGATGTCATCCAGCAAGAGAATATTGGCTATCCTCTTTACACACCGGATATGACAACGGCGGAACAAGACCCTGAGGAGATTTTCCAGGCTGTTCTGAAAGCCTTTTCAAATATAACGAAGCAGCATCCAGATAAAAAACCATCATTTATTTCATTTAGCAGTGCGATGCATAGTGTTATAGCTATGGATGAAAACGACCAGCCGCTAACCGCTTGCATCACCTGGGCAGATAATCGCAGTGAAGCTTGGGCCCATAAAATAAAGGATGAATTAGATGGGCATGGAGTTTACAAGCGAACCGGAACACCGATTCACCCGATGTCACCATTATCCAAGATTACCTGGATCGTGAATGATCACCCCGAGATCGCAACCAATGTTAAAAAGTATATCGGGATTAAAGAATATATCTTTAAAAAGTTCTTTGATCAATACGTTGTCGATTATTCCCTTGCTTCATCCATGGGCATGTTGAATCTCAAAAACTTGGATTGGGATGAGGAAGCCCTAAGAATTGCTGGAGTAACGCGTGATCAATTATCTGAACTCGTACCAACAACAAAGACCTTTAACAACTGTGACGCGGATTTAGCCAAACAGATCGGGATTGACCCACAAACACCATTTGTCATTGGGGCAAGTGATGGTGTCCTTTCAAATCTAGGTGTAAACGCTATCCGGAAAGGTGAAATCGCTGTCACGATCGGGACAAGCGGTGCGATTCGGACAATTATTGACGAACCGAAAACAGACGAAAAAGGAAGAATCTTTTGCTATGCCTTAACGGAAAAGCATTGGGTGATTGGCGGGCCGGTAAACAATGGGGGGATGGTCCTTCGCTGGATTCGCGATGAATTTGCTTCTTCCGAGGTGGAAACAGCTAAAAGACTCGGAATCGACGCTTATGAAGTCTTGACCAAGATTGCCGAACGGGTAAGACCGGGCGCTGATGGATTGTTATTCCATCCATATCTTGCAGGTGAACGTGCACCATTATGGAACCCGGACGTAAGGGGTTCATTTTTCGGATTAACGCTGTCGCATAAGAAAGAACATATGATTCGAGCGGCTCTAGAGGGAGTCATTTACAATTTATACACCGTATTTTTGGCCTTAACCGAATGCATGGACGGTCCCGTGACCCGAATTCAAGCTACGGGAGGCTTCGCAAGGTCGGCTGTTTGGCGGCAAATGATGTCCGATATCTTCGAATCGGAAGTCGTGGTTCCAGAAAGCTACGAAAGTTCGTGCCTGGGTGCTTGTATATTAGGGTTATATGCAACTGGGGAAATTGATTCCTTCGAAGTGGTTTCTGAAATGATTGGCAATACCCACAAGCACACACCGAAAGCTGATTCTGTAAATGAATACAGGCAGCTGCTGCCGATTTTCATTAACCTATCAAGGGTATTGGAAAACGAATATACACAGATTGCGAATTACCAAAGAAACTTAATAAATGCTGCAAAGTAAAGACATGGGGGGATTACAATGCCATTAGTCATTGTCGCTTTAGGAATTGTCGCTTTATTAATTTTAATAATGGGCTTAAAATTAAACACCTTTATTTCCTTGATCATTGTATCGTTTGGAGTGGCTTTAGCACTTGGGATGCCGCTTGACGGAATTGTCAAAACCATTGAAGCTGGATTAGGCGGAACACTCGGCCACTTAGCGTTAATCTTTGGACTTGGGGCGATGTTAGGTAAGTTGATCGCAGATTCGGGCGGAGCGCAACGCATTGCCATGACCCTTGTTAAGAAATTCGGTGAAAAGAATATTCAATGGGCAGTCGTGGCAGCATCATTCATTATCGGTATCGCATTATTTTTTGAAGTGGGATTAGTATTATTGATTCCAATCGTATTTGCGATTTCAAGAGAATTAAAAGTTTCGATATTGTATCTTGGCATTCCAATGGTGGCGGCATTATCCGTAACACACGGTTTCTTACCGCCGCACCCAGGACCAACCGTCATCGCTGGTGAATATGGCGCAGACATTGGTCAAGTTTTACTTTACGGCTTCATCATTGCGGTTCCAACCGTTATTTTAGCTGGACCAGTATTTACGAAGATAGCGAAAAGATTAGTACCTGAATCATTTACGAAAACAGGCAGCATTGCCTCATTAGGGGAACAAAAATCTTTTAAACTTGAAGAAACACCTGGATTTGGAATCAGTGTATTTACTGCATTACTTCCGGTTATATTAATGTCAATTGCTACAATCATCACTTTGATGCAAAAAACGATGGGATTTGAAGATAATGGTTTACTGGCGGCTATCCGTTTTATTGGTGAAGCCGGTACTTCCATGTTGCTTTCCTTATTATTTGCGGTCTATTCAATGGGAGTGGCAAGAAAGATTCCAATGAAGGATATTATGGAATCTTGTACATCAGCGATCCTGCATATCGGAATGATGCTCTTGATCATTGGGGGCGGAGGAGCCTTCAAACAAGTATTGATCGATGGCGGTGTAGGTGACTATGTAGCTGAATTATTCAAAGGAACATCATTATCACCAATCCTGCTTGCCTGGATCATCGCGGCAATCCTGCGTATTTCATTGGGATCTGCTACAGTTGCTGCCTTGACGACAGCTGGTTTGGTTATTCCGATGTTAGGTCAGACGGACGTTAACCTTGCTCTGGTCGTACTTGCTACAGGAGCGGGAAGTTTAATCGCTTCACACGTTAACGATGCTGGTTTCTGGATGTTTAAAGAGTATTTTGGCTTAAGCATGAAAGAAACATTCGCAACATGGACTTTGCTTGAGACGATCATATCAGTAGCTGGATTAGGATTCATTCTATTACTAAGCTTATTTGTATAGGCTTTCCCGGCAGTAAATCCCCGACTTATGGCAGGGATTTACTGCCTATTATTCTTACATAAGAAGGAGCAGAAATAATGTTCAATACAATTGGTGTCATTGGTTTAGGGGTAATGGGCAGTAATATCGCGTTAAATATGGCTAATAAAGGAGAAAAAGTAGCTGTCTATAATTACACAAGAGATTTAACGGATCAGCTTGTTGCTGAATTGGACGGTCAGTCAATCCATCCGTATTACGAAATCCAAGATTTCGTTCAGTCTCTGGAAACGCCAAGAAAGATTTTTCTGATGGTGACAGCGGGTAAAGCGATCGACTCGGTGATCACTTCATTACTGCCTCATCTTGAATCAGGCGATATTATCATGGACGGCGGTAACTCCCATTACGAAGATACTGAACGCAGATATGATGAATTGAAATCTAAAGGATTCAGTTATGTAGGAATTGGTATTTCCGGTGGGGAAGTCGGTGCGTTAAAAGGACCTTCAATCATGCCAGGAGGAGATAAGGACGCCTATGAAAAAGTAGCTCCAATCCTGACAAAAATCGCAGCCAAAGTAAATGATGCTCCTTGCTGTACCTATATCGGTCCAAAAGGGGCAGGTCATTTTGTGAAAATGGTACATAACGGGATTGAGTATGCAGATATGCAATTAATCGCCGAAGCATATACATTTTTAAGAGAAAAATTGCATTTAGAGGTTAATGTAATTGCTGACATCTTTGAAACATGGAATCAAGGCGAACTGAAAAGTTATTTAATCGAAATCACGGCCGAAATCTTAAGGAAAAAAGATGAAGTAACGGGCTTACCATTGATCGATGTGATTCTCGATAAAGCAGGGCAAAAAGGCACAGGAAAATGGACCAGCATGCAAGCGATTGATAACGGAATACCAGCATCGATCATTACAGAGTCTTTGTTTGCGCGCTACATTTCCGCTCTAAAAGAAGAACGGGTTCATGCGGAAAACATTCTAACAGGGCCTGAGAACGTTCAGCAAAAATTAGATAAAAATGAGTGGATTGACTATATTAGGCAAGCATTATATATGGGAAAGGTTTGTGCATACGCGCAAGGTTTCACTCAATATAAAATGAGTTCTGAACTTAACGGCTGGGATTTGCCTTTGAAGGATATTGCGCTTATTTTCCGCGGCGGCTGCATCATTCGGGCAGAATTTTTAAACGTCATTAGCGAAGCCTATCAAGAGCAGCCAAATCTGGCCAATTTATTGATTTCACCATATTTCGCTGAAAAGGTAGCAAAGTACCAGGCGGGATTGCGAAAGGTAGTCTGTGAGGGAATAAATTCCGGCATCTCGTTTCCATGTTTAGGCTCTTCACTTACTTATTACGATAGTTATCGAACAGGCATCTCAAATGCTAACCTTTTGCAAGCACAACGTGATTATTTTGGTGCGCATACCTATGAACGACGTGATTTAGCAGGGGTTTTCCACACGAACTGGCAGTGATGGAAAGTGACAAAAGAAATAGTCATTTGTAATACCGTCCATGAAGTTGAAACAGGTATTTTACTTCAAAAAAGAGTTGCTTTGGCAGCTCTTTTTTCTTATGTAACAAAAGGTGCAGCTAGTGGATAAAGGAATTTAAGTCAGTGAAAAAAGATTGATTGCGTTATTTCGAACCATGGGTGAACTTCAAAATGGAAAAAGTCTTGGTGGAAAAGATTGAGGGGCAACGAATAATATTTATGGGGGAGGTTTAATACTCAGGTTGAGTGGTATATAAATGATATCGGTTTATAGCATTTAATTCTCTATTTACCTTTACAGTCGGGGTTCACAAACGTTTCTTGAATAATGTCGGCAAGTGGCACATATTCTTCTTTTGGATATTACCAAATTATTTCCGCGTGGAAAAGGAGTGATATATCATGAGGCAAATGTGTATTTACTGTTTTAAATGGGCTGACATAGATACGATGACACCAATTTTTGAACAAGGTAGAGAGTTCGTCAATTATTATTGTGAAGATTGTGTTAATGCTGTTATGGATAATTTGTTTAAACTTCCATACAAACATGCATGCGAACCATCAAGAATCCACTAGCATCAAGATGTGCGATTTAATAGTTAAGCGAGTGTGCTGGAACAGCATAACGAAAGGCCATCTCAAACGAGAAGGGCTTTTTTGTTCGGGTTTTTATTGAAAGATGAATGGGGAGCATATGTAATCATTTCAAGTTGATCTCGTTGAATAGAATGATGTTTCGAAAGCATCCTCATCACCTCAAGTTTTAATAGATCTATTTTAAATCAAAAAAGACTGTAGGCAAAAGGAGTTCTATCCAAATTTTTAAACATAGTTGATTGGAGCGGGTGTGCGAGACTCCTGCGGGAATAGCGAGTCCATGGGAGACCCCACAGGCGCAAGTGCGCCGAGGAGGCTCCCGGACCGCCCGCGGAAAGCGAGTGCCTACGTTCCAATCAACGTCTAAATTTGTACAAGCAAAAAAACTGTAGACAAACTCGATTTTCATCGAGTTTGTCTATAGTCTGAGGCCCCCCACAGTTTACTGAGGGGAGGCCTTTTCTTATCAAGGAATCCGGAGGTTTACCCTAGTCATTTCAACCCACTTAAACAACATGATCATACCGAATATTATTAAGTGGTACTCATAAGGTAGTATATCGGATTGAGGAAAAATATGAATTCGGATTAGATATAAATAATAAAAACAGTTAAAGAAACTAAGCATTTAAGGGGAAGATTAACCTGTTAAAGGAATTCTATGTTTGTTATACTCTTGACGCTGATGTTAAGTGGGAGAAAATAAAAAAAGGATTGAGCAGTAAAAAAGAGGATGTTTTACAAGAAGTCTTAAAAAGGATGGAACATTGTGAGTATTTAATAGTGAAAAGTGAAAGTAAGCATCATATTATTCATACATCTTTAATACGTTATATACGTATTTTTGATAAGAAATAAGTAATCTCACTACTGATATCTTGGTATATAAGTTATGGTTGTATTCTCCTAACAGTCTATCTGGGAGGGGATTTTTCTATGGCGAAAAAAGGGAACTTTTTCATGCATATACAGAGCGAGTATGGTTGGTTAACACTTTTGAAAGGAGTGTAAAGATGAATAAGGAATGGGATGATGGTTTTATTGAGGCATTAATGGTTTCCCTACAAGACGAAAGAGTCATTGAAAAGATACAAGCAATAGCAGAAGCGGGCTCGTATAGTCAATCGGGGGAGCATAAGGAACTGCTGAAAGAAAAAGAAAATGAAATAGCAAAACTTCAACAAGAGCTTGCCTCGAAAAAAGCAGAAATTAGTGAGTACCAAATAATGATCCACCATCTGAATGAGAAAATGGAATCCTATTATAATGAATTGCAAAAGAGAAGAGCGGACTATCGGGAAGCAGAAAAACTTTACGAAGCTGTTCAACAATTATCCGAAACCACTAAAAGTTCCTTGAAAGGAATCTTCAAGGGCGGTTCCGTGCAGGAATTTATAGTCTGTGGCGTACAATATGAAAACATTTCATCTTTGTGGGATTTTATCAAAAACGAGATTATGGAAGGACGGGAGCAGGAAAGAGAGACTTTGCTCGCCCTTTTTCTGTATTTCTTTCAAGAGTACAGTAAAACATACGATACCCCTTTATATAAAATACAGGAAGTGAAAATGAATGAGGTCTTCAGGGAGGACTTGTACATAAGGGCCCTCAATAGCAAAATATCCGGGAACATCATGGAAGTCCTGCTGCCAGGATATATAAGCATTAATGGTAAAACCATTAAAAAATCCGTTGTGAGAATCTAGCAGGCGAAACAGAGAATGATAGTAAAGGAGAAATACAATGACATCGATTATTATCCCAGAGATTGAAGAAGGCATTGAAAAAATCCTTCTTGTGCAATGGTATAAACAGCCAGGCGATTATATTACGGTGGGCGAAAGCTTAGCCAAATTCAGCTGTGAGGGCATCGAATTTGACCTCTTTTCAGAAAAAGAAGGTACCCTTAAAGAATTGAACGTAGCGGAGGACACTATAGTCAAGATTGGTGACCTGATATGTTATTTGGATTCTGGTGATGCAATTTCTGAAGAATTATTAAAAGAAGTTGAAAAACAAGAAACGAAGGAAGATAAAGAGTCGATTGAGAACGTAACAAGCTTAGCTGAAAAAAATAACATAGACAGTTCCATATACTTAATGAATAAGAACGAAGAGCAGGTTCTATTCTCAACGGATTCCCAAACCGTTCCGGTCTCTGCCATTTCAATGAATTATAAAGAAGTGAGATCGTTGATCAGCCATTTATATCAGAGTGCAGAAGAAACATTCTTCAAGGATGAAGCGAGCTTCTTTCAAGACATTAAAAAGATGCTCCATTCCAGATGGGTTTACATGAATAATGGGAATATTATATATGATCACAACATCGCAGCGGTATTTCCTTATAGAAAATACTATGAATTAATGGACGAGGATTTTGACTACAAAAAGCATCTGGACGTTTCCGGTTTTAAAGGTGATGCCATGACGAGGGAAGAGGCTGCGAAGAGTTTCAATACAACCGATCACCCTGTATATAAGAGAATATTAACTTTAGACGATTATTCCGCGAATAAAAATCCTTCCATTTCAAGGATATTTGCCAATCAAACGGCAAACTCTTCTAAATCGATAGCGTTTAAATCCAACGGGTACGACATTCAAAGCTACGATGTAGTAAATCAAAAAAACAATTTGCTGGGAAAAGGATTTTTCGTTCCCGTCTTCCGTTTAAATGGGGAAAATGCTTTTGAAATCAATGACCGAAAGGCTCTCCATCTTTGGCTGGAAAACCGGTTAGTTCCAAGCGGATTAAGCGCAAAACGCCAGAAGGAGTATGACTATTTGCTGGAATTGTATCAATTAAAGGAATTAGATCATGAAAGTTTTCTTAAAGAATTGCCATCGATCGCTATCGATTCCAACACGTTTTATGAGAAGCTTTTAAACTCTGAAAAAGTAAGGGCTGATATTGATACATATGATGAAAAGATGCTAACAGATCCAAACCGGGGACATTGGGATTTATGGCCTGTCACCGCTGATGAAAAACCTTTAACGATAAAGCTGAACGAAGAAATAATGGCCAGAAACCCTAAAATGGATATTAGGGAGGACGGCATAGTCGGCATTGATTTTGGAACGAAAAGTACAGTTGTCGTTCATCAAGAAGAAAGTGATGTTACTCTTCCCATGCGTATTGGGGTTGGCTACCTAAACACGGAAGTACAAGACTGGCATTATGAAAATCCAACCGTGATTGAATTTATTGATTTAGAACATTTCCTGGAGCTATATCAAGAAAAAGAAGGAAGACCGGATACAAGGTGGCAGGATGTGACGGTTTCCCACAATGCACTTAACAACTTGATGAATGGAAAGAGTGACCATTATTATTCCATATTGAATAATCTAAAGCAGTGGGCTGGAAAAAAGAATAACGAACTCCGATTAAAAGACAAGAGGGGATATGCCGTTGTACTGCGTTCCTTTTTGGACTTAACCGATCAGGAAATCAACCCAATCGAGTTGTACGCCTATTACCTCGGTTTGTATATCAATAACCAGAACAATGGAATTTACCTCGATTACACCTTATCTTTCCCGGTGACGTATGAAAAAGAGGTAAGGGAAAAAATTCTAACGTGTTTTGAACGTGGTTTAAAAAAGACACTTCCTATGCCGATTCAGCAGGATGAAGAATTAATGAAAAAGTTTCGTGTCACCGCTGGGGCGAGTGAACCTGCTGCCTATGCCGTTTGTGCGTTACAGGAATACGGATTTGAACCGGAAGAGGGTGAAAAAACGTACTACGGTGTGTTTGACTTTGGTGGAGGAACGACAGATTTTGATTTTGGGATTTGGCGTGAAGCGGGCTTGAAAGAAAGCAGATACGATTATGTCATTGAGCATTTTGCAGCGGGCGGGGACCGGTATTTAGGCGGTGAGAACATGCTGGAGCTTTTGGCGTTCCAAGTGTTTAAAAACAACCAAAGAACAATGCGTGAGCTAAACATTCCTTTTACCCTCCCAGCGGAATGTGTGAAATTTCCCGGAAGTGAAACATTGATTAATGAGTCACAAGAATCCTATTTAAATACGAAACAATTGGTGGAAAAATTAAGGCCGCTTTGGGAAAGACATGAACGGTATGAAGAACAGTTTGGAAAAGGCATGATCCGGGCAGATTTATTTGACAAAGCCGGCCGCGCAAAACTCAATGTGGAACTATTGATCGATCAAGATGAAATGGAACAGTTGATTGAGGAAAGAATCGACAAAGGCATCAAAAATTTCTTTGAGTCTCTACGGCGCGCTTTTGCCCGGTCAGAACATAGTAAAATTAATAAAGTGAATATACTGCTTGCGGGTAATTCAAGTAAATCCCCGGTTGTCATGAGTCTATTTAATAAATGGATTGAAAGGGAAGTGCAGAACACTCAAAACTGGGGAGAAGTGTCTAGTGACCTTTTTGAGATTCTCCCGCCACTGGGGACAGAAGGCGCTTATTTAAAGCAAGAAGAGAGAAACAGAGTGGTTAACCGGGATATAATAACAGCCCCTACAGGAAAAACAGGCGTTGCCTTTGGGCTTGTACAAAGCAGAAAAGGCGGAAGTATAAAAGTTATTGACCGCGATATGGTGAATGGGGAATCAAAGTTCAAGTATTTTCTTGGCATCGGGAGAAAAGGGAAATTAAAAACAATGATTGATCAAGAAGAAGAGTATAACATATGGCATCTTTTCATTGATGCGTCAGAAGAAGATTTTGAGATTTATTACACAAGCCTGCCGGAAGCTAGTACCAACCAGCTTGATATTAAGCAGGCACAGAGGAAAAAGCTTCGGATTGAGCATGTGGATGATTCAGCTTTTGTTTATATTCGGACCATAAGCCCGACTGTCATCGAATATGTTGTGGCAGATGAAGGCTCGATTATAAGTGGGGATTATTTAAGTGAAATTACTAAAGTAGAATTAAGCTGATCTCTCTCTTGGAAAATCAAAAGGCATCCCACAGTTTACTGTGGGAGGTCTTTTCATGCTCATCGATATTGTACTTCCATGGTCGCCGTTTAATAGCTTCCCGTGGTGCTTGCAATGAAGAAGTTTTCATTTTCAACATTTATCCTAGATACTCTTGGTGTTATCCTCAGGTTTTACCTCTTTGCTCCTCCTGAAGCCCCATAATCATTAATCGTTAATTTTACATCGTAGTTTATTGGAGTTTCACTAAATGTTTGGTCCCAATCCTTTTTAACCTTCTTCCATACTTTGGGGTGCTCAATTCTCAATCGATTTCCAAAACCAGCGACGTCCGCTTTATATTCTTTTTGCATTTTTTTCAATACATTCCCCACCAACCGCTTCACTTCTTTTTCAGATAATTTTTCTGCCTTTTTAAGAAATTCATTATTAAAAGAATCCCCTGAAACTACCCAGTTTTCAGACAGTCTACCCACTGACTCAATGTTTACATCAAAAGAGATGCTGCCTCCTTTAACTCGAGGTACGATACTGCTTTTCATGGACTCTATTTCATATACAATCGGCTGACCGGTTTCTTTATCAAAGCTTTTCACTACACCGCCTTTCCCCTTACCTGTTATCCATGTTACGCCCTCCAGTTCCTCTTCGTTTAAAGTACCTGTCATTTTGTGTGTCTTTCCAGCAATTACGGCAGCTCCGGCAAACTTGACTTGCCCATCCACTGATAGAACTTTTTGAATAAGGAAACTAGATCCTGATTTAATCTTGCTTTCTACTTTAATATGTGACATGGGGGGTAAAATCCTCGTTGTTCGATAGGCATTTTCTACAATGCCAGCCAGACGGAATGCTGGAATTTCTCCTGCTTTTTTTGTTTCCAGTGTCTTGCTTGCTCTCCCTTTACTGATGAAAACAAGACAGCTTGGTCTAAGCTCACTTTCTCGTAAGTTTTGATCAATTAATTGTCCCAACTTATACGATCTTGCAAGATCTTCGCTGATAACAACCACTTTCATATGGTGAGCGGTTACGGGTTGTTCACTTCTCAATGATATTTCACGAACCATTTGGTGTAAGGAATCCCCAGTTTCGGAAACATTAACATAAGATTTTTTTTGTGGTCCGGATTGATTCGTTGTCGAACTCGCTACTTGTGGAGTGATGAATTGATAGGTTGCAGTAATTAGGTTCCTTTTTGAATAACCCTCCCCTTGTTCGTTTAACTTTTTCTCGATTGCGGACTGCTTGGCTTTATCGAATGCCAACCCTATACCTAAACTTTGCTCTTCAATTTCATGACTGCTCCAGCATCCTGTTAGGGATAAGAACAAAAGAATGGAGAGGGAGATGAAGAGGGGGCGTGTATTGCTATGTGATTGTTTCATATTTTTTCCCTCCCTTTATTCTTGAGATGATAAGCAGTAGAAGGGGGAGTAAACCAAATAAAAACATGGCGATATTGCCGACGAAATCTCCTTGCTTAAATAGGTCATTGATATTTTTCGGAATCATGGCAAGGATGTAGAGAATCGGAAGCAAGCCAAACATGAATGGGTGAATGCTTTTTTTCGTAATTTGAGCTAGTCCTAAAGCGGCTGCAAAAAATGTGATCGTAAATGTGGCGAATATTTGCATGATCCAAACTACGAGCAATAAAGATTCAAACCGTTCAAAGATCAACCCGGCGACTTCAAAACTTCGGATAAGATCAAGTGTTGGCCATGTTCTCATGACCACTCCATCAACAGATAATGCCCCGATAACCATTACGACCGTTATCACGTAAAAAATCAATGGAATGGAAACTCCAACAAGCAGGGCTTTTCCTGCTTTTTTGGGTGAATTCATAAATGGAATAAGCAGTAGCATGATTTCAGGCCCTGAAAAAGCGAGAGCTGTTGTTTTTACTCCTTTTAATACAGGGACGATTCCTTCTCCTAATACCGGACGCAGATTATCGATCTCGAATATTTTAAAGCTCATGAAGGTAACGACCAAAAAGAGGATAACTGTCAAAGGTAAGATAATTTCAAAAAGACGGGCGATCGGGTTAATGCCGCCGATGATGAGATAAAGACTTACCCACATGAAAATCATAATAATTGCCCAAGTAGGCGTACCTTCCAGAAGTAAATACCTTATCACTTCCGCCATTGCACGGAGCTGAAAACTGGAAGTTATAAGAAAATAACAGATTACAACTATACTTAGTAACCCGCCCAGCCATTTTCCTAAAATTTCATCGATGTATTGATAGAAGGTCTTTTCGGGGAACTGTTGGCTTAATTTGACCATGATCAGCCCCGCGGTTATAGTGATAACTCCGCCTAAAATAACGCTTATCCATACATCTGGTGTTTGTACCTTCTCCGTAGATGATCTGGGTAGGGTGAGCAATCCTGTACCGAGTATGAAGTTGATGACAATGACAGCTGCTTGAGGAGTTGTAATTTTGTCTTTCGGACTGATAATCATTCTATAACCACCCTTTCACCGATAGGTTATCCTTTACGTATGGGGTTTTTTGTATGCAACATCTTTGGACGGCGTTTCATCATCATAAGTGGCATGCGGACCATCAGGTCTTTCCACTCACTTAAGCGATAAGGAACGGCTGGACTCAAGTAAGGCACACCAAAGCTTTTTAATTTCACTAAATGGCTGGTCATTAAAAGGAAAAAGAGAATGACCCCGTATAATCCAAAAGTGGCAGCACATATCATAGCGGGAAAACGAAGCATCCGTAATGTAATCCCAATACTATAGTGCGGAATGGAAAATGATGAAATGGCGGTTAACGCTACCACAATCACCAAAACAGGACTAACGATCCCTGCCTGAACAGCAGCTTCCCCAATGATTAAACCGCCGACAATTCCCATTGCTGGACCGATTGGCTTAGGCAATCGCAGTCCTGCTTCCCTCAAAATTTCGATGGCTATTTCCATGAATAATGCTTCGATAAGTGCCGGAAACGGAACACCGGACTTGGTTCCGATAATGGAGATGGCCAGTTTGGTCGGAATCAATCCTGAATGAAATGAGATGAAAGCTATATACAACGACGGTGTAAAAAGGGCCAGAATAGCTGCGAGGTAACGAAGCATACGGATGAATGTTCCCGGAATCCACCTTTCATAATAATCTTCCGGTGATTGTAACATCATGCTTAAGGTAACAGGAACGATCAAAGCGAAAGGGGTCCCATCTAACAAGATGGCCACTCGCCCTTCCATCAAAGCAGCGACCACGCGATCAGGACGCTCTGTATTCTGTACCTGCGGAAAAGGACTAAGGTAATTATCTTCAATAAGCTGCTCTACATAACCTGATTCAGGGACACTATCAATATCAATTTTCTTAATTCGATTTTCCACCTCTTGAACTAATTCGGGATCAACAATATCCTTTATGTATGCGACAACCAAATCCTTTTTTGAACGCTTTCCTACTTGGAATTTTACTAACGATAAATTCTCGATTTCACCACTGCACCTTAAAAAAGATGTATTATCACTCAATGATTCAGTGAAACCGACACGGGGACCTCTGACTAGTGCCTCTGATACCGGCTCTTCAATTGCCCTTGTTTTATGTTTGGCAGTTCCAAGGAGCAACGCATCCAAAGACCCATCAATTAAAAGGGCGGTAGAACCTGTTAGTACTTTAGAGGCTAATTCTTTAATGGAGCGAACAGCTTCTATTTCACTAATGGATAACACTTCATTTTTTATGAATTCTTTTGAAATGCTCCCTTTGAGGTAGGGAAGGTTCTGTTTATATTCTGCTGAAAAATCAACCATCAATGATGGCATAATATGCTTATCAATGAGATCTTTATCCGATAGTCCATCCACAAAAATGATAACCGAGCGTATACCGGTACGCCCTAGATTAAATTCCCGAAAATGGACATCCCAATTATGGCCGATTTCTTGCTTAAGACATTCAAGATTAAAATGAAGATTATCTGTAAACGGACACGTTGTATCTTGTGAGGCAGGTGCTTGTTTGTCTTTTTCGGTACCTTTTCCTTTATTGCCAATCTTTGATAGCCACTCTTTCATCATCATCACTCATCCTTTGAGGTGCGAAGCACTTTAAACAATTTGCTGATTAGATACGGAATTACAAACACAATGAAAGCCTGTATAAAAACCTGCCATTCTGGTAGGTAGGAAACAATCGTTTGCCACATTTTCATCACCCTATACTTGTCTCAGATAGCAGCTGGAATTCCTTTATTTCTCAAATAGTATTAATATCTTCTGTGTTTCTTATGCAATGAACTTAAAAGCCATTAGCCGAATTTAGCATCAATTCATACTTCACATTAGCCTTGTGGGAAAAGTGATTTTGAATCTGGTAGAGGTAAAATCGATGTCTGGGACTTATCCGAATGACTCATTGATTATAGTAGTGAGCTTTAATGAACATAGGTTTTACTTCTTTGAACGGGGGATGACTTAAGCTCAAGATTTGAAATATAATTTTAAAAATATCAAGATCAAATTGAAATGATGTTCGAAATAACATATACTGAAAATTGAGAATTATTTGTAAATATCACCCGCTTTTGGGAAATTTCTGCATTAATCGACTTGGAATAAAAGATCCAAATCACAACCCGGAACATATTATCGAATTGTAAAGCCTCGTGAAAAAAGGACGGAATGAATGAGAATATTATCTTTCAGTTAAGTTGTTCTTTATTTTTTAAAGTGATTTCAAAGGAGTGGAAAATGATGAATATATGGACAAGCTGCACACTGAGTTCAATTCTTGCACTTTCCTTATTAGCACCTTCCGTGTCTTTTGCTAATGAAAACTCAAATCATGAAGCCGCTGTGAGTAAGGAGACTGCCAGTCAGTATCCAATATTAAAGAAAGTAAATAAACCGGAAGGAGCGGGATTTTCGTCTGAAAAGCTGGAAAAAGTGGATCAGCTCATTGAAATGGAAGTGGCGGCCGGTTTCCCCGGTGCTGCCTTGATTGTCATAAAGGACGGAAAGATCGTTAAAAATGAAAGCTATGGGTACAAACAGAAGTTTAATGAACATACACCTCTTAAGAAGTTCCGAAAAATGGAAAATGACACGTTATTTGACCTTGCTTCAAACACGAAGATGTATGCAACCAATTTTGCCATTCAGAAATTAGTCAGCGAAGGTAAGCTGGATATCCAGGCAAGAGTGCAGCAATACATTCCTGAATTCAAAGACACGGAGGAGGATGTCATCAAAGGAAAGGACAATCTGAGGGTTATTGATGTTCTGCATCATACTGCAGGGTTTAGACCCGATCCGCAATACCATAATCCAAAGGTTTCGAAAGAACTTTATTCCCAGGAGCGGGATAAAACCATCGAGTTCATTTCCAAGACACCGCTCACATATGTACCTGGAACACAGAATGTCTACAGTGATGTCGATTATATGCTGCTTGGTGCCATTGTTGAAGAAATAACGGGTCAGCAGCTTGATGTCTATGTTGAAAATGAATTGTACAAGCCGCTTGGGTTGAAAAATACTAAGTTCAATCCTCTGCGAAAGGGCTTTAAGCCAAAGGATTTTGCCGCAACCGAATTGCTTGGCAACACCCGGGATGGCGTGATAGATTTCCCTAACATTCGCACATATACACTTCAAGGGGAAGTGCATGATGAAAAAGCCTTTTATTCGATGGGGGGCGTTTCAGGGCATGCCGGCCTTTTCTCCAATACGAAAGATATGGCCGTCCTTCTGCAGGTGATGCTGAATGGCGGGGGATACGGTAAACATACGTTGTTTGATCAAAAAACAATCGATGAATTCGTCGCACCTTCCGAGATGAATCCTACATATGGTCTTGGGTGGAGACGGAATGGCGATGCTAGCATGGAGTGGATGTTCAGTCCTCTTGCAAGCGACAGTGCCTATGGTCATACTGGATGGACCGGGACGGTCACGATCATTGATCCGGAAATGGATTTAGGGATCGTTTTACTTACTAATAAAAAGCACTCTCCGCTCGTCAATCCAGTAGCCAATTCCAATCAGTTTTTTGGCGACCTCTTCAAAACAGGAAGCTATGGAAGTGTTATAACTGCGATTTATGAAGCATTGGAAACGAATGAATAAACGGATATCTCCATAAAGTTTAAGACCTCCCATTAATGTCGGGAGGCCTTTTTTCTTGTTCCATCAGAATGTCTGGAAGCTTTATTCCATACAGTTTGGGCAAGGATCAGGTTTTTATATGCGCCGTCTTGATGGAGCGAATCATCATGGGCACCTTGTTCGATGATTTCCCCATTTTGTACAACGATGATGCGATCGGCATGTTTAATTGTCACTAATCTATGGAACCGAACAATTTCATGAAGGCATTAATCTGGTTATCCGGGACGATCTGGGGGACAAATTGGACCTTTGTATGGGCGTTATTGCCGTGGTTGGTCGTATCGATTACTTTAGCGATTTATAAATCCAAAGTATTGGATGTTTTGCGCTTGGGTGACCCGATTGCCATTGGAGTTGGTGTACAGATAGAAAAGGAACGCAGGCTTTTATTGCTGATTTCAGTCGCATTGGCAGGTGTATGCGTTTCGGTGGGCGGAGGCATTACGTTCTTAGGCTGATCGCCCCGCATATAGCCAGTAGTTAGTGGGGGTGAGACATGCGAACCAATCTTAGGTTCCTTATTGCTGTTATCTGCCAATACATTAGGAAGAGCCATCTGGCACCGATGGAATTTCCGGTGGGGATTATCCTTTCGAAAATAGGCGCGCCGTATTTTATCTACTTACTCGTGAAAAACATGTAATCAGAAAAAAGCCCATTTTCAAGGACACTAGTGAAGATCGGCTTTTTTGCAGACATGGTCGTTATCTAGAAAGGATATAGATGATGGTTGTTCGACTGCTTTCGGGAGTGATGAATCATCCCCCTAAAAGAACTATTTTAAAAAATATATTGACCGAACAGCCTGTATCCGCTTACAATAATATTTAGTTATTAGTGTATTTAGAAAATTGTAAAAGAGGTACCTGCATGACAAAGGAATTCGACAGAAGAATTGGGCGCCATGCAATCATGTACGCATTTGCGGACGAAGAGGAAGAAGTCATATTGACGAATGAACTTAAGCGGATGGATTGGCTTTATGGAAAAGGTAAAGTGGGTTCAATGGAGCTGCAGAAAATAGTTGCGGCCATTGAGACATCTGCGAAAAGACTTGGATTGGTCAATCCCGATATGTATCGTGAAATGCATGCGCTGTATCATGCGATCATCGAAGCACTCCAAGGAGTGACACGCGGCCAAGTCGAGCTTGGCGGTCTTTTGAGGACTGCGGGCCTTCGGTTTGCAATCGTTCGGGGCAGGCCGTTTAAAAACGGGGCCGAAGGTGAATGGATTGCTGTCGCCGTGTATGGAACGATTGGAGCACCGGTTCGGGGATTTGAACATGAAGCCGTCGGTTTGGGAATTAACCACATTTAAATAATTAAAAGCCTATAGTTATTTAGTGAAATAGGGGGCTGTATTGATAGACTGGATAAGTCTGTCAATATGGCCTCCTTTTGTGTGTTTAAAAAAAGAATAGGGGTGCAGGAAATGATTATGTTAACGGGCCAAACTTTAACGATTGAAGAAGCGAAAAAAGTATTGTATGGAGAAGCATTTGTCTCTGCTTCAGCCGAGAGTGTAAAGAAAGTGGAAAAAAGCCGCGAAGCGGTTGAAAATATCGTGAAACAAAAGAAAGTCGTCTATGGAATCACAACAGGTTTTGGAAAGTTCAGCGATGTTTTGATTGATGCAGAGGACGCTGAGCAGCTACAGTGGAATTTGATTCATTCCCATGCGTGCGGAGTCGGGGAACCATTTCCAGAGGTGGTTTCGAGAGCTATGGTCCTTCTCCGTGCCAACGCGCTATTAAAAGGGTTCTCCGGCGTCCGTCCTATCGTCATTGAACGTTTGATCGATCTTTTGAATGCTCATATCCACCCGGTCATCCCTCAGCAAGGTTCTCTTGGGGCAAGCGGGGACTTGGCGCCGCTTTCGCATTTGGCGCTAGTATTGATGGGAGAAGGGGAAGTGTTTTATAAAGGAGAGCGAATGGAGGCCATCGCAGCTTTATCGAAAGAAGGCATTCTTCCAGTGACACTTAAAGCAAAAGAAGGTCTTGCATTAATTAACGGAACACAGGCCATGACGGGGATGGGCCTCGTAAATTACATTGAAGCCGAACAGCTGGCCCATCAAACTGAAGCGATTGCTTCACTGACTTTAGAGGGATTACGCGGCATTGAAGATGCCTTTGATCCGGATGTTCATCTAGCACGCGGTTACCGCCAGCAAACAGAGGTCGCTGAACGGATTAGCCGCATGATCAGCGGCAGCCAGCTCATCACCAAGCAAGGAGAACTGCGGGTTCAGGATGCTTATTCCCTTCGCTGCATCCCGCAAGTGCATGGGGCATCATGGCAAACTCTTGATTATGTAAAAGAAAAATTGGAAATTGAAATGAATGCAGCGACGGATAATCCGCTTATTTTTGACGATGGGGAAAAGGTTATTTCAGGAGGGAACTTCCATGGACAGCCGATTGCATTTGCGATGGACTTCATGAAAATCGCTGTTGCAGAGCTTGCAAATATTTCAGAGCGCCGGATTGAGCGACTCGTCAATCCTCAGCTGAATGATTTACCGCCATTCTTGAGCCCTTCACCTGGCTTGCAGTCGGGAGCGATGATCATGCAATATTGTGCAGCTTCCCTAGTCTCTGAGAATAAAACACTCGCACATCCTGCAAGTGTTGATTCCATTCCATCTTCAGCGAACCAGGAAGATCATGTAAGCATGGGAACGATTGGCTCCCGGCACGCACATCAAATCATCCAAAACGTTCGCCGTGTTTTGGCGATTGAGCTCATTTGTGCCTTACAAGCGGTTGAATACCGTGGAATAGAGAAGATGGCCCCGTTTACAAAAGAGTTTTATACGGAATCAAGAAAGCTCATTCCAAGCATTACACAAGATCGTATCTTTTCAAAGGATATTGAAGCAACGGCAAGCTGGTTACTGCAAATTGACTGGAATTCATTTATTCATAGGAGTTTACCTACAACATAATATGAAGCTCGGAATATCCGAATGAACGTTAGGCTTATAGCCCTTTGACTTGGGCTTTAAGCCTAACACCTTTATGTAAATGCTACAAAGATCCCAGAAATCCAAAAAAGGTCTAAGCATTAGAGAAAATGACCTTGAAATAGTAATAAATGCAGGAAATGACTATTGATGGAATGATCGACTTTACCTATTCGTGCTAGATTAAACATGCATTTTTGGAGGGGAATCTAATTTGGAAAATCGGCAATTGCAACCACCTGTCATAAATGAAAAAAACCAGCCGTCAAATACTTTACAAAGGAAGCTAAAAGCACGCCACCTTACGATGATTTCGCTGGGCGGTGCAATTGGAACAGGGTTGTTTCTCGGAAGCGGGCCAGCCATTCACTCTGCGGGGCCTGGCGGTGCTTTGGTCGCTTACACCGTAATTGGCATAATGGTTTATTTTATTATGACAAGCCTTGGAGAACTGGCGTCATTTATGCCGGTCAGCGGCGCTTTCAGTACCTATGCTTCGCGTTTCATCGACCCAGCATTAGGGTTTGCACTTGGTTGGAACTATTGGTTCACTTGGGCAATGACTCTTGCTGCGGAACTATCTGCCGCAACGATGGTTATGAAGTTTTGGTTTCCTGACAGCTCGTCTTTTTTATGGAGTTCATTGTTTTTAGTTTTGATATTCTTATTGAATTACGTATCCGTTAAAGGGTATGGCGAAGGGGAGTATTGGTTCTCCCTCATCAAAGTGGCGACCATCATCATTTTCATAGTTGTCGGAATATTGATGATATTCGGGATCATGAACGGAGAGGCGATTGGTTTTAAAAACTTCACAGTTGGTGACGCTCCGTTTGCCGGTGGTTTTTTGGCAACATTGGGTATTTTCATTGCTGCTGGATTTTCTTTTCAAGGTACAGAAATTGTCGGTGTTGCAGCCGGTGAAAGTGAAGACCCGGCAAAAAATGTACCGCGTGCAGTTCGCAGCATTTTTTGGAGAATCTTCCTCTTTTATATCCTGGCCATATTGGTTATCGGATTGATCGTTCCTTATACGAATGGCAGTCTGCAGGGACACACGATCATGGTTAGCCCATTTACGATGGTGTTTGAAAAAGTGGGACTGGCATTCGCTGCTTCCGTGATGAATGCCATCATTTTGACAGCCGTATTATCCGCAGGTAATTCGAGTCTTTACGTGACAAGCCGAATGTTATACTCCATGGCAAAAGAAGGGCTGGCACCGCGCATTTTTGGCAAACTTAACAAACGCGGCGTTCCCATTTGGGGATTGGTTGTCACTTCACTTGTAGGGATGTTGGCCTTTTTTGCTTCCATTTTCGGTGATGGAGTCATTTATATTTGGCTTATGAATGCGGTTGGAGTCACTGGATTTATATTTTGGCTCGGTATAGCGGCAAGCCATTACCGCTTTAGAAAAGCTTATATTGCTCAAGGGTATTCACTGGACGATCTCCCCTATAAATCCAAATGGTTTCCTTTCGGCCCGATATTTTCCTTTGCTCTTTGTTTCTTCGTATTATTGGCGCAAAACTATCAAGCCTTTATTGGCGATGACATTAACTGGGCCAGTGTGTTCGCTGCCTATCTTGGCATCCCATTCTTTCTGGTGATGTGGCTTGGTTATAAATTCATAAAGAAAACGAAAGTAACTCCGCTAGAGGAATGCCAAATTGATTTTGATGAACATAGGGATGCTAAATAGTTTGTATCGATAATATCCATGAACCTTGAAATGAAATGTTTGTTTCAAGGTTTTTCTCTGTATATATGACACATTTCCTTATATGGCTGCATAAAACATAACCATTAAAAAAGATGTGTGAAATCCCAATCTTGCCATGTGATTTTTAAGCGGAAAATCACCTTTCCCAATTTTTGGATGATTTTAGAATTAAAAAAACTGAAAAAAAATTGTGGCCGATGTTGGGAGTTTATGATTATAGGAAGCCGAAGTGTTGGTATATCAAGGTTTTTGGTGTCTTCCATAACCTTTAGAATCGATGGCGTAAATGGGCTTTTTAGGCAAGAATTCCGTCCCGCATCATTTGAACTTATATTCATTCTTTGTTAAGGTAATGAGGTACTTTAGGGATACAGGTTCATTCCAAGTGTTGGGACTGAACAAAACCCTAAAATAAAAAACCATAATATTTCAGTTGGTATATGCTGTGTGCCTGTTAGTTTCCTCAGTTGTATTGCACCTCTTTTCCCTGCAAAGCTTTAAAATAGACCATTGGGAATCCCATAATCATATTTCTATGCGTTTTGGTGTTATACTGCACTGCAAGTATCATTCCACCTGGTAAAGGAAATGAAGTACTTTAGAGGGTAGTCGTAAGTCCATCATCAGGACAAAACTCTAAGTGGAAATCGTTTATATTACAGTTGGTATATGTTGTGCCTGCTAGTTTCCTCAGTTGTGATTGCACCTCTTTTTTTCTACTTGAAATGCTCAATTTATCACACAAAATATAATCCAAGTAAAGAATTGCTTCTTGGGAATAATAAATATAGATTATTTTTCTATACACGTATGCCCCGTGCCACTAAATAAGTGTCACTTCCGCTTTTTTGAAGGGGTAGAATTTCGGTTATTTCAAGATACTTGTGCATTAATAATCATCACTCGCATAAAACGGGGGAATTCAGCAAAACTGAATATCATATGGGCAACTATTAGAATGAGGTGACTTGATGAAGCCGTATGTAGAAGTCAGAAATGTCTCGAAAATTTTTGGCAAATCTCCAAAAGCAGCAACAGACTTATTGAAGCAAGGCAAAACGAAAAAGGAAATCTTGAAAGAAACGGGACAAACGGTCGGAGTGAATAATGTTAATTTCGAGATTTATCCTGGCGAGATTTTTGTCATCATGGGCCTATCCGGAAGCGGGAAATCAACTTTGATCCGCATGTTCAATCGTTTGATCGATCCCACTTTGGGTGAAATCTTAATTGATGACGAGGATATCGTGAAGATGAACGCTGCCCGGTTAAGGGAAGTCAGACAAAAGAAAATAAGCATGGTATTTCAGAACTTTGCTTTATTCCCGCATAAAACGATATTGGAAAACGCTGAATTCGGGCTCGAAATTCAAAAAGTAGATCCAGCGAAACGTCATGAAAATGCGATGAAGGCTCTTGAGGCCGTTGGATTGAAAGGCTACGAAAATCAGCTGCCATCACAGCTTAGCGGCGGTATGCAGCAGAGGGTTGGGTTAGCACGGGCACTCGCCAGTGATACGGATATCCTACTGATGGATGAAGCCTTCAGTGCCCTTGATCCATTGATTCGTAAGGATATGCAGGATGAACTGATTCAAATCCAAGATCAGTACAAAAAAACGATCATTTTCATTACCCATGATCTTGATGAAGCATTAAGAATCGGGGATAGAATTGCCCTTATGAAAGATGGAAGCGTCATTCAATTGGGTACCCCTGAACAAATCATGATGAATCCAGCCAATGAATTCGTCGAGAAGTTTGTGGAAGATGTTGATCTGTCAAAAGTATTGACAGCGTCTCATGTGATGATACGCCCAGAGAAGATTGCGGTGGACAGAGGCCCGAGGGTTGCCTTGGAAATCATGCGCAAACAAGGGTATTCCAGCATTTTCGTTGTGGATAGGAAGCAGAAGTTATTGGGGGCCGTGACTGCTGAACAGGCACGGCAGGCAATGAGCAATGATCAATCGATTTCTGAAGTGATGACAACTGATATCCCAACTGTAAAAGAGGATGAATTACTTGGAAACCTCATGGATGTGATGGCGACTTCAAGCTTGCCGATCTCAGTGATCGATGATCAGAACAGAATTAAAGGAATTCTTCTTCGCGGTGCCGTCATCGGTGCTTTGGCCGGAAATAAAGATTCCTTGAATGAAATGGAGAGTGAATAATTCAATGAATATGCCGAAAATCCCACTAGGAGCATGGGTCGATTCTTTAGTGGATTGGATTACCATTGTATTTGCTGGATTATTTACACTTATTACGAATGTGATCGAGGGACTACTGGATATCCTGGTCGATGTAATGAGTGCAGGACCTTCGATCATTTTAATCATCGTCCTGACCCTTTTGGTTACCTATACAAGCAAATGGACATTGGGATTATTTACATTAATCAGCTTACTATTGATTGATAATCTTGGTTATTGGGAATCAAGCATCCAAACACTGGCGATCGTTATTTTGTCAGGATTCCTCACCATATTGATCGGGATACCAATCGGAATATGGTGTGCCCAAAATAAAACCGTGCGCAATATCGTTACCCCGATCTTGGATTTCATGCAAACGATGCCTGCCTTCGTTTATTTGATTCCTTCGATTTTATTCTTTGGAATAGGGGTAGTGCCTGGAATCATCGCGTCATTCATTTTCGCGATTGCACCGACAATCCGTATGACCAATCTTGGGATTCAGGAAGTGCCTAATGATTTGATCGAAGCATCGGATGCTTTTGGTTCAACCACCAGCCAAAAGTTATTCAAGGTACAAATACCGTTGGCTACTCCAACGATTATGGCAGGAGTTAACCAAAGCATCATGCTGGCACTATCCATGGTAGTTACAGCTTCATTGGTTGGAGCACCCGGACTTGGGGCGGATGTCTACAGGGCAGTCAGCCAAATTAATGTGGGGCAAGGATTTGAAGCAGGATTATCCATCGTAATCATTGCAATCATACTCGATCGTATCACTCAAAACCTTCGTAAACCAGCTTACGAGCATATCGTTAGCAGGAAAATCATTTTTACAATATTGGCCTTACTAGTTGTGGGTACTGCGCTATTCGGTACTTTTACAAAAGAAAAAGCAGAAAATGGGGATGAAAACAGTTTTGCTGCCAAAGCCAATTTTGAAATCATCGGAATTGAACCTGGAGCAGGAATAATGAAGCTGACTAAATCGGCTATAGATGATTATAAGCTGGATGATTGGAACGTGGTTGAAGGGTCATCGGCAGCGATGGTTGCAGAATTGAAAAAAGCAATTGATAAAAAAGAACCAATCGTCGTTACTGGCTGGTCACCGCATTGGATGTTCTCGACATATGACTTGAAATATCTCGAAGATCCGAATGGATCCTTCGGCAAGGCTGAAAACATCAATTCCATTGCCAGAAAAGGACTTGAACAGGATGCGCCAGGTGCCTATAAAATTCTTGATCAATTCTACTGGGAAACAAAAGATATGGAAGATGTAATGGTCAAGGTTGCTGATGGGATGTCTCCTTCAGAAGCAGCAGAAGAATGGATAAAGAAAAATCAGGACAAAGTGTCCAAATGGACCCAAGGAGCACAATCAGGAAATGGTGAAAAGATCAAACTGGTTTATGTTGCCTGGGACACTGAAATTGCCAGTACAAATGTGATTAGCAAGGTACTGGAGCAGAATGGCTATGATGTAACATTAAGCCAGGTTGAAGTGGGGCCAATGTTTGCTGGCGTTGCAAACGGAAGTGCGGACGCTATGGTGGCTGCATGGCTTCCGGGAACACATCTTGAATACTATAATAAGTATAAAGATGACATGGTTGACCTTGGACCAAACTTAAAAGGAACAAAACTTGGTCTGGTCGTACCGGATTACGTCGATATTGATTCAATTGAAGATTTAAAACAATAAGAAAAAACGAGGGAATTTCTGAAATGAAATTCCCTCGTTTTTAATTTTGATGGGGTGCTGAGCTTTATAATACTAAACATCAATGGATGGTAACGAATTTACTCCTCAATTCCTCTTCCGTTACTTCGATCTTTCCTTTTAAATCTTCTGCCAGTAATACATAACTTTTCACGCCAATGAATTCAGAATGCGATATTAAAAAGAATTTTGTCCCTTTTTTATACGCAGATGGAACATCTTCAATCAACTTAAATATTTTCATCCTTTTTCCACCTTGGATATCATAAATTCGTAACGCATGTATTCATAACTAATTCGTGGCGCAACTTCTTCTTTTCACTTTTTATATCATTGATATTTATGGGCGGTCAACTATTTTTACTGGTAGATACAAGTTCCGACTGTACTTGTCATTTGTTTGTGAATTATGAGTATTCCTAAATTTCTGTGGAACTGGGCTATCGTTGAATGTTAAAATTCAGTTGGAAAACAGTGTTTCTTTATACATAAGGAAGAGATAAGAGAAGCAATGAGTTGTTAAAGCAAAAAGTGATTTTGGAAGGTGTGGAAATATTGAAACCAATCATATTTGATGTAGATACGGGGATAGATGATGCCATGGCGATGGCATATGCTTTAAATTCCCCTGAATTGGAAGTGCTGGGATTCACCACTTGCTTTGGTAACGTGCCCGTTGTTGATTCGACCCGTAATACACTTGCCGTCTTGGAGAAATTAAATAGGCGCATACCGGTATATGAAGGTGCTGACCAAACTTTGGTGCGCGGAAGGAAGAAGCGGTATCCCAAGCATGTTCATGGGGAAGACGGCTTAGGAAATACCCTTCGGTTTAAACCAACCATCAAAGCATCACAAGGAAATGCAGCAGATTTCATTATCGATCAAGTGCAAAGCCGACCGCATGAAATTACGATCATTGCAGTTGGGCCACTGACTAACATCGCATTGGCGATCAATAAAGCGCCGATGATCATGTCGCTTGTAAAAGAGGTCGTAATTATGGGCGGTGCCGTAAACGTACCAGGGAATGTAACACCTTATGCTGAAGCGAACATAATATCAGATCCTGAAGCGGCACATCAGGTATTGACTTCAGGACTGCCGATCACCCTAGTGGGACTTGATGTGACGCTGCAAACATACCTACTGAAATCGAAGCTTGATGATTGGCGTGCCACTGGTGAGGAAAGCGCCGAATTTTTAGCGGAAATGACCGATTATTATATGAAAGCATATGAAAACTCCCATCCAGGTTTGGGTGGTTGCGCCCTTCATGATCCACTTGCAGTCGGGGTTGCGATTGATTCAAGTTTTGTCAGGACAGAATGGATGAACGTCAAGGTGGTGACCGAGGGTGAAGAAGCAGGCAGGACAATCGGTCAAAAGGATGGCGAACCTAGAATCCGTGTCTGTACGAATGTAGAAAGTGAGCGGTTTTTGAAACACTTTTTGGAACGGGTTATATGATTAAGCAACGTAATTGAATCATGAATGTAACATAAAGGATATTCCAAAAAAATCATTGGCAAGAGCTGGCCTGTTTCTGTTGGATATATCGATTCCCGCTATATGACAAGGATACCTGTCCAAATAAAGTTGAAAGTAGCATGGTAAAAAAGGTCCTCCATTCATTATGTTTTGTAAATGGTTTATATTCAATCAATCATAAAAATTGCTTTTCAGACTTTAATCAAACGTTTGATTAATTTCGTAGAAAAGAAAGTTGAAAGTCACTATTATTATGGTGAAAACCATATTAATGGATAATGGTTCAGAAGTATTGGGTATAAAGTACTTTTTTTACCATAAAAAAGTAAAATATTAAAATTTAATTAAAAAATGGGTTTAAAGGTTTGGGAAAACAGGTACATAGACTTTCATAATGCCATATTTAGGTTTTTTTGCATAATTATAATTTACCATTTTTCGACTTTGCGCTTATTTATATGGCAGAAAATGTATGGTTCTATTAAAATGTACTATATAAGATAAAAGGAGGATTTTTTCTATGTCACAAATTCGCGTAACACCTTCGGAACTGAAAGATGTAGCTAGACAATATGATAATGAGAGCCAACAAGTAACGGATATGATTGGTCGTTTAGATAGAATGAGAGATCATTTAACTGGTATTTGGGAAGGTTCCTCCAGTGAGGCTTTCGTAGGTCAGTACGAAGAATTAAAGCCTTCATTCATGGATATGGCTCGCTTGTTGAATGAAGTTTCTCAACAATTGAATAAATCAGCTCAAATCCTTGAAGACACAGATAATCAGATTGCTAGTCAAATTCGCGGATAATCATTAGGTAAATGAGAAAAAGAATTTCTAGGAAAAAGCGCCGCGACTCTTTTTGAAGATCGTGGTGCTTTTTTGCTTTAAAAGAGGTGGATTCCATATATATTCAACTAACGATCGATTTAAACAGGTATACAGGGGAAGTATTTGATTTGCAAGTGTCAAATTACCGCTCCATCAAGAAGGTTGTGGAGATAATATGGCAGGTAAAAGATATTGCCAGTGCACCTAAAGAAGGCTATTGGGTGCGGGTCCAGAATAAAGAGTTCGTATGTTCAGGTTATGAAACCCTGCTTGATAGCGGAATTACGACGGGGGACCGCCTTGAGATCCTCTAATGGATAGGTGTGGACTCTTTATAGGAAAAAAGTCTAAAGCCCTTTAGCAGGGGTAAAGGAGTTACATAAAATGGATGAGAAACCATATCTGGAGAAAAAAACAGAAGCTGCAATGATGAAGGATGATAAGGGGCATTCGTTCGTTTTCCAACGGGCAAAACTATCGATGCAGGACCCACTGGAATTACAGCTTATTCATGAAGCGGATGATGCTCTCCAGAAACATATAGAGGTGACAGAGGACGAGGTGAAGATCAGAGTAAATCCACCAGCCTCTTTTTTTGTTTTTTCCAAAGCTAAAGATAAAAATCCATTGAGTAAATGGTTATCGTCTTATCAAATCCAAAAGAAAATAAGGAATCATGAATTGAATCGCCTGCAACTAGTCGTTTGTCCGGAAAATATCGTTTTTGATTCAAGCTTGACCCCATATTTCCTGCATTATGGCGTAAAAGACAGTTTGCCTCCTTATGAGCATAATCAAGATGAGTTATTTAAAGAAACGAAGGCAACGATTTCGGCGCTTGTGGATGGGCAGCATACATTCGAAGAGTATCTGCTTTACCATAAAACACTGAAACTATCGAACGAATCACAAAGTATATTGTCATCGGGGAGCTGGGATGAACTTTCCACGGTCATTCAAAACCGGATAGAAGCTCTAGAGAAGGAAGAAAAAGCATTTGTACATATCCCTGAAAAGAAATGGAAAACGGGCCGTTATACGCTTTGGGGTACGGTGATCGTTCTCGTGCCACTGCTATTGTTTGCGATTTACACACTATTCTTCTCCCAACCTAAGCAGGATGCATATGTAGAAAGCGGTGAAAGCTTCTTAAAACAAAAATACAGTGAAGTCATTGACCGTTTGGAAAACTACGATCCGAAAAAGATGCCATATGTCGTTCAATATGAACTGGCGAAGTCCTACGTCACTTATGAACCGTTGGAGGGCGTAGCTAGGAAAAATGTGGAAAATGCAATCTCATTGCAAACGGATAGTCAGTATCTCCTATATTGGATTTATATAGGCAGGGGCATGAGCGAGGAAGCGATCGATTTGGCGAGAATCATGGAGGATCGCGAATTGATTATGTACGGGCTGGTAAACCAGAAAGAACAGATTAAGTTGGACGATAGCCTATCTGGGGAAGAAAAGGAAACGCAAATTAAAGAAGTCGATACCGAGCTGTCCCAATATGAAAAGGAAAAAAAGGAATTGGATAAGCAAATGGAGGAACAGCAAGATCAGAACCCTGCTGCAACAGACCCGAATATAGAGGATAAAGGCGCAGCGGAAGCAAAACCTGCTGTAAAAGATGAAGCGGAAAACGAACCTGCTTCTGGGGGAAAAGAAGAAAGTAAGGATTCCTCCAAAAAATCAACTGAAGAAAAAGAGAAAAGCAAAGAGTGAGCAATGGGCCTTTTGCGGAGGTGAGATTTAATGAGTTTATTATGGATTTATTCTAGTGGGACCTACCAATCCTTTACGATCAAGGATAATCATAACGGTCCAATTTCGATTGGGCCATCAAAACAGGATACGATCACCGTTTATTCCATTCCTTTTGAACAAGGTCCTATCAAGCTGAAAAAACATGAGGGACTTGATGAATATGAGGTGTTTAGAGAGGCCAAGAAGCTTGGCGATGTAAAGCCATTCCATAGCTTCACCTTTCAAGAAGGAGAAGAAACGGTCGAGATTTTTTATACGTCGGGGGAATTGGAAGAAAGCCTCTATTATATAGGCAACTTGAAAGAAATCACTTTATCGGACAAGGCGGGAGCGACCATTCGTAAAGAAGGACCCGTTTCCGGCAATGACTTTTCCCTTGTGCTGCATAAAGGGCAGTGGCACCTCATGCCAGTGGGGAATGGCAGGATATTCCTGAATGGTGAAAGGGTAACGAAGGCTGTTCCCATCCAAAATGGTGATCTGGTTTGCTGGCCGCATATGGTGCTGAGGTTGATTGAAGGCGACTTATTGATGATTCATAGCGCCGAAAGTTATGAAACATCATTAGCTAAAATGAAGAAGCCAATCTCTGAAATGAAAAAAAACTATCCACAGTATCGCCGGACACCAAGGATGATCTACGAATTGCCGGATGAGAAAGTGACGATATCTTTTCCGAGCCAAGAAGCGGAAGATAATAATAGAGGGTTATGGTTAATCCTTATGCCGCCCTTAATGATGCTGATCGTCATGGGGGTCATCACGGTCATTCAGCCGCGGGGCATTTTCATCATCATATCTATTGTGATGTTCACGACGACTTTAGTTACCTCGACGGTACAATACTTTAAAGACAAAAAGAAGCAAAAATTCAGAGAAGAAAAACGCCAACGTGTATATACCAGGTATCTAGAGCAGAAGAGGGAAGAACTTCAAGAGCTGTCTGAAAAACAAAAGAATGTGCTGTTCTATCATTACCCCTCCTTTGAAAAGATGAAGCTTCTAACTGATAGTATTAGCGATCGTATATGGGAACGAACTCTGGAAAGTGAAGATGCCCTGCACTTTAAGATCGGAACGGCGACCATACCCTCAAGTTATCAGGTGTCGGTAAATAGTAGCGATATGTCCAATCGGGATATAGATGATTTACTTGAGCAGTCGCAGGAACTTGTGGATGTGTACAAAAACTTGGAAGATCTTCCATTATCGATCGATTTATCAAACGGATCGATGGGCCTGGTCGGAAAGGAATCGATTGTTAAACGGGAGCTGCAGCAATTGATTGGGCAACTGGCCTTTTTTCATAGTTATCATGATGTTCGATTTGTCGCCATCTTTCCGGAAAAGGATTATCAGGAATGGGAATGGATGAAATGGCTCCCTCATTTTCAATTGCCGCATGCCTATGCAAAAGGATTCATATATAATGAGCAATCACGTGACCAGCTCCTGACCTCGATTTATCAGCTATTGAGGGAAAGAGATTTGGATGAGAACAAAGGGAAAGTGAGATTCACTCCCCACTTTGTCTTTATTGTCACGGATCGTAATTTAATTGCTGAGCATGTCATATTGGAATATTTAGAAGGCAAAACGGACGATTTAGGCATCTCGACGATTTTTGCAGCGGATGCAAAAGAAAGTTTGACGGAAAATGTCCATACGCTTGTTAAGTACATCAATGATTTTGAGGGTGAGATTCTCATCCAGCAAACGAAGGCCGTTCATACTCCCTTTAAACTTGACGCACATTCAAAAGAAGGAAATGAGCGTTATGCACGTACGCTCCGTTCATTAGATCATCAAAAAGGCATGAACAATTCCATACCAGAAACCGTTTCATTCCTTGAATTATTGAAAGCTCGTGAAGTGGAAGATCTGCCTATCAGCCAAAACTGGCGGACCAATCTGTCTTCCAAATCCTTGGCAGTTCCGATTGGATTGAAAGGGAAAACGGATAGGGTTGAATTGAACTTGCATGAAAAGGCGCATGGCCCCCATGGATTGGTTGCCGGAACGACAGGATCGGGGAAAAGTGAATTACTGCAAACCTATATCCTATCATTAGCCGTTCATTATCATCCGCATGAAGTTGCCTTTTTGCTCATTGATTATAAAGGCGGGGGAATGGCACAGCCATTCAGGCAGATTCCGCATCTGCTGGGAGTCATTACGAATATTGAGGGAAGCAAGAACTTCAGTGCCAGGGCACTAGCATCCATCAATAGTGAATTGAAGAAGCGCCAGCGCATGTTTGATCGATACGAAGTCAATCATATCAACGATTACACGGACCTATACAAAGAAGGCAAAGCGGATGAACCGTTACCGCACCTATTTTTGATATCAGATGAGTTTGCGGAACTTAAAAATGAAGAACCCGATTTCATCCGCGAATTAGTGAGTACGGCGCGAATTGGACGGAGCTTGGGAGTACATTTAATTCTTGCTACACAAAAGCCGGGCGGTGTAATTGATAACCAGATTTGGAGCAATGCCCGTTTTAAAATTTCCTTGAAAGTGCAGGATGCCAGTGATAGTAAGGAAATTCTTAAAAATAGCGATGCAGCAAATATTACTGTCACTGGACGGGGATATTTGCAGGTTGGAAATAACGAGGTTTATGAATTGTTCCAGTCTGCATGGAGCGGTGCCCCATATTTAGAGGATACGGTTGGATCTGAGGATGAAGTGGCACTTGTCACAGACCTCGGTCTTGTTCAAATCTCAAATGTATCGGAACAGGTCACTAATAAGAGGAAAGAAAAGATTAGTGAAATTGAAGCCGTGGCGGATCGAATTGTGGCGATACAGGAAGAAATGGAGATTAAGAAGTTGGCAAGCCCATGGCTGCCGCCTCTTTCAGATCGTTTATCAAGAAACCCTGAAAGAAGCCTGACGATGAATCAATTCCACCTGGGAATGAAGGATGAGCCCGAATTGCAAAGCCAGACCAATTATGTCTATAACTGGATTGATGATGGGAATATAGGGGTTTTTGGTTCTTCCGGGTACGGCAAGTCAACCACCGTTTTGACACTTCTCTTTAGTTTTGCAGATCAATTCAGTCCTGAAGAACTGCATTATTATATTTTCGACTTCGGGAATAGCGCTTTACTGCCAATGCGCCAGCTGCCTCATACTGGGGAATACTTTAGGTTCGATGAGTTAAGGAAAATCGAAAAATTCATGTTATTCATGAAGGCGGAAATGGAAAGGCGTAAACAGCTTTTTTCAGAAAAGGAGCTTAGTAATATAAAGCTTTATAATGCATTGGTGGAAGATAAATTGCCGATTATTTATATCGTGGTCGACAATTTTGACATAGTGAAGGATGAGATGCAGGATCAGGAAGCCCAATTCGTTCAGTTTGCACGTGATGGACAATCACTTGGAATCTTCATCATTTTAACGGCAACGAGAATCAATGCGATTCGCCAGCCGTTAATGAATAGCCTTAAGACGAAGGTCGTCCATTACTTAATGGACAGTTCGGAAAAATATTCAGTTTTGGGGAGAACCCCTTATGAAAATGAACCTGTTCCTGGCAGGGCATTGGTGAAAAAGGACCAAACCTATCTCACCCAGATTTACTTACCAGCCGATGGAGCGGATGATATAGCCGTTTTGGAAGAAATGAAACAAGCTGTGGCAGAACATAAGGTTAAATATAAGGAAATGGACAAACCGCCGGCGATTCGGATGTTACCGGCACGACTTGATTCCAGCAGTTTCAAGAGTTACTGCTCACAAACCATTAAGAAGGATACCATTCCAATCGGGCTTTCAGAGGAAAGCGTTACACCTGTATTCGTGGAGTTGAATGCCAATCCATTCCTGCTTGTCGTAGGACAGTCACGTAAAGGGAAAACGAATGTCCTTAAAGTGCTGCTGGAATCGTTGCTTACACAGGCAGTCGGCGAAATTGGATTATTTGACGGAGTGGATCGAGGCCTATCTTCTTATGCTTTTGAGGAGAAGGTGAGCTATGTGGAAACAAAAGAGCGGATAACCGAATGGCTCGATCATATCACTGGAATATTTGAAGAACGTGAGCAAAGTTATCTTGCTGCATTGGAATTGAAACCGATGAAGCAACTGGAATTCCCACCGGTCATATTTGTCATAGATAGCATTTCAAGGATCCAACAAACGATAGACGGCAGGATTCAGGATAGGATCAGCAGTTTGATGAAACAATACAGCCATCTCGGGTTTAGTCTGATTGTCGCTGGAAATGCCAACGACTTCACGAAGGGGTATGATTCGTTGACAACCGAACTGAAACAAGTCAGACAGGCTGTTTTGCTTCTTAAAAAATCGGACCAAAGCTTGTACACCCTCTCCTATTCCAGAAAAGAAGAAGAAATACAGCCGGGTTACGGATACTTTGTGCTGAATGGCCAGGAGTGTAAAATCCAAATTCCGCTAAGTGAAGAACGAAGGAGAGTGCAAGAGAGTGTCTGAAAAAATAAAACCGATGCTGTTAATCGGTAAAATACTGGTGATCTTAGCGCTGCCAATCTTGTTTTTTTCTTATATTGGCCAAAATCCAATGAAAAAGACGGAAACGGCTTCTCGCGAAATCGCCATTGTAAATGAAGATAATGGGACAGAATTTAACAATAACCCCATTTACATGGGCTCAGAGCTTGTTACTACACTGGACAAGGATTCTGAATATGAGTGGTTTGTGGTAAATAGAAGTACGGCGGAAAGTGGACTTGCAAATGAAAAGTATGATGCAGTCATATATTTTCCATCCGATTTTTCAGAGAATATTTATACGTTCGATGATGAACAGCCTGTCAAGGCGGGGATAAAGTACAAGGTACAACCCAGTTTGAATGCAGAGAACATGGAAAAGGTACAAAAGGAATTAGAGAAAACAAAGAGCAAAATGAATAAGCATATTTCAACACAGTATTGGAGCTATGTTTCCCAATCAGTCGAGGACATCCGTAAGAAGTTCGATAATGTCCTTGCTAAAGAAATCGCTTTTCAAAACACGATGTATGAGTTTTATACTCCAAGCTCGGAAAGTCTTGCAGGCGAAATCAAGCAGCATAAGGACATGCTTGAAGGAGTTTTTGCCGAGACGAAAGATGCTGGCAAAACAAGTACTGAAACAATTGATGAAATAGGGAACACGAAGACTCAAATGGCTTCATTTGTGAAAGATGTTGTTTCTTTTGAGGAATATCAAAAAGCTCAAAGTATCCTTTTTGAGAAGGCCTCTGCCCAAAATCAGCAGCTTGTCATGGAGAGTGTGCAGTCATACGACAAGGTGCTGAATGAGGGGAATCAATCTATACCAGAGATTCAGCAAGGGATGAATACGAAATACAGCCTTAATGATCAAGGCATTAGAGAAAATGTTGGAATCATGCAGCAGAAACTTGATTCCAGCAGTAATGAATTGGAACAATTTTCAACAAGCATGAAAGACAAACAAGTAGAACAAATTACGAAAATCACCCAAGATCAACAAAGCTCGATTGAACAATTGAAACAATCGGAAGAGGCGGGTCTTGATAACCTTCAGTCAACCTTGCTTATGCAAAGAGGAAATCTTGCAAGCAGCTCTGGTGATGGGGAGGATATAGGTGAAGGAACGACGCCTATAGAGGATATTGAAACGGAAACGGGAAAAGGTGAATCAGCTGCTGCACCTGACAAGAAGGACCCGATTGATGAACTGTCTCTGCAGGTACTGCTGGATCAAATCAATGGGATCAACACGGCACTTGAAAGTATGGTGCCGGCAGAAGGAAGTGAAGAAGCTGCTGAGCAAGTCAATATCCTTACAGCGGAACTCCAAACGGAAATCAATAATCTCAGCGGAACGGTAAGCGACAGAACGGGGAATTATAACCAAGTGATAACGGAGTTTAATACACTGGTAGATTCATATAATGACCTGCTGGCGCAGTTTACGGAATTACAAGCTGATTATAATGAACTCGGCACGAATTATAAGGATTTAGGTGACCAATGGAAAAAGTCACAGGAAGATATTCAAAAATTACAGGACATCCAGAGTATGACAATCGAAGAGGCCATCGCAGAAATCAAGACTCTCGAACAGTCACTTCTGGAAAAAGTGGGGGGTGAAAGGCGAGCGGTGCTTGTGAAGGCCTTCGAGAATCCTATCACCAATCGGGATTCAACTACCCTCCTTGCCTATTACGGTTCACTCTCATCTTATGGTGAATTGGCTGAAAGAGTCACCGAAGCAAATGTAGATAAGATATTTGCAGCCAATATAAAAGAATTGGAAAACTTGAAAAATGGGGTTTCCGGAAATGTAGATGAAGAAGCGAAACTCGTTAAAGCCAGTTTAGCAGGAGTCAATGAGAACTTCGGGATGTTCTCGGAATCCATTATGGGTTATATGGAAGAATATGATGCTAACGTCGAAACGGGGCAGAAAGCCACTTTAGCTGAATTGGCGGCAATTACTGGCAAGGCTCAAGAAGTGTCTGCCAATTTGTCGGATGATATGGAAGTTCCTGAGATGGAGGCCGAACCGCCAGTTAACCTTGATGGAGAAATGTTTGTATCACTTCAAGACAATACGGCAACAACTGTCGGCTTCATTTCCGAGCTTGTCAATTCTGTAGCGGAAAGACAGGAAACGGTCACGAAGGATACAGCAGACCTGCAAGCAAAAGTGGGGTCCGTACAGGAAAGGGCCGATCAGCTTAATGATAATTGGTCCCAAAATGTTGACTCAACCGAAAAAATCAAGACGGATGTATATAGCGTCTTGAACAATACTCTAGTCGATGATCAGGAGAACGGGTATGTGTACGAATATTTAGCGAATCCCGTACAAATCAGCGGGGAAGTCCTTCATCAGGAAAAGGTTAATATCCCACCGATCGTCATGTTGGTGATCATACTCATTTCTGGGATATTGATCGGTTTCTTCCTGCATCATTATGAAGCCATTCCAATGATGGTCCATGCGGCCTTGTTTACCTTATTGAATCTGATCGTAGGTTTAATCATCAGCATGTATGGCTTGAAGATCTATCCACTGGGAGATATGCAGGAGATTAAATGGACCGTCTTCACCGTCCTGCTTTTATTCTTCTGTTCAGCGTTTACCAGACTTGCCTTCTCGATTGGGCCGTTTGTCGGTGCTATCCTGGTGATTGGTTTGATCAGTTTCTTTACCATTCCATTATTGGATTTAATCATGCCTAATTTCAATGTAGACCACCCTGTTGCGGACGTATACATGTCCATTCAATTCGGTAATCAGTCGGCATTCATTCCGGCTAGTATCATCTTGATTGTACTGACGCTTATCGCAACGGTCATTCCATATATAATGAAGCGTCTTGCAGAAAGAAGAGCAATGGCCCATGAAGTGGAATAAATACGTAATGCCTGTCTTGCTCATCCTGTTTTTTAGCCATGCACCTCATGGCGGGGCGGAAGAGGAACCGATGGTGGAGCCCAATGAATATCAAGAAAACGATATTGATATTCAAACGGAGTATTTCCATGAAGAAGGATTGTTGGAACAGAAGCGGAAACTGCCTGAAGAACAAAAAGACCTCACTTTTGAAAGAGGGAAATATGATGCCATTGACTCGGTGAAGGACTCACTGTTTCAGTCTCCTGTAATGGAGAATCAAAATAATACCATCGCTTCAAAATCAGAACAGCTTGGATTATTCTCGGAGGTCCGCATTCCAACGAGAAACGAAGAAGAAACAGAGCCTTCGCTTAATTTTGACCTGACGATATTGCTCGGCATCGTTTTGGCACTTTTGGTCGTTTGTTTGTTTTTTATCCTTATCCCGAAAATGGGGAAGCTGAATGGAGAGGTTAAACGAAAATGAAAACAGCCCGATTCCCCTCAGGAATCGGGCTATTTTCACTACATATCCATAACGGTTTTAATAAGCCCTAAAAGTAGGGCGGCTGCGAAGATCAAAATGAAGAATTTTTTATACATGATCAGTACCTCTTATATCTTAGGAGTGGATTGCATTCATTTTAGCATAAACAAGATAGAAAAGAAGTGTACTCAGAATATACAGATCGGAAGGGCGTGGCTTCATTGCCCTGATGACAGGAGCGGGAAATTATGAAAAGGTGGACGATTTATTGGAGTTTGCCTGCCGTTTATTTATGGCTTGTACAATTTGGACGTTGATCTCCGCTCCAGGCACTCGCTTTCCGCGGGCGGTCCGCCCTCGGCTTGCGCCTGCGGGGTCTTCCTGAATGCGCTTTTCCGGGCCCAATTCTCTTAACTGCCAAAATTGGAATTTCAAAAGGGTTTCGGAATTTTTTAATTCCGAAACCTTTTTGTCTACAAACTGCGATGTGCAGATTTATTGGCGCATCCTATCAGTTATTTGAACAAGTCAGGATGTACAGTCTGCGAGTTCAACAGCTTCCCCAATCCTTGGTCCATGGCGTGACAGGACATTTTCATTAAACAAATGGATGGCATCATTGGTATATTCACTTAGTAAACAGTTAACCCTGCCTTTTTCAGTAAGCCACTATAATATTTTTAGAACAAATTCGTTTATGGTTTTCCGGTTATCTAGTAAACTTACAATGTAAGGTTCAATTGGGTCTTAATGTAAAATGCGTGATATAGAGAAGACATGAAATAATAGTGATAATGTGAATCCCGGGAGGTAGAGAATGAATTATAAGCAGGTCAATCAAAAACTGGAAATGGTTCTGGGGAATATCGAAAAGGTGATTATCGGAAAACGGGATATAGCAGAACTAAGCATCGTAGCACTCCTTTCCGGCGGACATGTCTTATTGGAGGATGTTCCGGGTGTGGGAAAGACAGTCATGGTAAGGGCATTGGCAAAATCAATAGGTGCAAGCTTCAAGCGAATTCAATTCACGCCCGATTTACTTCCTTCGGATGTTACTGGCGTTTCGATCTTCAATCCTAAGGAACAAGAATTCATCTTTAGGCCAGGTCCGATAATGGGCCATATTATTTTAGCCGATGAAATAAACCGGACCTCGCCGAAAACCCAGTCTGCATTGCTTGAAGCGATGGAAGAGGCAAGTGTGACGATTGATGGTGTCACAAGAGGATTGGAGAAGCCCTTTTTTGTAATGGCGACACAAAATCCAATCGAGTACGAGGGAACATATCCGCTGCCGGAGGCTCAATTGGATAGATTCCTATTAAAAATGAAAATGGGCTATCCAGGTATGGAAGAAGAGATAGAGGTTCTTCATAGGGCTCAATACACGGCACCGCTAGAGGAATTGGAATCCGTCATCACCTTGGATGAATTGATAGAATTACACGCTGAGGTAAAAGCGGTGATAGTGGATGACACAATAAAACGATACATTGTTGAATTGGCGAATCAAACACGTTCACATGAAGGGGTCTATTTAGGGGTGAGCCCTCGTGGATCGATAGCATTGATGAAGGCAGCCCAGGCTTACGCGCTGATCCAGGGCAGGGACTATGTCCTGCCTGACGATGTTCAATATTTAGTGCCATTCGTATTTTCCCATCGGCTTATTTTGAAGCCGGAAGCGAATTATGAGGGCTTCGATGCAGGAATGGTGATACATGAAATTGTCGCGACAACAAAAGTGCCTGTGAAGCGGGCTGTAACCTAATGCGAAGATTCATCAACATTCTAAGGGGAAATATGAGTGTGATCGGACTTGTATTACTCATGATCGTTTCCTTTTGCTATGCAATGTTTCAAGGCGGTTTTGTCAGTTGGTTCATTTTTTATTCATTTTTGCCGTTTTCTGTGTACGCTTTGATCCTGCTGTTTTATCCGCTGCATGATTTTACCGTTGAGAGAAAGGTCAATAAAAGGGAATGCCAAGCTGGTGAATCCGTTGAGATAGCATTGACGTTTACGCGTAAAAACCGGCTGCCCCTATTATTTATGGTGGTAGAGGAGGAATTGCCTCAGGAGATGGAAGATAGGGGACTACAAAGGAAAGTAATTATCTTTCCGGGATTCAAGCGTACCTTCAGCATGTCATATACCTTGGAAAACTTGCAGCGGGGAGAGCATTCGTTTCAATCGATCCGCTTTTGGATTGGGGACTTTTTCGGGCTGGTCGAAAAGGAAGCGATTTATAGCTCCCCTTTGAAAATAACCGTTTTTCCTCGTTATCACGAGCTTGCCTATAGTGATCTTGATCGAGTGTTCAATCAGGGGGCAGTGGTTTCAACAAAGAAAACACAACGGGAACATTCAGTGGTCTCCGGTGTAAGGGAATATCAGCCAGGTGATCAATTGTCTTGGATTAACTGGAAGGCGACTGCCAGGACGAGTGAAATCATGACGAAGGAATTCGAGGTGCAGAAAAACCGGGATGTATTCATCATGCTTGATGAAAAGCCGTCGGATTTATTCGAAGAATCCATTGAAATGGCGGCTTCCCTTGCCCATGCCATGTTAAAGAAGGGCATGGAAATTGGGTATGTGAGTAGGGGCTCGAGGTTAATCATACCGGCAGCAGCAGGCAACAAACAGAAACGAAAGATTTTTTACCGGCTTGCTAAAGAAAAGCCGGGTGTTGTAAACGCATTGAACGAAAATGTCCGGAAGGGAATTCTTCCGGCAAACGCTGCTGTGATATTCATCGTTTCAGACTTAACCTTAGAAAAGGTGGACATATTGAGTGCTTTCCGGCCTAATCAGGGATTGATGTTATGCGTGAAGAAACAGGCAGATCTTACTGATGAGGAAAGGCTGTCAAGCTCTTCTGCTGTTTCGAGGGGGATAAAGGTTAGCTTTTTTGAACATGGCCAACTAAAGTTTGACAGATCGGAGGTGATGGCGAAATGAATGTCACTACCGAAAAATTGGAAAAGTTCATGCACGTCCTCATGTATGTATTTGGTCTGTTGTTGATTACTGAATGGTTAAGGCCTGTCGATAGACTCACCGATACAGGTAATATCATCATTTTTATCTTATTTTTGCTCTACTCCCTGCTACTGCATTATTTCCGCATACATTGGTCGATCCGATTTATTCTCATTAGTGCATATATAATGATTTCATTACAGTTCCTCCATTCAAAAGAGGCTTTATATCAATTGTCATGGCTGAAAGGGTTTCTAGCGGATTTTAAGGGCAATCTTGGTTTTATATATGATGGGAATTGGGAGTTGATCACAAATCCATTTCGAACGTATCTATTTTTTATCCTTCTTTGGCTTGTGACATATTTGATCCATTACTGGGTGATGGTGAGGCAAAGCATCTTTTTCTTTTTTATGTTAACGGTGATTTTTATATCAGTACTCGACACATTCACACCTTATGCGGCGGATAGTGCAATGATAAGAATCATCATCATCGGGTTTTTGATGCTCGGCTTGCTTTCCCTGCTGCGGCTAACGATACAGGAGAGGATTAAGTTTCCGAAGTCTTCCATCAATAAGTGGATCTTGATGCTGACCGGTATGGTATTGGTAAGTGTCCTTGTCGGTTTTGCTGCCCCAAAGCTCTCTCCGCAGTGGCCGGACCCGGTGCCTTATATTACTTCCTATTCTGATAAAGCTGTGAAAGAAGACGGTGATTCGAAGCGTAAAAGTGTCGGATATGATGAAGACGATTCGGATCTTGGCGGTTCGATAGAGCCGGATAGTTCCATCGTTTTTTATAATAATGCTACTGCAGGACATTACTGGAAAGTCGAGAACAAGAATATTTATACCGGTAAAGGGTGGGTTTCCATACCGGAAACAGAATTTCACACTTTTTCCAACGGGCAGGATAGGGCAACGTTAGATATTTACGACGTTCCTGAATTGGTGAGGACTGAAGAAATGACCGCAAAAGTATCCATGACAGAATCATATTCACATATCCTTCATCCGCAGTCCGGGTATGTAAAAAAGATCGAGGGCAAAAACGGGCAGGATTTCAAATATTATCAGGAGATGGACAAATTTATTTCCGAACAGGGTAATGGCGAACGACTTTCCATGAAAGAGTATGAACTGGTTTATGATATGCCAAGTTTTGATATAGCTGAGTTAAGGAAGGTGACGGAACCCGACGATTCCATGGATTTATTAATGGAAAAAAACACTCAGCTTCCAGAGGGATTGCCAAACCGGATATTTGAATTGGCCTCCCGGCTTACAAGCAATGAAACGAATTGGTACGATAAAGCAAAAGCCATTGAGGATTATTTTGACGGAGCTGAATTCATTTATTCCAAGGACGATATTCCGTATCCAGAGAGCAATCAAGATTATGTCGATCAATTTTTATTCGAGACACAGATAGGGTATTGCGATAATTTTTCAACTGCCATGGTCGTATTACTAAGGGCCGCCAATATACCTGCAAGATGGGTAAAGGGCTATACCGAAGGGGAAAAATCAATCCTTGATGGCGAATCCGTTTATAAGGTGACCAATAATAATGCACATTCCTGGGTCGAGGTTTATTTTTCAGGAATAGGCTGGATTCCCTTCGAGCCGACAAAGGGTTTCAATGGGGAAGTGGAATTTTACGATTCGGAATTGAAACAGGAAGCAATCAAGAACCCTGAAGAAGCCCCGACTAATGAAGAGCAAACAAAGAAAGAGGCCAGGGAACGCCAGGATACACCAGATAGGGAAACTCAATCCTCCGTGAAAACGGGTTTTGGGAACATGGAAGGGTTCTTAAAATGGTCTGCAATCACATTATCAGGTGGATTGATTTTTGCTTCTATCGGTTATTTCCTCAGAAGGAAGTGGATTCCTCTTCTGCAGATTCTTCGTTATAGAAAGAAAACCGATGCTCATTTCTCGACAGCTTATTTAATATTATTGAAACAATTAAAACGGGCTGGTTTAGTTCGGCCGGAGGGGCAAACCTTAAGGGAGTACGCCGCCTATGTGGATGCAGTGTACGCTACAGATGAGATGAGTGAATTGACGGCTGGATACGAGTTAATGATATATCGTGGAGACGCGGAAGATGGGGAATGGAAACACTTTCAAAAGGGTTGGGAAAGCTTAATGAGAAAAACTAGCTCTTGACCAGGTTTTTATTATATTGATACAATAACAAAAACTAACTTAAACTAATATATCCTTCATATATCCTCGATAATATGGATCGAAAGTTTCTACCGAATCACCGTAAATGATTTGACTATGAAGGCGGATTTTAACAGGAAAGCTGAAAATCTGCCTTCGTCTGTACTTTTTCTGTATTTTTGAGGGTGGGTTTTTAGTTTTTCTTTTTTTATGATAATATTTTTTATAAGAATTATCACTCGATTTTATGAGTGAATTACATTGATAGAGGTGACGTTTGTGCCGGGGAAAACAGAATTGCAAAAAAACCAGGAAATGATCGTAGTACTTGATTTCGGAAGCCAATATAATCAATTGATCACTCGTCGTATCCGTGAATTTGGTGTGTACAGTGAGCTTCATCCTCATACAATCACTGTAGAAGAAATTGAGAAAATGAACCCGACGGGAATCATTTTCTCAGGGGGCCCGAACAGTGTTTATGATGCAAATGCATTTGGTTGTGATGAACGCATATTCGAAATGGGTCTTCCAATTTTCGGTATTTGTTATGGCATGCAGCTTATGACCAAACATTTTGGCGGTAAGGTGGAACCAGCGAAGAACCGTGAATACGGGAAAGCGACACTTGCCATCCAAAATGAGTCGAAGTTATTCAGTGACCTGCCAAAAGAACAAATCGTCTGGATGAGCCATGGTGATTTAGTGGTGGAAACGCCTGAAGGTTTCCAAATTGACGGGACGAACCCGTCTTGCCCAATTTCGGCTATGAGTGACGAGTCACGTAAATTGTATGCCGTGCAATTCCATCCAGAAGTCCGTCATTCTGTATACGGTAATGACATTTTGAAAAATTTCGTATTCGGCGTTTGTGGCTGTAAAGGTGACTGGTCAATGGAGAACTTCATTGAAATCGAGATGGAGAAAATCCGCCAAACGGTCGGAGATAAAAAAGTGTTATGCGCATTGAGCGGCGGGGTGGATTCATCCGTTGTTGCTGTATTGATCCATAAAGCGATTGGCGATCAGCTGACATGTATTTTCGTTGATCATGGATTACTTCGTAAAGGCGAAGCCGAAGGTGTAATGGAAACATTCAGGGAAGGTTTCAATATGAACGTAATCAAGGTCGATGCAAAAGAACGTTTCCTATCGAAGCTTGCTGGCGTTTCAGATCCGGAACAAAAACGGAAAATCATCGGTAACGAGTTCATCTACGTATTCGATGACGAAGCAACGAAGCTCGAAGGAATTGATTTCCTTGCACAGGGTACACTTTACACAGACATTATTGAAAGTGGTACGGCCACTGCACAAACAATTAAATCGCATCACAATGTTGGCGGTCTGCCGGAAGATATGCAATTTAAATTGATTGAGCCTTTGAACACTCTATTCAAGGATGAAGTGCGTGCACTTGGAAGTGAAATGGGCATTCCGGACGAAATCGTTTGGCGTCAACCATTCCCTGGTCCAGGTTTAGGTATTCGTGTATTAGGCGAAATTTCAGATGAAAAACTTGAAATCGTTCGTGAGTCTGACCATATTTTACGTGAAGAAATTAGAAAAAATGGTTTGGAACGCGAAATTTGGCAGTACTTTACGGTGCTTCCTAACATTCGTAGCGTAGGGGTAATGGGCGATGCACGTACGTATGACTATACAATCGGAATCCGTGCGGTTACGTCCATTGACGGAATGACATCCGATTGGGCAAGAATCCCATGGGATGTACTTGAAATCATCTCAACGAGAATCGTTAATGAAGTAAATCATGTAAACCGCGTCGTTTATGACATTACGTCTAAGCCGCCTGCAACGATCGAGTGGGAATAGTAGATTGAAACCATCCATTCAGTGAAGGAATTAACCTTCACTGATTTTTTTGTTGAAATAGTAGTTGAATATGTAGATTACTTACATTTTACGTATGTTGGCGAAGATATAGCCATGATAATTAAGGAATATATAGCGAAACGCGAACGTTGCCTAAAATTACATAAAAAATATTCGTTTGGTATATTGACGATTATTTTGGTGACTGATACACTATACCTATAATAATAAAAAAACATAATTGTCGTATAATATTGGGGATATGGCCCAAAAGTTTCTACCAAGCTGCCGTGAACGGCTTGACTACGATGTGGAAGGATTGGCGTGTATAAATAAACCGCCACTTCTTTACATGACCGCAGTCAAGCCCCGTTCGAAAGCGAATGGGGCATTTTCTGTTGGCACGATTTTATGATGGGGGAGACTCATAATGAAAAATTATTTTCGGTTTAACGAGCTGGGAACTAATTATCGCCGTGAAATACTTGGTGGACTAACTACTTTCCTTTCAATGGCATATATCCTGGTTGTAAACCCTGTAATGCTGACTTTACAAAGCATCGAGGACTATCCGGATGAATTGAGAATGGACTACGGAGCGGTTTTTGCCGCAACCGCATTGTCAGCCGCAATCGGCTCGATATTAATGGGACTCATAGCCAGATATCCAATCTCGCTCGCGCCGGGTATGGGGTTGAATGCTTTCTTCGCTTTTACCGTTGTGCTTGGCTTTGGAATTCCTTGGCAGACGGCTTTAACAGGAGTATTGATTTCAGGTATTATCTTCGTTTTACTTTCCCTATCGGGAATACGTGAAAAAATCATTAATGCAATTCCAGTCGAATTGAAATACGCAGTTGGAGCCGGTATCGGTTTATTCATTACTTTTGTAGGGTTTCAGAATGCCGGTATCATCACGAATGATGACAGCGTTCTTGTCGGACTGGGCGATTTGACATCAGGAAATACTTTATTGGCTGTGTTTGGAATTGTCGTAACCGTCATTTTGATGACGAGAGGCGTCAAAAGCGGCGTGTTCATAGGAATGGTCATTACAGCCATTGCAGGAATGATCTTTGGACAAGTTCCGGTGCCGGACAAAATAATCGGTGCTGTTCCTAGCATAGCGCCTACATTCGGGGTTGCGTTCGATGCCTTTGGAAATCCCGGTGATCTCTTCACTGGTCAAATGTTAATCGTGATACTGACCTTCTTGTTCGTAGCATTCTTTGATACAGCCGGTACGCTGGTGGCTGTCGCACAACAAGCTGGATTGATGAAGGATAATGTTCTTCCTAGAGTGGGTAAAGGATTGCTTGCTGATTCATTATCCATCGTTTCAGGTGCAATTCTTGGTACATCCACCACGACATCTTATGTAGAGTCCACATCGGGTGTTGCTGCTGGTGCTCGAAGCGGATTTGCGGCTGTAGTGACAGGGTTGCTGTTTGTCCTATCCCTTTTCTTCTTCCCGCTTCTATCAGTGGTGACATCTGCTGTGACTGCGCCGGCATTGGTTATAGTCGGAGTATTAATGGCATCATCACTTAAAAATATTGACTGGCAAAAGTTCGAAATTGCGGTTCCGGCATTCTTTACGGTCATCATGATGCCTATGACATATTCAATTGCGACAGGTATCGCTTGCGGATTCATCTTCTATCCAATCACTATGTCGATGAAAGGAAGAGCAAAAGAGGTTCATCCGATCATGTGGGGTCTTGGAGTCGTCTTCCTGCTATATTTCATTTTCTTGAAGTAATAATGCAAGTAAGTAAGGAGAGTCCTGATTTCGGGGCTCTTCTTTCATGTTGTAAGAGAAAGCTCATATCGTGTATAGTAAAAGTACTAAGTACTAAGTACTTTATCCTGTATGGGGCATAGGGATGACTTTGAGAAAAAAAGAGGGAGAAAAATGAATGGTTTTATCGTTGAAAAGGTTTTGAACAATAATGTGGTGATTGCCACGCATCCGTCGTATGGAGAAGTCGTTACTATTGGAAAGGGCTTAGGCTTCAACCGAAAGAAAGGCGAAGAGTTGAGTCCGGAACTAGCGGAGAAAACGTTTGTCCTGAAAAATGTTAAGGAACAGGAAAGTTACAAAAAACTCTTGCCGCAAATCGATCAAAATCTTCAAGCAGCCATTATAGAATCCATTCATCTCATTAATGACCGGGTTACTGGAAAGCTAAATGAACATATACATGTCGGTTTAACAGATCATTTATTGTTCGCCCTTCAGCGTGTTTCACAAGGAATGACTATCAAAAACCCATTCTTGAAAGAAACGATAACCCTTTATCCTTTTGAACATGATATTGCTGTCGATGTAGTAGAATTAATTCAAGATAAGACAGGCATAGGCCTTCCCCAAGGGGAAATCGGTTTTATTACGCTTCATATTCATAGCGCAATATCAAATAAAGACTTATCGGAAGTCAATCAGCATTCGCAGTTAATCTATCACCTTATCCAAGTTGTTGAAGAACAGCTCAATGTGAAAATTAATAAGGATAGCATAGACTATTCACGTTTGGTCCGTCATTTAAGATTCATGATAGACAGGGTGCTTGCTGGGGAAAAAGTAGAGGAACCTGAAAAAATAGCAATGCTATTGAAAGAAGAATATCCTTTGTGTTACAATATCTCTTGGAAGCTAATAAAAATTATGCAGCAGAAATTAGGCAAGCCGGTTTGTGATGCGGAAGCTGTCTATCTAACGATGCATATCCAACGATTACAAAAGAAAATTAAATAAACATACATTAACTTACGTGTTACTGATTCGATCAGGCATAAGTGAGGAGAATGATTGTTATGAAAGAGGGTATTATATACCTGAATTTTCATTTCAATCCTATCTTTGCTTATGCCTTTTTTGTATTTGAATTCTGATGCGTGGGAAGATGAATACCATCGTGAATGTAACCGTTTTATTAGCATGGAAAAACAGTAAAGAGGAGGAAAACCTATGTTTAAGAAGTTGTTTGGTGTTTTGCAAAAAATCGGTAAAGCTTTGATGCTTCCTGTAGCCATTTTACCAGCGGCCGGAATTTTGCTTGCGTTTGGTAATGCGTTGCAAAACGAAACTTTGTTGGATATCGCCCCGTTTCTTGCGAGTGGCGGAGTGGAAATGGTCGCATCGGTAATGGAGAATGCCGGAAATATTATTTTTGGAAATCTTCCCTTGTTGTTTGCTGTGGGGGTCGCAATTGGGTTAGCTGGTGGAGATGGTGTTGCCGGCCTTGCGGCGATTATCGGTTTCTTGATTATGAATGTAACGATGGGAACTGTTCTTGGCATTGACGCTGCCGACATTGAGAACAATAGTGCGGTTTATACCAATGTTCTGGGAATCCCGACGTTGGGAACAGGTGTGTTCGGCGGTATTATCGTCGGTGTCATGGCTGCTGTTATGTATAATAAGTTTTATGAAATTGAACTGCCTTCTTATTTAGGATTCTTTGCAGGTAAACGTTTTGTACCCATAGTAACAGCTGCAAGCGCAGTTATTCTTGGGTTGCTGATGATTTTGATTTGGCCGACGATTCAATCGGGGTTAAATTCATTTTCCGAAAATATGTTGGGTGCTAACCTGACACTTGGAGCTTTCGTGTTTGGGGTTGTAGAACGTGCGCTGATTCCTTTTGGATTGCACCATATCTTCTATTCTCCATTCTGGTTCGAATTTGGCAGCTATATCCCTCAAGGAGGGGGAACGCCAGTCAGAGGAGACCAGGCCATCTTCATGGCACAAATTAAAGATGGCGTACAGAATTTAACGGCCGGTACCTTCATGACTGGTAAATATCCATTCATGATGTTCGGGTTACCAGCTGCAGCTTTGGCCATTTATCATGAAGCAAGACCGGAAAGAAAGAAAATAGTCGGGGGATTGATGGCTTCTGCAGCACTTACATCATTCTTGACTGGGATTACTGAGCCACTTGAATTTGCATTCTTATTTGTTGCACCAGTACTTTTCGGTATTCACTGTCTGTTTGCCGGTCTATCATTCATGACCATGCATTTACTGGACGTGAAAATCGGGATGACGTTCTCGGGTGGTTTGATCGATTACGTACTGTTTGGTTTAATCAATCCGCAAACCAATGCATGGATTGTTATTCCGGTTGGTTTAGTCCTTGCGGTTATCTATTACTTTGGATTCCGATTTGCGATAAGGAAGTTTAACCTTAAAACTCCTGGTCGTGAAGTTGAAGAGGATGAGGAAGCGGAAGGATCTGCAAGTACAGCTGGAAGTCTTCCTGGGGATATCTTGGATGCCATGGGCGGAAAAGAAAATATTTCACACTTGGATGCTTGCATTACCCGTCTTCGTGTATCGGTCAATGACATCGGTAACGTTGATAAAAATAGGCTGAAGAAACTTGGTGCCGCTGGAGTTCTGGAAGTGGGCAATAACATCCAGGCTATCTTCGGACCTCGTTCAGAAACGATCAAGGGGCAAATGAAAGATATCATTGATGGAAAAGGGCCTCGTAAAGTAGAAACGTCTCCTGAAGTAGGTGTGGAAAAGCAAATCGAGGATGTCGTCCCGAAACCTTTACGGACGGATGAAGTTTCCGAGCGCTTTGTTTCTCCTATTAAAGGGGAATTAAAACCGATCACGGAAGTGCCTGATGCAGTTTTTGCTGAAAAAATGATGGGCGATGGATTTGCAATTGTACCCGAGGAAGGGTTGGTTGTTTCTCCTGTGGACGGTACGATCGTTAATTTATTCCCGACTAAACATGCAATAGGTATCGTTTCCGAAGCTGGACGTGAAATCTTGATTCATGTCGGGATCGATACAGTTAAGTTGGAAGGTAAAGGTTTCGAAGCACTTGTCGCTCAAGGAGATAAAGTGACAAGCGGGCAGCCATTGCTTAAAGTTGATATAGAGTATGTCAAAAACAATGCTAGCTCTATCATTACGCCAATCGTCTTTACTAACCTTTCCGAGGGTGAAAGCGTCAAGATTGAAAAGGCTGGAAATGTAGATAGGGAAGAAGCGGACGTAATCTCCATCAATAAATAATCATTAATAAATAACGGGAGGGTGGCTATAATCAGCTGCCCTCCTGTTTTTTTGATGATTCTTTGGCAGGACCGGCTTCTATAGAAAAAAGTGGTTCAGTGAAAAAAGAAGTTAATTTTAAAAGATTAAATTGACTTATCTATATGCAAGTGCTAATATATTAAATACACCGCTTGAGACAAACAAGACAAACAAGTGAATGATAACTTGTTGTTGACTTTGTGTTTGGAGGGTGTTATACTAATAAAGTCGCTAAACGAAGCGATGGAAATATTGCTCTTTGAAAACTGAACAAAACAAAGCGCCAACGTTAAATTTTAAGTGAGCACACACTATCAAAAAAGCAAAT
>NZ_JBHZPD010000011.1:0-99598 GCF_042787955.1 Peribacillus sp. YIM B13477
GCCGATCTGAACCTGCCATTCATTATTTGAGACCTTCTCAATCAAGTGACCTTTTTGACCAAAGCTTACGACCTTTACTTCATCTCCAGGTTTTAAGCTTTTATCCAGCGGCCTCGCAGCTTTATTTGTTGTTTTTTTCACTTTAGGCGCTGCTTCTTCAAGCCGTTTTTTTGCATCGATCAGTTCATGCTCTTTAACATCGGCATGCTTTTCAAGTCTCAGTTTACGTAAGTCGGCAATGATCGCTTCCGCTTCCCTTTGTGCATTTTCAACGATTGCCGCTGCCTCTTTTGCTGCCTTTTCAACCATCGCATCCCGTTCTTGATGGTACTCATCAATTTGCTTTTGAAGGTCTTTATGAAGAATTTCCGCCTGTTTCAGGTGATTCTTGGCTTCCAATTCCTCTTCTTCAGCCTTCTTGCGGCTGTCTTCAAGGGACGCTATCATATTTTCAACTTTATTCGTATCCTCACCGATATGGCCGCGGGCGTTGCTGATCACGTTTTCTTCCAAACCAAGGCGCTTGGAAATTTCAAACGCATTACTCCGCCCTGGTACACCAATTAAAAGTTTATAGGTGGGACTCAAGGTTTCCACATTAAATTCGACGCTTGCATTTATGACGCCTTCCCGATCATATCCATACGCTTTTAATTCCGGGTAATGTGTCGTTGCAATGACACGTGCTCCGCGCTTATACACTTCATCCAAAATGGAAATGGCCAAAGCTGCACCTTCCTGTGGGTCAGTTCCCGCTCCAAGCTCATCGAATAAAACAAGACTGTCATAATCGACATGCTTAAGGATATCGACAATATTGACCATATGCGAAGAAAATGTACTTAAGCTTTGTTCAATCGACTGTTCATCGCCTATATCGGCATAAACAGAGGAAAACACAGCCGTTTCGGAACCATCAAGCGCAGGGATCTGCAGACCGGACTGGGCCATTAACGTACAGAGGCCAATCGTTTTCAGGGTGACCGTCTTACCACCTGTATTCGGACCGGTGATGACGATTGTCGTAAATTCATCACCAAGAAAAATATCATTGGCCACGACGACATCATTCGGAATGAGCGGGTGTTTCGCTTTGAATAATTTCACGCGCCCCTCATTATTCAGAATCGGCTTGGAACCTTTTATCGCTTTTGCATATTTTGCCTTGGCGACAAGGAAATCGATTTGTGCCAGCACTTTGACATTATGAAGCAATTCAGGGGTGAACGCACCGACTTTTTCCGATAGTTCGACCAATATCCGTTCTATTTCCTGCGTTTCCTTCACTCGGGTTTCCTGCAGGACATTATTCAGCTGAACGATTGCTTGCGGTTCAATGAACAACGTCTGCCCTGATGATGATTGATCATGAATGATCCCGCCATACACACTACGGTATTCCTGTTTTACCGGGATGACGAATCGATCATTCCGGATGGTGATGATGGCATCGGATAACATGGTTGATGCATTGGAAGAACGGATCATACTTTCCAGTTTTTCCCTTACGCGACTTTCGTTCGTCCGAATTTGGTTTCTTAGGGTACGAAGCTTGTCGCTGGCAGAATCCATCACTTCGCCATGTTCGCTTACTGCATACGTAATTTCCTGCTGCAAATCAATCAATGGATGAAGGGAATCGATATATTCGGCTAAAAGCGGAACATCAATTTCCTGCTCTGCCAGTTCTTCGAAGAAACGGCTTAAGATCCTGCCGGCACGAATCGTACTCGCAAGTTCCATCAATTCCATCGGTGAGAGCATACCGCCAATCTGTGCCCTTTTTGCATGCGGACGGATATCGAAAATTCCGCCCAATGGCAAGTTACCTTTCAACCTTACGATTTTGGCAGCCTCATCTGTTTCTTCCTGCCATCTCGACACTTCTTCAAAATCCGTGGAAGGCATCAATTGCTCCGCCTTTTCTTTTCCTATGGATGAGGATGCGTGTGAGATCAATTGTTCTTTTATTTTATGAAATTCCAATGTCTTTAAAGCTTTATTATGCATGGAGTTAAAGCTCCTCCTTATTTATGGGCAAATAGTTAATCATTTCTCTTTAAAAACGCCAATAAGCCATCCGTATCCCTTGCATTAAGAACCGTGGATTCTTTTATCCAGCCCTTTTTGGCTGACGAGACCCCCACAGGCATATGTTCAAGCATGTCGATGCTGTGGGCATCCGTATTGATCACGATTGGAACGCCTGCTTCCTGAGCCTTGCGCAGATGCGGAGGTGCCAAATCCAATCGGTTCGGATTCGCATTCAATTCCAAGGCCGTATTCGTTTCACGGGCCAGTTCGATCAGCATTTCTATATCCACATCATATCCGGTGCGCCTGCCGATGATCCTTCCCGTTGGATGGGCGATGATATCTACATGCGGATTATTCAGAGCCGTTTTTAAGCGCTCCATGATCGTTTCCCGAGGCTGTGAAAAACTTGAGTGAATCGATGCAATGACCAAATCCATCTCTGCAAGCAGCTCATCGTCATAATCAAGTGTCCCATCAGGAAGTATATCCATCTCTATCCCGGAAAGAACGGTAAAGTCAGTGTATTTTTCATTAAGTTCATGGATGATCCGTTTTTGTTCACGTAAACGTTCAGCGGTCAAGCCGTTCGCCACTTTCAGATATTGCGAATGATCGGTGATGGCCATATATCGATACCCTTTTGCACGGCATGCTTCAATCATTTCTTCAATCGTATGAGCACCATCACTCCATGTGGTATGCATATGCAGATCACCTTTAATGGCCTCTAAAGATATGAGAGGTTCATTAGCATCATAATGCTCCACTTCCGTTCCGTCTTCACGTATTTCTGGGGGAATGAAAGGAAGGCCAAAATGATTATAAAATTGTTCTTCCGTTTCAAACGTCAATACATCACCGGTTTCAGTCACTTCCACCCCATATTCGCTGATTTTCTCTCCGCGATCTTTAGCAAGCTGGCGCATCCGCACATTGTGATCCTTCGAACCTGTAAAATGATGAAGTGTCGTGATGAATTCCTTATCCTTGACGATTCGGAAATCGACAGAAATGTCATATTCATAATCAAGCACGACCGATACTTTTGTATCACCGGCCGCAATCACCTGTTTTATCCCTTTTATTGCAAGCAGTTGATTCTTAACCTCTTCGGGATGATCTGTCGAAATGATGAAATCGAGGTCCTTGATTGTTTCCCTCATACGCCGGATGCTGCCCGCCCTGGAAGAACGGATGATGTAATCCATGTTAGCAAGGGCCGTTTCAATATCAGCAGCTATCGGTCTCATGAAGGCTAGGGGCAGCCGATCGGGCCTTGAACCCGCCTCGGCAATTGCAGACAGGATCTTCTCTTCCGTTTTTTTGCCGAAACCGGCAAGCGCCGCGACCCTGCCTTCCTCACAGGCGATTTTAAGATCATTCACATCTTTGACATGCAGCTCTTTATGAAGCTTGGCAATTTTCTTACCGCCCAAGCCTTGAAGCTGCAGAAGCGGAATCAATCCTTTTGGCACCTGCTCCTGAAGCTCTTCAAGTACAGTCGATTTCCCTTCATTTATATACTCTTCGATGACGGATGCCGTTCCTTTCCCGATTCCATTCAAAGCGGTAAAATCTTCGATCTCCGTCAGGCTCCGGTCATCCGTTTCCAAGGCGCCCGCTGCCTTTCGGAAAGCTGAAACCTTAAACGGGTTCTCTCCTTTTAGTTCCATATATATTGCAATTTTTTCTAATAGTTTAATGATATCTTTTTTATTAATTGTCATTTAATTCACCGCCGAAAAAATTAGTAGGGTGTCCCATGTTCACTTTCTTAAAGATACCTTTCTTGGAGGTAAAGTACAAGCAGTCAGGTTCTTAACCTTCGAATCAAATAGAAAGAAGCTACATGCCTCTACATAAAAAGGGGCCTCCCCCGTGTTCAAAGTAAAGGAATCCAGGACTTTGAACACGGGAGGCAGGCCCTCTTATACTGACATTAAGATTGTTTTACATCATGAAACCAAAGTTCCTTCACTTGCTCGGAAAGGAACGGCGTATGTTTCACGATCGATTCTGCCAGAAATGAGCCAGTTAATGGTTTCTGGATGGAATCCATTGGCAGCATGGCAGCTATATATAATATAATAAACATGATAAGATAGACTTCGAGAAAACCCAATATCCCTCCGCCCCAGCGATTCAGCTGCTTTAATATCGGTAGATGGGTAATGAAATTGAGCATGGATCCTATCATTTGCCAAAGAATCTTGGCAGCAAAGAAAATGATTGCAAAGGCAATTGCATTGTAATACGCCGTATCAAGCCCGACTGTATTGAAAAACATATTAAGGGTCGAGGAATCACCCATCGTTGGGAACGGAATCCATAATTTCAAATTGGGAGCAAGATCTCCGTAAAATACATAGGCGACGATGAAGGCTACAATGAACCCAGTCATATGAACCGTTTGTAAAATGAAGCCACGCTTTAAACCGATTAATAAACCGATTAAAAGAATGGCCAGAATTGCTAAATCAAGCATGTACTCAGTCCTTCTCTCTCTTTAATTCCAGTTGAAGCTGGTCTAGTTCATCTTTTAATTTAATATATTCATGGATGGTATTCACGGCCGTTAGCACCGCTAGCTTGCTTGTATCCAAGTGTGGATTTTTCATCCTGATCTCTCTCATTTTTTCGTCAACCATCGAAGCGACCAGGCGCATATGACTTGCGCTTTCTGTGCCGACGATTGTATATGGCTGTCCGTATATATCAACTGTTGTTTTATTTCGTTTATCGTCTGACAAAATGATGCCCCCAATCTAAACAATCCTAATTCTATCATATCATGAAGTTTTTCGTCATGAAAGAGAGTACATCGTCATTTCTTGCATTAAAATTTCAATAATTTGTCAAACGATATCGAATTTAGGAAGAAGATTACCTATTAAACAAAATGAAGTTAGGAGCTAACCCATTATGTCCCATGTTGTTTTACTTATCAGTCCTGAACAAATAAAGGCGATGAAGTCCCATTATTCTTCATCCTTGGCCGCTAAGCAGCCGCCGGGGAGCATCTTTTCCGCCAAACCGCCGCTATGCACGGTGACGGCATATAAATCCGGGAAGGTCCTTTTTCAAGGTAAGAATGCCGAAATAGAAGCGGTAAAATGGCAAAAAGGTACCACTGCTGCGGCTCCAAAGAAAAAAACGGCATCCTCTGCATCGGTCAACGTCCATCGATATTCGCCGCCTGCAAATATCGGAACCATGTCAGTGATTGGTTCAGACGAGGTCGGAACAGGAGACTATTTCGGCCCGATGACCGTCGTAGCCGTATATGCCAAGAAGGAGCAACTCGCTCTATTAAAGGAGCTTGGTGTCCAGGATTCCAAAAACCTGAAAGACCCACAGATCATCGACATTGCCAAACAGATTAAGGATGTAGTGCCCTTCAGCCTGCTCACATGCGACAACCCGAAATATAATGCGCTTCAGGCAAAGGGAATGTCACAAGGAAAAATGAAGGCACTCCTCCATAACCAAGCAATCAAGAACCTCATGCAAAAAATCCAGCCAGAACAAGCGGAAGCCGTCCTTATTGATCAATTCGCTCAACCAGAGGTATTTTTCAATTACCTAAAAGGTCAAGAACTATTCCAAGCTAATGCCACCTATCTATGCACAAAAGCGGAAGGCATTCACCTTGGAGTGGCAGCCGCATCCATCCTGGCCCGATATGCATTCGTCAAACGCTTTGACTTGCTGAGTGAAAAAGCCGGATTCAAAATCCCTAAAGGTGCCGGATTTGCAGTAGATGAAGCGGCCGCAAGATTGATTCACGAAAAGGGAATCGATTCATTACACGAATTCACGAAAACCCATTTTGCCAACACAGAAAAAGCGAAGCGACTCTATCAACAGAAATATCATAAATAGAAGAAAGCGGCTGATCTTCCTGAACAGCCGCCTTTTACTCGTGAAATTGCGCGGTTTACTCGTGAATTCACTCTATTTACACGTGAGTTTGTGCGATTTACCCGGAGTTTACGCCATTTACTCGTGAGTTTGCTTCATTTACTCGTGAGTTTGCTTCATTTACTCGTGAATTTACGCCATTTACTCGTGAGTTTGCTCCATTTACTCGTGAGTTTGCACCTTTTACTCGTGAGTTTGCACCTTTTACTCGTGAGTTTGCACCTTTTACTCGTAAAATCAAAAAAGACAGCCCCCATGATTCAGGGAGCTGTCTTTTTGGTTTTATCCTCTTAGCTCTGCGCCCGCTTTTTCTTTAACGGCTTCAAGCACTTTATCATGTGCCTTTGTAATGTCCTCGTCCGTCAGTGTACGTTCCGGGTCGTAGTATTTCAGTGAGTAGGCAATGGATTTCTTGCCTTCCTCCATTCTTTCACCTTCGTATAAGTCGAAGATGCTTACTTCTTTCAGCAGTTTGCCGCCGGCTTCTTCAATAATACCCTGAATGTCCCCGGCTTTCGTGGCTTGTTCCACAACGAGCGCGATATCGCGTGTGGTTGATGGATAGCGCGGAATCGTTTGGTACGCTATCGGCGCGACTTCTGCTTCGGCCAATGCTTTTAAGGAAAGTTCGAAAATGTATGTTTCTTTAATATCCAAGTCTTTTTGGACAGTTGGGTGCACTTGGCCGATAAAGCCAATTACTTCACCATTCAATAGGACTTCGGCTGTCCGTCCTGGATGCATGTCGTTGATTTCCGCTTGGCTGTAACTGATTTGATCAGCTAATCCAAGTGTGTCGAATAATGCTTCGATCACGCCTTTGGCTACAAAGAAATCCACTGGTTTCTTTTCACCCTGCCATAGATGTGACTCCCATAGGCCGGTGATTGCTCCAGCAACATGTTCTTTTTCTTCAGGCAGTTCTTGTTCGTCACGCTTAAAGAATACCGAACCGATTTCATACAGGGCCAGTGAATCAATTTGGCGGGCATTGTTATATTTGACGACTTCCAGCAATTGAGGCACGATGCTTAAACGCAGCTGGCTTCTTTCTTCACTTATTGGCATTGCCAATCGAATGGATTCTCTTGCTTCCAATGCGAATTGGGACGCTTTTTCCTGGCTTGTCAGTGAATAGGTCACCGCTTGATAAAGGCCTGCGCCTTCAAGTGTACGGCGTGCCTTCCGCCGTTTAATTTGATAGTCTGTCAATTGTCCTGGGTTAGCAGAACCGATCGGCAGTGTAACGGGGATGTTATCATATCCATATAAACGTGCAGCCTCTTCGACTAAATCGGCTTCAATACTAATATCACCACGGCGCGTCGGGACAGTGATCGTGAATGTTTCATTGTCAAGTTCCACGCCGAATTGCAGACGTTTGAAGATTGACTCCACAACTGATACGGTCATGCTTGTTCCAAGGAGTGTATTGATTTTTTCAAGCGTGATGCTAATGACCGCAGGTTCCATTGACAATTCGTCAACTTCTGCTGCTCCTTGTAAGACTGTTCCCCCTGCATATTGTGCAATCAATTGTGCAGCACGTTCCCCTGCTTCACGAACACGTGCCGGGTCGACGCCTTTTTCAAAGCGGGCACTGGCTTCACTGCGTAATCCATGGTCCTTTGAAGCTTTGCGAACTACTGTACCTGCAAAATATGCACTTTCAATAATGATGTTCGTCGTATCATTTTTGACTTCGGAATCCGCTCCGCCCATCACACCAGCAATCGCAACTGGCTCACTGCCATTCGTGATCACTAAATGGTCAGGTGTCAAAGTGCGTTCCGCTTCATCCAATGTTACGATTTTTTCAGCATCCTTCGCTCTACGGATGACGATTTCCTTTGAACCAAAGCGGTCATAATCAAAGGCATGGAGCGGTTGGCCGTATTCAAGTAAAATGTAGTTCGTGATATCCACCACATTATTATGAGGTCGGATACCTGCAGACATCAACCTAGTCTGCATCCAAAGCGGTGAGGGTCCGATCTTAACATCCTTGATGATTTTAGCCATGTATATCGGGTTATCTTCTTTCGCTTCCACTTTGACACTGATATAATCAGTTGCTTTTTCAGCTGCCTCTTCTTTCTCGACTACCGGCCATTTCACTTCCCGGCCTAGAATGGCTCCCACTTCGTATGCAACACCAAGCATGCTTAGCGCGTCGGAGCGGTTTGGAGTCAGCCCAAGTTCCAGAACTTCATCACTTAAACCAAGTTCCTCCAATGCATCTTTCCCTACTTCCACATCATTAGGGAAGACGAAGATTCCTGTAGCATAATCCTTGGAAACAAGCTTGGATTCGAAGCCCAATTCTTGAAGCGAGCAAATCATTCCGTGCGATTCTTCTCCGCGAAGTTTCGCTTTCTTGATTTTGAAATTACCTGGAAGGACTGCGCCAACAGTAGCGACTGCGACTTTTTGGCCTTTATCGACATTCGGTGCTCCACAGATGATCTGAACGGGATTTTCGGCCCCGATATCAACTTGGCATTTATTCAATTTATCCGCATTTGGATGTTGTTCACGTTCTAAGACATGCCCGATGACGACCCCTTTTAGCCCTTCACTTTTCTTTTCCACCCCTTCAACCTCAATGCCGCTTTTCGTGATTTTGTCAGCAAGCTCCGTCGCATTGATGCCTGAAAGGTCAACATAATCTTGTAACCATTTATATGACACAAACATGGTAGGTCCTCCTTTTTAAAATAAAAATTTATGCTTCGTGATGGTTGAATTGTTTTAAGAATCGAACATCATTCGTATAGAAATGACGGATATCGTCCACACCGTACTTCAACATGGCAATCCGTTCCACGCCCATTCCAAATGCGAATCCAGAGTATTTCTTGGAATCGAAGCCAGCCATCTCAAGGACGTTCGGATGAACGATCCCAGCGCCAAGCACTTCGATCCAGCCTGTTTTTTTACATACGCTGCAGCCTTTACCGCTACAGATCTTACAAGAAATATCCACTTCGACGGAAGGCTCAGTAAATGGGAAGAAACTTGGACGAAGACGGATTTCACGGTCTTGCCCGAATACTTTTTTCGCAAATACGTCTAGCGTTCCTTTCAGGTCGCTCATGCTGATGTTCTCATCGATGACCAAGCCTTCAATTTGCTGGAATTGATGGGAGTGTGTCGCATCATCGTTATCCCGGCGATATACTTTTCCTGGGCAAATGATTTTAACAGGGCCTTGACCTTTATGTTTTTCCATCGTTCTGGCTTGAACCGGTGAAGTGTGCGTCCGCATCAGGATTTCATCCGTGATGTAGAAGGAGTCCTGCATATCACGTGCCGGATGGCTTTTTGGCAAGTTAAGTGCCTCGAAGTTGTAGTAGTCGCTCTCGACTTCAGGACCTTCCGCAACCGTATAACCCATCCCGATGAATAAGTCTTCGATTTCTTCCACGATTCGTGTTAATGGGTGAAGATTCCCCTTGTTTACCGGACGTCCTGGAAGTGTGACGTCAATCGTTTCAGTTGCCAGCTTTGCATTGACTGCCGCGGTTTCAAGCGCTTTTTGTTTCTCCTCGATCTTTGTTGCGATCGCTTCGCGTACTTCATTGGCTAGTGCCCCGATTTTCGGGCGCTCTTCGGCAGATAATTTACCCATGCCGCGCAATACCTCAGTGATTGGCCCTTTTTTCCCTAAATAAGCAACACGGACTTCATTCAGTTCTTTTAATTCGGAAGCGGCGGCAACTTTTTGCAACGCTTCTTCCTGCAGTTCTAGTAAACGTTCCTGCATCATGTCTTCCTCCTTTATTTTCCTTTTGTAAAAATGAACACAAAAAAACCCCGATCCCTAAAGGGACGAGGTTTATGTATCGCGGTACCACCCTTATTAGTGCATAAACAAAAAAACTTCTGCACTCACTTCATTAAAAATAACGGCTTTTCACCGGAACATTTTTCGGACATCCTGTCTTCCCAATGCCAACTCGAAAGGTGAATTCACTTAAGCAGTGCCATAAAAATGCTTTCAGTCAAGGCATTTTCTCCCTGGATATGGTTAACTTTAAGCTACTACTCTTTGTCATCGTTGTTTTCATTATAAAATTCTGTTTTATTATATTATAATTCTTCGGCCGTTTCAAATCGATTTTCGTAAATGGTACATTAAAATCCCGGCAGCAATCCCCACATTCAAAGATTCACTTTTTCCGTAGATGGGAATATAGAGGTTTTTAGTCGTTTTCTCCAGTAATTCCTTCGATACCCCTTGGCCTTCATTACCGACCAGCAGGGCAAATCGGGAAGACTTTTCGACTTCTTCAAATGGCGATGCCCCTTCTAATGCCGTACCATAAACCGGTGTGCCACTTTGCTTAAGCTCATCGATGATTTCGGATAGGTTCCCTTTAATGACAGGCATATGGAAGAGGCTCCCTTGCGTCGAACGGACCACTTTGGGATTATACAAGTCAGCACACCCTTCCCCAAGGATGACCGCATCGATTCCCGCTGCATCCGCTGTCCTGATCATCGTTCCAATATTCCCAGGATCTTGGACGGCATCCATCAACAATAATTTCTCCGGATTGATGGACGCCATGCTCGTTGATTTCTGTTCACAAACCGCAGCAATTCCCTGCGGTGCTTCGGTATCGCAAATCGCCTTCATAATATCATTTTTTACATAAATGAGTTCTGTGCCTTCCACCTTAAAATGGGCAGGCATTTCAGTTTCTTCATTGATGATCACTTCCAGGACGATTTCCTCTTTTAAGGCTTCTTCAACTAGGTGAAAACCCTCGACTAAATATTTACCTGTTTTATCTCGTTCTTTTTTCGTCAAAAGTTTTTTCCATTGCTTAACTTGCGGGTTTTTTACGGATTCGATATATTTCAAGGGTAAACGCTCCTTTAACTTCACACTGATTTTCCTATTATAACGCAATTCACATACATATTGCATGCGAGTTTGTGAAATGCTATTAATGTCAGTCATTATGTGTTAGAGGAGGAATAATTATGAATTTAAACTTACGTAATGCGATCATCCAAAATGTATCTGGAAATACGCAAGAGCAGCTGGAAGACACGATTGTCGATGCCATACAAAATGGCGAGGAAAAAATGCTTCCTGGATTGGGAGTATTATTCGAGGTCATCTGGCAAAATTCATCCGAGCAGGAAAAACAGGAAATGATCACTGCCCTCGAAGCAGGATTAAAAAAATAACAGCCTTCAAAGGCTGTTATTTTTTTAATCTCGCCTCGCCAGCCTTCAGTTCTTCGATGGAGACTTCTTCATCAAGCAGCAAGATGAATTTCTTTGCTTTCACTTCTTCAAGCATCGCTTTTGTCTCAGCAAAAGAGTAGCCGTATTTCGTGAAAAAGCTGCGTAAATCTCCAGATCCTTCATCTGTGAAGTAATGGAAGATTTTCAAAAAAAGAGTGTCCTCCTTATCCTGATTGGCGATGATCAGTATATCCGTATGTTCATTTCCAAGCTGCACATAATTTTTTATATCAGCTGCCACTGTCATTTGGGTGCCAGTTACGCCTTTTGCTTTTAAGTCTGAAATTGCAGCAAGTAGTTCCGGATTAGAGTCAAAAACACCATATACGTTTTTTTCCATGTTTCTCCCCCTCCTTGTTACTCTACTTAAAATAAAATTCCTTTGTCATTATACCTTGCAGCTTTATCAATAAACAAGCAAATAGTCTATGGAGACGAACAAGGGAACCCTCTGCCTAAAGGTTTTTTTAAAAATAACAGCCTGTAGCAAACTCTAAGAAAATCAAGGTTGCTTGCGGTCCTATTAAAAAGGCTGTTTTCACATACTTTGTTGCTATTTACCAGGTAGTGAGTTGTGGTTGATTTCCCCTCCAGATGCTCGCTTTCCTTGGTGCGGGCGGTGAGCCTCCTCGGCGTAAACGCCTGTGGGGTCTCACCTGTCCCGCTGCTTCCGCAGGAGTCTCGCACTTCCGCTCCAATCAACCTTAAATAGTTTCGTTTTAAAAACAACAATCTTTACGAAAAGAGCCATTAAAAACGTTCCACACCCTTTCCGTCGACTGTCTTACAAGCCAAAGCAAACGGCTGCGTGTCTCAGCTAGCCAGTGATTTCGGCAGGAGTGTCGCAAATTTCTTCAATCTAAGTAAACAAACAAAAACAGCCTTATGCAGGCTGCTCTTGTTGCGGTATTACAAATTGTCGGTTTTGATTCGATTTTTGATGTATTCATCTTGTAAGCCTTCCTCTTGCTGTCCGCTCGCTGTGGGTCCCGCGGTCCGATCCAGTGATCCTTGAGCGTCCAGGTTTTTGTCAGCATCGTCTGCAAACGGGTCGCTTGCCAGTGTTCCTTCATGAATCCCTGGTTTTTGCTTCTTGAATTTTTCTGTGGAATTCCCCCAGATTTCCCTTTCTTGAGCTCGCTTCATATCCAGCTCTTCATTTTCATAGATATTGGCGGAATTTCCGTGAAGCTCTTCGCTTCTTCCCGGCTGTGCTTCCATTTCCCTTGTTTGATAGGCATTCGCGGTTGTTTCCGGAAAAAGGTTCGGGTCCGGATTGTTCACCACCCCTGTTTTAAGCGGATTCTCTGCAGGTGCGTCCGTATCCTCGATGCGATTGGAAGTCATGTTCTCACGTGCCGTTACGGTTTCCGATTCATCTAAAAGAATGAGGAATTTTCCGGCCTCCACTTCATTTATATAAGCGGTTGCTTCACTATCGGCAAGCCCTAGCTCACCTAGACGGTTCCTTATATCTTCAGAACCCTCGTTCAGGAAAAAGTGTTTCATTTTATCAATGAAGGATTCCTCGTTAGAGTTAGTAACGACTTCGACATCCGGATCATGCTTATCATTAACGAAATCCAAATCTTCTTTCTTATCAGCCATTACCGTTATTTCCCCTTCATGAACCCCCTTTTCCTTGAGGGATTGTATAGCCTGGATCATTTCTCTTTCCGTATTAAAAACACCATATAACGTTTTTCCCATGCATATTCCTCCTCCTTTTTTTCGATATTTCTTCTTATGTGTATTTATACCCTGATGGGTGCCAATTAAACAAAAAGGTTTGCCTTCCCTAAGCTCGGACCTTTAATCAGTCTAAAAAACCAAAAGGAAGCCTGCAGTTTTAAAACTGCAGGCCATTTCCTTCACTCTTAGAAGCGGTCGGTTCTACGTTCAGTTGCCTTTTTCTCATTCACGATCGATTCATCTGTACTATCAAGCTGGATATCTTCCTTTTTAAGAGTATCCTGAACTTGCTCCGTTTCTTGTACAGCATGTTTCTTGATGACAATTTCATCGGTGACAACCGGTTTTTTCGAAACTTCCAGTTTTTCTTCAACAACCGGGATTCGTAATGTTTCCCCATCTTCAATGGTTCCGGTTTCCCGATTCGCTTCACGTCCTGAAACCGATCTATGCTCAACTGTCACTTCTTCGTGTTCAACAGGGACATTGATCGTTTTATGCTGTTCATTTACTTCTTTATTAATGACGACTTCTCCTGTCTGAACTCTTTCTTTGTCAATGTTCAGCTGTTCTTCCCGAAGTCTAAGCGTCCTTTCATCTTCTGGCAATTCACGGCCTTGTCCGTTGACTCCATAAACATCTTCTTTATTTAATGCATCGGTTTTTTCCGTACCATTATATAGTGGGTTGGTGGAGTTAGTATCAAGCCTTGTACCGGCAGTGTCCATTGTTCCGGTCGTGAATTTATCTCTTGCCGTTCCAAGATGGCCTTCACCTTCTTCAACCAGAACCAGGACTTTTCCATTTTCTACATCAAAGACATGTTCAGCCGCATCACTATTCGAAAGGCCTGCATTCGCCAATCTTGTTGAAAGGTCTGCCGTGTCTTCCGGCATGAAGAACCGTGCCACCTTGTCCATAAACGATTCGTCGTTAGGAACATTCGTCATTGTGTGAACATCCGTTTCACGTTGATGGTTCGTGAAATCCAATGTTTCTTCCTTATCTGCGACGACCGTAATATCGTCCCCCTCAAAACCCTTTGCCTTAAGTGCATTAATTGCTTGGATCACTTCTGCATTTGATTCATATACTCCATATACTGTTTTATTCATTTTACATTCCTCCTTAGGTTTTGTTGTTTCTGTTAGTGGATGCTATATATAAACAATACCCGACATGTTCCTAAGTAAACGAGGAATCCATATTTCATTTTTGTTATATCATTTACAATTTGTTCTCAGCATAGAACGCATTTTTAATTGAAATCCAAGCTTTACAAGGGTTTCCCTCTTTATAAAAATGTAATGTTTAACCAAATCCTGCTATTTCGTTTTTTCAAATAATGCTTGTGTTCTTTTTTTTCTTCTATCATAAAGCCACAGCCTTTATTAGCAGGTCCGCGATATGCACCGCTTTTGTGCATTCCCCCAAGTTTTCCCGCTCGATCCCCAATTGCATTTGCAACAGGCAGCCAGGGTTTGCCGTGACAACAATATCGGCCTGTGTCGATTTCGTGTGCTCCATTTTAGAGTCAAGAATGTTCATGGACATCTCTGATTCAACAATATTATATATCCCAGCTGAGCCGCAGCAGCGATCGGCATCCTTCATTTCCCTGAAATCGATTCCTTCTATTGATTGAAGAAGGATTCGCGGAGCCGAGGAGGTATTCATCACATTCCGTAAGTGACAGGAATCCTGGAAAGTTACGGTTTGAGCTGGCAGTTTCAGGCGAACTTTTTCTTGAAAACGCAAATCAACAAGGATCTGGCTGATATCTTTCAACTTATTTTTAAATGAGATTGCACGGTCGTGCCATTCCGGTTCATCTTGGAGCAGATGATCATAATCTATGAGAAAAGCGCCGCAGCCACCGGCATTCGTAATGATATAATCAACTTCCTCCGTTTCAAAGGCTTCAATGTTACGCTTGGCCAGTTGCTTTGCACCTGCTTTTTCACCACTGTGACCATGCAGCGCACCGCAACAGGCCTGGGATTTCGGTATCACGATTTCACATCCGGCCAGCTGAAGAAGCTTTAGTGTGGCCTTGTTCGTTTCCAAAAACATCGTATCCATCAAGCAGCCGGAAAAGAAAGCCACCTTTTTGAGCGGCGTTCCGATTGCAGGCAGCTCGGTTGGCCTATTTTTCATTTCTGCTTTTTTCGGGACTTTCGGCAGCACTTTTTCCATGGCTGCCAAATTATCCGGAAGCATGTTGAGGACTCCCGTTTTACGGGCCATGTATTGCAGGCCTGATTTCTGATAGAAGCCAAGCAAATTTGTCATGGTCTGCATTCGCTCCTGGTGCGGGAATAGTCCACTAAAAACGGCCTTGCGGATCGTTTTTACAGGGAAGCTGTGTTTTTTATTCTGATGGATGATATCCCTTGCTTCTTCAAGAAGGTGTCCGTATTTCACACCTGAAGGGCACACAGGTTCACAAGCCCTGCAGCCGAGGCAAAGACTCAAAGAACGTTCTACATCCCTATCTGGCTCAATCACGTCATCCGCCACCGCTTTCATAAGCGCAATCCGGCCCCTTGGTGAGTGGGATTCCTTCAGCCCCGATTCTATGTATGTCGGGCAATGGGGTAAGCAAAAGCCGCAGCGCATACAATTCAACAATTCATCTTCATTCATTTTTTCCGCGAATTGAATGGCAATGGTTTCCCTTTCTTGAACTGTCGTCATGAAGAAACCACCACCCTTTTCCTGGTTTCCTTGGCAAATATTTTGCCGGGATTCATGATGTTATTGGGATCGAAAGCCTGTTTAATCGCCCTCATGGCATCAATCCCTTCTTTCTTCAGCTTCCATTCAAGATACGGGGCCTTCATCGCTCCTACACCATGTTCACCGGTAATCGTCCCGCCAAGGTCGATAGCCGCGGCAAAAATGTCGGCAAAAGCGAGCTCCACCCTCTCCATTTCCTCATGATCACGAGCGTCGGTAATGCATGTCGGATGCAGGTTCCCGTCCCCAGCATGACCAAAGGTGCAAATGTCCACGTTATGCTTGTCAGCGATCTCATTAATCGCTCTAACCATTTTGGCAATTTCCGAGCGAGGAACGGTGGCATCTTCCAAAATGGTCGTCGGCTTGAGGCGTGCCAATGCGGAAAGTGCTGTTCTTCTTGCCGTTTTCAAGGCGACAGCGTCAGATTCCGTTTCGGCAATTTCCACGGAAACCGCCTTTTCCTCTAGACAGATATCGGCCATCCTTTTCATATCACGTTCCACCACTTCAGGCGGACCATCCTGTTCAATCAGCAGGACGGCTTCCACATTGGTAGGCAAACCGATTTTCGCAAAGTCTTCAACAACGATCAAAGTCGGCCGATCCAGAAATTCCAATGTCACAGGAATGATCTTATTTGAAATGATCTTGGCCACTGACTGGGCTGCAGCATCCAAATCTTGATATAAGGCAAGCATCGTCTTAGTCGTTTCCGGCATTGGAATCAGCTTTAAGGTCGCTTCCGTAACGATGCCCAAGGTCCCTTCCGATCCGACAAATAGTTTCGTTAAATCATATCCGGCTACATCTTTGGCAAGCTTGCCCCCTGTTCGAATGATGTCCCCATTCGGAAGGACGACTTCAAGCCCGATGACATAATCACGGGTGACTCCATACTTTAAACCTCGCAGTCCACCAGAATTCTCATTAATGTTGCCGCCAATCGTGGAGATTTTCATCGAACTTGGATCCGGCGGATAAAACAATCCCTTCTCTTCAACTGCTGAAATCAAGTCCAAAGTGATGAGCCCAGGCTGTACGGTCGCCGTTAAGTTCTCCTCATCTATTTCAAGTAATGAATTCATTCGATTGAATAAAAGGACAAGCCCCCCCTCTGTCGGGCATGTGCCTCCGCTTAAATTCGTCCCAGAACCGCGCGGAACGATCGGAACATTGTATTCGTTGCAAACTTTGACGATGGCTGCGACTTCAGCTGTGCTGCCCGGTTTGATGACAGCATCCGGCAACGCTTGAAACCCAGGCGTTGCATCATATGAATGGACTAGACATTCCACTTTCGAGTCATCGTAATTCTCCTGACCGACAATGGCAAGAAGTAGCTGCTTAACCTGCTTTGTTAACATGTACATCCTCCTCATATAAACATAGGAAATTCTAGATTTTTTATATGATGTAAGTATAAGAAAAAAAACACTCGGCCTTCTATGTATGAACATATAAAGTTTTGAGCTTTACATAGAATTAATTTGTATGTTTATCCAATACACTTAATGCTAGATACATCGTGACTAAATCGGCTGGCTTCCTAGGATTCAGCCGGGTCAAATCCTCTATGCGCTTGAGCCTGTAATGGAGGGTATTGATATGGATATGCAGGGCTCTAGCGGTCTCTTTTAAAGATAGATCACATGCAAAATACATGGAAAGGGTTTTAAGCAGTTCCTCATTAGGAAGCAACTCCTGAATCGTCCGGGATAAATATTCCTGTCTAGTTTCAGCGGTAACTTCATCAAGAAGGACCTCAAGTTTCAAGTCCTCGTCAAATATGATCGCCGATGAGGGAGACGTGATTTTCAAGGAACGTTCCGCTTTAAAAAACGCTGACCTGAAAGCGGCCCCTGATGCACGCGAACTAACTCCTGCACACACTTTATAGCCCGAACTCTCTTCCAGCTTTTTTTGCAGTTTACTTAGTTTCTTATATTGCTGGTTTTTTGAACCGATGAAATCGGCCATTGAAAGAATGACGAATTGGTTCCTCCCCCAACGTACTGCGATGTCATTGGAATGCTGTTGTCTTATGAATATCTGAAGCGTTCTCCATACATGAGGTTCAATGATTTCCTCAGTCTTGAATTCACCAAGGGTGATGATCCGGTCCGCATGAACATCGACCCCAAGCAACTTGGCCTTCTGAAGGAATTGCTCATTGAACGTCTGCAGCTGATGCCATTCAAATACAAAGAATTCCATCAGTCGTGATTGGGATTCTGCTTGTTCAATATGATAACTTTCCTGAATGAACATCTCCGTCATCTTTTTTAATAGTTCCGCATATGGGGAAACATGTTTGGGGTCACCTGTAATTCCAATGACACAAACGGCTTCCTGATTAAAGAAAATAGGCAGGTTTATCCCTGCCTTCACTCCTTTCCAACTTTTTTCATCCTGTTTATTGATGATCAATTTCTCACGATTGTTGAAAGCGTGGATGGCTCCTTCATGAAAAGATCCAATGCGGCTGCCATCGGTGCTGGCGGTAATCATGCCGGCATGATCAATAATGATGATCTCCTCATCAATCAGTTTTCGAACCTCATGCACCAATTTTCCTGCAACAGCTGCCAATTGCATGATATGTCCTCCTTTTTTGAATGGACTTGAAAATATTTCGAGGCTCCCCGATGAAAAGGGAGCCTCATTCTACTTATGGAATCATCCAGGAAAGGACGCCATTTTGCAAGAAGGTAATCACACAAACAAGCAGCAATAAAAATAAGCTATGTTTAAGCGTGAATCTCAATAATTCCGATTCCCTGCCCGCCAATCCTACGGCAGCACAAGCTATCGCTATCGATTGGGGGGAAATCATCTTTCCGGTGACCCCTCCAGAAGAGTTCGCCGCCAGTGCCAGGACCGGTTCCATTCCCACTTTAAGCGCAGTCACTTTCTGCAGACTGCCAAATAAGAGGTTGGCTGATGTATCCGATCCGGTAATGAACACACCCAGCCAGCCGAGAACAGGTGCGAAGAACGGAAATAAATCACCCGATTTTGCCAGGGTCATCCCTAATGTTGTCGACATGCCTGAAGCATTCGTCACATAAGCAAAAGCGACCACGGTAGAAATCATCAAGATTGGTTTGGCCAACTCTTTCATCGCTTCAACAAAGGTGCCATAAAAGTCTTTTGAAGACATGTGTGCAATGAACTTCGTTACGATGGCAGCCAGTAAAATGGCCGTCCCGGCTGCTCCGAGCAGTTCTATTTTATAGAAAGCCGCAATCGGCAATCCATTACTTCCGATTATCTCATTATGCAGACCTGGCACTTCGATTTGGAAGGTTAATAGTTTCCCGATTTCATTGATTCCGCCAAGCAGCACATTGTTGCCTTCATAATGTCCGGATAGTGCCGGCTTTATTGGGTTCATCCCCCATATTGTGATGAAAAGCGTCAACAGAAGGAATGGTGACCAAGCATGGAATATCTGCCATTTCGTGTATTTTGTTTCCGCTTCGGCTGTATATAATGGTTCGACAGCAGCTGCCGTTTCCTCTGATGCAAAGCGAAAGATCGTCTTAGGTTTCCAGAATTTAAGGAAAATCGCCAAAGCAAACAGTGACACTAACGCGGAAAGGATGTCCGGTAATTCGGGCCCAAGAAAATTCGAACTTAAGTATTGTGTGATGGCAAAGGAAATTCCGGAAACCAAAATTGCCGGCAAGACCTCAAGCGACCTTTTCCACCCGGTCATTATTAAAATGAGATAAAGCGGAATGAAAGCCGAAAGGAATGGCAATTGGCGGCCGACCATTTTGGAAATCTCCATGGCGGCTATGCCAGTAGGGCCTTCCATGGCGATGATCGGTATTCCAACCGCCCCGAACGCTACCGGAGCGGTATTAGCGATCAAACAAATCCCTGCTGCATATAGCGGGTTAAAGCCGAGACCGACTAAAAGCGCAGCTGAAATGGCGACCGGTGCTCCAAATCCCGCAGCACCTTCTAAAAAGGCCCCGAAAGAAAATGCCACCAATAATGCCTGGAGCCGCCGATCTTCCGTAAGCGAAAGCACAGAAGAACGAATGATATTGAATTGTCCGCTTTTAACAGTCATCTTGTACAAAAATACGGAAGTGATGATTATCCATCCGATTGGGAGCAGCCCATATACGCCTCCTTGTGAAGCGGACATCACTGCTTTTCCTGCAGGCATCCCATATATCAATACAGCCACTGCAAGAGCTACAAGCAACGTGGTTATACCTGCCATGTAACCTTTCATGCGTTTGATGGTAAGCGCCCAGAAGAAGTAAAGAATTGGAATGAGTGCTGCAAGAGATGATAAAACTAAATTATCGGTGATCGGCGTAAAGTTTTGTGTCCATGTCATTCATTTCGACTCCTTTTTCTATAAATTTTAAAAAAATTCAGAAATCAAACGCTAATTGAAACCCCTTACATATTCAAATATTCAAAGTCATCAGATGACTTGATGAATACTCATTTAAATTAAATGATTGAAAATATAAAATCAAGATTTTTTTTATTTTTTGTTGATTTTTTAACTCTTCTGGAAGTGTCAAAGATCATTTGTGTTATATAATATTAACTAGGGAAACTCATAGAAAATAGAGGTGCTACTACTTGGTATATAAAAAAATAAAGCCGAAAAAAATTTATGAAGAAGTCAGCGATGAACTTTATGAAATGATTCGGTCAGGCAGCCTGAAACCAGGTGAACAATTGGATTCCATTCAGCAGCTTGCGGAAAATTTCCAAGTCGGGCGCCCGGCCATCCGCGAAGCATTAAGTGCATTGAGTTCAATGGGTCTTATTGAAATAAAACAAGGTGAAGGAACATTCGTCAAAACCTTCGACCCCGCCATCATGAACCACCCCTTGTCTGCCGCCCTTTTGATGGATCAAGACAATATCAAGCATTTACTGGAAGTCCGGAAAATCCTTGAGTCCGGTACGGCGGAAGTGGCAGCGAAGAAGAGAACGGAAGAAAACCTTATCGAACTTAAGGACATGCTTTTTAATATGGAAAAGGTCTCGGATGATGAAGAACTTAGTGATAAAGCGGATATCTCCTTCCATGTTGCCGTGGCAAATGCATCACAAAATGAACTGCTGATTACATTGATGAATCATGTTTCAGAATTAATGACGGAAAAGATGCGTGATATCCGTCGGGCTGCGCTTTATTCCGAAGAGATGACACTCAAGCAGCTTTACCAGCAGCATGTCAGGATATATGATGCAATCGTGGCACAGGATGAAGACGGAGCCCGCAGTGCCATGCTGTTTCATCTTCAAAGCGTCGAGGAATCGCTGGACCGGATCATCCAAAAAAATCAGCAAAAGAGTCATTGATATTCCTTTAAATTTCAAAAATACCCTATACAAAAAAGGATTAAATTGATATATTATTTTGAAAACGATTACTTCATTTAAAAAATCTTGGAAATTGGTATCTTCTCTTAGCCATTTCCTTTTTCCACTTTCTAGTCATCAGATGACCTGTTAACCTATTTTGAAAAAGGAGGAATTCAGATTGAAAGTTACTCTCTTTGCAACATGTTTAGTGGATTTGTTTCAATCCAATGTCGGCAAAGCGACAGTGGAGCTACTCGAGAGATTAGGCTGTGAGATCGATTTCCCGGAGTCCCAGATATGCTGCGGACAGCCGGCATATAATAGCGGGTATACGAAGGAATCGAAGGAAGCCATGAAAAAGATGATTAAAACGTTCGCGGATGCTGAATACGTCGTAACCCCTTCCGGTTCCTGTGCAGCGATGTTCAAGGAATATCCGGTACTTTTCAAAGGTGATGCCGTATGGGAAAAGAAAGCGGCATCATTAGCGGCTAAAACATATGAATTGTCCCAATTCATCGTGGATGTCTTAAAAGTGACCGACGTTGGGGCTACCCTCAAGGGAAAGGCCACATATCATACTTCATGCCATATGACACGGCTGCTTAAGGTGAAGGAAGCACCTGCCATTTTATTAAGCCATGTCAGGGGGCTGGAAATGACACCACTTCCGGATGCCCAAAACTGCTGCGGGTTCGGGGGGACCTTTTCGGTTAAGATGGGTGACATTTCCGGACAAATGGTCGAGGAGAAGGTATGCAATATTGAAGAAACCGGTGCCGACTTTTTAATCGGCGGGGATGCAGGATGTTTGATGAATATCGGCGGACGGATCCAAAGGAAGGGGCAACCTGTGAAAGTCCTTCACATTGCGGAAGTCCTGAATAGCATTTAAAGAAAGCGAGGAGGGAAAAACTTATGGCTATGAAAACCAGCTCTGCCAAATTTAAAGACCGGGTGGATGAAGGAATACATAATGACTTTATGCGATTGGCCGTATCCAGTGCCCAAGAACGATTACACGGACGGCGGCTGACTGCCGTTGATGAATTGGGAAGCTGGGAGGATTGGCGTTCCCTTGGGGAAGAAATCCGGCAGCATGTGCTCAGTAACCTTGATTTCTATTTGCACCAGCTTGCCCTAAACGTTTCGAAAAGGGGCGGTCATGTCTTCTTCGCTGAAACCGCTGAACAAGCAAGCGGCTACATTAAGGATGTCATTGTAAAAAAGAATGCCAAAAAGGTCGTTAAATCCAAATCGATGGTCACGGAAGAGATCAATTTGAATGCAACCCTTGAGGCAGTTGGCCTCGATGTCGTTGAAACGGACCTTGGAGAATACATTTTACAAGTGGATGATCATGATCCCCCTTCCCATATCGTCGCACCTGCGCTCCATAAAAATAAAGAACAGATCAGGGATGTTTTTAAAGAAAAGCTTGCCTATACGCAAACCGAAAAACCGGAAGAGCTTACCGCCCATGTGCGGGGCATTTTGCGGAAAGATTTCTTAAGCGCCGATGTGGGCATTACCGGCTGTAATTTTGCGATTGCGGAAACGGGCTCGATAGGATTGGTGACGAATGAAGGAAATGCCGATTTGGTCACTGCCCTCCCAAAAACGCAAATCACCGTGATGGGAATGGAACGGCTTGTACCTACATTCGATGAATTCGAAGTCCTTGTCAGCTTATTGACAAGAAGCGCTGTCGGTCAAAGATTGACCAGTTACATCACCGCACTTACCGGTCCGCGTGATAAAGGTGATGTAGACGGACCCGAGGAGTTTCACCTAGTGATCGTGGATAATGGACGCTCCTCCATCTTAGGAACTGAGTTTCAATCCGTTCTTCAATGCATTCGCTGTGCTGCCTGTATAAATGTCTGCCCGGTCTATCGCCAGGTTGGCGGTCATTCATATGGTTCAATTTACCCCGGACCAATCGGCGCTGTGCTTTCACCCTTACTCGGAGGATATGATGATTTCAAGGAACTGCCGTATGCCTCCACTCTTTGTGCAGCCTGTACAGATGCCTGTCCGGTAAAGATTCCTCTCCATGATTTACTGAGGAAGCATCGTGAAGTCATCGTTGAAAAGGAAAAAATGGCGCCGTTTTCAGAAAAGATGGCCATGAAGGCCTTTGGGATTGGTGCGGCATCGCCTATGCTTTATAAATTCGGCTCCAAAATGGCCCCATCAGCGATGTCACCTTTTAAAACGGGGGATATCATCTCGAAAGGCCCGGGACCGCTCAAAACTTGGACAGAAAGCCGCGAGTTCCCTGCTCCAGGGAAAGAGAGCTTTCGGGACTGGTTCAAAAATCGGGAAAAAGGAGGGAAACCATCATGAATGGAACCATCCATAATGAAGGGGCATTTTTAAACAATATAGCCAAAAACCTGGGAAGGGCTCCTATTACGGAAGGCATCTCCGTTCCGGAATGGAAGCACGCCCCCCAAAAAGAAGTTTTGAAACATGCGACACAAAATGATCTTGTCGCGGAATTGAAGGAGCAATGTAAACGGGTGCATACTCAATTTCACGTTACCGACTCCAAGCAAGTGGTGCATTGCTTAACAAAGGTGATCGAGGAACTTGGAAACGGACCCGTGATCATCCCTAAGGACGGTCGATTTACCGAGTATGGGTTAGAGGGCATCTTAAAGGAAAATGATGTCCATATATGGGATCACCAAGCCGGGAATGAAAATATCGAAAAAGCAGAAAGTGCTAACATCGGAATCACATTCAGTGAGATGACACTAGCAGAATCAGCGACCGTCGTCTTGTTCAGCGACAAGGACCACGGCCGTTCCATCAGCTTCCTTCCTTCCTGCCATGTTTCCATCATTCCAAAAAGCACCATCGTTCCGCGAATGACCCAGGCTGCTGCGGCCATCCGTTCAAAGGTTACCCGGGGCGAAGTCGTTCCTTCCTGCATCAATTTCATAACAGGGCCGAGCAATTCGGCTGATATCGAAATGGACCTAGTCGTCGGCGTCCATGGACCGATCAAAGCCGTCTATATAATCGTCGAAGACAAGTAGAAAAAAGAAAATGGAGAGGACCTATATTAGGCCTCTCCATTTTTAACTTACTATATTACTCGTAAATGATCCGGTCAACCGCTTCGCGATCGAGTCGTTTAATCACTTCGACAATGAGCTTAACTGCATTCTCATAATCATCCCTGTGAAGCATTGCTGCGTGTGAATGAATGTAGCGTGTGGCAATCGTGATCGCCAGGGCGGGAACACCATTTGCCGTTAAATGGATGGAGCCGGCATCTGTCCCGCCGCCCGGAATCGATTCGTATTGATAAGGAATATTCATTTCATCAGCCGTGTCGGTGACGAAATCGCGTAATCCCTTATGTGCCACCATCGATGAATCATAGATGACGATTTGCGGGCCTTCCCCCATCTTGCTCATCGCTTCTTTTTCGGAAACCCCCGGTGTATCACCAGCAATGCCGACATCGACGGCAAAACCGATATCCGGCTGAATTTTGAATGTGGATGTTTTGGAGCCACGCAGGCCGACCTCTTCTTGCACTGCGCCAATTCCATAAACTATGTTAGGATGGTCGCTGTCTTTCAGCTGTTTAAGCACATCAATGGCGATTGCACAGCCAATTCGATTGTCCCAGGCTTTGGCGAGCAGCATCTTTTCATTATTCATAACCGTGAATTCAAAATATGGCACAACCATATCCCCCGGCTTGACGCCCCATTCCTTAACCTCTTCTTTGCTGGATGCACCAATATCAATGAACATATCCTTAATATCAATCGGCTTCTTCCGCGCTTCCGCTGACAGGATATGTGGCGGCTTGGAACCGATAATGCCCGTTATATCACCTTTACCCGTAACGATCGTCACGCGCTGGGCCAGCATTACCTGGGACCACCAGCCCCCTACCGGCTGAAAACGCAAAAATCCCTTATCATCAATTTGGGTGATCATGAAACCGACTTCGTCCATATGCCCGGTAACGACGATTTTCGGTCCGTTTTCATCTCCCGTTTTCTTGGCGATCAAACTTCCCAGGCCATCTGTCGATATTTCATCCGCAAATGGTGTTATGTATTCGGTCATCACTTTTCTTACTTCACTTTCATTTCCTGCAATGCCTTTAGCATCCGTTAAGTCAGCAAGCATCTTTAACGTTTCATCCAATTGAGCCATTCCCTTACCTCCTTATAACTTACATTACAAGAATAATTATACAGACAATCGATTTCATAAACAATCAGTAGCCTTGCTTTTGCCTTTCGTAATTGACTTCATTTTTGCTTACATATGCTTTTTCCACATCCGCTGCCGAAAATCCGAGCAACTCCCCTAAATGTAAATACGCAGTAAAAACCTTTTGGTAAGATGACTCTGTCAGCTGTGTGCGAAATTCACTGATGTAGCCGTAAATGGAAGTAAATTGAACCGTCAAATCCTCCTGATGGAACTTTAGGGCAGATGGAACTTCCGGTACAAAACCCCGTTCGATCCCGAGTGACAAAATGAAATGAATGCCATCCACATATTCAGCCAAAATCGTTTCTTTATCAGAGGGTCCTTTAAGACTCCAGAATTTAAAACATCTTGTTTCATTGGCAAGCTCTCCAAGCTCCACTAAAAGAGCAAGTATCTTTCGTTCCACCAAGTCTTCCGCACCCAAATCATGCTTGGACTGTATATGCTCATCCAAAGCCGCCTGCATTTCCATTAATTTACTTATGTTCATTTTCATCACTTCTTTCCTTCGTCTTCCCCTAAATTATATCAAATAAATGAAACTTATTAAAAACCCATACGTAAATGAAAGGGAATCACTCTGTTTAAGGAGGTATCTCCATGGTATTGATCATGCGGTTCATTCTTTTGGCTCTCATCATTTTCTTAATCTATACAGTCATTAAATACCTATTTAATCCGAAAAGAAAATTAGAGCTGGCACATGAACAGAAAAAATTCTTTCTGCTCGACGATACAGCCAATATACGAAAGAATTTTTTATTGACGTACAACGGGGTGATGTTTGAAGGGGAAAAGTATTTAGGGACGACGGAACGCTCCTTCGAGGTCATCTCCATCTTCATTTGGCCTAAAAAAGTGGCAGGCCTGAAAGGCTTGAAGCGAAATGATTTCTTGAAAATCGAGGCAGCCTTAAAAAAACAATACCCGGATGCCGTTATTGATTGGAAGAGCCCGGTCAAGGAGTTCTTACAAAATTGAAAAAATCACGCATAATGAAGAGCCTTGAGGAAAATGGACTCAAGGCTCTATATTAATCATCTGAACGAAAAAATTCCTTCCAGGGGACGACCGTCTGCTTCTCTCTCAATAAATAGATCAATAAGGTTAAGGATAATAAAATGATGACGATCAGCGTGGGACTGAAATCTGCAATATAGTGGCCAAAAACCGTGTATACGAATGCTACAGGAAGATTGGTCATGAAGGATAGGTAAAAATAATTTTTCAGCCCTTTATTGGATTCCAATAAACAAAGCGACAGTAAATAAAAGTGTATGAATGGTATTAGCCTGAGTACTGCAATTTGCCGGCTGTTCAGCTTTCGGTTACCAAACAGCTTATTCTTAAGCCGCAGCAGCCTATCCTTTGTTTTCGGAAATTTGCCTATCACGAAATAAAAGGCCATGCTGGACAGCGTCAAACCGATTACCGAATAGATGGTTCCAAAAGCTGCCCCGAATAATACTCCTCCAGACACGCAAACCACAATGACGGGAATGAATAAAAATTGCCTTAATAAATGAAAAGTGATAAAAATCAACGGTGCAAACACGCTTCCAGATTGAACGTAGCTCATCACAAGTGTCAATTTATCATTCATGCTCTCCCTCCAGCTACTCTTTGCTGCTTCTACAAGCATATACATTATACGTGCTACTTATTACAATTGAATGAATACCTTAATCAATAAGCCTATCTGAAGAATCATCAATATAGGCAGACCCCACTTAAAAGCGGCATGCTTCGTCTTATGGCGGAATTGCTTCATCCCCAAAAAGGACCCAGTCCCTCCTCCTATGACTGCCCAAAACCAAAGTGTCTTTTCGCTGATCCGGTACTCCCCGTTACGCGCTTTCCTTTTGTCGATTCCCATTAAGGCAAAGCCGATGATGTTCGTGATGATCATATAAGCAGCAATGAACCATACTCCTTGCATTTCCATTCCCTCCTTTAAATATGTAAAAAGCCACCCTCTTGAAAAGAGAGTGGCTGTATCAGTCAGACTTATTTGTCTAATTGTTGTTTAGCAGCAGTTGCTAATTGAGCAAAAGCTTGTTCGTCAGCAACAGCAAGATCAGCAAGCATTTTGCGGTTCACTTCGATACCAGCAAGCTTTAGGCCATGCATTAAACGGCTGTAAGAAAGACCGTTGATGCGTGCTGCAGCGTTGATACGAGTGATCCAAAGTTTGCGGAAATCACGTTTCTTTTGACGACGGTCACGGAAAGCATAGTTTCCTGACTTCATTACTTGTTGGTTAGCTACTTTGAAAAGAATATGTTTCGCGCCATAGTAACCTTTAGCTAATTTTATTACCTTTTTACGACGTTTGCGAGTAACAGTACCGCCTTTTACACGTGGCATGTTATTTCCCTCCTATTTAACTCGATAAATCGAACTTATTTAATGTTGTCTAGCATATGACGAATACGTTTGAAGTCACCTTTGCTTACAAGGCTAGCTTTGCGAAGCTTACGCTTTTGCTTAGTAGATTTGTTAGCAAATAAATGGCTTGTGTAAGCGTTAGAACGCTTAAGTTTGCCGGATCCAGTCTTTTTGAAACGTTTAGCAGATCCGCGGTGAGTTTTCATTTTAGGCATAAGGTATTCCTCCTCATTACAAATTACTTTACAATTACTTTTCGTTTTTCGGTGCTAAGATAATGAACATGCTGCGCCCGTCCATTTTTGGGTGTTGCTCGATTGTAGCCACTTCTTTACATGCTTCAGAAAAACGAACGAGTACACGTTGACCAATTTCCTTATGCGTAATGGCACGTCCTTTGAATCGGATAGAAGCTTTTACTTTATCGCCTTTTTCAAGGAATTTAATACCGTTGCGAAGCTTCGTATTGAAATCATGCTCTTCAATCGTCGGGCTCAAACGAACCTCTTTCAGACTGATGACTTTTTGATTTTTACGTGCTTCCTTGTCTTTCTTTTGCTGCTCGAAGCGGTGTTTTCCGTAGTCCATGATCCGGGCTACCGGAGGCTTTGCATTTGCAGCAACTAAAACTAGATCAAGATTTACACGAGCGGCAATTTCCAATGCTTCGAATTTCGTTTTAATTCCAAGTTGTTCTCCGTTTTGGTCAATAAGACGAACTTCACGGGCTCGGATGCCCTCGTTTACCATCGCGTCTTTACTAATAGTTAGCCACCTCCAAAGATATTGGCGAATACGAATATTTGAATAAATTCGGTCACGCTCACAACTCGCTTACAGGATATAATCATAATAAAAAAGTGTGGATGCATGTTGCACCCACACTGATAGACTCATTCAGAAAGATCCAAATAATCAAATCATGACCTGTTAACTGCATTGTTTGCGTCAACCAGGTGAGAAGCGGGTGCTTCTTCTTTTCCTCAAACACGTATTCAATTCACTTTAGAAATATATCATAAACACTGATGACTTGTCAAATGCTAATTTATTCGTTTTTTACAACAAAATTAATATTATCAGACATTCAGTTATTTGACAATACGTTTTTAAAAGTAATTTGGACAAAAAATATTCATCATGATACTTTCCATCAAAAAACAGTGATTCCCGCTTTATTCCTTCCTTTTCGAACCCCATCTTTCGATATAAGGAAAGCGCAGGGGCGTTATTTGCAATCACGGACAATTCCAGGCGCCGTATTTCGTTAGTCCGTGCATGCTCCTCCATTTTCTGAAATAGCTTCGTACCGATGCCTTTTCCTCTACCCTTTTCATGGATGCCGATGACGATTTTGGCGGAATGCCTCGTTCGGCCCATTTGATTGCCCAATAAGATTAGGTAACCATTCAACTCATTGCCGCTAGCGGAAACGAGAACAATGGAAGGGGGATTTTTTTCGATTTGCTCCAATTGCTTTTCCATTTGTTTCGCCGTAGCTTTTCTTTCCCCAGGATTAAACAGCATATACCCGGAATCTTCTACATGATTGAACAGAGCAGCCAAGTTACCCGCGTCTTTCCTTGAAGCCTTTCTAATCTCCATTTATCCCCATTCCCCCTTTAGTTGCAGTCCATACTGGCCGAAGCCATCACATGTTAAGAGTCTTCTTTCGCCTTTTTCTTTTTCTCAATGGCGTCCCAAGAAAATAGCGCTATCCAAAAAAACAGGACCGGGACGATGGCATATTGTCGATAATCATCCAATAACAAAAAGATGATGATGACAAGGAATGTCGGTCCGAATAGATAAGTAAATTTCTTTTTCATGCTGCCCCTCCTTTTCATTGCTGTACATATTTTCACATGATGGTTTCATTTTATCATGCCATGATTAAAAAGAGGGACACAACTATATGTGCCCCTCTTTTTGCTATTAACGGATCACTTCCGCCTTAATCGCTGAAACGAAATCTTCAAATGCGATCGTTTCGGATTTTTGTTCACCGTATTTACGTACATTCACGCTGCCTTCTTTGGCTTCATTGTCTCCAACAACCAGCATATACGGGATTTTTTGCATTTGCGCTTCACGGATTTTGTAACCGATTTTCTCGTCACGTGTATCCAGGTCGACACGAATGCCTTGCGCTTTAAGCTTTTCCTGTACTTCTTTCGCATAATCCAAGTGCACTTCAGGTGAGACCGGGATCACTTGTGCTTGGATAGGTGCAAGCCAAGTCGGGAATGCCCCCTTGTATTCTTCAATCAAGTAAGCGACAAAACGTTCCATTGTGGAAACGACGCCGCGGTGGATAACAACCGGACGGTGCTGCTTGCCGTCCTCACCGACATAATTAAGGTCAAAACGTTCAGGAAGCAAGAAATCAAGCTGAACAGTGGAAAGCGTTTCATCTTTCCCTAAGGCAGTGCGCACCTGAACATCAAGCTTAGGACCGTAGAATGCCGCTTCACCTTCCGCTTCAAAGTAATCAAGCCCAAGCTCATCCATGGCGCCTTTTAACATGCTTTGCGCTTTTTCCCACATGTCATCATCATCGAAGTATTTTTCTGTATCCTGAGGATCGCGATAAGACAGACGGAATGAATAATCCTTGATATCGAAATCTTTATATACTTCCAGAACTAGGTTCACAACACGCTTGAACTCTTCTTTGATTTGGTCAGGGCGAACGAAAATGTGTGCATCATTCAATGTCATCCCACGTACACGCTGAAGGCCTGAAAGGGCACCTGACATTTCATAGCGGTGCATCAAGCCTAGCTCGGCAATCCGGATTGGCAGTTCGCGGTAGCTGTGGATGCTGTTTTTATAGACCATCATGTGATGCGGACAGTTCATCGGACGCAGGACAAGCTGTTCGTTTTCCATCTCCATGACCGGGAACATGCCGTCCTGGTAATGATCCCAGTGTCCGGATGTTTTATAAAGGTCCACGCTTCCCATTACAGGTGTGTAGACATGGTCATAACCTAAACGTTCTTCCTTGTCCACGATATATCTTTCGATTGTACGGCGAATTGTCGCGCCTTTTGGCAACCACATCGGCAGCCCTTGCCCCACTTTTTGTGAGCTCATGAACAAGTTCAATTCTTTGCCGATTTTACGATGGTCACGTTCCTTGGCTTCTTCGAGGAAACGCAGGTGTTCGGCTAAATCTTCTTTTTTATAGAAAGCCGTACCATAAATGCGTTGAAGCATTTTGTTTTTGCTATCGCCTCTCCAGTATGCTCCAGCGATGCTCAATAGCTTGAATTCTTTGATTTTCCCAGTTGATGGAACATGAATTCCACGACATAGGTCAAAGAATTCCCCTTGCTCATAAAGTGTTACCTGCTGATCGGCAGGAATCGCATCGATCAACTCCAATTTATACTCGTCGCCGATTTCTTTAAAACGGGAAATCGCTTCATCACGACTCACTTCGATGCGGGAGATTGCCAAGTTTTCGTTGACGATTTTCTTCATTTCTTTTTCAATCAATGGAAGGTCTTCAGGAGTCAATGATTCCTCCAGATCCATATCATAGTAAAAGCCGCCCTCAATGACTGGCCCTACGCCGAATTTAGCATTTTTGTACAAACGTTTGATCGCTTGTGCCATCAAGTGCGCTGTACTGTGACGCAATACTTCAAGAGCATCCGCTGCGTCCTGTGTGACGATTTCGATTGTACCATCTTGTTCAATCGGACGTTTTAAATCATATAATTCACCATTGAATTTTCCGGCAATGGATTTTTTCCTTAAACCAGGACTGATGGATGCAGCGATGTCTTCAGTTGTTGTGCCTTTAGCAAACTCCTTGACCGCTCCGTCAGGAAAAGATATTTTCAGTAGTTCTGACATTCAGTTTCACTCCTTCTTATTTGTTCGAACAAATTACAGGTTTTTGATTCCATTACAACACAAAAAAGCCCGCCCCTGTATAAAACAGGGACGAGCTTAGTAATAAATATCATTAACCCGCGGTTCCACCCTCGTTCCAGCTTGCTTTTCACGGCAAAATGGCACTTGTAACTTGGTAACGGCAGCTTCCCGTCAGCTCATATTCGCAGTATGCCTGCTTTCCGAGCCGAAGTTTAAAGGTGGTAAGTGTTCCATGCGAATAGGAAGCTTACAGCCTGTTGGCTTCCCTCTCTGATAATCAGCGACTAGAATACCCTTGTCCTCATCATAACTTTTAGTTTTTTAATAGTATGTAGGAAATTATAATTTGTTATACGGTGAAAATCAAGGTTAATTTTCTTTTTTCCACGAAAGTTCATTCAACTGCATAGAAAATGACGAAAGTGGCAAGATAGTCGCCCGTTCTTCGAAAATCCTTGAAATGGTCTGGATGAGCCCCTCTTCCTTGTCATCGGTATATATGCACAAGTTTTCAGGAGCAATCGATAAAAGCGGGGCAAGTATCACCGTATCGAGAAAAAGTGAGCTTTTGGCAAGAAGCCTCCTGTCGATCATACTATTGATTTTTGGACGGTCGAGTTTGCTGAATTTCTGATCATAGAAGTGAAAACCGTCCCGGTTGACCAGGTGAAGCTTTCTTAATTTCGACTCCTGCCCTTGAAGGCAATCACGGAGCGTAGCAATGAAATTTTGATAGTCCTGTTCCAGCTTATATTCATCAATCGCCTTGACGACATACTTTTCCAAAGTATGCTGAAACGATTTTAAACGGAAGGTCGTAAAAGAATCGAATGAAAAAGATACCTTTCCAGCCAAGATGCTTTGAAGTCCTTCCTCAATCAATCGTTTCTCCGTACTGAATGCTCCATCTTGATTCCTGGCTCTTTCCGCCTCGATGATGGATGATGCAATTTCAATGATGGCTTCAATTTCTTCCCGTTCCCTATAAAAAAATTTACCGACTATAATTTGCTCCAGAACAGGAAGCGTCTTTTCTTCCAATAAAAAAGAATGGAATGCATCACGAAGCAGAATTAGCCATTCATCACCTGAAGATTCCGTCATATCCACATGCATGCCTTGTTGCGGAATAAATCGAATATATGCTTGAAATTCTGCCCCCAGTGGATGGACAGAAACGAAATTCAGTAATTTCAATGCCTCTGAATCGTTTTGAAACAAAATTTGCACTACGACATCCCCCCTTCCCCCTTGCTTCTTTTTTCATGTATATGGGGATGGGGACGTGTTTAGAAGTAGGATGGGCCTTGTAAGAAGAAAAAAGTGACCTCCATTAAGAGACCACTTTTCTTCATCTTCTCCGATTCACGCCATCAAGCTTGACCGGCTCAGCTAAATATTGAATTCTTTCCAGTACCCGGGCCGCCTTCACTTCTTCTTTCTCACCGCGCTGTGAAAAGGTCAGGTGGTTCTCCAGGCCATTCAAGTCAAAATTCGAAGTGAAAAACGTCGGCAGGTTTTCCAGCATCCTAAATTGCAAAATCGGACCAAAAACCTCATCGCGTCCCCAGCTCGTCATGGATTCCGCTCCAATATCATCAAGCATGAGGATAGGTGCCGTTTTCACCATTTCAATTTTTTCATTGACTGTATTATCACCTATCGATCCCTTAAGTTCCCTCAAATAGTCAGGTACATAGACTATAAGGGAGGAAATTTGCCTTTTTGCAAGTTCATTGGCGATCGCACCTAATAAGTACGTTTTCCCAACACCAAATTTCCCATATATATACAAGCCTTTTTGCCTTTTACCCGGCTCATATTCCATAATGAACGACATCGCTTTACTTAAGACAGACAAGCGTTTGTTTTCATTATCCGTTTGGGTAAAGTCTTCAATGCTGGCCTTTAAAATATCCTTCGGTACATACAGGCTGCGGATCAGCTTTTCCCGTTTCCGCTTTTCATCCTCTGCCAATTTCCTCGGGCAGACTTCATAATGCAGGTTCAGGGCTTTTCCTTGCACCACCAATTTAGGATAATACCCTTGCATCATATTGATGCAGCCATCCAAGCTCGGACATTTATCACACTTATTGCTCTGTGAAGTGAACTCATAAAGCTTCCCCAAGTTTTTATCAATCATTTCCTTCGTGACCGCCGAGCTGTTGGCATTCATGAATAACCGCACTTGTTCGTTTTCAAAAATCTCCTGTTTCAGCTTTTCATAACGCTGTTGAAATTGATTTGTATTGGCCAATTTATTAAGGGACCTATTAATCTTTTCCATCGTTCATTTCACCTCCCGCTTTCCACAGCTTCCATTTCTCCAGAAGTTCGCGTTTTTGGGCATCCAATTCAGGCTGATCCGCATTCTGCTCCTGCTGTGCTTCTTCTTTTTTCTCAAGCCACTCCGGAACCACTTCTTCCCGTATCGCCTTTTTCCGGCTGCCCTTCGCAGCATTCCTGCTTCCTTGAGCCCAGTCCTGATATTTCCTATGTTCATTTTTGGCCAATTCCATCGCCTCGACGACTGTTGAGACCTTCAGCCGTGCCCAATGGCCTGCCAGCTTTTCCACATAACCCTTCGTGAACTTCATATCCGTTTTGAGCATGACATATTCAATCAAGACATTGACGACACCCGGATTCAGCTTTTGATTGATCATCACGCCCTCAACCACTTTCAAATCACCGCTTGACGGCTCTGCACCGCCAGACAATTGCATCAGCCGCTCCCTCGGGGAAATCGTCTCCAAATGACGGATTAACTCTTGTTCCTTTGTTTTCGGTTCTTCTTTTTGTGTCCGTTCACGAATTGGCTGCACCCGATTGACAAGGGAAGGCATATCGGCCTGCCGTTCGATCTGGTACCAGTCCCTTGCCGCCTTTCTAAGCAATTCCTCGTCAATCTCATCATCCAATGAAACGGCATCCATTACTAGTTTTTGCATTTCCAGCGGATCAATGCCATATAAAAAAGCGAGTTTGGCAATCGTACTTTTTATTTTAGGAGTAAAAGCCTTTTTCGGCACGATCGAGGATTTCATCCCGGCAAATAAAAGGTCAAAATCGAATAAGTCATCAAACCCCGATGGCTCAACGCCTTCCGCACGATCGATGTATTGCTGTTCAGGCACCGGTTTCCATTCGTTTTTCGCTTCATCCGTTACATATAAAGAGTCCAAATGATCTGATGAGAATACTTCCGCAAAAGATTTAGTCACACCTTCATATTGATCGGTTAAGATATGGTCATCACAAAAGAACCTCTTTAACCGGTTGAATTGAGCTTTACCGATTTTTTTGTATAAGTAAATATTCAGCATTCCATCCGTGAAAAACTGCTGGGGTGAAAGCGGCGGGTTTAACTCATAAATGAATTCCTTCGTTTCATTTTTCGATTTCTTATATACATTCAACAGGCCGATTCCTTCAAGTAAAAGGCGCGCTTCGTAAATATCACCCAACTTAAGGCCGATGGTATTCATTAATTGATAATGCGAGGAGGTTTCCGACCATAGCCTGTTTTCCTCCAACTCACTCCATAACGTCATATATAGGCTAATGCAGATAGGTCCAATAAGAGGTTGATATAGTCGGGTAAGTATTTTCCGATCATAATCATGAAGCAGCCCCGCAGATGAGACCAAATATGAATCAGCTGGGAGCAATTCTTGCCAATGCATTGACATCTCCATTCAAACCTTTCAAAAGATGTAGTGAAAAAAGAGCCAAAGTGAATCTTCAGCTCTACTTTCTTTCTTTATTTATTAAATCTTTCAGTTCATCAATAAAGACATTGATATCTTTAAATTGTCGATAGACGGATGCGAACCTTACATAGGCAACCTCATCGACTTCTGCCAGCTTGTCCATTACCATTTCGCCGACACTGTCGCTTTTCACTTCCGATATGCCCTGGTTGCGTAGTTCTTTTTCTACATAACTGGTAATTTGCTCTAGTTCTTTCAAGGGAACCGGACGTTTTTCGCAAGCCCTGATTAAGCCACGCAGGATTTTATCACGACTGAACTCTTCACGTGTCCCGCCCTTTTTCACTACAATAAGCGGTGTTTCCTCCACCTTTTCAAATGTCGTGAATCGAAAACCACATGCCTCACATTCACGGCGTCGTCGAATCGATTTACTTTCATCGACTGGCCTGGAATCGAGCACTCTTGTTCCGTTATATTGACATGATGGGCATTTCATCATTATCAGCTCCGTATTTTATGTAGGACTCCCCTATCTAAATGTTCCCCAAGGAATTACTTCTCTATCTTAATCTTATATTAAAAGGAACGGACAGTACAAGTAAAAAGTGTAACTTCCGGCAGCAGGCACTTTTTGTTCTGCCGTTGAAGCACCGTTGCCAAGGGCATTGTGCTACAAGGCAATCCTCTCCAATAAAGTGAATCAGACTGCCGATTCATTGCATTAAAAAAGAGATGCACCCATGGCATCTCTGTGTATACATTTTTTTATAGGGCACTTATATTGGCTTTTTTCATTTGTACAGGACCTAATCCACGTGGTAATTCTATGTTTTCACGTGTTTGCGCATTCAAAGCTTCTGCAATATAATCTGCCGCAATATTCGGATCCAAGTTACCGCATGTATAGACATCAATGCTCGCATAGCCGTGTTCTGGAAAACTGTGAATCGTTAAGTGTGATTCAGAAATGATGACAACCCCGCTGACTCCTTGTGGAGCAAATTTGTGAAAGGCAACTTCTCGTACCTCTGCACCTGATTTCAAAGCAGCGTCAACAAAAATCTTTTCAATTAAATCGATATTGTTCAGTTTTTCAAAGTCACAACCCCAAAGTTCAGAAATGACATGTCTACCCATTGTTTCCATAGTGTAAGCTGTTTCCATATTAAGCTTCCCCCTTACCATGATTTAAAAATAAGTTCTGATAACTACCACGGGGGAAAGTTAGTCCAAAGAGGTCCTAACCCTTTAAGTAGCCATCATGCAAACCGTTTTGAAGAAGTTCACGATTCATAGTATATATGGTTTGAATTTTTTTTGCAACTCCAAATTGAATTTTTGGAAAGATAAACTGTATATGTAATGGGGATATAGCGAAGGTTCCAATGTGGACCAAATTCCGTCATCGGTTTATTCAGCGCCATAAAGCAGCAGGGATTTGATGGATCACTGCATGAAAAATAGCCCGCTAAAAATTTTAGCAGGCTCTGACTTTAGACAAACTCAATAATAATTGAGTTTGTCTAAAGTATATTAGGCCGTTGATTGGAACGTAGGGCACTCGCTTTCCGCGCAGTAGTCTCGAACACCCGCTCCAATCAACTTTGTTTTAACAGTAAGATAGAACTCCTTTTACCTACAGTCTATTTAAGGAAGAAACCAAGGAGATTAAGGGCAGTTCAACTGATACTGAGAGTAGCTACTATTATGTGAATGATGAACGGACAAAATAAGTTTGCCTATTCGTTTCATGCGGCATCATACACAATGGATTTGTGTTAGGGACGATAGTAACACCCGGAAATACGCATGATAATCATATCTTAGAGCTTCTGGTTGAACTAGTGATTGAGAAAGTTGGAAAATCAGGAGCAGATGCAAAAGAAAAGTATGGTATGCGTTAGGTCACCATTTTCTATAACTGCTTCAAATTCAATAAAAAATAAAAATAGCCCGCTAAAAATTTTAGCAGGCCCGGGTTTTTCATTTTATTTTACTGATAATTCGACTTCGGACATTTTTTTCAACTCGGAGCCAACCAATTTTACAAGGTCCACTACACGGTTGGAGTAACCCCACTCATTATCATACCAAGCAAGGACCTTCACTTTCCTGTCCCCGATCATCATCGTTGTCAATCCATCGATGATTGCAGAGTGTGGATTCGTTTTGAAATCACTGGAAACTAAAGGTTCCATCGTGAATTCCATGATTCCTTTGAGTTCATTTTCTGAAGCATCGATGAAGGCTTGGTTCACTTCTTCAATCGTGACATCACGGTTTAAATCCACAACAAGATCGACTAAAGATACGTTTGGTGTCGGTACGCGTATCGCCATTCCATGAAGTTTGCCTTTTAATTGCGGCAACACTAGTGAGATGGCTTTTGCAGCTCCTGTAGTCGTAGGGATCATGCTTTCCGCAGCGGCACGGGCACGTCTCAAGTCTTTGTGCGGGTTATCGATATTATTTTGATCATTTGTATAAGAATGTATCGTTGTCATTAAACCGTTGTTTATGCCGAATTTTTCATCAAGCACTTTTGCAACAGGTCCAAGGCAGTTCGTTGTACAAGATGCATTGGATATGACGAAATGCTTGTCAATTTCCAGCACCTCCTGATTCACTCCCATTACAATGGTAACGTCTTCATTTTTACCTGGGGCTGATAATATTACTCTTTTTGCTCCTGCGTCTAAATGAAGAGCCGCTTTAGAACGATCATTGAATTTGCCAGTGGCTTCAATTACAATATCTATGTTCATCTCTTTCCAAGGCAATAGCTTTGGATCGCGGTTATTTATTAGTTTTACTCGGCGGCCATTCACTACTAGTGAATCATCTTCAGCTATAATGATACCGTCGAATTTACCATGTATCGTATCATATTTTAGTAAGTGTGCTAAAGTTTCAGCTGGATAGCTTGCATTTATGGCAACAATGTCCAAACTCTCGTCTAATATGGCTTTTCGGAAAACCATTCTTCCAATTCTCCCAAATCCGTTAATCGCTATTCTTGAATTCATTGTTCGGACCCTCCAGAAATATTAGTGTTATACTTATTACCTTTCACATGTAATTAGTATAACATAATTCAGAGGAATTGTGCTAATAAAAATGCGGATTGTTCTTATTTTTTCAACATAAAAAGAAGAAACCGGGCGGTTTCTTCTTTTTATCATGATTATATGACATACCATTCGCTAAGTATGGCCTTCACTTGCCGCTTCGTTTCATTAATGTCACCATTATTATCGATGACGGCATCCGCTAAGGCCTTTTTATCGGCCAAGGGCATTTGCGAATTGATCCTGGCAAGTGCCTCCGTCTCCGAAAGACCATTCCTATTCATTAATCGCTTCAATTGTACTTGCTCATCCACATAGATCAAAAGGGTCTTATCCACCATGAATGTCAGCTTGCTTTCGAATAGGAGCGGAATATCCATGAACACCGTTTCTTCTCCTGATGATAGTGCCGCTTCCGTTTTCACCCGCATCCAATTCCTGACGGCAGGATGCACGATGCCATTCAACAGCAATCTCTTTTCTTGATCATTAAATATGATCGATCCAAGCTTTACGCGATCTATATTCCCATCCGTCAATAAGATATCTTCTCCAAATGCCTCCACAACTTGGTGATAGGCTTCTTCACCTGGCTCAACGACAGCACGGGAAGCCAGATCTGCATCGACAATCGTGAATCCGAGTTCCTGTAAATAGAGGCTGACGGTGCTTTTCCCACTGGCAATGCCTCCGGTGATTCCGATGATTTGTCCCATAAGCTCCCCCCTTTTAACCTTATCATAACTTGAATAAACCGATGATGATCAATAATACACCTGGGAGAAAGGTCAAATGCTGGACAACTTTATTATTTGAAAGCAATTTTCCGCTTTGAATTCCGCTCCAAATGAAAATCGAACTCATAACAGCGATGCACCCTGCGAGGATGATCGGTGAAATCCCGATCATAGCCGCTCCAACTCCGGCCCCGAACGCATCCAGCGAAAGTGCAAACCCCAGAACAAGCGCTTCAACACCTGTTATCGTACCTGATTTATCAAAATCGGCATTCAATGGTTTTTGTAAAATATTAATGACTACCCCAAGTGATTTAATTTCAAAATTAAAGATGATCTTTTCATGATATCTATCATCTTTCAAATCCTTTTCAGGCTTAAAATACTGGTATACCATCCAGGCACCAAGAAAAATGAGGATGATGCCGCCTGTTTTTTCAGCCGCCCCGATAGATATGAGCTGACTGATGAATTGTCCGATGACCATCGCTATACCTAAACTCAATGCAGAACAAAATGAGATGACCGCTATTGACCTTAAGGGGATTTCCATCTTCCGCATACCGAATGTCAAACCGACGCCAAATCCGTCAATACTAACTGCAAAAGCGAGAAAAATAATTTGTAGCCACATCGGAATATTACTCCTTCCCTACTCGTTGCTACCCTAGTATATGGAAGGAGCCCATCCGATGTGTTTGAAAAAACATGACCTATTTTAGCGGCTGGCATGACGGGCAAATATGTGTGCCGCGTCCTGCAACAACCAGTTTTTCAAGTGGCGTGCCGCATGTTTTGCAGTTCTCGCCTTTTCGTCCATAAACATTCAGTTCCAACTGAAACATGCCGATTTGCCCTTGGGAATTAATGTATGAACGAATCGTGCTTCCGCCTTTTTCCACAGCTTCACCTAACGTCGCAATGATTTCAGCATGCAACGTTTCGATTTCCTGCAACGAGAGTGAAGATGCCATTCTCTCCGGATGGATACCGGAACGGAATAACGACTCGTCCACATATATATTCCCAATCCCGACGACAACGGTTTGATCAAGGAGAACGGGCTTGATTTTCCTGTTGGTTCTTGCCAACTTCGCACGAAGCCCCTCGACAGTAAAATCTTCGGATAACGGTTCAGGCCCTAAGTGCAACAGGGGCAACTGTTCAAATTCTTCCCCTTTGGCAAATAGATGCATCGTTCCGAATTTCCGGACATCCCTGTACCGAAGTTCACTGCCATCCGTGAAAGTGAAGATCACATGGGTATGCTTATCATACGGCTCTTCTTTTGGATGAACGCCGTATTTCCCTTCCATTCTTAAATGCGAAACCATCGAATAATCATCCAAGGTGAAAATGAGGAATTTGCCCCGACGGCCTATTGCAGAAATCGTCTGCCCCCTTAAGGCATCCTGAAACTGTTCGACAGGCTCAGGCGCTTTAATGATCTTTGGCCAGAAAACGGACACTTCCTTGATCTCTTTTCCGAGTACGAGCTGCTCTAACGTTCTTCTGACTGTTTCCACTTCTGGGAGTTCTGGCATTGCAATCACCTATCTTTTATTATTTGGCATCAAACCATGTTGGCCCGAAAGCATAATCCACTTTAAGGGGCACGTTCAATTCAATGGCATTTTCCATTTCCTCGGGAACGATCACTTTAAGGATTTCGAGTTCCTCAGGAGGGGTTTCAAAAATCAATTCATCATGAACCTGTAGAAGCATTCTCGTTTTGAGCCCTTCCCTTTTCAGGCGTTTATTCATGTTGATCATGGCAAGCTTGATGATATCAGCGGCACTGCCTTGAATCGGCGTGTTCATCGCAGTCCGTTCGGCAAAACTCCTGATGTTGAAATTCCTGCTTGTTATCTCAGGTATATATCGCCTTCTTTGCATCAGAGTCGTGCTATATCCTTTTTGACGGGCCTCATGTATGCTTTCTTCCATATATTCCTGAACACCTGGAAAGCTTCGTAAATACTTCTCGATGAACTCTCCAGCTTCTTTTCTCGTGATTCCAAGACTTTGCGATAGTCCGTAATCACTTATACCATAAACGATTCCGAAGTTGACCGCTTTTGCATGGCGCCTCATGTTCGAGGTGACTTGATCTGCCGATACATGGAATACGTCCATGGCTGTCCTTGTATGGATGTCCATCCCGGCCTGGAATGCTTCCACCAATCCGCTGTCATTGGCGATATGCGCCAGGACACGTAATTCGATTTGGGAGTAGTCGGCAGCAAAAATGATCCAATCCTTTTCGGAAGGAATGAAGGCCTGCCTGATTTTCCTTCCTTCTTCCAGTCTGATCGGGATATTCTGGAGATTGGGATCTGTAGAGCTCAACCGGCCGGTCTGGGTCAATGCTTGGTTGAACCGGGTGTGCACCTTGTCCGTTTTGCCATTGACCACTTTAAGCAATCCTTCAATGTAAGTGGATTGCAGCTTACCAAGCTGGCGATACAGCAGTATTTCCTTAACGATATCATGCTTGCTCTCCAGTTTTTCCAATACATCGGCCGAAGTCGAATAACCTGTTTTGGTTTTCTTCATGACCGGAAGCTCCAACTTTTCAAACAGGATGGCCCCAAGCTGTTTAGGTGAATTGATATTGAACGCCTCTCCAGCCAATTCGAAAATTCGCGCTTCGATATTTCTTAAGCGAATGGCTAATTCCTGTCCCATGTTTTTCAGTCGGCCTATGTCCACCTTGATTCCCTGCCATTCCATATTTGCCAGGATGATCGACAATGGCAGCTCCAGTTCCGTAAAAAGGTGATACTGCTCGAACTCTTGCAGCTTATCTATCATCGGTTCTTTCAGAGAAAAGATCGCCTTCGATTTTCTGGCGATATGCTCCCTCAATTCCGCTTCCTCAGGTATTTTGCGTTTTGCACCTTTTCCATAAAAAACATCATCTGTTTCAAGCCGGATAGTACCTTGGGTTTTCGTGATTTCTGCGACTTCGTCCACTGACTCTGCCGGATCAAGGATATAGGATGCCAAAAACACATCAAAATCGATGCCTTTTATTTCGACTCCCCGATGACGCAGTGCCACGACCGTACGCTTCGCATCGAAAACCGTTTTCTTTTTTGTTTCATCCTCCGCCCAGGATTTAAATGCATCGGAACTCAGAGCATCCTCTCCATGGAAGTAAAAATGACCTTGTTCATTACTGATGGCGATCCCTATTATGTCGGCTCGATGATAATTATCTTCTAAAATTTCAACATACAAGGCACTTTCATCTGCAAACATTCCTTCTGTCATTTCAGCAGTGTGCACCTCTATCTTCTCCTGTTCAAGCGGTGCGCTTTCCGTTACATCCAATTTATCGAGTAAAGTCGAAAAACCAAGCTCCTTATAGAATGAGATGACTCGATCCTGATCCATGCCAGTGTACTCGGTCTCGTTAACGGAAACTTCAAGCGGCGCTTCCCTCGTTATCGTAGCCAGCTCTTTGCTTAATAAGGCCAGGTCTTTATGTTCTTCAATTTTCTCTTTCAATTTTTGTCCGCTTACCTCATCAATCGACTGCAGAAGGTTTTCAACCGTTTCAAATTGATGCAATAATTTAAGGGCAGTCTTTTCACCAACACCCGGAATACCGGGGATATTGTCGGAAGCATCTCCCATCAGCCCTTTTAAATCAATGATTTGCAAAGGGGATAGACCGTATTTTTCATGTATATGCTTTGGAGTGTATTCCTCAATTTCAGTAATCCCCTTTTTCGTGATGGAAACTGTCGTACTAGGGGAGGATAATTGCGTTAAATCCTTATCACCGGAAATGACCTTCACTTCAAAACCATCTTTTTCCGCTTGTAAAGACAGCGTACCGATAATATCATCGGCTTCGTAGTTCTCCAGTTCATACCTTTTTATTTGAAAACAATCAAGCAGCTCCCGAATGAAAGGGAATTGCTCGGATAATTCTGGCGGCGTTTTTTGGCGCCCCCCCTTATATTCTTTAAATGATGCATGCCTGAATGTCGTTTTACCCGCATCGAATGCCACAAGTATGTGCGTTGGCTTTTCTTCTTCAAGAATGCGGTTGAGCATCATGGTGAATCCGTACACGGAATTCGTATGGACCCCCTTATCATTATTCAAGAGTGGAAGCGCAAAAAACGCACGGTATGCAATGCTGTTTCCATCTATGAGCACTAGCTTTTTATCCAAATCCGTCTTCCTCCAGTCATACAGGTTTATGTAGTTATAGCTTCTATATAAAAACGCAAAAAGCCGTTCATTTTCCTTCTCTATTCTACCATGAGTAGAAGCGGAAAGAAAAATGACGGCATCAAGGTTATTTAGTATTTCCCATTAACAAGCTGGCATAAGGGGAATCAGAAGGCAGAACGATGACCGTTTGATCTCCAATCGTTTTCTTGTAGGATTCAAGAGTCCGGTATAGTTTATAGAATTCGGGGTCTTTGGAAAACGATTTATTATAGATTTTCGCTGCTTCCCCTTCCCCTTCTGCCCTGATCACTTCTGCATCAGCCTCCGCAGTAGAAAGCAGTTCCTTCACTTTCCGATCGGTATCCGCAATGATACGGTTTTTCTTCGCATCACCTTTGGACAGGTATTCTTGCGCTTTCGATTCCCGCTCGGAAATCATCCTCTTGAAGACGGATGCTTCGTTTTCGGAAGGCAGGTCAGTCCGCTTGATCCGGACATCCGTCAAGCTGATTCCATAACTGTCCTTTTGCAGCAAATCGTTGACTTTTTCGGTTATGCGGTCGTTTAAACTTCCCCTGGATGACTTCTCATCATTGATGATTTCATCATAATTCAGCTGGCCCAGCTCTGAACGAACTGCCGAATAGATGAACTCTTCCATTTTCGTTTCGGCATTCTCAAGTGTCCTTGCATTTGTAATCAATTTCTTCGGATCTTCTATTCTCCAAACTGCATAGTTATCGATCAGCATCCGCTTTTTATCTTTCGTATTGATTTCCGCTTCGGAAACATCGGAAGTCATCTGATACTTCGGTAAGGTCATGATACTCTGAATGAATGGCACCTTCGCCTTCAATCCCGGAGTCTTATCGATCCTTACCACCTCACCGAATTGGCGGACGACCTTGTATTCGCCCTCTTTGACGATATAGACATTGGTGAAGATGATTAGCAGCAGCGCGATGAAAATAATCAGAAAAATGCCGATTCTCACATAGCCCCTCCAATGAAAATCCCCTTTTTTCAACTCAGAGAAATCTATTATTTTTCCACTCATTGTTTAGTGCCCCCTTCCCCTGTCGCTTTTTCTTCCGATGCATTCCCTTTTTTCGTTTCTTCTTCAGGTATGGCGGCTTCATCAGGGGCAGGAGTTTTTTTCGTTTCCTCCTTTTCAAGCGAGCGAAGCGGCAAGTACTTCATTGTGTTTCCATCATCATTCATAATATAAATCTCAGCATTCGGCAATACTTCCTCAAGGGTCTCAATAATTAGACGGTCCTTCGTAATCCCCTTATTGCCTTTATACTCACTGAGTAATTTTTCAAAGACCGCTACATCCCCGCGGGCAGCTTCCGTACGCGCAGCTTTATCCCCATTGGCCTGTGAAATGATGGCATCTTTTTCCCCTTCCGCTTCATTCATACGCTTATTTTCATATTTATCCGCTTCGTTGATTTTCGTATTTGCCGTTTCACGGGCATCCGTTACATTGGTAAATGCTTTCCGCACTTCTTCATTCGGTAACTCCACGTCCTGGAGTTTAACCGCAGATATGGAAATCCCGACATCATACTTCTCCATTAGCTGTGACAATAAATCGCGTACATCCGCTTCGATTTGCGCTTTACCAGATGTAAGGGCATCATCGATTTTCGTGCTGCCGATTATGCTCCGTAATGCAGCAGAAGTCGTATCGTATAATATTTTTTCTGGATCTTCTGCATTGTATAGATATTTTGGAGGGTCGGTGATTTTCCACTGAACGACTAGGTCGGCCAGCACAATATTTTCATCACCCGTAATCATTTTGGTCTCACTCGGGTAATCCGTCACCTCTCCATCCTCTTCCTTATATCCAAATTTAAGACTGAATGTTTCTTTGGATAATTTCTCGACCGATTGAACTGGCCAAGGCAGTTTAAAGTGAAGTCCTGGTTCCGTTATCGTCTCCTCCACTTTACCAAACGTCATTATGACAGCTTGATCGGATTCATCAACCGTGTACCAGGTCGATATCGCAACTACACCCAAAATTAAAATAAGAAAGACAAGTCCTGTAATTGTATATATCCTTTTTAAGCTAACGATATGTATCACCCCTTCTTTGCAGTTATATCTTATTTACGCAATAAAGGGCCTAAAGTTTCATAAAAATCAAATATTTTCCTAGAAAAATAGGATAGATGAATGGTATACGGGGAATATAGCCAAAATTAAAAGACAGAGACCATGTCTCTGCCTAAGTTTTTTAAGGTTTGTACGATTTGAATGTTGTTGCAGCTTAGACGCAATTCCTACAGGAGTTTTGTCTGCCTGTTCCAATCATCTTTGCTTTAAAATTTTGGTTGAACTTCTAAATAATCAAACAGAGACTATGTCTCTGTCAATGTTTAACTCCTTGGATGAGGGGTTGTACAACCATTGTACCCCTGCATTATGAAGTCCGTTTTAAGGAATTGTAAAGTACATGTAAATAAAATGCCCGCTACATTTTCCCTTTTAAGCTTTTATTTAAAGTGACTGTAAAAGTCGTCCCGGTTCCAGGTGTGCTTTCCACGTTGATTTTACCTTTATGGACTTCTATTATATGCTTGACGATTGCCAGTCCAATGCCCGTTCCTCCTGAATCGCGGCTCCTCGCCTTATCGATCCGGTAGAACCGTTCAAAGATCCTTGGCAGTTCTTTTTCTTCGATGCCGATCCCATTGTCTTGAACTGTAATATCGACGGTCTGTTCATTTTCAATGATGTCAACGGTGACCCTGCCGCCATTTGGTGTATAGGTCAATGCGTTCGTAATCAAATTGATGAAAACCTGTTTGATCCTGTCAGATTCCCCTTCAATGAAAACTGGTTCCGGTGATGTTTTAATTTCAAGGGATACTTCTTTTTCCTTCAGCTTGCCTATAAGCATCTCTTGTATTTCGCCAAGCACTTTCGTAATATCCACGACCCCTGCGTTTAAAACGAATTCCTGTTGCTCCATTTTGGATAAATTAAGCAGCTCCTGAATGAGTTCTTGCAGCCGGTCACTTTCTTTCAAGATAATCGATAAAAAGTGCTTTAAGGTCTTTTCATCTTTTAAGGCGCCATCTAACAATGTTTCAGAGAAGCCTTTAATGGAAGTGATCGGAGTCCTCAATTCATGGGACACATTGGCCACGAAATCCTTCCGCATCTGCTCGAGCCTTTTCAATTCGGTGATATCATGGAAAATGAGGAGGATCCCCTTCCATTCGTCGTGATTCCCGATTATTGGAGCGCCGTAAATCTCAAAATGCTTTCGTTCTATGGCAAGCGGTATCTTCACCTGCCGTTTTATCGTTTTTTCCGTTCGAAAGATCTCTTCGATGATGGCTATCACTTCCTGGTCTTTAATGACCGAATAATATTCCTGAAACAAAAACGTAGCAGCGTTCACACGGAAGCTTTTCTTGAATTCCCGGTTGATCAAGGTCGTATACCCTTTACTGTCTATCAGCAAGACCCCGCTACCGATATTCTCAACAAGAGTTTCCAAACGATCCTGATTCATTTCCCTAGCTATCTCTGTTTCCTGAAGATTCCTCGCCAGTATGTTCAAGGAAGTTGTCAGCATTCCCGTTTCATCGGAATGCCTCCCGAATGTCCGGGTTCCGTAATTCCCTTTTGCCAGTTCAATGGCTGCCATCGTCGCCTCTTCGATCGGACGGGTATAATATGAAGTGATTTTACTCGCAAGCATCAGGATGATGATCAAGGCAACCCCTAAACAAATGATCAATATTTGCCACATTTGTTTATTCACTTGATGGATGGCCTCTATTTCATTGCTATGGACGACAAAGCCTTCGATCTCGCCGTCCTTTTCAACCGTCTTCCAATAATAATGGAGGTCCGATTCGCCTTCGACCACTTCATACCCTTCCCCATTCTTAAGCCCTTTTTCCAAAGTTATTTTGCGAAGGACATTGGCATGGCTTTTAAGTATTTCATTGGATGATGTCGAATCGTATAATATTTCCCCACTCGTGGAAAGAATGGTTAAATTAGAATCTAAAAGGGGTGTCAGTTTTGCCGTCTTCCCTTTTTCCAAAAAGGACTCGATCCCGCCATGCTCCTTAATATATGTAGAAATGAAAAATGTTTCGTTCTGTATACGCTCATTGAACGTTTTAATATAGTAACTTTTGAACAAGTGCCCTAATAAAAAGCCCACGGCCATCAGGACGACCATCACCAAAGTGATGAGGGTATATAAGAGCTTTTTACGATAGGTCGTCATTCCTTTTTAGGCTCCTCAAGCTTATACCCCAAGCCCCTTATCGTTTTAATATAGAGTGGTTTTTTTGTATCTTTCTCTATTTTTTCACGAAGATGGCTAATATGGACATCGACGATCCGTGAGTCTCCCGCGAAATCATAATTCCATACCGCACTGAGAAGTTGATCCCTGGTCAGCACTCTTCCTTTATTCTTCGCCAAATATAAAAGTAATTCAAATTCCTTTGGAGTCAATTCTAATTGCTGTTCATCAAAGAATGCTTCGTATCGTTCCGGGAACACTTTCAATTCCCCTAATTTCAGGAGACCCTCTTCCTGTTCCTGATTTGACTCACTTCCGTTCGATTGCAACTGGGATCTTCTTAAAATGGCTTTAATCCGGGCCACTACCTCCCTCGGACTAAATGGCTTGGTCAAGTAATCATCCGCCCCCAGTTCCAGTCCCAGCACCTTGTCAAATTCATCGTCCTTAGCTGTCAGCATCAAGATCGGTATATTGATTTTTTGCTGGCGAAGCTGCTTACATACTTCAAGCCCGTCCATTTTAGGCAGCATCAAATCCAATACCACTAAATCGGGTCGTATATCCACGGCAGCCTCCAGCCCTTGTTCTCCATCCAAAGCTGTGATCACCGTATAGCCTGATTGTTCTAAATTGTACTGAAGTAAGGTAACTATTGATTGCTCATCATCCACTACGAGAATTTTCTTTGACATTAGATCCTCCTGAATTATGTATTACCCAAAAGACCAATTTCTTGGTCTACTCATCCAATTCCATTATAAAGAATATTATATGAAATTTACACATAAAAAAAACGGAAATAAAGTTATTCCTATCTTCAGCAGGTAGATTATACGCTCCAGGGTTCTTTTGAACGGATTAAAAAACTGCCCGGAGTCGGAATAAGGCGCCTTGGCCTTTTCTTCCAATATCCGGGCAGTCCGATTATGATCTTTTATTGAAGGACTTGCATGACTGCTTTAACCGATTCAACAGATTTTGAAAGTGCCGCTTTTTCTCCTTCAGTCAAATCAAGTTCGATGATTTGTTCAATGCCGTTTGCACCAAGTACAGTCGGCACTCCAAGGTAAATGCCTTCAAATCCGTATTCACCTTCGAGATAAGCGATTGACGGAAGAACGCGACGTTGATCTTTAAGGATCGCTTCAGCCATTTCCACCAAGGATGCAGCCGGTGCATAATAGGCGCTTCCGTTTCCTAGAAGGTTTACGATTTCCCCGCCGCCAGTGCGGGTACGAGCCACTATTGCTTCTAAACGATCTTGAGGGATCAATTTTTCCAAAGGAATTCCGCCTGCATAAGAGTAACGCACTAGAGGAACCATATCGTCTCCGTGTCCGCCAAGTACGAATCCAGTTACATCTTTAACCGATAAGTTTAATTCTTGAGCCACGAACGTGCGGAAACGAGCTGTATCAAGTACACCTGATTGTCCGATAACGCGTTCTTTAGGGAAACCGGATTCTTTGTATACAGTATAAGTCATTGCATCTACAGGGTTTGTCAAAACGATGATTGTTGTATTAGGGGAATATTTAACGACTTCTTTAGTTACTGATTTCATAACTTTTTGGTTAGTTTGAACTAAGTCGTCACGGCTCATGCCGGGCTTACGGGCAATTCCTGCAGTGATGATCACCACGTCGGAATCAGCTGTTTCTGCATAGTCGGATGTACCGATGATGTTAGCATCGAAACCTAGAACAGGTCCTGCTTCCGCCATATCAAGGGCTTTACCTTTTGTAGGGTTTTCAGCTTGCGGAATATCAACTAAAACGATATCACCAAGCTCTTTTTGAGCTGCCAGGAATGCTGCTGTAGCACCAGTGAATCCAGCACCTACAACTGTGATTTTTTTACGTTTAGACATGTTATTTCCTCCTTAAAATATATAAATACTTTTGGAATACTTTTAACATCCTCTGAAAATATATATAAGCCTCCTGGAAAAGCAGCCCGTTCAGGCACTTTTCCAGAAAGCATATAATGAATTATTTAAGGTTTTTGATAAGCTCGTCAGCGAACTCAGAACATTTAACTTCCGTTGCACCATCCATTAGGCGGGCAAAGTCGTATGTAACAACTTTAGAAGCGATTGTTTGTTCCACTGATTTAGTGATGCTGTTTGCAGCTTCGTTCCAACCAAGGTGCTCAAGTAAAAGAACGCCTGAAAGAAGAACTGAAGATGGGTTAACTTTATCAAGACCAGCATATTTAGGAGCCGTTCCGTGAGTTGCTTCGAAGATGGCGTGTCCAGTTTCGTAGTTGATGTTTGCTCCTGGAGCAATACCGATTCCGCCAACTTGTGCAGCTAATGCATCAGAAATGTAATCTCCGTTCAAGTTCATTGTTGCAACCACATCAAACTCTTTAGGACGAGTCAGGATTTGTTGTAAGAAGATATCGGCAATGGAATCTTTAACGATGATTTTGCCTTCAGCTTCAGCAGCAGATTGTGCTTTGTTAGCAGCTTCAGTGCCTTCAGCATCTTTAATTTTGTCATATTGGTTCCATGTGAACACTTTATCGGCGAATTCTTGTTCTGCAACTTCATAACCCCAAGTTTTGAATGCACCTTCAGTGAATTTCATGATGTTACCTTTATGAACAAGCGTTAATGATTTACGGCCTTCTTTGATCGCATAGTTAAGTGCAGCGCGAACAAGACGTTTTGTTCCTTCTTCGGAAATCGGTTTAATTCCGATACCTGAAGTTTCAGGGAAACGAATTTTTTGAACACCGAATTCATTTTGAAGGAATTCGATTAATTTCTTAGCTTCGTCAGAACCTTTTGCATATTCGATACCAGCATAGATGTCTTCAGTGTTTTCACGGAAGATGACCATGTCAGTGTCTTCTGGACGTTTAACTGGTGAAGGTACACCATCAAAGTAACGTACTGGACGAAGACATACGAATAAGTCCAATACTTGACGCAATGCAACGTTCAATGAGCGGATACCGCCACCGATTGGAGTTGTAAGAGGTCCTTTAATAGCGATTAGATATTCGTTAATGACATCAAGAGTTTCTTGTGGAAGCCATTCGCCCGTTTGGTCAAATGCTTTTTGTCCAGCTAAAACTTCTTTCCATTCGATTTTCTTTTCGCCATTGTAAGCTTTTTCAACTGCTGCGTCTAAAACGCGGGATGCTGCAGCCCAGATATCAGGACCGATTCCGTCTCCCTCAATATAAGGAACGATTGGGTTGTTTGGTACGTTAAGAACACCGTTAGTAACTGTGATTTTTTGGCTTTGTGTCATGTTTCTTACCTCCGATTCAAATTCAAAGGTTAGATGGCCTGCTTAATAAATAAGGCAGAACCACTAACCTTTTTTACTCACATCTATTAATTTACTACAAATTCGATGAAATAAAAAATGATTTTCGAAAAAACTTTTAATTAGCGGTTTTCAATCGGTACATATTTTTGCATACCTGGTCCAACATACTCTGCACGCGGACGGATAAGGCGGTTGTTTGAATATTGCTCAAGGATATGAGCGATCCAGCCTGAAGCACGGCTTACAGCAAAGATTGGTGTAAATAGGTCATGCTCGATGCCTAAACTGTGGTATACGGAAGCAGAATAGAAATCCACGTTCGGCGGAAGATTCTTTTGACCGGTTACGATTTCATGAATTTTGATGGACATATCATAATATTGAGGTTGCCCAGTAAGTTCAGTCAGTTTTTGTGACATTTCTTTAAGGTGTTTAGCACGAGGATCACCTTTACGGTATACACGGTGGCCAAAGCCCATGATTTTTTCTTTATTGGCTAATTTTTCGTTGATATATGGCTCAACGTTATCAACTGAACCAATTTCTGTAAGCATTTTCATGACTTGTTCGTTAGCTCCGCCGTGAAGTGGGCCTTTTAAAGCGCCGATGGCAGCAGTTACACCAGAATAGATATCAGCTAATGTAGCCACACAAACGCGTGCAGTGAATGTAGAAGCGTTTAATTCATGGTCAGCATGAAGAACCAATGCCTTGTTGAATGCTTCTTCTTCGATTGCCGTTGGTTCATTACCGCTTAACATATATAAGAAGTTAGCAGCAAAGCTTAAATCTGTACGTGGAGCAACAGCTTCTTTCCCTTGACGGACGCGAGCGAAAGTTGTTACCAATGTAGGGATTTTTGCTTGGATGCGGATTGCTTTACGATAGTTAGCTTCTTCATTCATTACATCTGCTTCTTCATCATAAAGACCAAGAAGAGATACTGCGGTGCGAAGAGCTCCCATTGGATGTACTTTATCAATTGGGTATGTTTTGAAGTGATTAACCACTTCAGCTGGAATTTCAGCATTTTCAGCAAGTTGTTTAGTTAATTCTTCTAGTTGGCTTTTGTTCGGAAGAGCTCCGTGCCATAAAAGATAGATTACTTCCTCGAATGTTGCGTTCGAAGCCAAATCATCGATGTCATAACCTACATACGTTAATGTGTCATCGATAATGGAGCTTACTGATGAAGTTGTTGCTACCACACCTTCAAGACCTTTTGTTGCTGTCATACTAAATCTCTCCTTTTCCTAGATATTCCCCTATGCCCTTGCTATTAGCGTATAAATGTAGCGCTTCCAAGAAATTAGCTATTGTAAACAACCATCTATTTTTTAGCAGAAGACATACATCTTGTATTGGAAGCGTTCACAGAATATGACCCCAACAATAGTAAAATGTACGATAATCTTTAATTAAGAAATTCTAAAAATAATGCTTGTAGCTATTCCTAGTGAGCGCTTGCTCAATAACTACATCTTTTTTTAAGATTCCTCAAAAATATCAATGATATTCTGAATCCCAATTTTAATAAATCAGAGCAGTTACATGATTATTATAAACAATAAACACTTTTTTGGGAATGAAAAGCACTTAAAATGTGAAAAAATTATTATTTTATTAGAAAAATTAGCTACATATTCTCTTGCTTTATTCATGCGTTTAAAATCGTTTTTTTCAAAAAAAATGTCTCAAAGCAGAATAAACGAAACATTAAATAGAAAATTTACATTTCCAGTACTGACGGGGTTTTCTCCCCTTAGCCTCTCACTTCATTTAAAAAAATTAAAGATCTGCATGCATAAATAAGCAATTCCTGCCCCGATTAACGGGCCGACAGCCACACCTTTGAATAAGGCGACCGCAAGAATCGTCCCAAATACAAGAGCGGTGGTAATGTGCGGATCATGCGACAGCAGTGTAATCCCATTTTTTGCTATGAGTGCAACGGCTATTCCGGATGCAAGTGCAATCCAGGCATAAGGGGATTTTATCGCGTCTCCTAGTTCCTTGAAACCAATCGCTCCGTTTGCTATGGGAATGAGTACGGAGATCGTGATGATCGTGACACCCAGGTTGATCCCTTTCGCTTCCAGGTATGGAAACACTTTAGCGTCAAGGCCAATCAGTTTCATGCTTAAAAGAAAACCCGCAGCCATGATCAGTGAGGTATTTTTCCCAAACCAACCGATTGCAGCAAGCAGAATTAAAAATACGACAGGACCGTTGATCATTATCCCTTCACCTTCTTCCTTCTGTTTTTTGTTATTTTAACATAACAAACTCCCTTGTTCTTGGGAGAAAAATGATTTAAGGAACGATGCATCTGCAGAAAAAATTCAAAACGAAAGATGAAAGAATCTTTCCTTTCTTTTCCATCATCGTTACAATTATAATACAAACTTAATGGTTGAAGGAGGATATGACTTGAATCCGGTATATATGTATCGTTTCATTCGTTCTTTACTGGTCGTCGGAGGGATAATATTAGGTGGAATTGCCTTGTTTTATTTATCTAAATATACATATCCATTCATCATTGCCATGATCATCGCTTTCTTGATGAATCCCCTGGTCATCTTTTTCGAAAGGAAAGGGCGGCTGCCACGGGGGTTGGCTGTATTCGTTTCCCTTTTACTCATTTTCCTTTTATTTGCGGGTCTTATCACCTTACTGGTCACCGAGATCATTTCAGGGACCAATTACCTTGCCGGAGTCATCCCGAAACACATTGAAACCATCGTGGATTATATAGAAACATACATCGCTACCACCGTCATCCCTTTATATAATCAAATAGCTGCCATGTTCAATAATTTGGATACCGAACAGCAAGACACAATCCTCAAGAATATCCAAAATATCGGTGAATCCATCACGACGGGAGTAAGCGGCTTCATTCAAGCCTTCTTGAAGAACATCCCCACAATCATCGGATGGTTTCCAACTACAGCAACGGCACTCCTTTTTACTTTGCTTGGCACATTCTTCATCAGCAAAGATTGGGATACCTTCGGCCGCATGACCGGAAAAGTGTTGCCTGATAAGATTTTTGCGGGTGCAAAGCGTTTATTCAGGGATTTAAAACGGGCTTTATTCGGGTTCATCCGGGCACAATTCACTCTTGTTTCATTGACGACTGTCACGATTTTAATCGGATTTCTCATTTTAGGGGTGAATTATTCAATTACCATTGCCCTGATATGCGGACTGGTCGATATCATTCCCTATTTAGGGACAGGTACGATTTTCATTCCTTGGATCATCTTTGAATTCATTGCCGGGAATACAAGTCTCGCAATCGGTTTATCCGTCCTTTACATAATCGTCGTTGTCCAGCGTCAGCTAATAGAGCCAAAAGTACTTTCATCCAGTATTGGTTTGGATCCGCTTGCCACTCTCATCGCCTTGTTCATCGGATTCAAATTGATCGGTTTCCTAGGTTTGATTGCCGGACCTGTCGTACTTGTCATATTCAATACACTTCAGCGTGCCAAAGTCTTCAAGGCCATATGGACTTTCATCATCGGGGATACAAAGAAAACCACTTAAGGTCCTGACTTCCATTAGCATTCACTCTTTTTAACTTAAAAATCCGCCTCGGGTACAAGGCGGATTTTTGGTTTTAAACTAGAATTATTTTGACGTCTCGAATTGTTCTGTTTCAGTGGAACCTGCAAGTGCTGTTGTGGATGATGTTCCACCAGAAACGACTTGTGCCACTTCATCAAAGTAACCCGTTCCCACTTCACGCTGATGACGTGTTGCTGTATAGCCATCCGGCTCACTAGCGAATTCCGCTTGTTGAAGTTCAGAGTATGCAGCCATGCCGCGTTCTTTATAACCAAGAGCAAGGTTGAACATGCTATGATTCAATGAATGGAAGCCTGCAAGTGTAACGAATTGGAATTTATAACCTAATTTACCCAATTCCACTTGATAATTGGCAATCTCTTCATCACTTAATTTCGCTTTCCAGTTAAATGATGGGGAACAATTGTAAGCAAGCAATTTTCCCGGGAACTCTGCATGGATGGCCTCGGCAAAGCGGCGAGCATCCGCTAGATTAGGTTCAGAAGTCTCACACCAGATAAGGTCGGCATATGGCGCATAAGCAAGGCCTCTTGCAATTGCTTGGTCAAGACCTGCATTCGTGCGGTAGAATCCTTCTGGAGTCCTTTCACCAGTGATGAATGGTGCATCGACCGGATCAATATCATCCGTGATCAAATCTGCAGCATCAGCATCCGTACGGGCAATCAAAATGGTCGGTGTCCCCATTACATCTGCTGCCAATCGGGCGGAAACTAAATTACGCACTGCCGTTTGGGTAGGAAGAAGGACTTTACCGCCTAGGTGACCGCATTTTTTCTCGGAAGAAAGCTGGTCTTCGAAGTGAACGCCAGCCGCTCCAGCTTCGATCATGCCTTTCATTAATTCAAAGACGTTAAGGGAACCGCCAAAACCTGCTTCAGCATCCGCCACGATTGGAGCGAACCAATCGATATCATTCTTCCCTTCAGCAAAGCTGATTTGGTCTGCACGCTGAAGTGTCTGATTAATGCGTTTAACGACTTGCGGCACGGAGTTGGCTGGATATAAACTTTGGTCAGGGTACATTTGCCCTGCGATGTTAGCATCTGCCGCCACTTGCCAGCCGCTTAAGTAGATTGCTTTTAAACCAGCTTTCACCTGCTGCATGGCTTGGTTACCGGTCAATGCTCCTAATGCATTGATGAAATCCTCTGTTTTTAATAGATTCCATAGTTTTTCGGAACCGCGGCGTGCCAATGTTTGTTCAATATCGATGGAACCTCTCAGTTTAATGACTTCCTCGGCCGTATAAGGACGTTTAATACCAGTCCACCGTGAGTCATTTTCCCAGCTTTGTTGTAATTTTTGCGCTCTCTCATTCATCATCATTATTTCCTCCTAATTCATCATATATTTTGAATATTAAGATAATTCTTCATATGCCGCGTTAGTTAAGAAATCTGCAAAGTCATCCGCTTCAATCAATTGTTCAAATAGTTTAGTAGACTCTTCAAACTTTCCTGATTTGAAAGTTTCTTCCCCTACTTCCGATTTAATGACCGCCAATTCTTCTTCTTTGATTTGATGGAATAATTCCTCGGTTATTTTCCTGCCATCTTCGAGAATGCCTTTTGGATGACGGATCCATTGCCAGACTTGAGCCCTTGAAATTTCAGCGGTTGCAGCATCTTCCATTAAGTTATTGATAGGTGCCGCACCTCTGCCGCTTAACCATGAGGCGATATATTGGATGCCTACATTAATATTCGTCCTTAAGCCTGCCTCTGTGATCGTTCCTTCCGGTACAGCCAGCAACTCTTGTGCTGTTACATGGACATCTTCCCGTTTCCGGAAAATTTGATTCGGTTTTGGAACGAGCAGGTCAAAAACCTCTTTTGCCGTGCTTACCATACCTGGGTGGGCAACCCATGTTCCATCATGACCGTCTCTTGCTTCGCGTTCTTTATCTGCCTTAACTTTCGCAAAAGCCTCATCGTTCTTAACCGGGTCATTTTTAACGGGAATTTGTGCGGCCATCCCGCCAATTGCAGGAGCATTACGGCTGTGGCATGTTTTGATCGCCAGTAAGGAATACGCCCTCATGTTCGGGACGGTCATCGTGACCTGCTGCCGATCTGGGAAAATGACATCATCCGAGTTACGGAATTTTTTCAGGAAACTAAAGATATAATCCCAGCGGCCACAGTTCAGGCCTGCCGAATGTTCTTTCAGCTCGTACAGAATTTCGTCCATTTCGAATGCAGCAAGAATTGTTTCTATCAAGACCGTTGCCTTGATGGTTCCTTGCGGGATTCTCAAATCGTTCTGTGCATATACGAAAATTTCATTCCATAATCTTGCTTCGAGATGGCTTTCCATTTTCGGTAAGTAAAAGTATGGACCGCTTTGTTTTTCAACCAATGCTTTTGCGTTGTGGTAAAAGTACAGTCCAAAGTCAAAAATGCTGGCTGATATAGGCTGTCCATCCAAAAGGACATGTTTTTCCTCCAAATGCCAGCCGCGTGGCCTTACCTTTAGCACAGCTGTTCTTTCATTTAATTCATACACTTTGCCATTTGGATTTTTAAATGAAATGGTTCCGCGGATTGCATCGCGCAGATTCAATTGGCCATCGATGCAATTCTCCCAAGTGGGTGAATTGGCATCTTCAAAGTCAGCCATGAATACATTGGCACCTGAGTTCATGGCATTTATGATCATTTTACGATCAACAGGTCCAGTGATTTCAACCCTGCGATCCTGCAAATCATTCGGGAGGGGCGCAATCGTCCAATCACTTGCACGAATATGCTTCGTTTCTTCAAGGAAATCAGGAAGCATGCCTTGATTCAGTTCTTCCTGAACGCTTTTCCGCCGTTCTAGAAGTTCTGCCCTTCTTCCACCGAAATGCCGTTCCATCCTTTCGATGAATTGAAGAGCTTCCGCTGTAAGTATTTGTTCATATCCTGGCTTAATATTGCCTGTAATCTGTAAGCCTTTTGCTTCCGTAATCATATTGCCTCTCCACACCCTTTCCAACTCTTTTATGTTATAATACAGATGTTTTATTTCCTGTTTGTATTATATAACACGTTGTATAAATTTGTCACCAGTTTTTTCTAAAAAATCTAAAAAAAGATTTTTTAGCTTGGAAAAGCCTTATTTACCAATGTTTCCAAGTGATAATCATTTAAAAGTCCTGTTATTATACACATTTCATTCTCGTGGAAATCATCATTCAATGGTGAAACAGGAGCCATTTGTAAAGCAAAAAAGCACCCCATAAAAAACCGGGATGCTTTTGCGGACCTTTTTAAAAAGACCAAAAAGGCTGCCTAAAAGCTTACGCCTATAGACAGCCTTATATTATTTATGCCGAATAATGGTAACTTTCCCTTTATTCATCCTGTTCATGATAAACCGGATAACAATCGGTTTGAGGAGATTCCGGGTTGGCGGAAACACAAGGATCAATCCCATGATATCCGAGATGAGCCCAGGGGACAGCAACAGTGCAGCTCCGATAAAGATACAGATTCCATCAATGATTTCATTTCCTGGCATCATTCCGTAACGAATCTGTTCCTGTGCCTTTTTCCACGTTTCCATCCCTTGCCGTTTAGCCAAATAAGCTCCAATCAAACCTGTGGCTACAATCAGGAACAGCGTTGGCCAAAAACCAATCAGATTGCCTGACAGCAAAAGGACAATAATTTCAACGACCGGCATCGCAATGATAAACATTAAAAAATATTTCATCTTCATTCCTCCTGCACAGCCCATTTCTGGTGCGGTACATCCATCTTACCTCATTGGCAAGGAATCAGCCAAAATTTCGTATTACAGAACGTTTGCATGTCCATCATAAATGACTCCACGACCTGCATCGACCGTTATTCTTTGACCATCCGTGAAAACCTTGGTCGCGTCCTCCGCCCCAACGATTACCGGTATGCCCAATGTGACTCCCACAACAGCTGCATGGCTTGTCAAACCGCCTTCTTCCGTAATCAATGCCGCACATTTTTCAATTGCCGGCATCATTTCGCGGTCAGAACCGATCGTAACCAATACAGAGCCTTCCTTCACTTTTTCCAAAGCTTCCTTGGCATTCTTAGCGATAACCACTTCACCTTTCGCTGATTTCCTGCCGATTCCTTGAGCCTTCAAAAGAACCTCTCCTAACACATGAATTTTCATCAAGTTAGTCGTACCCGTTTCACCTACAGGCACACCGGCTGTAATGACGACTAAATCCCCATGGGAAACTAAGCCGGAATGAAGGCTTTCATCTATTGCTGTTTGAAGCATTTCATCGGTAGTCGTCGCTTTTGGACCAATCTGCGGATAGACTCCCCAAACCAATGCAAGCCCTCTTGTAACATGATCATTGGATGTAACCGCAATGATCGGTGCTTTAGGGCGGTATTTGGAAATCATCCTTGCCGTATGACCGCTTTCTGTAGGGGTGATGATTGCCCCTGCATTAAGATTAAGCGCAGTGTGGGCAACGGATTGACCAATGGCATCCGTGACATTATGACGGTTCACTTTGCTTCTGACTGATAATATATCCCGATAATCAAGGGCAGTTTCAGCACGTGAAGCAATGTTATGCATCGTTTGCACCGCTTCGACAGGATAGGTTCCAGCAGCTGTTTCGCCAGAAAGCATGATGGCATCCGTTCCATCAAATATGGCATTGGCCACGTCACTTGCTTCTGCACGGGTCGGCCTTGGATTACGCTGCATCGAATCGAGCATTTGTGTAGCCGTTATGACTGGTTTCCCGGCATTATTACATTTTTTGATCATTTGTTTTTGGACTAATGGCACTTCTTCTGCAGGAATTTCCACTCCCAAGTCTCCACGTGCCACCATCAAGCCATCTGAAACTTCCAAGATCTCATCAAGACGGTCCACGCCCTCTTGATTTTCGATTTTAGGGATGATTTGAATATGTTCCGCACCATTTTGCTGCAATAATTCACTTACTTCAAGCACGTCGGAAGCCCTGCGTACAAATGAGGCAGCAATGAAATCGATTCCCTGTTCGATCCCAAAAAGGATATCCTGTTCGTCTTTCTCCGTTATGCCAGGCAGGTTAACCGAAACTCCTGGAACATTGACGCCTTTTTTGTTCTTAAGTGTGCCGCTATTCAAGATTTTCGTATGGATTTCTTTTCTGACCTCATCAATCTTCAACACTTCAAGCCCGATCAATCCATCATCCAAAAGGATTTTAGATCCTGGGTGAACATCATGCAGAAGCCCTTCATAGGTAATGGAGAATTTTTCAGGTGTTCCCAGGACTTCATTCATGGAAATAATGACTTCGTTGCCGGCTACAAGCTCCATGGAATCATTTTCCATATTATTTGTCCGTATTTCAGGTCCTTTTGTGTCCAACAGGATGGCAACCTGTTTACCTGTTTTTTCGCTCGCTTCTCTGATATTGCGGATTCTAGCTGCGTGTTCTTCATGATTTCCATGAGAAAAGTTAAGCCGTGCTACATTCATTCCCGCCTCTATTAATTGAACCAGCTTTTCTATACTTTCACTTGCGGGGCCAATCGTACAAACAATCTTGGTTTTACGCATAGTGTCATCCTCCTTTAAGGAAAACTCGCCGCCTGTCCACTTCTTGAAGACAGGGGGCGCAGTGTTTTATGTCTTCTTTTAAATACCCATTACTAAAAAGCGATTCCTATCGGTCAATAAAAATGATTAAATGGATAGCTCAGCGGATAATTCATACATTTTCTTGTCAATTGTATGCGGTTTTGCAAGAGCTTCGATGATATCATAATCAACAAGTTGATTTTGTTCTATTCCGACTGCCCTGCCCCCTTTTCCTTCTAGAAGCAATTCAACCGCTCTTGCCCCAAGACGGCTTGCCAATACCCGGTCATTTGCAGAGGGAGATCCTCCGCGCTGAACATGGCCCAGGACCGTTACACGGGTTTCAATTCCTGCTTTCGCCTCAATACTCCTGGAGATATCAACGGCACTTCCCACACCTTCGGCTACAATGATGATACTGTGCTTTTTCCCACGATCATGACCGCGGTTCAGCTTCCCAATCAGGTCTTCTATATCATATTCATATTCAGGACAAAGAATCGTTTCAGCTCCGCCAGCCAATCCAGCCCAAAGTGCAATATCGCCGGCATCTCTTCCCATCACTTCAACCACATAAGTCCTCTCATGAGAAGTGGCCGTATCCCGAATTTTATCGATAGCATCGATGACTGTATTCAGGGCCGTATCGAAACCAATCGTAAAGTCCGTACCCGGAATGTCATTATCAATCGTTCCAGGAACCCCGATACAAGGGAAACCCCTTTCAGTTAAAGCTCTCGCCCCGCGGTAAGAACCATCGCCACCAATTATGACAATGCCCTCGATACCATGTTTATTCAATTGTTCAATCGCTTTCAGCTGGCCTTCCTCCGTCTTAAATTCCGGACAGCGAGCCGTATGTAACATCGTGCCGCCTCTATGAATGATATCCCCGACCGACCCAAGTTCAAGCTTTTTTATATTGCCATTTATCAGACCCTGATAGCCATGATAAATACCGAAGACCTCCATTTCATGAAAAATTGCTTTCCGGACAACTGCTCGGACTGCCGCATTCATTCCTGGAGAATCTCCTCCACTTGTCAATACACCTATTCTTTTCATAAATGTCACCTCTCTACAGCACTAATCAATTTTAAGCTTCGCTATATCATTGTACCCTTTTTCAAGCTTCAATAAGCAGTAACTGTTTCACTTATGCATACTTGATGTTATAAGCCTAACCGATTCTCTTCAGAAATTGAAGTAAAATGGTGTGAAACTTTACATTCTACACACAAACCATATTCTTTACTCGTTTCGGTAATGAATTCATATACACGAATGAAAGGATGAAAAAACGTGTTGCCCCAGGCAGCACGTTTTTCCTTTTCCAAAATGTGTTTATGAATGCTGTTCCACTTCCTTAGGTTCGCCCTCAGGTTGTTGTTTTGCAAATTCATATTCACCGATTTTCTTGAATTTCATATAACGCTGGTTGATAAGATCATCACTATTCAATGGCAATAGTTCATTGAATGAACGTTTCAGGATTTCCTTGATGGCTTCTGCCTGTAAATTCGAATCCCGATGGGCGCCGCCCCTCACTTCAGGAATGATTTCATCGATGACTCCTAGGCGGTTTAAGTCGGGAGCCGTGATTTTCATCGTTTCCGCAGCCCTCTTAGCCTGAGAGGCATCCTTCCACAGCAAGGCTGCAGCCCCTTCAGGGGAAATCACGGAATATGTTGAGTTCTCAAGCATGAAAATTCGGTCTCCGACGCCAAGCGCCAATGCACCGCCGCTTCCGCCTTCACCAATGACAATACTGATGACCGGCACCTTCAGCCCTGCCATTTCGAAAAGGTTTTTCGCAATGGCTTCACTTTGCCCGCGCTCTTCAGCAGCTTTACCAGGGAAAGCTCCCTTCGTATCAATGAAACAAATAATCGGCCTGTTGAATTTTTCAGCCTGTTTCATCAGACGCAAAGCTTTTCGATAGCCTTCAGGATGGGGCATGCCGAAGTTACGACGGATGTTTTCCTTCGTATCCTTCCCGCGTTGATGACCGATGACAGTCACGGCAAGTCCATTGAATTCTGCGATTCCAGAAACAATCGCTTCATCATCCCCATAATAACGATCTCCATGAAACTCGATGAAGTCATTGAATAACAGCGGAATGTAATCAAGCGTCGTCGGACGGGCTGGATGCCGGGCAATCTGAACACGATCCCACGGTTTAAGATGGTTGTAGATATCCACTTCCAGCTTCTCTAAACGCTTTTCCAATGTTTCGATTTCTGCTGTAAGGTCTACATCAGCATCCTTCGAGATTGCCTTTAGCTCTTTAATTTTATTTCTCAGGTCCGTAATGGGACGCTCGAACTCTAATTCGTAAATCATAACCACTCACCGCCCGGGGCATGGATTTTAAGGATCGTCGTCAAGGTTTCCTTCATTTCCGTACGTTTGACGACCGCATCCAATTGACCGTGCTTCAACAAGAATTCAGCCGTTTGGAAATCTTCAGGAAGCTCTTCACGAATCGTCTGCTCAATGATTCTTCTTCCCGCAAAACCAATAAGTGCTCCAGGTTCGGCTAGATTAATATCGCCAAGTGACGCGAAACTTGCCGAAACCCCGCCTGTGGTAGGATGGGTCATCATTGATATGATCAGTCCGCCTTCATTGCTGAATATCTTGAGTGCTGCACTTGTCTTTGCCATCTGCATCAAGCTCAAAACACCCTCCTGCATCCGGGCGCCGCCTGATGCCGTAAATATGATGAATGGAATCTTCAATTCACCAGCACGTTCAATGGCACGGGTAATTTTTTCGCCAACAACGGATCCCATGCTTCCCATCCGGAAATTCGAATCCATGATGGCTGTTGAAACTTGGTAGCCATTTATGCTTCCGACTCCTGTGACAACCGCCTCATTAATCTTGGCTTTCTTTCTATCTTTTTCCAGTTTTTCTAAGTAATCCGGAAAATCAAGCGGGTTAACGGATATCATTTCTTTATCAAATTCATTAAAAGTGCCTGCGTCGAATAAAAATTCGATGCGCTCATGGGAAGACATCGGATGATGGTACCCGCAATGCAGACAGACTTTCTTGTTTTTCACCAATTCTTTTGTATACATGATTTTTTTACAGCCGGTGCACTTTGTCATGATTCCTTCTGGTACATCTTGTTTCTCCCGATCTAAAGGAACCGTTGCATATTTCTTCTTAGACTTCGCAAATAGCTCTTTAAGCAAGCTTAATCCTCCCTTTACCACCAATTATCTATTTTATGATACTTGGTACAAACTATATCAGAAATAAAATTAGTATCGTGTAAAAAGGTGTCATTCGCCCTTCGACATATTTCTAATTCTAATAAGATACGTTTCGATGGCTTTTTCTTCATCACGTTCGAGCAAATATGTAAGAAGTGCCAGATAGTCTTCTTTTTTCACATTACCCTGTACCATCTCTGATGTTCTAGCATAGCTGTTGACAATGCGCCAAATTCTTTCCAGCAATCGATTGCGATTCAAAATGGCAATTCTTAAAAAGAAATCATCATCATGAAACATATCCGCTTTGACCCAGGCCATTAATCTTTTGATGTCCTCAGCCGTAGCGAAAAAGGCGACGATCCGCAAACAGTCAATTTCAATCAGCCTTTTCGTCTCAGCCAAATCTTCTTGTACTTTTTTATCTTGCAAAAAAAAGGTTCCCAGAAGCTCGACTAGCTTATGCTCCTGGAAATCCCTGATAAACGTCCCTTCACCACGCCTTGTTTCTATTAAACCTAATAGCTCTAAGGCACGCAATGCTTCACGGACAGAGGAACGCCCAACATTAAAACGATCCGATAACTCCCGTTCTGATGGGATTTTATCTCCCGGCAAGAGGCTGTCCGCTTCAATCATGCTACGTAGGCTCTCAACGACATCGAGATAAATTTTGGATGAAGAAGTACGACCTGCCAAATTAATTATTCCTCACTTTTTCCAATGATCGCTAATTTCTTTGTTTTTTCTTTAATTTCCTCTGGATCTACATTGATTCTAGCTACTCCGGTTTCCATCGCTGCCTTGGCAACAGCAGCCGCAACGGCAGGTGCCACCCTCTCATCAAATGGAGCAGGGATCACGTAGTCTTCGTTCAACTCATGCTCCTGTATTAATCCAGCAATGGCTTTTACTGCAGCAACCTTCATTTTTTCATTGATATGAGTCGCACGTACATCCAAAGCCCCACGGAAAATCCCTGGGAAAGCAAGGACGTTATTGACCTGATTCGGGAAATCCGAACGGCCAGTTCCAACAACCTTGGCACCCGCTGCTTTTGCATCTTCCGGCATGATTTCCGGATCTGGATTAGCCATCGCGAAAATGATCGCATCCCGATTCATCGAAGAAACCATTTCTTTTGTCAATGCACCTGCGGCAGACACTCCTATAAATACATCAGCGTTTTCAATGACAGACTCCAAAGGCCCTGAAACCTTATTTCGATTGGTCACTTTCGCCACTTGTTCTTTTGTATCATTCATACCTGTCGAACGGCCCTCATAAATGGCACCCTTCGTATCACACATGATGATGTCGCGAACTCCATAGCTATAAAGCAATTTAATGATGGCAATGCCCGCAGCGCCTGCGCCATTCGCTACCACTTTAATTTCTGACATTGATTTATTCACCAGTCGTAACGCGTTCACAAGACCGGCAACAGTAACAATGGCTGTACCGTGCTGATCATCATGGAAAACAGGAATATTCATTTCTTTTTTGAGTCGTTCTTCAATTTCAAAACAATTTGGTGCGGCTATGTCTTCTAAGTTCACTCCACCGAAAGTCGGTTCGAGTAATTTAACGGTCTCTACAATTTTGTCCACATCCGTCGTTTTTAAACAAATCGGGAAAGCGTCCACTCCCGCGAAACTTTTAAATAAAACGGCTTTTCCTTCCATGACCGGCATAGCAGCTTCCGGACCGATGTTTCCAAGTCCCAAAACAGCCGTTCCATCAGAAATGACGGCAACCGTATTCCCCTTCATTGTATAGTCATAAACGGTTTCCGGCTTATCGTAAATATCTTTACACGGTTCTGCGACACCAGGAGAATAAGCCAGGCTTAAATCTACTGCGTTCCTAACCGGCACTTTCGAAACTGTTTCTAATTTTCCTTGATTCAAGCGGTGCATATGTAATGCTTCTTCTCTTAATGTCATAGTTTCACTCCTAAAACAAATTGGGTAACCCATTATCTTATATGCTGAAATTATGCTGAAATCTAGTGGTCAGACCACAGCGGCCTGTTTTCAATATAACATAACTATTAAAGTTGTAAAACAGTTATTCTTTCTTGTAAACCACATTCCCTTTTCCCACCAAGTCAAATAATGCCTGCATCAGTCTATCTGTAGGATTGACCCAATCCCAATAAGATAGCTGTACATAGCGGTTTTCCCTCTCGTAAAAAAGCATGACCTTGGTTTCACCGCTATGCTGCATTAAAATTTTTTTTATTTTTTGCAGTGTATCCTTCGTTTGCTTGCCAGCCTCAATTTTCAGGAATATCGTTCCGTTTTTTTCCTCTTTCATCTGCTTCACTTTTTCTAGCGGGTATACATTCCGGATCAGCAGCTGTGTTTTTCCATCCCGCTCTTCCAATGTCCCTTGCAGCATAACGAGTTGTCCATGATTCAAGTCGGCAGAGTGGTTTTTATAAACATTTGGAAAAACGACCGCTTCAATATCCCCCTCTTCATCACTGACGCTCAAGAAAGCCATCACATCGCCCTTTTTTGTCCTTATGGTTTTAACCGACGTAATGTAAGCGCCAAGTAAGACTTTCGATTCCTTTTTATTAATAGCTTCATCTATAGTCAAACAGCCGAAGTGCTGAAAAAGTTCTCTGTAGCTTGTCACAGGATGATTCGATAGATAAAGCCCCAATGCGCTTTTTTCCAACGAGAGTTTGTCCTCGATTGGGATAGGATCGACCCGGTGGTATTTCGGTTTGAGTGAAAACTCGCCATCCGAAAACATATCGAATAGGTCATCATCCGGATTAACCAATTCCGTATGATTGATCGCTACGTCCAGGCTCGCCAACAATGTTGCCCGGTCTTCACCGAATTCATCAAATGCACCTGAATGGACAAGCGCCTCCAACACTTTTCTATTTACGATTTTCCCCGAAACGCGCAAACAGAAATCGAATAAATCAGCGAACTTCTTCTGACGCCTTGCAGCGAAGATATCTTTTAGGACCGTCCCGCCTATCCCTTTTATGGCTCCAAGGCTATAACGGATCCCTTCCTTTTCCGGTAAAAACGGGTAACCGCTCCGGTTAATCGAGGGAGGCAGAACCGCTATCCCTTTCTTTTTTGCTTCTCGGATATATTGCGAAATCTTTTCATCATTCCCGACAACCGATGTCAAAAGTGCTGCCATGAAATATTCCGGATGGTGGGTTTTCAAGTAACCCAGCTGATAAGCGATGAAGCTATACGCCACCGCATGACTTCGGTTGAATCCATAGTTAGCGAAGCGGACAATCAAGGAATAAATCTCATCTGCCGTTTTTTCGGAGTATCCTTGTTTCAATGCGCCGCTCACGAAATGCTGCCGCTCTTGATCCAGAACATCCTTCTTCTTCTTCGAAACGGCACGTCGGAGCAGGTCAGCCTCCCCTAATGAAAACCCGGCTAAGCGGGCGGCGATTTGCATGATTTGTTCTTGATAAACGATGACCCCATATGTAGGCTCGAGGATATCCTTCAAATCCTCGTGAAGGTAATCGATCGAAGCAAGTCCATGTTTCCGCTCGATGAACAGCGGTATATTTTCCATCGGACCTGGACGATATAGGGCATTGACCGCAACGATATCCTCGAATCGGTTCGGTTTCAGCTTGATCAAAACCTTACGGATGCCATCCGATTCAAATTGGAACACCCCGGTTGTTTCGCCTCTGCCTAAAGTGGCCAGCGTCTCGGGATCATCCATCGGAATATGGGACAAGTCGAGCTTTTTCCCCGTTCCTTTTTTAATGTTATTTAAAATATTATCGATGAGCGTTAAATTGCGGAGTCCAAGAAAATCCATTTTAAGAAGTCCCAGTTCTTCGAGAAGGTCCATTGGATATTGAGTCAGGTGGATGCCGTCATGCCCTCCCTGAATCGGGATATGCCCGGTCAGTGCCTGGTCACTGATGACGACGCCGGCGGCATGTGTCGAAGCATGGCGAGGCAGCCCTTCAAGCAATAACGCGGTTTGAAATAGTTTTTGATTCAGGTCACTCTCATTTACGAATTCCCTAAGCCTTTTCGATTCCTTGAAAGCCTCGGGAAGCGTGATGCCCAGACGGCCTGGAATCATTTTCGATACCGCTTCCTGTTCCTTTGAATTCAGGCCGAAAACACGTCCTGTGTCCCTTAACGCAGCCTTGGCAGCCAATGTCCCGAATGTAATGATCTGTGCTACATGAAGTTCCCCGTATTTCTTCGCGACATAGGCAATCACTTCTTCACGGCGGTTATCCGGAAAGTCAATGTCGATATCCGGCATCGAGACACGTTCCGGATTCAGGAAACGCTCGAACAGCAAGGAATGTTCGATTGGATCGACATCCGTGATCGACAGCACATAAGCGACCATCGACCCTGCGGCTGACCCCCTTCCTGGACCAGTCAGGATTTGGTGATCCTTAGCGAATTTCATGAAGTCCCAAACGATTAAAAAGTAATCGCTGAATTTCATCTTGGTGATGATATCCAATTCATATCGCAGGCGCTCTTCATATTGAATGGATGGCTCCGGCACTCTTTTCTTCAGCCCTTGGAAGCAGATGGCTTCGAGCATTTCCTCGGCTGTGGCTCCATCTTCAGTAGGGTACTTAGGAAGAAGTGAACGATGAAATGGAATGTCCAGATTGCATTGCGCGGCAATATGCAGGGTATTTTCGAGTGCATCCGGTCTGTCATGGAATAGTTCTGCCATCTGAGACCGGCTTTTCATATAAAATTGATCGGATTCAAGAACCGTATGCGTCTCATCCGCCAGCTTGTCGCCATTTCCGATTGCCAATAAGACTTCATGAGCGAGTGCATCGCTTTCGTTCAAATAATAGACTGGATTCGTCGCGACAATCTTTATCTCTAAATCTCTCGCCAACTGACTTATGGCTTCGTTACCTTTTTCCTCATCCGCAATCGACAGTCTCTGTATGGATACATAAAAGTTATCCTGACCAAAAATTTGCAGAAATCGCCCTGCTGCCTGTTTGGCTTCTTCAGGGTTTTCTTCTCTCAATAGCGTTTCTATTTGCCCCTCTGCACCTGGTGTGATTGCAATCAAGCCCCCGGAATAGGCTTTAAGCCAATTCATTGGAATGCCTGACGGGGATTTCGTTTTTATGGCACTGCTTATTTTAAGCAGGTTTTGATATCCTTGCAGATTCTTTGCCAATAAAAGAAGTCCATGTGGCGATTCCCGTTCATCAAGGACATCCGCAAGTATGCCGATGATCGGCTTTATGCCCTGCTTCTTGCATTCTTTATAAAAATAGACCGAACCGTACATAACATTTCGATCGGTTAAGGCAAGACTTGTACAGCCATCCGCTTTCGCTTTGGCCACAAGTTCAGTGATCTTCACCGTACTTGTCAGCAGGCTGTATCCGCTCTGAATATGGAGATGAGTATACACGTTTTTTTCTCCCACCTTTGTAAGGCATGTTTCTTTTCATTATAGTGTTTATTTCAAAAAAAGAAAATATGTTCTCATTACCAATGCAATTTAACCTCCTGATTTCCCGCGACTATCATAATACCTCTGAACATCCCATATAAATGAATTAGAAGAATATCAAGCAAAAAAGGATGATGATATATGAATGAAGCCTTTGTTCCAGCCTTCCTCAACAGCTTTTTCATATCGCTTGGCGTATTGCTTGGCGGCTCGATAATCGGGGGCCTCGCCGCGTTTTTTACTGGACAAGCCCCGATGACGACTGTATTCCGGCTGTCGGACAGCCTTCGTATTTGGGCGATTGTCGCTGCGATCGGGGGAACTTTTGATATGGTCTATAATTTCGAACGCGGTATTTTCCACGGGGAAACGAAGGATATAGTCAAGCAGGTCCTTTTGATACTATCTGCACTTGGAGGGGCACAGACAGGAGCATTGATCATCAACTGGTTCACGCAGGAGCATATTTCACCATGAGGATTCCTCCCTATCACCGGACTCCCACCTGGCAGCGTTTTTTTGCCGGGGCCGCACTTGGCGGATTGATCAGCTGGGTGATTTTCTTTTATATGCATGGCGTCCAGCAGGAGAAGCAGATCCGGACCCTTCACGAACAAAGAGAAGAAATCAAGGATTTAAACGGGAAAATCGCAATTTGGGAGCAGGATTATAAAAAATTGAACGAGAAAAACGAGGAAATCCTGACGATTCAGGAAGTGGAAGTAACGATCACGAATGAAAAATACAGTCTGGATCAGTTGAGTATTGCAGAAGCGGAGGATGTGATTGAGGACGACCTATCCTCTCTTCTCGCCAAAGATGTCGCCAGTGTCTATGACGGTAAGGTGCTGTTGAAAAAATCGATTGAAAATAAGATCATGACCATCAATAAAAAGCGCTATCGACTTGAAGTCGTTGAAATCATGTTTTATACGAAAATGAATATAGAAATCAGACTAAAAAGGACTACTTCTTAAGGATGGGTGAATATCCACCGAATTTAAAAGACCAAATCATTTTTGATTTGGTCTTTAAGTTTTATCATTCCGCTTTATTCAACTCTTCCATGTCGGCAAGGATATTATCCACTTCATCCCAAGAATAGATCGAAGCCCCTGCTGCAAACGGGTGGCCTCCGCCGTTATATTTACGGGCAATCATATTGATGACCGGTCCTTTAGAACGGAAACGAACCCTGATTTCTTGATCCTCTTCAATGAAAAAGACCCAAGACTTAACATTTTTAATCGAACCTAGCGAGGAAACGAGCTGCGATGCCTCAGATGTGGAAGCATTGAATTTTTCAAGTATATCTTTCGTGATGATCATTTTCCCCGTTCCATATGGAAGGATTTCAAAATGCTGCAGCACATATCCATTCAACCGGACTATGCTTTCTTCGACGTCATACATCTCCTGATATAACTGCGGGCGGGAGAACGAATAGTGAATCAATTCACTGGCATAAGCAAATGTCTTTTCAGTCGTGCTTTGGAATAGGAAACGACCTGTATCGCCAACAATGCCTGCATATAGAAGGCGTGCCGCTTCATCACTCATCTTCAAGCCTTGCTCTTTACCGAACTGGTAAAACTCGTAAATCATTTCACTTGTGGAACTTGCCGATGTATCGACCCAACGCATATCCCCATATGGATCTTCATTAGGATGATGATCGATTTTAATCAGTTTATCCCCCGTAGTGTAACGTGCATCACAAATCCGGTCCGTATTTGCGGTATCACAAACGATGACCAAGGCACCTTGATATGTTTCATCCGAAATCACATCGAGCCTCCTTAAATAATTCAATGACGGTTCTTCTTTCCCGACCGTATAAATTCGCTTTTCGGGGAAAGATGCTTTCAGGATTTCCGCCAATCCCCCCTGTGAACCATAAGCGTCCGGATCTGGACGGACATGACGATGGAGAATGATAGTATCATAACGCTTTATATCTGCTAATATTTCAGCTTTCATATTGATCTCCCCTTAACATATGTATTATCGAGCCTTATAAAGATGATATATTTCATTTAATCAAAAAATTGCGGAAATAGGAAGACTCATCTTGTTTACTGTGGCATTCTCTTTCATTTCCCGCTACAATAAAAAGGTACATATGTTAAATTGGGGGAATTTCAAACGATGCCTATTCTTGTCACCTTGATCGTTCTTTCACTAGGGGTCTATCTGTTTTATAAAATCAAATCGGTCCGAACCAGAATGCCGATGGAGAAAAAGTGGATTTCAGGGAAGTCTTCCATTGCCCTCGGTGCGTTTGTCGCACTATTCGGAATCAATCAGCTTTTTCTATTCCACACGACCATCACTTATATCATTGCCGCCGTTTTCATCTTCGTTGGCTTATTCAGTATTTGGGGCGGCTATAAAATGTATAAATTTTATTTGCCGCATGCAATCGAAGAAGCTGCAAATCAAAAAGGATAATCGAATTTCGATTATCCTTTTTATTTTTCATGATCGGTCCAGCAATTGACAAGTCAACATCGCCTTGCCGACAAGTTTGCCTTGGTTAAACACCTCGACATCGACTTTTCCGAATTTACGTCCTACATCAAGAACACGGGGATGGATTTCAAGCGTACTGTCAATCTGGACTGGCTTGATGAAGTAGATCGTCATGTTTTCCACGACCAAGTCACCGCGCTTATAGCTTCTAAGTGCTCGATTTGCCGAGTCGGTGACCAATGTCGTGAACACACCGCTTGAAATGGTACCAAGGTAATTGGTCATCTGCGGGGTGACGCCATAGTTATACACTTCCTCGCCCTTGCCGCGATTCGAAGTCATCACAAGCTGGCTGGTGATCGTATCGTCGATCGTTTCGCCGACCTGAGGCTGCCTTTGACTCATTTGCAATGCCTTCAGCACATCCTGCCTGCTCACGATACCCTTTAGGATATGACTGTCATTCACGACCGGGATTAACTCGATCCCTTCCCAAACCATCATATGTGCAGAAGATGCCACACTCATTTTATCGCCTACGGTCATCGGGTTTTTCGTCATCACCTTATCGATGAGAGTCATCTCTTCCTGTCCGATGATATCTTTTGATGTGACCATTCCTTGAACCTTCATATTGTCATCGACAACAGGGAAACGGCTATGCCCCGATTCCTGATTCAGTTCATGCCAGGTCTGAACCCGGTCACCCACTGTCAAAAAGGTCGTTTCCTGTACGGGTGTCAAAATATCCTCCACCAGCAAGATTTCCTTTTTGATCAATTGGTCATAAATCGCCCGATTGATCATCGTTGCGACGGTAAACGTATCGTAACTCGTTGAGATGACAGGCATCTCCAATTCATCGGCTAACCTTTTAACGGGCTCTTCAGTATCGAATCCCCCAGTGATCAGCACCGCTGCACCCGCTTTTAACGCGTGCTCATGGGCCTGTGTACGGTTCCCGACGATCAGCAGGTTTCCTGCCCCCGTATATCTCATCATGGCATCCAGCTTCATCGCCCCGATGACGAATTTATTTAATGTCTTATGAAGTCCCGTTTTCCCTCCAAGAACTTGTCCGTCAACAATATTGACTACCTCTGCAAAAGTGAGCTTTTCAATATTCTCTTTTTTCTTTTTCTCAATGCGGATCGTGCCTACCCGCTCAATCGAGCTCACGTATCCCTGGTTCTCCGCCTCTTTAATTGCCCGGTATGCCGTACCTTCACTAACATTCAATGCTTTCGCTATTTGACGGACGGAAATCTTTTCGCCGACAGGGAGCCCATCGATATGTTTCAATATTTGTTCATGCTTTGTAGCCAAGCGCTTCACCCTTTTCACGGTATTCCTATTCTCCATTATAAGGTCAAAGAGCCTAGTTTATCAAACAACTACTAGTATTGGCGCAACCTTTTGTATTCCGGCTGTCGTTTTACCTTTTGTTTCTTAGGAGAATATAGTATGCCCGTCAAGTTTCCAGCTACCGCCAACAATGCAAACAACAGCCAGGATCCAGCAAACAGACCCTCCAGACCGCCACTTTCCAACGACAAGCGCGGCACGGCATAATACAGCATCACACCGCATAAAAGCAAACACAGTAATAACCTCTGTTTCATCCAATCCCCCCTTTTTTTTCATCTATTCATTTTATGCCTGTGAAAGAAAAAAAGACTTGGCTGCTTAGCGAGAGTTTACTTTCAGATAGATTCACTTTGAATGGATTCTTTTTTCATAAAAGAGGGGTTCATTTACTCGATATACATAAGGAGGGATTAGTTTTGTTAAACATATCCATTCAATAATAGTTGCTTTGAGCGACCTAACTATAGTTGGATGTTCCGAAGCAGGTACCAAAGCGGCAGTCAATGGAGAGGAAAATGATTCTAAACAGACAGATAATAAAGAAGTGTCAGAAATAAAAATGAAGTTTAGAAAAGAAACTCACTGTACGAGGTAGTTTGCAAGGAAAACAGGAAGCAGTAGTATTGGTAAAACACCAATCATCACTTGGTCCACAGCGGTGCAGACAAACACACCAGCAACCACGACTTTCCCATGCAGTAGATTTTGGAAACTGGACGCCATCTCGATAATGAGATGTACGGAAGTGTATATGTAAAATAATGAACTTGACTTATTTTCCTAAAGTTCTCCTTTTCTAATAAAAAACAAAAAGTCTTTAGTAAAGGCGGATATAAATTGTTAAGTCTTAATGGAGAAAGAAACCGTCAACTTACAAACCTTCCAAAACTGAGGGCAATTGGGTTTCTCTCTTAGATTTAAGAGTTGATTGGAGCGGGTGTGCGAGACTCCTGCGGGAATGCGAGTCCAAGGGAGACCCCGCAGGAGCAAAAGCGCCAAGGAGGCTCCCGGACCGCCCGCGGAAAGCGAGTGCCTGCAGTGGAAAGAAACGGTTAAATTTTACAAACCTAAAAAAAACTGTCGACACACTCCATTATCATCGAGCTTATCTATAGTCTGACGGAAGCCCCTGCAGGCTCCCGCTCCTTTTAAAAGTCTATTTCATCCCCGGCTTCCATGATCAGTCCATTTTCCTCTTCAAGCAGGTCGAGGAATTTTCCAGGATTCTGTTTGATGACAGGGAAAGTATTGTAATGAATCGGCACGACTTGTTTGGCTTGAAGGAATTTCGCTGCAAGTGCTGCATCTTCCGGGCCCATGGTGTAATTGTCGCCGATAGGCAAGAATGCCAAGTCAATCGGATGTCGTTCCCCGATCAGTTTCATATCGGAAAATACCGCTGTATCCCCTGCATGATAGATCGTTTTCCCTTCTATCGTAAGCAATATTCCAGCAGGCATTCCTAAATAAATGATTTGCCCCTCTCCATTATTGAATCCCGTTCCATGGAAAGCTGGCGTCAGTTTCACTTTTCCAAAGTCGAACTCGAAAGCTCCGCCGATGCTCATCCCGTGGGTCCTGACCCCTTGAGCACCCAGGTAATCGGCAATCTCTGCAATGCCGATGACAAGCGCATCATGCCTTTTGGCCAATTCAACCGTATCACCGACGTGGTCATTATGGCCATGTGTTAAGATGATCACATCCGGTTTCACATCTTCCACCTTCAAATCGGTCAATTCGTTTCCAGTAATGAATGGATCGATTAAAATCGTTTTACCATTCGTTTCGACTTTTACAACTGCATGTCCATGAAAAGATACTTTCATTTTTGATGCTCCCTTCCCATACCAACAATTTTTTTATGTAGCTTTCTTAGGCCTTTCCCATTTACTATACTTTTAAATATTGCTAAGGTAATTATATCTTATTAATGGAGGTACCGTCATGAATGAACGTTTGAAAGAACTACAAACTTGGCTACAGGCGAATGAGGCTGAAGCCGCTTTACTTACATCTACAGAGAGCATCTTCTATTTGAGCGGGTTTTTTAGTGATCCTCATGAAAGACTGCTGGCACTTGCCATTTTTGCAAATGCCGAACCTTTCCTTGTCTGCCCGCAGATGGAAGTTCCGGATGCTAAACAAGCTGGATGGGATGGAGATATCATCGGTTACACCGACATTGAAAACCCTTGGGGAAAAGTTGAGCAGGCAGTCAAGGATCGCGGTTTAACCATTCATACAATGGCCATTGAAAAAGAGCATATGAATGTGGAGCGTTATGAAAAGGTCCAACAACACTTCGGAGCACCGAAGCTTGTTTCCGCAGAAGAAAAACTTCAAAAGATGCGAATGATCAAATCGGAAGATGAAATGGTCAAAATCCGTGAAGCATGCCGCCTTGCCGACTTTGCGATAGAAGTGGGTGTCAGCGAAATTCACGAAGGTAAAACGGAAATGGAAATCCTTGCAGCGGTTGAATACGAATTGAAAAAGGCCGGAGTGAGCCAAATGTCTTTCTCCACCATGGTCCTGACTGGTAAAAATGGCGCTTCCCCGCATGGCACACCTGGGAATACGAAAGTTCAGCGCGGCGACCTTGTCCTCTTTGACCTTGGCGTCGTTCATGAAGGGTACTGCTCTGACATTACTAGAACGGTTGCTTACGGAGATATCAATGATAAACAGGCAGAAATATATGAAACTGTACGTAGAGCACAAGAAGCTGCCGTTGCAGCCAGTAAACCTGGTGTATCCTGTTCCGAGATAGACTTGACGGCCAGAAACATCATCAGGGATAAAGGATACGGTGAATTCTTCCCGCACAGGCTCGGCCACGGACTTGGGATCAGTGTCCATGAGTATCCATCCTTGACTGAAACGAATTCACTCGAACTTCAATCCGGAATGGTTTATACCATCGAACCTGGCATATATGTTCCAAATGTTGCAGGTGTCAGGATTGAAGATGATCTATTGATCACCGATGCCGGCTGTGAGGTTTTGACCAAATTCCCGAAGAGCCTGCAAATCATAAAGTGATAATGCATGAACCATTTAATATAACGAAATCCGAATACCCCCGCCTTTCATTTAAGACGGGGGTATTTATCCAACATATCAACTAATCGGTCCGCAGTTCATACTTCATTGCTTTATCACTGCCGTCAAACCAAATGACCAGCCATTCACTATCTATTCTTATTATTCCCCTCTCGGCACCGAGATAATAAACAACATTATCTTCCTCTTTAAAATATTCCGTTTCTGTTGGAGACCCTAAAAGGGTGAACACTTCATCTTTTGTCATGCCTATCAATTCATGTTCATTGATTAAGTCATCTACCAGGTAGACTCTTCCTTCAACATCATTTAACCATCTTTCAGTGGTGAACCTTAATTCAGATTCATTTACCCCTAACATAACCACACAAAGAACCAGAAGGGCAAAGCCAAGGCTTGATATGACTATAAATCTAATTTTGATTTTCCTTTTATTATGCTTATTGGTATATTTCCATGAAATCCTTTGAAAAAATAGTAATAGTATAAATGGAAGCAGCAGTGCTGATATACTCATTAAACTGATCGTAGCATGTACAAAATTGATGTAAGAAATAAAAATGAAATAGATCAAAGCATACAAAAGCACGTATAAATATAATGCATAGTTTACTATTTTTGAAACACTCAAAGAAAAAAACTCCCCTCTCACATTAGAGGTTACCATAAATAAACAAATAAGGTAAAAAGAATAGATATTCGTCATGCAATGATTCATCACATCATAATAAGGTTGGAATCATATAATTTCCAGATTATTGGCATAAACATTCGCTAATTTGTTACAATTGAAATCAGATCCATAAGGTAAATCATTGTATAATAGGAATGAAATAGAAGGAGGAGATTCACTTGAATAGTATAGATTATAAAAATATTCTTGTAGCAGTGGACGGCTCGGAAGAAGCAGAGTGGGCCTTAAAAAAGGCCATCTACTTAGCAAAACTCAGTGATGCTACCCTTGTGCTCACACACATCGTGGATACAAGGAATTTCCCTACTGTCGAAGCTTATGATATGACTATCCGTGATCACTCTGAAACCTTTGCCAATGAGCTATTGGACAAGTATAAAACGGAAGCCATTGCCTCCGGGATTACAAAGGTCCAAACAGAAGTTGCCTATGGTTCTCCTAAAGTTCAAATTCCAAGGGATTTAGCGAAAAAGCATTCGATCGATTTAATTGTCTGCGGTGCAACAGGCCTTAATGCAGTCGAACGTTTCCTTATCGGCAGCGTGTCGGAAGGCATCGTTCGCCATTCAAACTGTGATGTAATGGTCGTACGTACGAATCAATAAGAGAAAATGATAAAAAGCTCGTTCGCCAAATTGGTGAACGAGCTTTTTCCTGTTATTCACTTACCAGTTTTTCCGCTTTTTCAATCGCCAGCAGGACTTGGGCAAAACCTGTACCGCCCGCACTGTTACGGCGTTTAACTGCCTCATAAGGATTTAATGCATCATAAATACCCTGATCAAACAACTCGGAAGCTTCCTGGAATTGTTCAATGCTCAGGTCGACTAAATAGCAGCCATTTTGGACACAGAACAATACAAGCTTCCCGACCACTTCGTGCGCCTCACGGAAAGGCATTCCCTTTGAAGCCAGGTAATCAGCTAATTCCGTCGCATTCGAGAAGTCATTTTTTGTTGCTTTTTCCATTACGTCCGTTTTCACTTTCATCGTTGAAATCATCCCGGCAAATATTTTAAGTGAACCAACAATGGTCTTAACCGTATCAAAAACGCCTTCTTTATCTTCTTGCATATCTTTGTTATAAGCAAGCGGCAGTCCTTTCAAAACAGTCAATAACCCCGTTAGGTTCCCATAAACCCGTCCTGTTTTACCACGGATCAATTCCGCCATATCAGGGTTTTTCTTTTGCGGCATGATGCTGCTTCCAGTGGAAAACGCATCATCCAATTCAATGAATTGGAATTCCTGGCTTGACCAGAGAATGATTTCTTCGCTGAAACGGGATAAATGCATCATCATTGTGGCGCTGTTGCTCATGAATTCAATGGCAAAATCACGATCACTTACCGCATCAAGGCTGTTTTCGTAAATTCCCTCAAACCCCAATAGCTCCGCACTGAGGGCACGGTCAATCGGGAAAGTCGTCCCAGCTAATGCCCCAGCACCCAATGGAGAAATGTTGATTCTTTTGAAACTCTCGGTGAAGCGCTGCTTGTCACGCTCAAGCATCCAAAAATAGGCCATTAAATGGTGGGCAAAAGAAATGGGCTGTGCACGCTGTAAATGTGTATAACCTGGAATCAGTGTTTCCACATTTTTCTTGGATTGTCCCAAAATCGCTATTTGCAAATCATTGATGAGTTCCAGAATCACTTTCGTTTGGTTCCGCATATACAGATGAAGGTCGGTTGCAACTTGGTCATTACGGCTTCTTCCTGTATGAAGCTTTCCGCCAACTGGACCGATTTCGCTTATTAGCATACTTTCCAGGTTGAGGTGGATATCTTCCATCTCAACCTTAAAAGTCAATTCACCCTTCTCAGCTTTTTCCTGTAAACTTTTCAGACCCGCAATGATCTGATCCGCATCTTCTTCAGGTAAAATGCTGCATTGCTTTAACATGGTTACATGAGCTAAACTGCCTTGAATATCTTCAAGTACAAGTTCCTGGTCAAAGGAAATGGAAGCTCCGAACTCATCTACCCATTCTTCGGCAGATTTCGTAAATCTTCCTCCCCAAAGCTTGCTGCTCACACTGTCACCTTCTTGCTATTGACCATGCTGTTCACTTTCGTTGGAAGTCCCCATAGCTTAATGAATCCAACTGCTGCATCATGATCGAATTCGTCCGCTTTTGTATAGGTAGCCAATTTTTCGTCATATAGGGAGTACTCGGATTTTCTTCCTTCAACAATCGCATGACCTTTGAATAGTTTCACACGTACCGTACCCGTTACATTCACTTGTGTTTCTTTCAGGAATGCAGCCAAAGCTTTTTGAAGCGGAGAGAACCAAAGTCCCTCATAAATCAATTCAGTCATTTTCTTCTCGATCACCGGTTTGAAGTGAGCCAGTTCTTTAACAAGCGTGATATCTTCAAGTTCTTTGTGTGCAGCTATCAATGTCATCGCACCAGGAGCTTCATAGACTTCACGTGATTTGATCCCTACTAATCTATTTTCAACGTGATCGATACGTCCAACTCCGTGTTTGCCGGCAATTTGATTCAACTCGACGATCAGGTCAGCCAATTTATAGTTTTTATCATTCAATGTAACCGGCACACCTTGTTCAAAACCAATTTCAATGATATCTGCAGTATCTGGCGTACATTCAAGGCTTGTAGTCAAATCATAGGCCTCTTCCGGCGGAGCTGCCCAAGGATCTTCCAGGATTCCGCATTCGTTACTTCTTCCCCAAAGGTTTTGGTCAATCGAGAACGGGCTCGCCATGCCAATCGGAACGGGAATGCCATTTTTCGCTGCATATTCAATCTCCTCTTCACGAGACCATTTCCAGTCACGAACAGGTGCAAGAACTTGCAAATTAGGGTTCAATGCGGAGATTGATACTTCGAAACGCACTTGGTCATTTCCTTTTCCCGTACAACCGTGCGCAACGGCAACCGCGTTTTCCGCTTCAGCCACTTCCACTAATTTCTTCGCGATCAGCGGACGTGATAAAGCTGATACCAATGGATATTTCCCTTCATACAAAGTATGTGCCTGAAGAGCCGTCAATGCGAATTCATCAGCGAATTCGTCCTTCGCATCAATGACATAGGAACTTACCGCACCAACAGTGATCGCTTTTTCCTTAATGAAATCCAAATCTTTTCCTTCTCCGACATCCAAGCAGCATGCCACAACTTCGTACCCTTGATCTTGTAACCATTTAATTGCAACGGAAGTATCCAAACCTCCGGAATATGCTAAAACAACTTTTTGATTTTCCATTTCCATCGTCCTTTCGTGTGAATAAAAATTCATCGTTTGTTATTTTTATTCATTCTATGATTAGTACTTTATCATCTTTATTAATGAAATACAAGGGGTATTTTAAAGATTTCGCTAAATAATCCCCTATTATTTTCAGGGAATTTACACATTGGATGCTTCCGCGAGAATATAGTAAACTAGGAGTATGATAAATCGAAAAGCGGAGGGCATATGAGAGAACTATTTATCTATGATGAAAGGCTCGGCATCTCCATTCCTGATTTGAATTTGGAGTGGGATGAATATACAAAAGGCGAGCAGCAGCAAATACTCGTACATTGGGAGAATATCAGGGGAAGCATCCCGGACCGCATCAAGGAACTGGAATCCACGATCAACCGAAAGCAGTTCCAGCTCTCCGATGAGAGTAATTTCGCCAAATCATGCCAGCTCAATTCCGAAATTGCGGAACTTGCTTCCATCATCAATGATTTATGGCTTTGGTATCGTGCCAATCAAGCCGTGACGGAAAAGATGCATAATTAAGGCCTATTCCATGCAAAAAAAGCCACAGTTTAAAACTGTGGCTTTTTTTGCATCCCTCTTATAAATCCTTGCGAAGTTCACCGACGACATGTCCCAATTCCGGAAGTATCAATTTATTCATTGCAAGCCGAACCGCCCCTGATGAACCTGGTGTGGAAAAAACGGCTTTGTTGTTCACGACTCCGGCAATTGCCCTGGATAGAATGGCAGCCGCCCCGATATCCTCTTGATAGCTGAGCATTCGGAAAATCTCGCCAAAACCGGGTATTTCCTTAGTCATCAATTCTTTGACCGCCTCGATCGTTACATCCCTTTTGGCGATGCCAGTGCCCCCATTTGTTAATATGACATCAACCATGCCGCTTTGACTTCCAGAAGTGACCGCATCCTGAATCGCCTTCCGCTCATCCTTAACGATTACATATTCCGTCACTTCATGACCACTCGATTTCAATAATTCCTTCATCAGTGCCCCGCTTTTATCCGTTTCTTCATCGCGCGTATCGCTGACGGTTATCACCATGCAGCGAACTGCCTCCGTGACGGCTTTTTTATGATTCTTGACACTCATTCTCCATCAGCCTTCTTTTCCAGTAAATAACGATATTGATAGAACTTCTGGGCAAATTCACTGACATTCCGGGTCATTTGATAATTGGATCCAGCCCCGATGGCCATGCTGATGAACGGTATGCCCCGAACCAGTTTTTTGCGGAAAACGGCAATGGATAATGCTTTCAATAGCTGCTTGAGCGGCTGTTCCATCCATGTAGGGTTTGTCAATTCTTCGATTCCTAAATAAAAATAGTCATCTTCTGCTGTCTGTACCTCACGGATCAATTCTTCCCAGGCTATTCCTTGGAGCCTCTTTGGCATCGCTCCTGCATTGAATACCTTAAGGGCCAGCATCATTTCAAACGGTGTATTCACCTCAACACCATAAGACATCGCAATCAGCTGTACGATCCTGACATTGATGACGGTCATGGCCGGAATATCGCTCCCCAGCAGAAGCAGGCCTCCTGATCCGCTCATCCCGCCTTGTGCAAAAGAATATAAGCGATGCTTAGCGATATGCTGATTGGCTATGTAATTCACCTGATCGATCGATAAGTGATTCAAATCACTCAACGTTTCGATTTCTTCATTAAACACGCGCGCAGATGCTAAAATCCGCTCTCTTGCATCTATTTGAACTTGTGAGCTCTGAACCATGGCATGCAAATGAAAAAGCCAAGTATCAAGCTTTTCAAAAAACTGTTGTTGGACGTTTTCCGGTAGCAGGGCAAACCCCTGCTCCAACCATTTATCATACAATGCAGCAAGATCCGTTGGCTCATATTGATAGAGTTTTTCCTGCCATTCACTAATTTCATTCCAAACTTTCATTTCCCGGTTCGTGAATTCCATGCATCAAGCCTCCTATGTACAGAATTGGTGGATTCTCCCTTAAGTATACCATAGAAGGGAGCATTTCTGAGAATGGATGATGGCGATCCGGCGTTCAAGGATATGGATTGCCAGTACATAATATCAATGAGAAGTCGAATTCCGCTGATGAAAATCGATAGACTTCATTCACTGGAAAGACCCCCTTACCAAAGAGATAAGGAGATCATTATAAAAAACAGGAAGTCATGCTTTCCAGGTTTCTTTCAAAGCTATTTTCACGGTATCCCTGACAATCATGATTTCTTCATTGGTTGGGATGACCATGACTTTGACAGGGGAATAAGGTGTATTGATGAACGCTTCCTTGCCCTTGGTGCGATTGAGATCCTTATCCCAATATACCCCCATGAATTCAAGTCCCTCCAAGATACGCCCTCTAATTGTTTGACTGTTTTCACCGATGCCCGCTGTAAAAATGATGCCGTCCACACCTCCCATTTTAGCTGAATAGGAGCCAATGTACTTGTGAATCCGATCTGCAAATACTTTAAGTGCGAGTTCAGCCCGCTCATTTCCTTTATCCGCTTCAACTTGAATATCGCGCAGGTCGCTGGAAAATCCGGAAAGGGCTAGCATTCCGCTTTCCTTATTCAGGACATCCAGCACTTCATCTGCCGTTTTTCCCGTCTTCTCCATGATATAAGGAATCAGTGCAGGGTCGATGTTCCCTGACCGCGTTCCCATGGTAACACCGGCCAAGGGAGTAAACCCCATTGATGTATCAATCGATTTGCCTCCCTTTATGGCCGTAATGCTTGCACCATTCCCTAAATGGCAGGATATCAATCGAAGCTGTTCAATTGGGCGGCCAATCATTTCGGCAGCACGCTGCGATACATATTTATGTGAAGTACCATGAAACCCATACTTCCTTATTCCGTACTTTTCATAATATTCAAGAGGTAAGCTGTATAAATAGGAACCTGCTGCCATCGTTTGATGGAAGGCGGTATCGAACACCGCAACCGCTGGCACATCATCAAGTATTCGCCTGAAGGCTTGGATCCCGGTGATATTGGCTGGATTATGAAGGGGCGCCAACTCGGAAAGCTTTTCGATTTCCTCTATTACATCCTCCGTGATCAAAACCGATTCACTGAATACCTCACCGCCATGCACCACCCGATGCCCTACGCCATCTATCTCTTCAAAGGAGTCAATGATACGATGGTCAATGAGCTTTTTCAATAAAAGCCCTACAGCCACTTCATGATTGGGTATATCCACCGTTTCAGAAACATTTTCGCCTTCGACGCTTAAAGTGAATGCGGAATTTTTCAAGCCGATTCTTTCTACAATACCTTTTGTAATTACTTTTTCACTAGGCATCTCAAAAAGCTGAAACTTCAATGAAGAGCTGCCCGCATTAATAGCCATGACTTTTGACATCGATCCTGCTCCTTTACCCTAAGTTAGTTCTTCCATATGTATCTCAATGAAGACGTGCAGTGTATTGTACAATCTTATCATGGCATGCGATTACAACCAAATAATAATGAAAAATTGGCCAATCATCACTTTTCCAAAAAAAAATGAAAGCCAATGCCTGCGGCATCAGCTTTCATTGATTATTTTTCCTCTTTAAACCAATCATCCATCTGTTGCATGACAGACCTTGTCGCTTCGAAATCCGACAACTTCGGAAGTTGTACAAGCAATGCCTTCTTCGGAGCTTCGATCCCCTCTTTTTTCTTTTGAAGGATCAGGATGCTTTTGGCTGCCGATTCATTCTTGAACATGGAAAGCGGCAGTTGCACCATCCCTTGGATATGTGTATGCTTCTTCAGGAAATCATTGAGTTTCGGAGCTTCCTCCGAGACGAACAGGTTATTCGGGACAATGAAGAATAGGTGTCCGCCATCCTTCGCGTGTTTAACACCTTGTTCAATAAACAAATGATGTGCATACGAATGTCCCTTGTCGGCCTTCAATTCATATTCAGCTGCACGCACATCATTCGGGTAATAACCAATCGGCAAATCACTGACCACAACATCCGAAGGATCGATGAAAAGTGGCTCCAAGCTGTCCTGATTGAAAAATTCCAGTGGATGTTCTTGCAGGTTGGCACCAGCATAAGCAAGCCTGATCAAGGTTTCATCAATCTCGACACCATATGAAGCGATGTTCTTATCAGTAAGTTGATTCATGATCGCAAATAGTAAGTTCCCCGTCCCAATGGCTGGATCGAGCATGACTATCTCTTTTTGGTCCTTGGTGAATTTACCGACTAAATAGCTGACGAACATGCCGACTGCATCAGGAGTCATATGATGATTCGGCTGAACGCTCTGCTGCATGCCTTTTAAAATGGCAAGCTGATATGCTTTACGGATTGCTTCCTTCTCATATTTCTCTGGTGAAAAATCTGCATAATGCTTCGCTAACCTTTTCTTTGATACTTCACTGATTTCATCCTGCAGGACTTTCCCTTGGAAGAAATTCTCGCCCGTTTCGCCCAAGGCGTCCAGATACGTACATGATAGTTCACTTTGCAATATTTGAGCTGTTTCATCAAATTCATAAAATAATTGTTCAACTGGGGTAGACTTCACTTATTAATTCCTCCTGTTTGCTTCTGTCCCTATTTTAAAGGTAAGAAGAAAGAGATACAAGCCGTACGTCCTGCTCATCATTCTTCGATTATTTAACGTACCGTTTTCCGTTTGATAAGGAATCTCTCGCGCCCACTCCCATTTCAAAAAATTTTAACCATTGGGACGTTGATTTCCACTTCAGGCACTCGCTTTCCGCGGGCGGTCTGCCCTCGGCTTACGCCTGCGGGGTCTCCCCTAGACACGCTTTTCCCGCAGGAGTCTCGTACCTTACGTTCCAAGCAACTTTGTTTTTTGAAATTTAGATAGAAAACCTTTTGTCTAAAACGGGTTGTTTTGTTGCCCTGCATTTTTTTATTACTTGGATAGGCTCAATGAAGGCCCAAACAGAATACGATGCATGAGGTGGTGATCATATATGGATAATCAATATCAAAACTATCATGGGCAGGTTAATCCGATAAATCAGCAACATGATATTCAGTCAGCAGATGAATTTAACAGGCAACAGCAGGGGTTTCAACAAGGTTTTCGACAAGGATTTCGACAAGGGTATCGACAAGGGTATCGAGAAGGTTATCGAGCAGGGCAACAAGCGGGGTTTTTCCCAGGAGGACCAAGACAAATGCCGTCGTGGCCTAATGAAATTGACATAAGAGTTGGAACACCTAATGGTCAGGAATGGTCTGGCAAAGTTGTTTTACCACAAAATGGTCCGACTTTCGAGCCTTAACTGAATCCAGATATAAAAAATGATACCCTTCAATAGAAATGAAATGTATCGATCGACACAACTCCAATGAACATTAAATCCTAAAAAGGACCTGTCCACTTCAACGACAAGGTGTTTATCAACAAGAAAATCAACATTATAACAAAAAACCGGGCACATTGTGCCCGGTTTCTTAAATTCGCATCTTATTTTGCCGCTTTCGCCGCTTCGATTGCACCTTCGTAATTTGGATGGTTGGTACCTTCACTCACATATTCTACATATGTGATTTCATCAGAGCTGTTCACAACGAATACAGAGCGAGCCAATAGACGAAGTTCTTGCATGACGACACCATATGCTTCACCGAATGAAAGGTCACGGTGATCGGAAAGAACTTGAACATTGTCCAAGCCGCTGGCAGCACACCAGCGTTTTTGCGCGAAAGGAAGGTCGTTACTGATCGTCAGTACTTTCACATTATCCAATTTTGCCGCTTCTTCATTGAATTTACGTGTCTGTGCATCACATACGCCTGTATCCACGGATGGAACAACGCTGATAATGCGGACAGAACCTTTGGAGTCGCTTAAAGTAACCGGTGATAAGTCATTAGCCAATACTGTAAAATCAGGTGCTTTGTCCCCAACTTTTAGTTCTTGTCCCACTAAAGTGATCGGGTTGTTTTTAAATGTAACTGAAGCCATTAATAATTCCTCCCTTTTCTGCTATATGTACAAGCATAATAATATTTGTTTTGCCGGAATTTTGCAATTAATTGAATCAGAAAATGTGAATGGTGCTTGTACAAGTTCTGCATCCGAGCTTTTTTGTGTAGTGGAAGAATGCAGCAAAAAGAAAAACTCGGCGGATGCCGAGTCGCAATTAGAAGTCTATATCCTGTTTAGGTTCTTGGTATCTGTTCACAGCTGGTTGACTGCCGCCTTGGTATTGATTATTTTTTTGGTTTTGATTATTGCCTTGCTTTTGATTATTGTCTTTCTTGGATAGCATGGACTGAATCTTATCGACGACTTGAGGAGCTAAATCCATCATTTTTTCTAGAAGGTGCGTCCCTTCATCGAGATGAATCATTTTCACTCCATGGGAACCGACAATCAAAAAGGCAATTGGCGTTATGGAGACTCCACCGCCGCTACCGCCGCCAAAAGGCTGCTTGGAACCGCCTTGCTGTCCTTGATGGTTTCCATCCATCACAAATTCGCTGCCACCGGCTGCAAAACCAAACCCCACTTTGGATACAGTTAAAATGACACTTCCATCCGGTGTTTCTACCGGATCCCCAATGATCGTGTTCACATCGACCATTTCTTTAAGATTTTCCATCGCTTCTTTCATTAAACCTTGAATCGGATGATCTGACATTTAAATTCCCTCCACTCTAGAACGATTGTTTATTGGAATCACCTGATAGCTTCGCTAATTTCCTCGACTTGAAATGCGGCTTTCCGCCTTTCCAATAACGAAGCAGTTTTATTCCAGTCACCATAGCCTGCCCGATTCTGAATTGTAATATGCAGGAAATCGACGTGTTTGCCTGCCATCTCTGAAAGTCGGGTGAAATGGAATAGGAGGGCATGATCCGAAAGTTGAAATAGGTTGTCAGCAAACCGATGATTGAACCTTTAAGTGCCCAGCATGCACCAGTTAAAACACCGGTGTGTGCAGCGTTTTTAGTACCGACCTCACTATGCCAGGTGAATTTTTTGACTTGGACTTTCCCAGCGAATTGACGGACGATCTTATGGAATCCGATTATATGCTGAAGCATTTCCAGTATGTCTGCGAATCCGTCCCGCAAATCTTCGGCCGTGATTTTTTTCTTTTCTTCCTTATTTATTTTTCCGTTCATTTCTTGCTCTTCCTTTACTGCTACGGTTACCAAGTCATCTTCCAATTTCATGACCGGAACCTTGAATGTATAGTGAAAAAGCCCGTACCAAGCTGATAATTTAATATATATTAAGTCATTCGTCTGGACACGTTTGTAGTCGATGGACAGTTTTACTTTAGTGAAAACAACAATAAGCAGCACCAAAATGAGGATACCCATAATCAACAAAAGCCACTTCATGCACCCACACCCCTTCAGCCTATCATTATCGGCATATGCAAAAAAAATAAACCTGCAAAAGCGAAATTCACGCTCTTACAGATTTATGAATGGAAAAAATCATCTTCTGATCAACACAACGCCCGTGTCTGCAAAGACATCATGCAAAGCCTGTTTCTTCGGTAATAGGCCTGCCAAGAGATAGCCAATCCAGGTTACTTTTGAAATATAGCGGCCAATCAGCTCCCTGAACAATATCGTACCCCATGAAATGGTTTTTTTCCCTTCCTTCAAGGCAACGACTTTCAGTCCAAAAATCATCTTTCCTAGGGTTTGATTCCAGAATTTGGTCATCAAAACAAAGTATAGGAAGAATACGACCCCCGTTAAGAAGCCCTCTGCGGAGAACCAAAGGTCATCTGTCCCTTCATAAAATTTAAAGATGGGATGAATCAAAATCCGGTTCAAGCTTCCAATAACCAATAGATCCGCTAAATAGGCCCAAAACCTCATCCAAAAACCAGCAAAATGCACTTTCTTGACTTCGTCATCATCCACGACCTTTTTGGCTGGTGTAAATTCCTGCTGAACGGGAACCTCTTGATCTGCCATTAGATTGGATGAAGCGATTTGTTCATTGTTTTCATTTCGTTCCGTCATCCTTCAGCCCCCCTATTCCGCATACAAATACATTAAGCGTGGAGAATTTGAAGAGGAAAGGATTTTTGTCAAGACTGCCGTTTCCACATCATTTCCCAACATTTTTTGCGCACCCATACTGAATAATGAACCGAAACCTGCTTCATCTGTATAACGGATAACTTGAGCATCCTTTTTACCGATATCCGTTTTCATAGCGGCAATTACATCATCCAAATGGCCGAAATCATCGATAAGATGGTTTTCTTTAGCCTGGCGTCCATCATAAATGCGTCCATCGGCAATTTCCCTTACTTCCTTCTCGGTCATACCGCGGCCGTCTGCAATGATTTTTACAAATTGATCATAAGAATTATCAATCATGTCTTGGAGTATTTCACGTTCTTCCCCAGTCATTTCCCGGGTTGGACTCATAATATCTTTGTGTGGTCCGCTTTTGATGGTTTGGAACTCAACACCATACTTCTTGGCCAATTTCTCGTAATTATAACCCTGCATGATGACTCCAAGTGAACCGGTCATCGTTTCTGGGCTGGCATAAATCTTATCGGCTGGTGCAGAAATATAATATCCGCCTGAAGCAGCCATAGACCCCATTGATACATATACAGGTTTTTTCACTTTCTTGATATCAAGGATCTTTTCATGAATCTCTGCACTTTCGACGACACCGCCGCCTGGAGAATTCACCCGAAGGATGATTCCTTTGATATCGTCATTTTCCTCTGCCATCTTCAGCTTATCCATGAAGGCACGGTGATTATATGTTGTTGAACTAAGTAATGAGGCTTCTCCTGTATCTTGAATCGTGCCCTCTACATCAAATACGGCAATAACATTAGAGTAATCCTCGCCTTCTATGACTTCCTCGTAAAATGCACTTTCGGAAGCAAATAATTCATCAATGATATTTTCCGTATCCGCTGTAAATAGAGTAGTGGCCGCCCCTACAGCAATAGAAACAAAAAATAAAACGGCTGCGATTCCAAGTGCAGCCCAACGCTTTCCATTCATCTGTTTTCCCCCTTAAATATATGTATCCTTCTTACCATACGAACTAATAACAAAAATGTTTCATTCCATGATAAACTAAGACATATAAAATTGTAGCAAAGAATCCTCAAATTGGAAATGAATTGGTCCACTTTGCACAAATTGCATTTATCGTCACCAGGATATAGAAAGCCCTTTCATTACCATACATACTAGGGGGGAACATGATGAACAATCGAAGGAATATTTATTTTTTCCATGCACCGAATGAAGAGATGCTCAGCAAGGTTGAATACTTATCAGACTTGGCGAAGCAACATTCGTATGAAGTCATCCAGGATTTCACAAAAGCGAACATCATCGTAAGCATCGGTGATGACGGCACATTCCTGCAGGCAGCACGTAAAACCGGGTTCAGGGATGACTGTTTATATGCGGGAATTTCCACGACAGGTAACTTGAATATGTATTGCGATTTCCACTTGGAAGACAGTGATAAAATGATTGATGCCATGACAAGGGAGCAAATCGAGGTGCGTAAATATCCAACCATCTCTATCCAATTGGACGATCAGCCCTCCTTCTATGCCCTTAATGAACTCAGTATCCGCTCTTCGATCACCAAAACGTTCATCATGGATATTTTCATTGATCAACTCCATTTTGAAACTTTTCGCGGGGACGGGATCATCATTGCGACTCCGACCGGAAGCACCGCCTATAATAAATCGGTCAATGGGGCCGTTGTCGATCCCCTTCTCCCTTGCTTCCAAGTGAGCGAGCTTGCTTCCGTCAATAATAATACCTATCGGACCCTAGGCTCCTCATTCATTTTAAGCGGTGCTAAGACGTTGACCGTCCACCTTGAACAAAACGGACCAAGCTATCCGATCGTCGGAATGGACAATGAAGCGTTAAGCATCAATCATGTCGAAAAGGTAAAGGTCCGGTTAAGCGGTAAGGTCATCAAGACCGTTAAGCTAAAAGACAATTCCTTTTGGGAAAAGGTTAAAAGGACCTTTCTTTAAACGAAAGGCTGTTTTCACATAATTTGTTGCTATTTACCAGGTAGTGAGTTGTGGTTGATTTCCACTCCAGATGCTCGCTTTCCGCGGGGCGGGCGGTGAGCCTCCTCGGCGTAAACGCCTGTGGGGTCTCACCTGTCCCGCTGCTCCCGCAGGAGTCTCGCACTTCCGCTCCAATCAACCTTAAATAGTTTCGTTTTAAAAACAACAATCTTTACGAAAAGAGCCAAACGAAAAAAGGTACCGGATATGATAACCGGTACCTTTATATATGATAAAAATCTTTCGTATTTTGATAAAGGGCTTCATAGACATCCTCAATCGGCAATCCTTTAATCGAAGCAATTTGACGCACACTTTCATGCATCATGCCGGGATGGGTCCATTCCCCATTGAAAACCCCTTCAAACGGCCATGGTCCATCCGTTTCTATCATCATCAGCTTAAGTGGATAGGCCGAAACTAATTCCTGTATTTCCCTCTCATAACATACATCAGGTGTAATCGAAATGCGGTAGCCCTTTTTGGCCATTCTTTCAACTGTCCGGATATCGCCTTTAAACCAATGAAAGTGTGCCCTTGTGATTTGATGCTTATCCAAAAGGTCGCAAACGATAGGTGCATCGTCATGGACGGCATGAAGGATAACCGGCTTTTCAATCTCTTTAGCTAAGGCCAGGAACCTCTCCAGTATCACTATATATGCTGAGTTATCAATATTGGGGTTTTCCTGCCTTAAGTAATAGGGCAGCCCAACTTCGCCTATCGCAACCATATTGTGACGATGTTCCCGCATCCAGCTCAATAATTCATTCACTTCTTCATCACTGGGGAGGGGCTGCTCTGGATGAAAACCAAAGGCAGGCTTAATTCGTGAATCTTTAAGTGAGAGCTGATAATTGTTAATCGAAGAAGCCAAATTCATGGAAACAGTCAGCAAGGATTCAAGCTGAACCTTTTCCATGTCTTTCAGGATCTGCCTCCGCTTAACAATATCATACTTATCCAAATGGATATGGCTGTCGATGATTCTCAAATGGTATCGCCTCCTTACTTAAGTAGTGAAAGTTGGCTTGAGTGCTGCATATAATTCTCTCTTCAAATGAATAAATTCATCACTAAGAAGCTGTTCTTCTCTTCTTGGCCTGGAAAATGGAACTTTCACTTCTTTGATGACAGCAGCCGGTTTTGCTGATAACACATAAATTCTATCTGATAGGAAAACCGCTTCATCTATGCTGTGAGTGACAAAAAGCACCGACCTCCGATTTTCTTCCCAAACCGACAACAGCCATTGCTGCATTTGCAATCTTGTCAGTTCATCCAAGGCAGAAAAGGGTTCGTCCAGGCACATCAAGTCCTGAGGACTTAAGATACTCCGAATGAATGCGGCCCTTTGCTTCATGCCTCCAGATAATTCATGGGGATATGCTTTATCGTATTCTTCTAAACCAGCTTTCATCAAAAGGTTATTTGCCTTTTCTTTATCTCTGGTCCCAGCAAGTTCACTTCCAAGCAAAACATTTTCCAATACCGTTCTCCATGGTAAAAGGGAAGGCTGCTGAGGCATATAGCTAATATGACCCTTTAAGCCATTTATCTTTTTACCATCCAATGAAATGATGCCATGATCAGGCTTCAAAATTCCGCCGATCAAGTGGAACAATGTACTTTTACCGCTTCCCGATGGTCCAAGGATCGTAACAAATTCCCCATCATTCACATGGAAATTCATATTCTCCAATATATTCTGCTTACCATCGAAAGAATAGGAGACGTCTTTAATTTCCAGCTTCACCCTTTTCGCCCTCCTTTCTCTTCCAAGAAACCAAGTATTTCTCCAGGAAAGTGATGATTCCAAAAAAAATCAGGCTCATTCCCATAATGATGAAAATGGCTACAAACACCCGATCTGTCCTGAACGCTGAAGAAGCGAGAGTCATATAAACACCAATCCCCGATTTTGCCCCAAGCCATTCCGAAATAACCGCACCCATTACACTATAGGTAGCCGAAATTTTCAGGCCGGAGAAAATGAACGGGATCGAGTGAGGAAGTTCCAGCTTCCAAAATAACTGGTTTTTCCCCGCTCCCATCATCTTGAAATAATGCTTAAGCTCGTATGGTGTCTGGCGAAAACCGTCCAATGATGCGACCGCAACCGGAAAAAAACATACAAGTGAAATCACGATTAACTTAGGCAGCATGCCGAAGCCAAACCAGATCACCAAAAGCGGCGCCAAAACAATGATAGGTATATTTTGTGATAGTATGAGCAGAGGATAAACCGCGTCCTTCACACCTGGAAATAGGTGTAGGATGGCCGCGATCAATAAGCCGATACAGCTTCCAATAAAAAATCCCGACAACGCAAGCTCGGTTGTGGATATAAGGTGTCCGTAAAGATTGCGGGACGACTCAATTCCTTCAATGAAAATGGCCGATGGAGCGGGAAGCAGCCATTCTTCAACTTTCAATAAGACTGTCACTGACTCCCATACAATCAGCAACAATAATAAAAGAAAGAAGGGAGCCCCCTTCTTCCAAATTCCCCTTCCGATCATGCCCGATATTTCTCCGTTAACGTATCCATCGTAATCCCGCTTGGCTGATATAATATTTTCACTTGGGAAATGACATTCGGCGATCCTATTTCAATCATTCTTACATTCATTTTTTCTATCACGGCAAAAAGCTCGGAAAGCTCCCCCTCCATTGTCGTTTCAAGCGGGTGAACCTCATACTTGACACCTGATTCTTCAATGATCTTGATTGCTTCATCGACCATAGGGATGACATTTTCCCCTTTAGGAATAATTTGTATACTAATTAATGAATTGGCCATTGTATTTCCTCCTATTTTGGTAAAAATTCATTGGTAAATGCCTTTTCAGGATCGAAATCACCTTCAAGAAGCTTATTTTCAGTCATCCACTCACTGTAATTCTTCCAAATTTCAAGCTTTTGTTCACCCCATCGCGGAGCATCATCCTGATACTTGGCTGCAAGCCACTCCTGGCTTTTCTTCACTAGTTTTGGATCAAGATCCGGTGCAGACTCAATTAACATATCTGCTGCATCATCAGGATTCTTAATCGCAAACTGGTACCCTTTCGAAGCTGCATGAACGAATGCTTTAACAGTCTCGGGATCTTCTTTTATCATCTTTTCATTTGTAGTCAAAACAGGCGTATAGTAATCAAGCTTATCAGAGTATTCGGTTAAGTACACCATATTAAGCTTTTCATTTCGCAACTCAGCCTCAATGCCTGTCCAACCATAATAAATCCAGGCAAAATCTATATCCCTTTTAACCGAAGTGAAAAAATCCATGTCTCCTGTATTGACTATGTCCACTTCATTTACATCCGCATTTTCCTTTTTCATGAGTGAATCAATAATGGCCTTTTCAACCGGAGATCCCCAGCCACCATACGTTTTCCCTTCAAAATCCTTCGGAGTCGTAATGTCCTTAGCCTCAGGGGAAGCGAATCCCGAAGTATTATGCTGGATGACGGCAGCTACCGAAACAATCGGCACACCCTGTACGCGGGCCTGCGTTATCCCCTCTTGATAGCTCACGCCAAATTCAGATTTCCCTGAAGCGACAAGCTTATCAGCTCCAGCTTCACCTGGCATGATAATTTCCACATCAAGACCTTGTTCTTTAAAATAACCTTTTTCCTTGGCTACATACAATCCTGTATGGTTTGTATTCGGTGTCCAATCGAGCACGACCGATACCTTCTTTAATTCTTCATTTTTAGATACTTCTTCTTTTTCATTAGTTCCGCCTGCTCCGCATCCAGCTAAAAGGAAGAACGAAGTTAACAGTGGTAAGAATTTATTCAAGTCATTATCCTCCTACACATCTTATAAGATTCATATGCCGGAACCATGATGGGGCTCCAGGGCTATTCAAATACTGGATAAAACAGCAAAAAACGCCCGAAGATGAATTCGGACGTTAACATACAAAACAGAAAATCAGTCATAATATGTTCCCTCCGCTGGCATCACCCAGATCAGGTTCAAAGAGTCAGCATCTAATGGATGCAATCTCAGCCAGCAGTACTGGCCCCCCTACATTTCTCGCACATATGAACTTTTCTCTCTCATTATATCAATTCATAGGGAAAAAGGAATACTAATTTGCTTCTACTCTCTAATTGGAAAGGTATTCCTGGCACTTCAGGATGTCTTGCAAAACATCTTTTGGAACGAAAATCATTGAAAGTATAATGATTCCGTCTCTTTCCATTCCGCTCATTCTTGGCTGCAACGGTGGCGGACACGTTCCAAATAGTCATTTCTTTGCAAGCATTCATATAATGAGCATTACGTGTAGACATTTTTGTTTACTGGTTTTATTAAACCCTTAATTTCATAAGCAAAAGGTGGATATGTCATGATAAAGATTAATCACAAATGGTTAGATGTCAGTCAAATCCAACCAGGCACAGCCTCTGCCAAATCGCTTGAAACTCTTCAATGCTTGGCGGAAGATTCTAACGTTTTTGAATACCGGAACTTTGGGGATTTTAATTTCGAGATACAGCTGAGGAACCGAGTCATAGAGGCAGCTATTGCGTTGGATAAAAGCGGTCCGGAATTTTCCACACTCGAGGAGTCTCAATCCAATCAACGTTATTGGCACCTTTCAAAGGATGGCACCTTTACCCTTCAGCCAGGGATTCTCCCTCATGCTGCGCTCGTTGACATTTTCATGAATGGAGGGCTTTATGCCTTCGAATGCGGGACAGCAATAGTCGTCACTTTTTTAAAGGCGATTTTGGATTTAATCGGACCCAGGAATTTCGACTATCTTTTTTCAGACCTATTTTTATATGACTGGCGCCCTCCAAGGAATATGGCTCTCATCGTTCACCAGGGAAGAGATTATTCACCAGGTGATTGCGTTTACTTCAAAAACCCTGATCACGACTTGGCAACCCCTGAATGGCAAGGTGAAAATGCCATATTATTAGGGAGAAACCTCTTTTATGGCCACGGGATCGGGATTACCACTGCACAGGGAATCATCGATGAATTAAATAGCAATAGAAAGCCATTCGCCACCATATCAGCATTCCTGACAACGCATATCATTTTCCTGGATAGTTCCTTCTATAGACAATTCCAACTAAATAACCCCCGTGCCATGCCCGATAACAGTCCTGCCAGCCTTTCCAATTGTATTGTTTCTGAAATAGGTTCGAAGATATACCTTTCATGACCCTGGCATTTCGCCTATGCCATAAATCCGTTTTATTGAATATCGACATAAAAAATGCTTGGGCAGAAATCTCCCCAAGCATTTTTTTCTTTTCACGCACCAATATTCCCTTTGCCTTTGAACCTGCGGGCACTTGCCTGCCCCCATTTCGTTATGGATAGTGTATAAACAGCCAAAGCTGACCATATGAACAAAAAGGCTAAAAGATGTGCTTTGGTGAAACTTTCATGATAGACGAATACCCCGATCAATAAAGATAAGGTCGGAGCGATATACTGAAAAATGCCAAGCATCGATAACGGGATCTTCTCGGCCCCTTTTGCAAAATATAAAAGAGGTAATGCCGTGGCAATCCCGCCGCCCACCAACAGCAAGCTTGTGCTCCCGTCTGTAAAGAATTGCATTTCCGACCTGTTCATCAAGTAAATCAGGTAACCTAAGGCCAGAGGCGTTACCATCATCGTTTCGAGCGTCAGCCCGATTGCCGATTCAGCCTTGATCATTTTTTTTGCCAGACCGTATAATCCAAAGGTCATGGCCAAAACAAGAGAGATCCACGGGATCGTGCCGAAATGAATGCCAAGGATCAAGACTCCGATTCCTGCAAGCAGGAATGAAATGATTTGGGCCCCGCTCAATTTTTCTTTTAAGACTATCACTCCCAATAGTACACTGACGAGCGGATTGATATAATATCCAAGGCTTGTGTCGAGGATCCGTCCTGAGTTAACGGCCCATATGAACACTCCCCAATTGGCCGTAACAAGCAGTGACGCCGTTAGTAATGCCGTAAAGAGTTTCGGATTTCCCAGTATGTTTTTGACATAATCAAGAAACGCCTGCCATTTTTTCATGAACATCAATAAAACCAGCATGAACACGAAAGACCATAACACCCTCTGAGCTAAAATCTCTATTGCACCGACTCCCTGAAGGAACTTCCAGTAAATCGGCACAACTCCCCACATCATGTAAGAAAGGGCTGCATAAATCGCTCCTTCTTTTTGTTGATCCACTTTCATAACAAGCCTTCTTTCCATTTACATTCCTTTATCTAATTCCATCTAACAATTTTGTATTTCCGTTTCTATTTTTGCAACTGTTAATTTTTATCATACATGATTTTGTCATCGATGACCGTCATGACCGCCTTAGCTTTCAGGAGATCATCCGGTGCAACAGCAAAGACATCCAGATTAAACACGGTAAAATCGGCATCGTACCCTTTATTGATCACACCGCGGCGTTTTTCCTGGCCGATTGCTGCAGCACTCCCTTTGGTATACAATGCGAAAGCCTCGAAAACGGAAAGCCTTTCAGGCAAACCATATACGGTACGGTCCTCACTGTTGATTTTCATCCTTGTGACAGCGGCATGAATGCCGAAAATCGGATTTAATGGTTCAATGGGTGCATCCGACCCTCCAGCACAAATGATGCCCAAGTTCAAATAGGTTCTCCAGGCATAGGAGGATTCCAATAGATCGGCTGGCACCTTTTCTTCCACCCACGGAAAATCGGACGGAACGAACCCCGGTTGAATATCAAAGATTACCGGCAGCTTTGCCGCCCGCTCCAAAAGCTCCGGCCGTACAATCTGCGCATGGATGAGCCGGTCCCTCTGTCCCTTTTTCGGGGGGAGGGCTTCTATTGCATTCAATACGTATTCAAAAGCGAGATCGCCAATCGCATGGACAGCAATCGGCATTCCGGCAGCCCTTGCCTTTTTCACCCATTCCTGAAGCTCGTTTTCAGTGAATATCGCGACTCCATTCGTATTCTTTTGATCTACATAAGGTTCGCTCAACAGGGCTGTGCGTCCGCCTAAGGAGCCGTCGGTAAAGATTTTCATGCTGTCGAATTTGATATATCGCGTACCTTTCTGATAGCCGCCGCCTGCTGCCAGCATTTCTTCTAACGCTTCGTGATGGACGAGCAAGTTGGCGCGAAAGGCCATTTCCCGGCCCTCGATTACCGATTTAAACGCCTGATATGTCGGCATGAAGCCATTGTAGTAATGGAGGTCCTCGGTATGACCGCCAGTCAAACCTAGCTTATATGCATCTTCTATGGCCTCTGTGAGCGCGTTTTCGATATACTCTTGATCAATGCCGGGAAGGCTGTCTAAAATAAGGTTCTGCGCCTGGCTTTCTTTAAATAATCCATTTAAACGTCCGTCAGGATAACGGCAGATCACCCCGCCTGAAGGTTCTTTTATATCTTCTTTAATATCCGCTTCCAAAAGGGCCCGGGAATTGACCACCAAGGCATGACGGCAGATCCTTTTCAATACGATGGGATGATCTGCCGATATCGCGTCAAGCTCATCCCGTAATATCAATTCAGGTCTCGGCCATTCATTTTCATTCCACCCTTCGGCAACGATCCACTTTCCGGCCGGGGTCTTTAAGCACTTTTCCTTCAAGGATTTCATGATCGACTCCCTGCTATCCATCAAAGAGAGGTCTAGACGAAGCAGTCTTTCACCATGTCCGACCAAATGAAGGTGACTATCCACTAATCCCGGCAGCATCGTTTGTCCTTTTAAGTCGATTTCCCTGGAAATATTGCCGGCATGTTCATTTTTCAAATGGTCCAGGCTGCCGGTATCAACAATTACCCCCTTATCAGTGAAGACTGCCTCCACTTGATCATTTTCTTTAATCATCGTATAAATCGACCCATTGAACCATAACGTTCCCATTCCGGCTTTACACTCCTTATTAAATGATTGTTACTGTGCAGATATGCAGTAAGTGTACCATCTCATAACACGAATTCCCATATTTATGCTTTTACCCAAGCCCCTGTCAATAAAAAACGCCAGCCTTGAAGGCTGACGTTCATGCATTTCAATCAATTGTTAAGGAGTGCTTCTTCCCTTTTCCGTAAATCCACCCGTTTGATTTTACCAGATGTCGTTTTGGGCAGCTCTTCTAAAAATTCGATTTTCCTTGGATATTTATATGGAGCAGTCAATTCTTTCACGTGCGATTGAAGCGTCTTGATCAAGTCCTGGCTGTTCGGATCGATATCATCCATCAAGACGACATACGCCTTGACCACATTTCCCCTTATTTCATCAGGACTTGCTATAACGGCACACTCTTTAACATATGGATGCTTAACGAGTGCATCTTCCACTTCAAACGGTCCGATCGTATATCCCGAACTGATGATGATATCATCAGAACGACCCTCAAACCAGAAATAACCATCCTCATCCTTTTTCGCTTGATCGCCGGTGATATAATAGTCCCCGCGGAATTGCTGCGATGTCCGCTCGGGATCTTTAAAATATTCTTTAAAAAGAGCAGGTGTATCGACATGTACGGCAATATCCCCCACTACGCCAGGCGAACAAGGTTTACCGGAGTCATCGATGATTTCCACATGGTTGCCCGGAGTCGGTTTGCCCATGGAGCCCAATTTAATTTCCATGCCTTTCGTTACACCAACCAACAAGGTATTTTCGGTCTGTCCATACCCATCACGCACTTCAATCTGGAAATGGTTCTTAAAGACCTCGAACACTTTTTGATTTAAAGGCTCTCCCGCCGATACAGCACTGTGAAGATGGGATAAATCATAATCATCAAGGTTATCCACCTTTGCAATCAATCGATATTCGGTTGGCGTGCAGCATAATGCATTCACTTTGTAGTCCTGAAGCAGCTGAAGATATTTTTTCGCCTCGAACTTTCCATGATAGGCAAGGCCTGTCGCTCCTGTTCCCAGAACCGCCAGGAAAGGACTCCAGATCCACTTTTGCCACCCTGGGCCTGCCGTTGCCCAAACGACATCCGTTTCGCTGATCCCGAGCCAGTTTGCAGCGGACGTTTTCAAATGGGCATAAGCCCATCCATGTGTATGGACGACCCCTTTTGGATTTCCTGTCGTTCCGGAAGTATACGATAAGAATGCCATATCCTCACTCTTCGTGTCAGCCATGGTCAGCTGATCGGATTCCTCATCGGCGAGCTCATTCAAATCCAGCCAATTTTCGATTCGTTTTCCGATTGAAAACTTCAGGAGGCTTTCCGCTCCTTCTATTTCATTCAATTCGTCAGTATATTCATGATAACTGATGATTCCTTTGACATCACCATGGTTGACTCGGTACTGCAAGTCCTTCGCACGAAGCATTTCAGAACAAGGGATGACAATCATGCCAATTTTCAATGCTGCTAAATACACTTGATAAGCTTCCACCAAACGGGGGATTATGATGAGGACCGTATCACCTTTACCCAGTCCTTTTTTCTTGAAGGCATTTCCAATTTTATTTGCACTTTTTAATAAATTCTCATATGTAAGTTGTTTTTTATCTCCGGTTTCGTTCTCCCAAAGTACGGCAACTTTACCTGGATCTTTTGCATAACGTTCCATTTCACTCACTAAGTTGTAATGTTCCGGAGCCAATAAGTCTTCACGCTTCATATTCTTCCCCTCCAATTATGAACTCTTAGTACCTACTCATTATACAAGATACTTCTCTAAAATTTCTATTTATTTTTACAAATTAAAAAAGAGAGCGGGTGTAGGAATCCGCTCCCTTATAGCGTGTAGACAATTCCTAAAGTGAGTTTGCCTTCAGTTTTTCTTTTTAAAAATTCCGCTGATTTTCGAAACCCGTTCCATCTCCGCCGACTGTCTGCCAAGCCTCATCAAAGCATGCGCCTGTGTGGTCTTGGCTAGCAGGAGTGTCGCACATCTCTTCAACCCTTTAAGGAATACTGAAAAAAACTTAAAGGATTAACTAGTCTAAACATAGCTGAGACTAGCCTACAGTTTTTTCAAGAAAACATTACAGTTGATTTCAGAGATCCGCTCCCTTTCCGCCGACTGTCTG
>NZ_JBHZPD010000012.1:0-88952 GCF_042787955.1 Peribacillus sp. YIM B13477
CGAAGTGGCTAAACGCGGCGGACTGTAAATCCGCTCCTTCGGGTTCGGCAGTTCGAATCTGCCCCCCTCCACCATTTAAATAAAATCCTGTGGATCAGTTATATATTCTCTGTATTGGGGAAATATATGATTACCACCTTTTTATTTTGTTGTACATTAATCATTGCATATCATATATTGGGCTATAGCCAAGCGGTAAGGCAACGGATTTTGATTCCGTCATGCGAAGGTTCGATCCCTTCTAGCCCAGCCATTTGCGGAAGTAGTTCAGTGGTAGAATACAACCTTGCCAAGGTTGGGGTCGCGGGTTCGAATCCCGTCTTCCGCTTAATATATTTTAAATTCCTTAGGGGCCTTAGCTCAGCTGGGAGAGCGCCTGCCTTGCACGCAGGAGGTCAGCGGTTCGATCCCGCTAGGCTCCACCATCAACTACATACACCAAAACTTACGTCTTAAGCCAAAAATGGTTTAAGACTTTTTTTTGTTTATGGCATAGTTGGGTAAACTAATCCCCAGAAAGATATTTTTTCACAAAAAACATATGTTATCGGAAAACGTGCATCTTTATACATGGAAATGTCAAGTTGAACCAATTTGCATATACGATATAAAATGGTGGAAAGGGGGAATTGTATGTCTATTCAGAAAATTTCCGTCATCGGATTGCCTATGGACCTTGGTCAAGCAAGGCGAGGGGTGGATATGGGACCTAGTGCCATCCGCTGCGCAGAGATTGTCGAGCGTCTTGAAAAGTTGAATATAGAAGTAGAGGATTTAGGGGATATAATTGTAGGGCGTCCTGAAAATGCAGATGAGCCCGGGACAAATTTAAAAAACTTACAGCTTGTAGCAAAAGGTAACACCCAGTTAGCTACAAGAGTTGATGAAATAATAGAAGAAGGTTCCTTTCCGCTTGTATTGGGAGGGGACCATTCAATAGCGATAGGCACACTGGCAGGAGTCGCAAAGCACTATGAGAATCTAGGTGTGATTTGGTACGATGCACATGGCGATTTAAATACGGAAGATACTTCACCATCAGGAAATATACACGGGATGCCCTTGGCTGTCAGTATTGGGATTGGCCATCCGGACCTGATCAATATACATGGTTTTGCTCCAAAAGTGAAACCGGAAAACATCGTAATCATTGGAGCGAGGTCATTGGATGAAGGGGAAAAGGAACTTATCCGTGAGAAAGGGATTAAAGTATTCACGATGCATGAGATCGACCGGTTGGGAATGACACGGGTCATGGAAGAATGCATTGATTATTTAAGGGAAAGAACGGATGGCGTCCACCTTTCACTGGATTTGGATGGAGTGGACCCAGCAGATGCACCCGGAGTCGGGACCCCGGTTATTGGTGGTATAAGTTATCGGGAAAGTCATTTGGCCATGGAAATGCTTGCGGAATCCAACTTGATTACATCCGCTGAATTCGTTGAAGTGAATCCCATTTTAGATGAGCGAAATAAAACGGCAATCGTTGCCGTGGCCTTAATGGGTTCGCTATTTGGAGAAAAGTTATTATAACTAATAATTAAAAGAAACAGTAACCGGCTTGTAATGGGTTACTGTTTTTTATATGCTAGAAGACGTAGGTTTATTTACCAGGGTGTATGTAACAGAAACATATCTATAGATAAATGGTTGCAATTTCCTATCCATATTCACTTGAGAGCACGTCTGTCCATGAGATCTCCGTTTTTAGTTAAATGGATGTATTGAATGATTAAAGAATCCAGTTTGCTGCTAATTTCAATAACTTCATTATCCACCATGGAAGAACGGGAAGCCAAGAACATCATTTTCTGTCTGCATTGTTCAATATGGTCTAAAATTTGTTCAGTACTCATATAGAGAATCACTCCTTTGGATTTTACAATTTCTTACTATATAGCCCTGTTTTTTTTTTCTTAAACATAAAATGTAAAACTTTGTTAAAATTAATGTATTAAATTTTTGAAACCTTTCAGCTTACGATTCGTAGTAATCGTATAGCCGCATGAGCGGGGGTAATACCGGAAAATGGATGCACTCATTAAAGAGAGAATTAATCAAGTATTAAAAGGAGACCATAATGCCTTTGGGGAAATTGTCGAAATTTACAAGGACAAAGTTTTCCAAATATGTTTCAGGATGCTCGGAAACAGGCAAGAAGCAGAAGATTTGGCTCAAGAGGCCTTTGTAAGGGCCTACGTGAACATTCGAAGTTTCAATATAACAATGAAATTTTCTACATGGTTATATCGGATTGCGACCAATCTTTGTATTGACCGACTTCGCAAGAAAAAACCGGACTACTATCTGGATGCAGAGGTGGCAGGAACAGAGGGATTGAATATGTATTCCCAAATTGCATCGGATATGGCGAAACCCGAGGAAGAGGTTGAATCATTAGAACTGCAGGAAACCATTCAAGTGGAAATAATGAAATTGCCCGAGAAATACCGATCGGTAATCGTATTGAAGTATATTGAAGAATTATCTCTAAAGGAAATCAGTGAGATACTCGATTTGCCGGTCGGAACGGTTAAGACGAGGATACATCGCGGTCGCGAAGCCTTGCGTAAACAACTACGCCATTTATAAAAAGAAGGTGAGAAAAATGAACTGCCATGAGGAAATCATTGAATATATGCATGATTATTTAGATGAGGACATCAAACCGGAGCATAAAGAAATTTTACGGGAGCACTTGCATGACTGTGCTGAATGCCGGGATTACTTTCATGAAATGAAAAAGGCGGTCGCTCTTGTACAAAGCACTTCCCATATAAAGGCCCCGGATGATTTTACAGCGAAGGTTATGGCTCAATTGCCAAAGGAAACGAAAACAACAGGTGCCAAACGTTGGTTCAAAAGCCATCCTTTCATGACAGCGGCAGCGATGTTCATCATATTGATGACAGGATCTGTTTTTTCCACTTATAATCAGGACGAACATTTTTCAGTTTCAAAGCAGCCTAACTTAGTGGTCGAAGGTGAAACGGTTATTGTGCCTGAGGGTGAGACAATCAAGGGAAATGTGGTAGTTCAAAATGGTAATATTCAAATAGATGGTGAAGTAGAGGGAGATGTGACAGTCATAAATGGGCATAAGTATATGTCTAAAGCAGGTAATGTGACCGGAAGCATCCATGTTATTGACCAAGCTTTTGAGTGGATGTGGTATAAAGTGAAGGACACTGCAGCCTCGTTGGTTCCTGCCAAAGAGGAGAAAAAGGAATAAGGAATAGAAGCTGGGCAGGGTCATCGTTTTTGATTTACGATGACTTCGCCCAGCTTTATTTTTTAAACGAAGGGGAACCATTTTTAATGGTTCTTTTTTCCTGTGTAAATTTCTCACACTAGTTTTTAGATGAATCATTTAAAAAATGGTATACTATTAAGGTTATTGTAAATAAAGATTGTATTGGTATTTGGAGTAATACTGACTGGAGGAAACAACATGTCTTTAACCAATTTGACTGTTTGGGACTATGTAGTAAATTTCATTGATATTCTCCTTGTATGGTTTGTGATATATAAATTGTTAACTATTATTCGAGGCACGAAGGCTATTCAGCTGCTAAAAGGAATTTTTGTAATTGTCATTGTAAAAAGCTTAAGCAACCTGTTTGGTTTCAATACACTCGGATGGTTAATGGCACAAGTCATGAATTGGGGAGTATTGGCCATTCTCGTCATTTTTCAACCTGAACTGAGAAGGGCACTTGAACAATTAGGACGCGGGAAGCTCTTTGCAAGGGGCACCGTTCCAGAAGAGAATCAGCAAGAGCGTTTAGTCGAGGAAATCCTAAAGGCGTCCACCTATATGGCAAAAAGGCGGATTGGTGCCTTGATTACGATAGAAAAAGGTACGGAGCTGGGGGATTATGTTGAAACGGGGATACCCCTGAAATCCTATATTTCTTCAGAACTGCTCATTAATATCTTCATCCCTAATACGCCGCTCCATGATGGTGCAGTTATTTTACAAAATAACCAGGTGGCAGCTGCCGCTTGCTATTTGCCATTATCAGAGAGTCCATTCATATCAAAGGAACTTGGCACACGGCATAGGGCAGCCATAGGCATGAGTGAAGTTACGGATAGTCTGACGATTGTCGTATCAGAAGAAACGGGAGGAATATCCGTCACTAAAAACGGGGAACTTTACCGGGATTTGAATCAAGAATCATTTAGGGCCATGCTTACAAGTGAACTGGTAGTGGAAAATATCAAATCAACTTCCTCAAGCATCTTTAACTGGAGGGGGAAAAAGAATGGATAAATTCACCAATAGCGCTTGGTTTATGAGAATCGTAGCTTTTGCCTTGGCAGCACTTTTGTTCATTTCCATTAACTTTGAGATGGAGTCGGATAAAAAATCCCTTGGTTTATCGACTGCCCCTGAAATCAGTACGGAGACCATCGAAAATGTACCGGTTGAAGTGTACTATGACCGTGAGAATCTAGTGGTGAGCGGGGTGCCTGAAACAGTTGATGTTACTCTAAAGGGAGCAAAGAGCCTATTGATTAATGCGAAAAACCAAAGGGATTTTAAAGTGTATGTAGACCTTTCTGATCCTGCAATCTCAATGGGGGACAGAACTGTCACATTTAAAATAAGTGATTTGAATGAAAAGTTAGTGGCGACGATCGATCCGGAATATGCGGAAGTCAACGTTCAGGAACGGGTGACGAAGGAATTCTCCGTTGAGGCCGAGTATAACAGCTCTTTACTTGAAGAGGGGTATACAGCCGGTCAGCCAACAGTCAGCCCGCAAACTGTTAAAATAACGGGTGCTAAAGATGCAATTGAACAAATTTCCTATGTAAAGGCAAACCTTGAAATAAGTAAGGGACTTAACGAAACGGTGAACAGCAAGGCAACCGTTAAAGCCTTGGACAGGGATTTGAATAAGCTGGATGTGACGATCGAGCCATCTTCTGTTGCCGTTTCCTTAAAAGTGAGCATTCCTTCCAAGACGGTGTCGATAGCACCGAAGCAAACCGGCAAGGCAAAGGATGGAATCAGGATCACGAGTATAAGTGTCGATCCAAAAGAGGTCACCTTATTTGGTTCGGAAACGAGCCTGGAGAAAATAGATGAAATAAATCTTCCTGTAAATATCTCGAAAATTGATGGTGATACAGAACTGGAACTCGATCTTAATAAACCGGATAGTGTACAAAAAATGTCCTTGGGTAAGGCGCAGGTCAAGATTCGTACAGAAAAAGTTGATGTAGATGAAGAGAATGCAGAGCCAGTCGTGGAAGAGGAAGAACCAGAAACCGAACAAAAACAAGAAGAACAAGTAGTCGAAGAAAAACCAGAACCAGAAGAAGAAGATGAACCGGCTGCCATTGAGTCCAAAACTTTCAACAATATACAAATAGTTCCTGTGGGCATACGGGATGACCAAGATGCCGAATTGGAATCCGATGTAACCAGCATCACTTTGCTTGGTGAGGCGGATGATTTGAAGAAAATAACTAAAGACGACATTAATCTTACAGTAGATGTGAGTAATTTAGATGAAGGTACGCATGATGTGGATCTGGCGGTAACAGTGCCTGAGGGAGTGGAATGGGAACTGGATTCTAAAACGGTTTCGGTCACCATCACACAAAAAGACGAAGAGACATGACCTTCCTTTAACATCATCATTAAATTCAGTAACGATTCGAAGAAGGAGCGATAAAGATGGGTAAATATTTTGGAACAGACGGAGTAAGGGGTATAGCGAATAGCGAGTTAACACCGGAGTTGGCATTTAAACTAGGCCGTTTTGGTGGCTACGTTCTTACTAGAAATACAGAAAAACCCAAAGTGCTTATAGGGCGCGATACTCGTATTTCAGGTGAAATGCTGGAAGGTGCGCTTGTTGCAGGTCTTTTATCCATAGGGGCTGAGGTGATGCGCCTGGGTGTCATTTCGACACCGGGAGTAGCCTATTTAACAAAGGCCTTAAGTGCTGAAGCAGGTGTCATGATCTCCGCTTCGCATAATCCGGTAGCGGATAATGGCATTAAATTCTTTGGACCGGATGGATTTAAGTTATCCGATGATCAAGAAGCGGAAATTGAAGCACTATTAGATAAGGAAAAGGATGAGCTTCCACGCCCGGTTGGCGGAGATTTAGGCCATTTGAACGATTATTTCGAAGGAGGGCAAAAGTATCTCCAGTATTTGAAACAATCAGTGGATGAAGATTTTACAGGCATTCATGTTGCTCTTGATTGTGCACATGGGGCTACATCTGCCTTGGCCATGCATTTGTTTGCAGATCTTGATGCAGACATCTCTACAATGGGGGCATCGCCCAATGGCTTGAACATTAATGATAAGGTAGGTTCCACCCACCCTGAGGCACTTGCTGAATTCTTAAAAGAAAAAGGTGCGGATGTTGGGCTTGCATTTGATGGCGACGGAGACCGCGTCATTGCAATAGATGAAAAAGGAAATATAGTGGACGGCGACCAAATCATGTATATCTGTGCGAAATACTTGAAAGATAATAACCGTTTGAAACAGGGAACAGTGGTTTCTACGATCATGAGCAACCTTGGTTTTTATAAAGGTCTTGAAGAGCATGGTATACAAAGCGCCCAGACGGCAGTGGGGGATCGCTATGTGGTCGAGGAGATGCGTAAAGGCGGCTATAACCTTGGCGGAGAGCAATCCGGACATATCATCTTCCTGGACTATAACACGACCGGAGATGGCTTATTGACGGGCTTGCAGCTTGTGAACATCATGAGCGATACCCAAAAAACCTTATCCGAGCTCGCTGGCGAGATGAAGAAATATCCACAAACGCTGATCAATGTCAGAGTTACCGATAAACACGCTGTAACAGATAATGAAAAGGTACAGGAAGTCATCAAGGCAGTCGAAGGGGAAATGAACGGAAACGGCCGCATTTTGGTGAGACCATCCGGTACTGAACCTCTGGTCCGTGTTATGGCTGAAGCACCGACAGCTGAGGAATGCACTAATTATGTAGATCGCATCGTCGCAGTTGTAAGAGCGGAAATGGGAATGAACGAATAACTAATCCTATGCATAAAAGGAACGAAATTTCCTTTTATGCATATTTTTATAAAGAAGTCTTTTTTGTTGGTAAAGGTAATTAAGAATTGACCTATGTCCCTTGTTTAAGGTATGATTATCCTGATTTACAACTCATTTTCTAAAAATGGTTGTTTTAAAAAGGAGGGTAGGCAAGGAGAGAATGGATTCACAAAAGCGCCTGAACTAAGTCTGGACGAGAAATGACTTAGTTGACGAGGAGGAGGTTTATCGAATGATCGGCGGATACCTCCCGGCTGAAGTGCACAGCCGCAGTAATTCCAATCTTAAAACAGTAGGGCAACTTACTGCACAAAGGGTCGGAAATGCACAATGGGAAAAAGTGCTTTAGGGCATTTCCTTTATAAAAATATATATCAGAGATGAGGGGGCAGGGATGCCCCCGTGCATTCCTGTTCCCTCGAATCGGTTGGAGGAACAGAAATTATGTGTGGAATTGTTGGATATATTGGACTTAACGATGCAAAGGAAATTTTATTAAAAGGTCTTGAAAAACTTGAATACCGCGGTTATGACTCTTCAGGGATTGCTGTGAGAAATGAAGCAGGAGTGACAATCTTTAAGGAAAAGGGAAGAATAGCGGACTTACGAGCAGCCGTGGATGAAAATACTATGGCGCATACCGGAATAGGACATACGCGCTGGGCTACACATGGTGTGCCAAGCCGTGAAAATGCCCATCCTCACCAAAGTAATTCAGGTCGATTGACTTTAGTTCATAATGGTGTCATTGAAAACTATGCGATTCTAAAACGTGAATATTTGAAGGATGTTGCCTTTAAAAGTGAAACGGATACGGAAGTCATCGTTCAACTCATAGAGAAGTTCGTGAACGAGGGCATGGAAGTGGAAGAGGCGTTCCGTCAAACACTCACTCTATTAGAGGGTTCATATGCCATTGCCCTATTGGATGCTGAAAATGATGAAACCATCTTAGTCGCCAAAAATAAAAGCCCGCTGCTGATCGGTGTCGGAAAAGACTTTAACGTTGTCGCTTCGGATGCAATGGCGATGCTGCAAGTCACAGATCAATTCCTTGAACTGATGGATAAGGAAATGGTTATCGTGACAAATGAAAAGGTAACGATCAAGAACCTTTCCAACGAAGAAGTCATGCGTGCTCCTTACACGGCTGAACTGGATGCAAGTGATATTGAAAAAGGTACGTATCCTCACTATATGCTCAAGGAAGTCGACGAGCAGCCAGCTGTAATACGTAAAATCATTCAAGCATACCAAAATGAAGAAGGTAAACTTGCAATCGACTATAACATTACTGAAGCCGTAAGTGAGGCTGACCGTATTTATATCATCGCTTGCGGAACCAGCTATCATGCAGGGTTGATTGGTAAGCAATTCATCGAAAAAATGACTGAAATTCCGGTTGAGGTCCATGTGGCATCGGAATTCACTTACAATATGCCGTTATTATCGAAAAAACCGCTATTCATCTTCATTTCACAAAGTGGTGAAACTGCAGATAGCCGTGCCGTGTTAGTGTCCATCAAAGCGCTTGGTCATAAAGCCCTGACCATCACGAACGTACCTGGCTCTACATTGTCACGTGAAGCGGATTATACGCTCTTGCTGCATGCTGGTCCTGAAATTGCCGTAGCCTCTACAAAGGCCTACACAGCCCAAGTGGCAGTCTTATCCATCTTGGCGAATGTAACTGGCCAATTCCGTAACATGGAGTACGGTTTCGACCTTGTAAAAGAGCTTGGAATCGTTGCGACGGCTATGGAAGCACTATGTGATTCGAAAGAAGAGATGGAAGACATCGCCCGTGAATATTTGTCCGTTACGAGAAACTGCTTCTTCATCGGCCGTTCCCTTGACTACTATGTTGTACTTGAAGGGGCACTTAAGCTGAAGGAGATTTCTTACATCCAGGCGGAAGGCTTTGCTGGCGGAGAGCTTAAACATGGAACGATTGCCTTGATTGAAGAAGGTACACCTGTCATAGCCCTTGCTACTCAAGCAGGCGTCAACCTAAGCATCCGTGGTAATGTGAAGGAAGTGGTTGCCCGTGGCGCCAACCCTTGCATCATTTCCATGAAGGGTCTGGAAGAAGAGGATGACCGTTTCGTCATCCCGGAAGTGAATGAACTATTAACACCCCTTATCTCTGTTATCCCGCTGCAGCTCATTGCCTACTACGCAGCCTTGCACCGCGAATGTGACGTGGATAAACCGCGTAATCTCGCGAAAAGTGTAACGGTTGAGTAAGTTGGAATGAATGCAATGTAGATTATGTAGATTTGAAATAAAGTTGTACTGTTTGTAAAAAAGATGTACCGTTTAAAATAAAGTTATACCGTTTATAAAAAAGTTGCACCGTTTTACCCCTTTGGATATGATTATCTAAAGGGGTGTTTTTATGTCGAAAAGAAAAAGAACATCTGAAATTGAACAGTGGATTAAACAAGGTCGAGGCACCGGTATAGGAGTAGATTATAAACCTTGGTTGAAGATTCAAGATGTATCTTCAAAGGGTCGTTCCACTCGTTTAAAAGGAATAAAAACAAACAGACAGCATGAATTTCTATCGGATTTAGAAAAAAATTACTTTTATTTAACTGAATATTCAAATCATATTGTTGATATCCGAGAACAATTTCCTTTATTGCCACTAGAAGAAACCATTGTTATTGCAGATGAGTTAGGTATTAAACATCCTACTGATCCTAAAACTGGTGATCCGATTGTGATGACAACGGATTTTTTATTAACAGTTGATATGGGACAAGGTGTGTTTGAAGTAGCACGTACAATCAAAATGAAGGACGATTTACTGAAGGAACGAGTGCTCGAAAAGTTTGAGATTGAACGAGAGCATTGGCAACGGAAGGAAATTGATTGGGTGGTTGTTACAGAGGAGGAAATCCCCAAAACAATGGCACGAAACATTAGCTACATTCATGATCATTTTGATATTCGAGATTATGATGTATTTCAGGAAATGAGTTCACAACATATTGAAGATTTATCCTTATCTTTAATGCAAAGGTTACTAAATAACAAAAATAGTATCCGCGTAATTACGAATGAATTTGATACCGATACCCATTTACCTTTTGGTAGTGGTGTAACACTGTTTTATCATTTACTTGCTCAAAAAAACATCGTTATAGATATGCTTGAGCCACTAAATTTAGAGCAACAGATTGATATTAAATCCATTGATGAAAGCACGCTGAAGAAGGAGAAATACGGATGATTTATATTAATCAGGTGTTTCAATATGTGAAGGATTCAATACGGATTCGGGTTGTTGAAATAGAAGAATCGTATGTTTTTATTGTAGATATTGATGCACACACATCTATGCCCCAAAAAGAGCTTTATACCACATTGGCTACAGAAATCGAACAAAAAGAATTATTAGTGATAGCAGATCCTTTTGCAAGAGTTGTAGTTGATAGTGACTTGACAGATGTGCAAATTCAAAAGCGCGAAGATGATTGGGAGACTATTCAAAAATATTGTATGGAACATATAGATGTACTGCTTAAAAAAAGTGGCAGAGAGACGAAGATAAAGGAAATTGCAGAAGAGTTAAATGTAACTCCTACTAAGGTGAAAAAACTCCTCAGTCGATATTGGCAGCGTGGTATGACTAAAAATGCTATGCTACCAGATTATGCAAACTCAGGTGGTAAAGGGAAATCCAAAGCTTTAACAAATGCTAAAGTAGGTCGTCCACGAAGAGTAAATACTAGTGGAGATTATCAAACTGGTATCAATATAAGTGATGAAGTAAAGCTACAGTTCGAGCATGCCATTAACAAGTATTACCGCAAGACAAATAACTATTCATTAAAAGACGTCTATCATTTTATTCTGCGTGATTTCTATTCAGACCGTTATAAAGAAAATGGAGAAATGAAATATCGAGTGTGGGAAGCAAATCGAATTCCCTCATATCATCAGTTTTACTATTGGTTTAAAAAACTTGAAGACCCAAAAAAAGATATCCAGTTCCGTAAAAGCATGAAAGAATATGAGTTGAAGCATCGTCCGATTTTAAGTGATTCTAAATCAGAAACAAATGGTCCGGGTACTAGATTTCAAATTGACGCAACCATTGCAGATATTTATTTAGTTAGTTCATTGGATGTAAATAAAGTAATTGGGCGACCAGTTATTTATGCGGTACTTGATGTGTATTCACGTATTATTACAGGTCTTTATGTTGGACTAGAAGGCCCGTCATGGATCGGTGCAATGATGGCTTTAGATAATATGGTCGCAGATAAAGTAGAATTTTGTAAGCAATATGGAATTGATATTACTCCTGAGCAATGGCCAACACATCATTTGCCCGAAATTATTATTGCTGACCGAGGCGAGTTTGAAGGGTACTCGGTAGACAATTTAATTAACAATCTTAACGTTAAAATTGAGAATACTACGGCCTATCGTGGAGATTTGAAAGGGATTGTTGAAAGGAAATTCCGTACGTTTAATGGGAAGGTAAAGCAAAAAGCTCCCGGAGCAATTCAAAAGGAATATCGAGAACGTGGAGATCAGGATTATCGCTTAAATGCTACGCTAAATTTGAAGGAATTTACATCTCTAATTATTACAATGGCGCTACATCATAACCAAAAGGTCATTGATAAATATCCTGTTGAAAAAGAAATGGTAGCTGATGGTCTAGTGCCAACGCCAATTAACTTATGGAATTGGGGAATTCAAAATCGCAAAGGAAGGCTAAGAACAGTTGATCGAAATATTCTTCGTCTGAACGTGCTCCCTCGTGGAAAAGCGACTGTTTCGAGAGCTGGAATCAAGTTTAAAAACCTTCTGTATGGTTCTCGCCAAGCGATCGAAGAGCAATGGTATTTGAAGTTGAAAAATAGAAGTTTAGAAATCGTTTATGATCCACGATATATTGAGAAAATTTATATTCCTCACGATAACGGAATAGATTTTGAAACGTGTATTTTACTAGAGCCTAGTCAGCAATATAAAGGTGACTTCTTAGAGGAAATTGTCTTCCAACAGCAACTTCGGAATGAACTAGAAGAATTGGAACGAACAAAACAAATTCAGCTTACAGTAAATACTGATGCTGCATTGGAAGAGATAATTAAAAAAGCTGTGAAGAACAAAAAACAATCTTTTAATCAACCAACAAGTAAGAAAGCTAAAATAGCTGCTATTCGTGATAACAAGGATGTTGAAAAACAGTTAAACCGTGAAACTGAAAAGTTTGATTTATCACCTAATAAAGTTAGTGAAGCAGCTGAAGTAATCGACTTCGTTACAAACGAGAAGATTGATGAAACACCACCTAAGAAATCAAGCTCACATCTTATGGAAAAACTAAAGAAGAAGCGAGATGAGGAATTTGGGAAAGACAAATGACATGGTTGTCTTAAAAGGGGATTTTGAGAAAGCTGTCTATAAGGAGCAACTTTTGAATGAATATACCAATAATCCTTTCATCGAAGCTCTTCCACCTATATTTAATGAGGATGATGTGCTAGAGCGATTTATGGTGACTCCACGAATTAGTGAGCAAGATAAGTTAAGTGAAACGAATATTCGTTATCACGTCTTAAAACGTGTAAGGAATTTTATCCAGCCGTTACCGATTCATTTCGAGGTAGAACGTCGATTGTCTACATTGATTCGGAGAGGTTACTTGGCGCGAAATCCATTAGATAGAACATTTCTAGAGCGTGTTCGGGTGTTGCATGAATTGCGTGAAGAAGAGGAAACAGCTCACAAATATATAGATGAACGACTAAATTATATTCGTTCAACTGCCGATAGCTTATCCATTATCGGTATTTCTGGAATTGGTAAAACAACAGCAATTGAACGTCTTTTGCTTATGTATCCACAAGTGATCAAGCATGAAGAATACAAAGGACAACCGTTTAATCGAACTCAAATTGTTTGGCTTAAAATTGACTGCCCGTATGATGGAAGTTTATCTACACTTTGCAAAAGCTTTTTCAAAGCAATTGATGATTTACTAGGCACTCGATATTTAGAAAAGTACGGTTATTTGAACCGTGTGACATCGACAATGTTATTACACATGACATCGTTAGCAAGTATGTACGGCATCGGTGTTCTAGTAATTGATGAAATCCAGCACTTACTACATTCCAAAAATGAACAGGAAGAAATGTTGAATTTTTTTGTAACACTGTCTAATACAGTTGGCATTCCTACGGTTTTAATCGGCACTTCTAAAGCACAAAAACTATTCAAAGGAAACTTCAGACAGGCAAGACGGGCAGCAAGTGATGGAGCTATTATTTGGGATCGTATGGACGAAAATAGCGAAGAGTGGGAGTTTTTCCTAGAGACACTTTGGGAATTACAGTGTTTAAAAAACCATTCTGAGCTTACAGAGGAGACAAAGAAGGCATTTTATTATGAATGCCAAGGGATTACTGCTGTTGCCGTGAATCTATTTATTCTAGCACAAGAACGAGTATTATTTGATGAGGACAACCCGGCTGAAATCATTACACCACAAGTATTAAAAAAGACTGCTAGGGAAGATATGCAAACGATTCAACCAATGATGACAGCTATTCGGACAAACAATTTTGCTGATATGATGAAATATGAAGATATTATGATTAACTTGGATGAAGTCATGCTAAATCACAAGCGAAATACTGAAATGACAGGACGTATTCAAGAAGCATTTAAAGAGCGCCAAAATACAATCGAGTATAAACGTCAAGACATGATTGAGAACTTAAGTGTTGAAGTGGCAGCCCTTGGCATTTTTGATAGTTTGAAAGAAAACGATATTAAAAAGCTCGCACAAAAAATAGTTGAGGAAAATCCACTTGATACTGAAATTCATCAACTTAAATCAGATGTGATTCAGCAGGCAATTGCATTAAATCAACAAAAGAAAGATCAAAAAGCAAAGGTAAAAGCAAAAAATGCAGAGATTCTACCATTGCTAAAGCTAAGAAAGCAAGCGTTAGACAAAAAGCAACACCCCTATGAATTATTAAAAGCAAATGGATACATTAAAAATCCTTTGGAGGAATTCTACTAGGAGGGAATCACATGCTGCCATTCTTTACTGATCCATATCCAGATGAATTGATTTATTCGGCGGTCGCACGTTATCACCTTTACAGTGGGAATATTGATTGCAAAGATACGTTGGAAGAAGTATTTGAAAATCGTTCTGTTATACCAAGTGTAGAGATTGGCAGCCATTTTTCTGGACTAGTTGAGCAATTAGGCTCCAACTATTCTGTTGAAAGCCTAGTAGCTATGCATACGATTTACCCTTACTATGCTCCGTTTCTTTCCAAACAACGCAAGGAAGAACTTCTGCAAGATGTCCAAAGAGATGGAAAAGGACTTTATACAAGACTTGGAATGGTCGCAGGAGGTATTTGTAAAAAGGACGGACTCTATTATTGTCCGGAATGTGCAGCTAGTGATATTGAGCAACTTGGAGAACCCTATATTCATCGTGAGCACCAGCTGCAAGGGATTGATTTCTGTGCACATCATGAACTGAAATTAAAGAAGTACCCTATTGACTTTTTAAAGAAGAGTCGAATTGAGTTTATTCGATTTGATAAAAAGCTAATGAACTTATCGATGATACAAGAGGTTGAACCAAAAGAGTTTGTAGCCATTCAAATTGCTTTAGCAAAGATGGCTTATCAACTACTGCAAGTTTCAATACATCAATTTTCAAGAGAATCTATTAATCTTAAATATCGTGCTCTTTTACGAGAGCAAAATTTAATAACAACGTCTAATCGAATTCGGCAAAAGGAGTTATACAAAGCATTTCAATCAAAGTTCCCAAAAGGATTTTTAGTTAAGTATGAATCAGCAATCGATGTTGATGATGAGTATAATTGGCTGAAGGTCATTACACGCAATCTAAGACGTCATGCACATCCTTTCCGTCATTTGCTTATGCTTTATTTCTTAGAACAAGATGTAGATTCCTTTTTACAAGTTGAAGCTGATACAGGTCCTTTCGGTAGTGGCCCATGGCCTTGTTTAAATAAAGCAGCTAATCATTATAAGGAATTTGTGATTCCTGAAGTAAATGTTACGAGAGATTTTAAATCAAAAGTACCCATTGGTACGTTTGAATGCTCTTGTGGCTTTATTTACGCTAGAAAAGGTCCTGATAGATTATCTGCTGAAGATATATATCGTATTGGACGTATAAAGGCTTTTGCAGACGTCTGGAAGGCTAAATTACGTGAATTGGAAGCTGAAGGGACGTACAGTACAAGAATATTAGCTAAAATGCTTGGTGTAGATTCGAAAACGGTTAAAAAGTATCTTTCCTCAGAGATGAAAATAGAAGGATTATTAGAAAAAGATATTCCTCTGATGTTGCTAATTTATCGAAAAGAATTATTAAAAGGAATGAGGCAATACCCAAATTATTCAAGAACACAAATTCGTAAGTGTTTCCCAAAGGAATATATGTACTTGTATCGTCACGATAAAGAATGGCTGTTTGAACAGTTGCCTATAATTCAGGAGAAGAAGAATAACCAAGCAATTGTCGATTGGGCCTCACGTGATCGAGAATACTGCTCTAAAGTGGAGAAGCTTTACAAGGAGCTAATCGAACTAGATAAACCTGTTCGAATTACAATCTCGATTATTGGAAAACGGCTTGGAATATTATCAAACTTGGAGAAACATCTTGATAAGCTCCCCCAGACTAAAAAGCTCCTATCTGAAATTACGGAATCTACTCAGCAATTCCAAATCAGACGTTGTTGTAAGATTATTGATCGAATGTTACAGGAGCAAGAATCAGTTGTATTATGGAAAGTACAGCGTATTGGCGCTGTTAAGTCACATCATTTTCATGAAATAAAACCGTATTTGGAAGAGTATTTACGAACAAAACATGAAGTGGAAAGTTATGAGCAAACAACAGGTTAAAATAGCTTGGCCTTTTGATAAAGGTGAAAAAGCACAACTAATATGGATTGGTGAGCCATTACGATATGATCATAAAATGATGATTAAAGCTTATTTTCGCTCACAAGGTCGTACAGAAGGTATATTAATGGATTGGGGTACATTACCATGCCTAGCAATCCAACATTACTATATTGATGGTATCATAACGGCTAGTCAAGTTCCTGAAGGTGTACAAGAAATCGATATGACTATTCATCCTAATAAAGTTAAATATCACGAACGGCTTTGGTCTATTCAAGGAAGCAGTGATCCTGCAACTTCTCGTAGTTTCGTGTTCTCTTTCAATGGGAAGAATGTTATTTTACCAGTCATTGAAGTATTGCGTAGCATATTAGCTCCGAATGGTTTCCTTTTATATCGCTTGTTTGAATCGAATTCATTTCCTCAGTTCTTCACAGAAACATACGAACCTAATAAAATACATCTTAGCTTTTCATCACAATATGAATTGAAATATACAAAGACAGCGTTTGTATATCAATTGGTGTGGTTGCTAACGAACCGTGATTTACGACAAGTATATGAAAATATCGCCTTTACTTGGTTGCAGGAAAAGACTTTGAAATTCGAATGGAGCTTTACACAACCGATCACAGTAACAGCTCGTATAAAGGAGAAGAATAATACATGTACAGTATTACAAATTGTTAATGTGAAGAATAAACATATTCCGTATGAACATATTTCGATTTCACACCCAGAAATACAAGATCAAGAGAAATCCAATGAGGCAAAGAAATACACTTATCGTTCTCTTAATAAAAAGGACGACGAAGAAGGCCTTACATTAGATGAACAAGTCGACGGCTCTACTGAAGACTTTGATTTTGTACAAATGAATCAATTGAAGCATGAATATACATCAGTGCCTAAAATCAAACGAATTAAAAGTAGTTTCTCGAAGCAGCGTACCAAGGAGGACGAAAATACAAAGAAATACTATGGCAATAATGATTCAATTCGATCTACAGCAGACACTGGAGGTCAAAAACTAGCAAGAGGGCTAGAGCATCAGATGTTACACGAAATCCAAGCTCAAGGTGAGTTGCAAGATTTTATTAATGTGTTGAAAGTAATGGAACAGGATTCACAAGTACAAACAATTCGTGTAATCATCGATGTGCTACCAGAGGGTACAGGGGAACGTAAATTTACCAAGCTAAGTGATGGTGTAACGAAAAGACGATATGTAATTGCTGAGATATTCCTTGTTAATGGTAAGCAATTCAATATTGTAGAAATAGAACGTGAATATCGTTCGTTGTCGATGCTCATTTTGTCATCGTCTACTATTCGTAATTGGAATTCTATTTATTATAGTTTACTTGTGAATCTTGTTAATGACAATGGCACTTGGACGAGTAAAACATTAAAAATTATTGAAAATCAAGATGTTATTGTGATGAAGGCGAAACATAGTTCTAAAGGGATTTGTCATAGGAGCGAAATATTGTTAAACAAATTAATTTAATTTAAAAATGTCTTCCGCAAGTTTTTATGAAAAACCAAGATAAAGTTGGGGATGGAGATAATGGAAAATCGAATCTTAATAGTAGAAGATGATCACTACATCAGTGAGATGATAAAAGATACTTTGGTGAAACATGGATTTGCAGTTTTTACTGTATTTGATGGTGAGGAGGCATTACAGATAGTAGAGTCACAAAACTTTGACATAATTTTACTCGATATCATGATTCCGAAAATTGATGGAATGGAATGCTTAAAAATTATAAGAAACAAAAGTATGATCCCAATTTTAATTATGTCTGCAAAAGGCGAAGACGTCGATAAAGCGTTAGGTCTGGGGTTCGGTGCAGATGATTACATTGCAAAACCATTTTCAATGATTGAACTAGTCGCTAGAGTGAAGGCCATTCTCAGAAGAGAAAAACATTATTTGGCCTTGAACAATCAAGTGATAAATAACCCTTATCAAGACGAAACGATCAAATTAGGTGATTTAGTCATTGATATGAAAAATTATTCTGTGAAAAAAAATGGCCAAGACTTAAAACTGACGTCAAAAGAGTTCAATATATTAAAAATCTTTATTACAAGACCAAATCAAGTGTTTACAAAAGCACAGGTTTATAACCTTGTTTGGCAAGATGAATACTACGGCGATGAAAATGTTATTAATGTGCATATTCGCCGTCTCAGAGAAAAAATAGAAGAAAATCCTTCCAATCCCGAATATATAAAGACTTTATGGGGAATTGGTTATAAATTGGGTGAATTTTAACATGATTTATCTTCTTGTATTTTTTCTAGCAGCCTCCTTAATTTTCATTATTTATTTAGTTCATAATCAAAGAGTGGCAAATCGAGAAATATCCTATATCGAAAAGAAGCTTAAATCAATCATTGATCAACAAACTGATGAAAATGTTCTACTATACACTAGCAACTCGCAAATGAAATCTTTATTAGTTCAAATCAATCGACTCTTTGAACACAACAAGAAAACAGTGGCAAATTTTCATTCTGTTGAACGCTCAATGAGAAAAATGCTCTCGAATATCTCACACGATTTAAAAACTCCTCTTACTGTCATTCTTGGTTATATCGAAATCATTTTACACGATAAAACGATTAATCAAGAAAAGGAGGAATCCTTATTACAAACGGTTCATTTAAAGGCAGAAGAAGTTTTAGAGTTAATTAATCACTTTTTTGAACTTGTCAAACTTGAATCACATGATATTCAGCTTGAAATGTCCAAAATCGAAGTAGGTGAGATTTGTAGAAAAACGATTCTTGACTATTATGAGATATTAGCAAAAAAGGAATTTGATGTATCAATTAAAATTCCAGATGAACAGATTTTTGTATGGGGGAATAAAGAAGCGATTGAGCGTATTTTAAATAATTTAATTTCCAATGCTCTTCAATATGGTTCAGATGGAAAAATGATTGGGTTACACCTAAGAAGTACCGAAAATAAGGTATACATAGAGGTCATCGATCGTGGAAAGGGTATTCTAGAAGACGATAAAGATCGCATATTTGAAAGATTATATACAATGGAAGATTCAAGAAATAAACTCTATCAAGGAAGTGGTTTGGGTCTAACGATAACGAAAAGATTAGTCGAACAACTAGGTGGAGAGATTTCCATAATAAGTACCCCCTACCACAAGACTACCTTCACGGTTGAAGTGAAGCGTGTTAATTATTAGTCGAAATGTTGATATTGAATAACTTAAGATTTTTGTAAGAAATGGTTAAGAAAAAAGAAAATATTCTTCAATAAAATGAGATTCAAAGAGTAAAGGGGGGAAAAAAATGACCTATACCATTCAAACAAATAATCTGACGAAAAGCTATAACGGAAACGAGGTCGTTTCGAATATAAATATGAATGTTAAAAAAGGTGAAATATATGGCTTTTTAGGTCCGAACGGTGCAGGGAAAACAACCGTTATGAAGATGATTATGAACTTAATCAAACCAACCAGTGGAGAAATTATTATTTGCGGGGAAACAGTAACTCCCTCATCCTATGAAATATTGAAGCGCATGGGGAGCATTATTGAATATCCCGTTTTTTATGATAAGCTGACAGCACGAGAAAACCTAGAGCTGCATACCGATTATATGGGATACTACAACAAAAGTGCTATTAACACAGCTCTTGACATGGTACAACTAAACAACTTTGAAGGGAAGGCTGTCAGGGATTTCTCTTTAGGGATGAAACAGAGGCTTGGTTTAGCGAGAGCTATCATTACAAAGCCAGAAGTCCTCATTTTAGACGAGCCAACGAATGGTCTTGACCCTGTAGGAATTAAGGAATTCCGAAATCTTTTTCAAATGTTAAGTAAGGATTATGGAATGACACTATTAATCTCCAGCCATATTCTCGGAGAAATCGAACAAATTGCGGATACTATCGGAGTAATCGAGAACGGAACATTATTAGAGGAAGTATTAATGGAAACAATTCGTCTTCAAAATACAGAGTATATAGAGATAAAAACGGATTCTGTGAAAAAAGCTGCATACGTCATAAAAGAAGTCCTGAACATAACGAATTTTAAAATACTCGATGATGTTACCATTCGTATTTATGACATGAACACATCCCAAGGAGAGATATCTAAAACCCTTGTGTTAAAGGGTGTATTGGTGGAGTCGATCAATAAAAAAAATAATACATTGGAAGATTATTTCTTAAAAATTATCAATAGAGGTGCAATCCATGCGTCAACTTATTAATCTTGAAATAAAAAAATTCAAGCTATGGAACTATTGGAAAGGTGTTTCTATATGCAATGGCGCATTTATTGCACTTCTCAGTATGATGTTTTTTATAGAGATAGATGATGGAATGATACCCATAGAAAGTTTCGATATAGTGGCCAACATTATTGGAGCAATGGTACGGACAACATTTACAATTTTTGCATCAGTAATTATTGTGAAATTAATAATTGATGAATATAAAAATAAATCAATCGATGTATTATTCACCTATCCTATTAAACGTAAAAAAATTATGATTTCAAAATTAACATTCGTTTTTGGTTTTACTTTTGTTAACATCTTGTTTTCAACATTATTCCTAGAAGGCCTTGTTTATTTAACGGATGTGAATTTTAATATACTACCTGGAGTAATTGAATTAGAAGAAATCTCAAGAAATTTATTGACTGCTTTTATGAACGCTATTGCGACAGCAGGGATCAGTCTTATTCCTTTATTGTTTGGCATGTATCGTAAATCGGGGCCTGCAACCATTGTATCTTCAATTATTATCGCTTCAATTTTGAATTCAACAAGCGAAGACTTTACCTTATTTTCGATTATAGCTATTCCTTTATCACTAGGACTGTTCGGTTTGTTTATCGGTTACTATTCTATTCGAAACATAGAACAGAAAGATTTAGTCTAGTTCATTGATGGAACTAATCCCTTGTCTATAGGAGATATCAATATGAAGAAAATATTATTGGCAGTAGCAGTCGTAATTTTAGTAATGATAGTCTTTAGTTTTGTATTATCTGACGAAACAGAGTATAAAATGTGTCTGGGGGCACAGGAAGTTTCGAACAAAATGGCCAAAGCACTTGGTGAGAAACCTACTAATTTTTGTAATGAATAAAAAGAGGTTGAGAACCATTAACAAATAATAGTTTACCATTATATGTATAATACCAAAAACAATATAGACTTTTTAGCAGACAGCATTAAAATGAAATGATGAATGAAAAGATTGGTTATTTCTTTAAGACACTTAACAAAAGTTATTTGTTCAACAATCGCTCCATTATGGCATAAAGGTCACTAAAATGATCAAACTTTTTTATAAAACTGAAATATAAATTTGCTAGATAAGACTCCATTTTGATCAATCTTTTTTTCAAAATGGAGTCTTTTTATTTTACGTAGAATATGGGTTTACAAGGTATTTTTGATCAAACTTTATTTTAAAGCTACAGATTATAAAAAGTTGCGAAGCTTTACCCCTTTGGCTATGATTAGCCAAAGGGGTATTTTTTATGTTTAAAACAACGAGAATCTCTCAAGTTGACAAGTGGATTAGAAGACCGAGGTAATATGAATCGGTGTGCAGTGTAATATAATCTATCAAATCCATCAGTAGATAGTCATGGCAACCATTAGAGCAATGTTAATGACCTTCCTATGGTGTGCATTGTTGAAAATGAAGTCTTCATAAAATTTTTTTAATTTAGGAGAGAATAGCATGGAAGTCTTTGCAGAGTTTTTAACGAATATTGATAACCCGCAACATAGGGAACGAACGGAAGAAGTCCTGGCTTGGGTAACTAAGAAATTTCCACATCTAATGCCGAAGATTGCGTGGAATCAGCCTATGTTTACCGATCATGACACATATATTATTGGCTTTAGCGTAGCCAAACATCATTTGGCTGTTGCCCCTGAAAAGGCAGGGATCGATCATTTCTCTGATGAAATCGTGCAGGCTGGCTATGATCATACCAAGCAGTTGGTACGTATCAAGTGGGACAGTCCGGTTGATTACTCATTACTTGAGAAAATGATAGAGTATAATATTCTTGATAAGGCAGACTGTTCAACTTTTTGGCGGAAATAAAAAAATGATTATTAAGGGTGAAAACCAATAAAAAACAGCTGCCATTGCAGCTGTTTTTTATTACCTATGATTTAAAATGAATTTTTAAAATTACAAAACCCTCACGAAATAGGAAGCAGAATGGTGAAGGTCGTTCCCTTTTCGAGTTCGCTTTTCACGGATATGGTCCCTTCATGCATCTCTATAATCTTTTTCACGATGGATAGTCCTAAACCGCTGCCGCTTTTTGAGCGTTCCCTTGCCAGGTCGGCTTTATAGAATCGCTCGAATATATGGAATTGGTCGGTTTCGGAAATGCCGATTCCATTGTCGGATATCGTTATGGATGCCAGGTCATCAATCTGTTGTAATCGAATCGTGATCTTTCCGCGATGGCGGGTGAATTTGATGCTATTGTGCATTATATTTGTCCATACTTGGCTCATCAAATCCTGGTCTGCCACTATTGGAATCTTTTCCAAGGTTATATCCAATTCGAGTTCTTTGTCCGACCAAGCGGGTTCACAAGCCAAAATAATGGTCCGTATTTGCTGATCCAGCCGGAAATCTGTCCTTTCAAAAGGGTGGTGCTCGGATTCAAGGGATGTAAGCTTTAGAAGGTTATCACTTAATTTGGATAATCTCCTGCTCTCTGTCTCTATTATATGAAGATAATGATTTCGTTCTTCGATTGTCAGCTTATTAAATTGAAGTGCTTGGGCAAATCCTACAATGGAGGTAAGGGGCGACTGTATTTCATGTGAGACGTTAGAGATGAACTCCTGCCGCATTTCTTCCATTTGCTTCAATTGTTTGGCCATGTGATTGAAGTGGTTAATGATATCGGTCATTTCGTTTCTCTTGTCCATATTAAAATCCAGTTGTACATTATAATCGCCATTTGCTATTTTCCTTAAGGCATCTATGATCTCGAGGTAAATATTTACCCGTTTATTATGATGGACAGCATGGATAAGGTGACCAATTACTATCATGATTGCGATGCTTGTCACGATTGTAGCCAGATACCGAACATAATCGGTTAACCTTAAGGGCAAAAGCTCAATGATATAGTACCCTGCGGAAAAGGAAATTGAAATAAACGTTACAAAAAACAGCATGCCAAGCATTTGTTTGAAAAATCGATTGCCTCTCATCTCGTTATCTCCAAACGGTAGCCCAATCCCCAGATCGTTTTAATCCTTAAGGGGAATTCCGATTCAGGAAACCGTTCCCTCACCCTTTTTATATGAACATCGACAGTTCGTTCATCCCCTTCATAATCATAGCCCCAAATGTCTTCGATAAGATCTTCCCTGGAAAAAGTTTTTCCAGGATAGCTTGCTAATTTAAACAGCAATTCGAATTCTTTTAATGGAATCGTATATTCCAGATCTTTGAATGACATTTCATGCGTGTTACGATTCATCTTTAATTCGCCGATATTTAATGTTTGTGAAATAGTGATTTTATACCGTTTTAATAATGCCTTTATTCTAAGAACCAATTCGATCGGTTCAAATGGCTTTACAAGATAATCATCTGCCCCAAGCCCGAATCCTTTTACTTTTTGTGTTGTTTCCCCTTTTGCAGTCAGCATTAAAATGGGGATGTCACTAAATTCCCGTAACTCTTTGCATAATTGCCATCCATCCATGTTAGGCATCATAATATCGATGACTGCCAAATCGATTTTCACTTTTTCCATTACTTTCAATGCTTGCATTCCATCTGACGCTTCATATAGATCAAAGCCTTCTTTTCTTAACAACAGGTTTATAAGTTCGCGAATATGTGCATCATCATCGACTATCAATATTTTTGTCATCCTTCTTCTTTCCTTTCGGCGAATTAGGCCAGTTCAAGCTTGTGCAACTGCTGTTCAGCAAATTCGCGATATAATGAGTGCGTATTATATAGCTCTTTATGTGTTCCGCTGCCTGTTATTTTCCCTTTTTCAAGGAAGATGATTTGATCCGAACCGATAACGGTCGATAGGCGGTGGGCGATGACTATTGTTGTTCTTCCTTTCATTAAATGATTTAATGCCTGTTGAACCACTTTTTCTGATTTGCTGTCCAGGCTGGAGGTTGCCTCATCCAGCATTAATATTTTCGGGTTTCTTAAAAATGCACGGGCGATTGCGATTCTTTGTCTTTGACCGCCTGATAATTTCATGCCCCTTTCACCGACCTCTGTATCATATCCGTTCGGAAGCTCAGAAATGAATTGATCTGCATACGCCATTTTAGCCACTTGATTTAATTCTTCATCTGTTATATCCCGATCGATGCCATAACAAATATTATCTCGAATTGTACCGGATACAATCGGGCTTTCTTGTGAAACATATCCAATCTGGCTTCTCCATGAAAGCAGTGTGAAATCATTTATGGATGTCCCGCCTATGGATATGGATCCTTCCTGTGGTTTGTAGAAACGCTCGAATAATGAAAAAAGGGTCGTTTTTCCGCTGCCGCTTGGGCCGACTATTGCAGTGACCTTACCGGCCTCAACGTTAAAGCTTATATCTTTAAGTACCTGTTCTCCATTATTGTAACTATAGTTCAGGTGATCCACGCTGATGGATTGGCTCATATTTTGAACGGGCTGCTTCGCATCTTCTTCCTCCACAGAATCCAGAATGGAAATGATGCGCTCTGTTGCACCCGTTGCTTTTTGGAATTGTGTAAAGAAACTGGCCAATTGAGCCATTGGCATGATTATTTGGAAAAGATACATGATGAATGCAACTAGAGCCCCAGCAGTCAGTGCTCCTGAAGAAACACGCATTCCCCCATAACCTAAAATCAGGACGAGTAATGCCATCATGACCAAACTCATTAGCGGCGCAATCAACGCTTGGATTTTTGCCTCTTTCAATCCGAATTGAAATAATTTCTGGATTCCTTTTTGTCCATTTTGATATTCCAAAGCTTCTGCATTAGACGCCTTAACAAGACGTATTTCCGTTAGAACCTGCTGAAGGACTGCGGTGAAGCTTGCTGTCTCGTCCTGCATCCCTTTTGATATTTTGTGCATTTTTTTTCCTAGCGGCATCAATATCAAAACAGAGAGCGGAATTGCAGTGAACATCAATAATGTCATTTTCCAATCCAGTACGAATAACACGATCATGGAACCTACGATGGAAATGATTCCTGTAACGAAATTAGAGAGATGTTCAGAGATTAATCCCTTCACTACAGTTGTATCATTTGTCATTCGGCTGACTGTTTCCCCCGATGGATGATCATCAAAATAACTCACGGGTAATACGAGTAATTTTTTCCATAGTTGATCGCGAATACCTGCCACTACGGATTGACCGATCCGATTTAATAAATAGATGGAAAATCCACTGGCCAATGCTTGAACAATGATGGCAACAACGAGAAGTGTGATCCTTTCAGCGTTTAGTGAACTGACTGAAAAATCATTGATTAGATTTTTTGTGAATAATGGGACTAATAAAGCTACACCTGTTGTGCCTAGGCTTAATGCTAATGCAATCCCTATCATTAGTTTGGAAGGCTTCGTTTGTTGAACCAATCGAATGAACTGGCGCCATCCTTTTTGTTTTTTTGCTTCTGACATATGTAAATACATCCTTTCTCGATTTTCATTACAGAGAAGTATATAAAGAAGTTATGAATTGAATATGAACGAGTCTTAGTTATTCCACGAAAATTTTGGTAAACCTTTTCTGAATGATAAATTTGAAAAAATATGGCAGACACTTAAAATAGTGTCGGCTTTTTTTCATGAAGATACAAGGAAATTAAATATTCGATGGTTAACGGTAAGGAATATGTGTAAGGATCTCAAGTTTATGACTGATAGGTAAAAAGATATAGTGATATCTTGATTTTTAATAATAAATACCTATATAAGCTAAAAACTTACCGGTTTTAACCGATTAAATATGGAGATACAAAAAACAGTATAAGTTAGGTGGAAAAAATGATTATTTTGAATGAGTCGATTGTGTCTCCAATTCTTCTAAAGGTGGTAGAGGAACAGCAAATCCCAGTATTTGAACAAGGTCAATGGGGAGACACATTAACATCAGAAAAGCTAAACATTCAAAAGGATACAGAATTTTTCAAGTCCATGGAAAAGGACAAAAGAATTCTTACAAACTCTGAAAATGGCATAACACTATTAGGGCATTTTCAACCGGATAGCAATGAATACATTTGGTCAAAGTTATTGAAGGATAAGAGCCAGGTGCGAAATTTGACGAAATCTTTATATCCTGATTTCTATTTCCAAGATATAGATTTATCCATGATAAGTGAGCTGGATATAAATCAAATACCGTTTCCGGTAGTTATCAAACCCAATATTGGCTATTCCAGTGTAGGTGTGCACAAAGTCAAGAATAAACAGGATTGGGATATAGCCGTGAACCAGCTTAAAGTGGATTTACTTCATTCGGGTGGATTATATGATTCAGAAGTGGTCGGATCCCAGACCGTTTTGATAGAAGAGTGGATTCAGGGTGAAGAGTATGCCATTGATGGTTATTACAATCAAGATGGTGAACCGGTCATTTTGAATGTCTTCAAACGATTATTCAAGGATGATTACGATACTATTATACTTCGAAGTTGGCCATTGTTGAAATCTATAATGATGCACTGAAGTTCATGAAGAATATCCAAACGGTCCTTCCGCTTAGGAATTATCCTGTACACTTTGAAATCCGCAAAAAGGAAAACAGGGTGATACCCATCGAAATCAATCCCCTGCGTTTTGCTGGGGCGGGTACAACGGATCTAGGTTACCATGCCTATGGAATGAATATGTATGAACACTATTTTTCAGGAACGAAACCCGATTGGAACCGGATATTGGAAGAGATGGACGATCGAATATATAGCTTTTTCTTTGCAGAGGTTCCGCTTGAAATAAATCAGGAAGGTGTTGCACGTATTGATCATGATGGACTCCGTCATGAATTCGAACAAGTTTTGGAATATAGGCAGCTTCCTTTTCAAAATGACCGGAGCATGGCCATCATCTTTTATAGAAGTGAGGATTTGAATGAAAATCTCCAATTGCTTCATTTGGATTTAATACCATATTTGACTATAAAAAACCTGGTATTCAACTAAGGGGGGCATGGAAATGAGATTTTCAAAGCTGAATCCTAAAAAATCTCTATTGGCAAAACTATTCTTGTTTTATATTATTCCTTTCGTGATTTTCGCAGGGGCCATGGGCCTTTGCTTTTCCTATATTACTAATAAAATGATCAATGAGAATGTCCTTCCGCAATTCGATGATCGCCTTTCTGAAAATGCCCACAGTTTAGCAGCGAGCCTAAATCCCACTTTGATAAACAAGGCTTCCGAACGGGGCGAAGAGATTAAGCGGAAACTGGATGCCTTTGTTGAAGATAAAAAGGGAATTGAATATGTTTATGTTTTGAAGCGGGAGAATGATGCCGACATGATTGTAGCCTTGAGCGGCAGCGATGACTATATGGTGGAATCCCCCTTCACACCGGAACAGGCAAAATCGATAAATGGAAGCGAAGACGTCTGAGTGAAATATATAAAGATAAGTGGGGAACACACAAGTCGTACTTTACGCCAATCGAAGGAACGGACGCGATTGTCGGAATCGATATGGATGCAAGCTTCATTGATGAATTGAAAAGCACAATGATATTCTATAATATCTTATTTCTTGCAAGTGCCGTTATATTGGGTGTGCTATGCGCCGTTGTCATCGGGAAAAAGATTTCGGGACCCGTCAATGAACTTGTTGGTTACACGAATGAAATGGCAAAAGGGGACTTAAGTAAATCGATTCCCGTTGGCAGAGAGGATGAGATTGGCGATCTGTCAAATGGATTCGAAGATATGAGATTAAGTTTGTCCCATATTATCCAGAATGTCCGTGAACACGCCCAAACGATGAATCAAACGACAGTTTCCATTCAGCAATCCTTTGAAGAGATGGTGGAATCCTATGGCCAGATAGTGACGGGGACAACGGAAGAAGCAAGGGTTTCGGAAGAACGTGCCCATCATATTGACCGGATTTCCAATATGATCAGTGACTTAACGGATACGATCCGTTTAATGAACGAGCAAACGAATGAAATGAATGAATTTACGATGCATGCAAATACACTTGCTGAACAAGGGAGTAAACAAGTGCAAGATGTAACGAGCCAGATGGATAAAATCATGGAAAACGGCCAAGCGAATAAAGCCAATTTGGTGAGCCTGGAAGAGGATGTAGTGAAGATAAATGAAGTGATTGGCTTAATAAGGGTGATTGCTTCCCAAACGAACCTGCTGTCCCTGAATGCGTCCATAGAAGCGGCACGGGCGGGTGATGCTGGCAGAGGTTTTGCCGTAGTCGCTCAAGAGGTGCAAAAATTGGCTGTGCAAACCGATGAATCCATCGATATCATTTCAGAATCGATTATGCGGATTAATGATCAAACAGCCAAAGTCATCCAAAATAATGATGAGAGTTTTCAGGATATACTAAATGGTGTTTCCTTAGTGGAAAACAATGGCGAGATTTTCAATAAGATATTCGAATCCGTAGAGAAATTGCTGAAAGGCACAGAACAATTGGCCGCCCATTCGAAAAAAATCAATGAGTCTTCGGATGAAAGCCTGGCATCCATACAGGAAATTGCAGCGATTTCCGAAGAAGGAGTCGCAACAACGGAGCAAATCTCGGCAGCTGCCATTCAACAAAGTACCATAATGGCTGGATTGAAGGAACAAAATGAAGATTTAGCAAAAGAATCGGCGATTTTAGAAGAAATGGTAGAAAAGTTCATTACGGAAAAATAAATATTTGATGTAAACATCTACAAAAACCTTTCTTAATTTTGTTTACGGGAGGTTTTTGGAGATAAAATGGGTTCTATCTGAGTTTTTTAAACATAGTTGATTGGAACGGAAGGTACGAGACTCCTGCGGGAAAACGGGTCCAAGGGAGACCCCACAGGCGCTAAGCACGCCGAGGGGGGACCGCCCGCGGAAAGCGAGTGCCTGGAGAGGAAATCAACGTTCCGTTTTACACTCCCTCAAAAAAATGCAGAAAATATCGAGTTTATCTACAGTTTTTCTGTTTGGGTGATGCATGTGAACGTTCATGTTGGCCGAGGGCTGTAATAGATAGCCACTTTGGTTACTGCTCGATTTTTAATAGAATTTAGAGAGTATTAAAAATTGCTGGAAAAAAGTTTCCCCAAACTATTTGCAATCGCTACCATTTAATGTTATGCTTAGTCTTAATTATTTTTGTTCGGTACTAAGGATACTAAAAGTACTACTTTTCGTTTTCGATGATGACTTAGAGCAAGGATAGTAATACATTGTGCTTAGATGCACTAGGAGGCAACAACAATGGAACAAGGTAAAGTAAAATGGTTTAACGCAGAAAAAGGTTTTGGATTCATCGAACGCGAAAACGGAGACGACGTATTCGTACATTTCTCAGCTATCCAAAGCGAAGGTTTCAAATCTTTAGACGAAGGCCAAGAAGTTACTTTTGAAGTAGAACAAGGTCAACGCGGACCTCAAGCTTCTAACGTTCAAAAAGCATAATTTCAATAACAAAAAAAGACGGATCCTTTTAAAGGGTCCGTCTTTTTTGTTTTGTGAAAATACATAACAAAAAACCCTGCTAAACGATAAGCAGGGTAAATGGTACAAGTAAAGTAAAACGCTTAAAAAGGTTTGACTAAGTATATCATAGTTTTTCTAAAAAATACTAAATTAAATATATTATACGTATCAAGGTAACGATAGGTAATTACTGAAATCATTGATTGAAGGGGCGTAAAGCAATTTATGTCCCTTCTTTTTTTCGCCTGAAGATCAGGGAAGAGGGCAGCATGACCTTTTTGTTAGCAAAAAGGGAAACAAAAAAACGATGGCCCACATATAAAAACATATGGGCACTTTCATTAATTTCTTTGGGAAGTGGAAAAGATTCTTATACATTCAAATATGGATTTGAATATTCAGGGAATTATGTTATATTATAATCAAACGAAGATTTGAATGAGAGGTGTGAGAAGATGACGGAACTGAAAGATATATGTGATGTTCACCTGCATGATGAAGTGAAGGTCAATCGCATTCAAGAGGAAATGGGCCAGGTGGATATATCCAGCATGTCGAAGCTGTTTAAGGTTATAGGCGATGAAAATAGGGCGAAGATAGCTTATGCGCTCTGTACGGACGAGGAATTGTGTGTGTGCGATCTGGCCAATATCATTGGTGCTTCGATGGCGACGACGTCACATCATCTTCGTACCCTTTATAAACATGCAATCGTAAAATATCGAAAAGAAGGTAAGTTGGCTTTTTATTCTTTGGATGATCACCATATTAAGCAATTGATTCTCATTGCATTAGAACATCAGCAGGAGGTAAGGGCCGATGGCTGAGTCCCCAATGAAAACATATCGTATCCAGGGTCTATCCTGCACGAATTGTGCGGCTAAATTCGAGAACAATGTCCGTGAACTAGAGGGTGTGAAGGATGCCAAAATCAACTTTGGCGCCTCGAAGATATCGGTACAGGGCAGCGCGACCATTGAACAGATTGAAAAGGCGGGAGCTTTCGATAACCTGAAGATCCGCGGTGAACAGGAACAGGTAACTCAAAAAGAACCATTTTGGAAGCAAAAAGAAAATATTAAAGTGGTGTTTTCGGTTATCTTATTGCTGATCAGCTGGATATTGGATAATCGATATGCTGATGGAAGCATCATGCCGGTAATCGGTTATGCGGCTGCAATCATAGTTGGAGGATATTCATTATTTGTCAATGGTTTGAAAAACCTTGTAAGGCTTCGCTTTGATATGCACACCCTTATGACGGTTGCCATCATCGGGGCGGCCGTGCTTGGTGAATGGGGCGAGGGCGCGACCGTCGTCATTCTATTTGCGATAAGTGAAGCATTGGAAAAATATTCAATGGATAAGGCGCGTAATTCCATCGAATCATTAATGAACATCGCACCTAAAGAAGCTTTGATCCGCAGAGGGCATCATGAAATGATGGTTGCTGTTGATGAGATTGAAGTGGGCGACATCATGATCGTTAAACCTGGTCAAAAACTTGCAATGGATGGCCGGATCATGAAGGGCGCCTCGACACTTAATCAAGCAGCCATTACTGGTGAATCCGAGCCGGTTTTTAAAACGGTTGAGGGTGAAGTATTTGCCGGAACCCTAAATGGTGAAGGGCTGCTCGAAGTGGTGGTCACGAAGCGGGTCGAGGATACGACGATTGCAAAAATCATCCACCTTGTTGAAGAAGCACAGGCCGAAAAGGCTCCTTCCCAAGCCTTCGTGGATAAATTCGCAAAATTTTATACGCCGGCCATCATGCTCATTGCCCTGGCCATTGCGGTATTACCCCCGATCGTGGTGAACGGGGATTGGAGTGAATGGATTTATCGGGGATTGGCTGTACTGGTTGTCGGCTGTCCTTGTGCTTTGGTCATTTCTACGCCCATCGCCATCGTGACAGCAATCGGAAATGCTGCGAAACATGGTGTGCTGATTAAAGGCGGGGTCCATTTGGAGGAAGCGGGAGCCTTAAAGGCAATCGCGTTTGATAAAACGGGTACTTTAACAAAGGGCGTACCTGAGGTGACCGATTTCAAAATGTTATCTGATGTGTTGAATGAACAGGACGTGCTGGCTATCGCCGCTGCTTTAGAAAGCAGATCACAGCATCCCCTTGCCACGGCCATTCTTCAAAAGGCGGAAACCAACGATGTGGACTATCATTCTTTATTGGTAGAGGATTTTACTGCAATCACGGGTAAAGGGATAAAAGGGAAAATCCATCAAGAAATCTATTACATTGGTAAACCCCACCTTTTTGTGGAAGAGGCAGGTTTCGTTTTCTCTGATGATGTGCTTAAATTAATCAGCGGCTATCAAAATACAGGGAAAACGGTGATGGTGCTTGGCGATCAAGTGAAGCTCCTTGCAATCATCGCGGTGTCTGATGAAATAAGGGAAAGCAGTAAGGAAGCCATTCGGAAATTGCATGCTTTGGGCATTGAAAAAACGATCATGCTGACTGGCGATAATATCGGAACGGCAAAAGCGATTGGAGCGGCAGCTGGCGTTCATGAAATTGAGGCGGAGCTATTGCCGCAGGATAAATTGACCATCATCAAACGATGGAAACAAAAATACGATCGAGTGGCCATGGTAGGCGATGGTGTCAATGATGCTCCGGCCTTGGCAGCTTCGACGGTAGGAATCGCAATGGGAGGGGCGGGCACGGATACAGCCCTTGAAACAGCTGATATTGCCTTAATGGGTGATGACTTATCGAAGCTGCCTTATACAATCCGCTTAAGCCGCAAAACATTAAAAATCATTAAGCAGAACATCTCGTTTTCATTGGTGATTAAAGTCCTGGCCTTATTATTGATAGCGCCGGGCTGGTTAACACTTTGGATGGCGATTTTTGCCGACATGGGTGCGACGCTATTAGTTACATTGAACAGTCTTAGGTTATTGAGAATAAAAGAATAGAATAATATGGGCTCCCTGGTGCATCTTAAGGTGCACCAGGGAGCTTTTATTTTGAGCTTTCCAATTGTTTCATGTGAAACTTTGAAAAAAATAGTCGGTCGTCATATTTTTTGTTGAAAGTAAAAGGAAGTCCAATAAAAACACTTTGCTAAGGGCAGAAACCGTTATGCAAGCGAAGCCTGGTATGCTACAATGTGGCTCGCTTTTAGGCAGCATGACAGTTTGTTTAAGTATAATATAGGGAGTAAGGTATGTACGGAAGGGATTTGAAATGATGGAATTACAGCAGAGGGCAATTTTGGTTGGAGTCAATCTCAACGGTTCAAAGGATTTTGAGTATTCGATGGAGGAATTGGCCAATTTAACGGAAGCATGTGAGGTAGAGGTTGCAGGGACCATCACACAAAATTTGCATCGGGTGAACTCATCACATTTTATCGGTACCGGGAAGATCGAGGAAGTGAAAAATCTAGTTGAGCATAAAGAAGCTAATGTCGTCATTTTTAATGACCAGCTCTCCCCTTCGCAACTTCGTAATCTGGAGAGGGACATGGATTGCAAGGTGATTGACCGGACAATCCTGATTCTGGATATTTTCGCGCATCGGGCGAAAACGAAGGAAGCACAGCTTCAGGTAGAAGTGGCAAAGCTGCAGTATATGCTCCCGCGTCTCGTTGGTTTAAGGGAGTCATTAGGGCGTCAGAGCGGCGGGGTCGGTACAAACAAAGGTGCAGGTGAAAAGCAGTTAGAGCTTGACCGCAGGAGGATCGAGGAAAATATAAGTGTTTTGAATAAAGAACTGGAAGACCTTGTTGCACACAGGCAAACGCAGAGGAAACAACGGAAAAAGAATGCCATCCCTGTCGTATCCTTAGTCGGTTATACCAATGCAGGTAAATCTTCGATCATGAATGCACTGATTGAGATGTTCCATCCAACTGCCGAGAAGCAGGTGTTGGAGAAGGATATGCTGTTCGCTACGCTTGAGACGTCCGTCCGAAACATTCCGCTGCCGGATAAAAAGGAATTCTTATTGACGGATACGGTGGGATTTGTGTCTAAATTGCCGCATCATCTAGTGAAGGCATTCCGATCCACATTGGAAGAAGTAGTAGAAGCGGATCTGTTGATCCATGTTGTCGATTATTCCAATCCTAATCATGAGCAGCAAATAGAGATAACGGAAAAGACTTTAAACGATATAGGCATTAAAGGGATTCCGACGATCTTTGCGTATAATAAAGCGGACCTTACCGATTTGGATATCCCTCAGGTGAATCGTGGCTCTGTATATATGTCAGCAAAAAACAAAGTTGGCATCGAGGAATTGATAAATCAAATTCGCAAGCATATTTTTGTCGACTATACCCACTGTGAAATGCTGATTCCATTTGATCAAGGGCAGCTGGTTTCTTATTTCAATGAAAATGGTCACATAACGGAAACAGAATATGAGGCAATCGGTTATCGAATAAAGCTTGAGTGCAAGAAAACGGATTATGAGAAATATAAACGATACGTTATACATCCGGAATGAACCTGCTTGTTGATAAATTTTTAATGGGTTGTTGATAAGTGGAAAAGTCGATTCGTTAATGTGGATAACTTTTGGTGAAGTGCCTCTGTTCTGCAAAAACAAAGAGAATAACACCATATAATATGTGAATAAGTTGTGGATAAAAGTGAAAAGACCCAGGAAACCAAGAATTTTCGTTTCTGGGCTTTTTTTTATGTGGACAAAGTGTTGATAAGCAGGTAATCGGAACAAATCAGCCAAAAATATCAGTAAGTATGATGAAAAGTAAGTTTGGATGTAGAAAAATGACGAGGTTTATCACTTATTGTTAGGAAATATAACATGAATATTACATATTGCAAATTTAGTGCCTGGAAATACTTTACACTTTGTATAATGTAACTTGCTTTTCAACATTATAGAATAAAGAATACTCAATTCCCTGATTTATAATCAGGATTTGAGTTTTTAAGATTAGTAGGGGGGGCTTTTTGTGTTTGAAGGAAACAGGGACCGGGGCGTGCCAGTGAGAGAATGAGAGAGAAAATAATAAACAAAATGAGAGATTCTTGGCTGGGAAATCGCCATGACTTGTTAGGTGATTAAATGGATGGAAACCATGTTGGCAATGCTTTCAATCGTTTAAATATGAGGATAGTAGAGAGAATGCACGCAATTCCTCCCTTTTTATTTTTCAAAATAAATGTTTGGAAGGAGAAATAGTGGATGAGTATGACGAGCCCGTTAAAAGGTGGTCTAGAGATTAACTTTCAGGAAGCGGAGAGGGGATTATCCCCAAGGGAAGCTTTGGAAGAATCGAATCGATGTTTATACTGCTATGATGCCCCATGTATCCAAGCCTGTCCGACCGGAATAGATATTCCCGGTTTTATCAAGAAGATAGCATCAGGTAATTTTAAAGGGTCGGCCAAGACAATCATGACGGCCAATCCTGTCGGTGCCAGCTGTGCGCGGGTATGTCCGACTGAAGAGTTATGTGAGGGGGCATGTGTCCTGAACCATTCTACAAAGCCGATCATGATCGGCAATCTCCAGCGTTATTCCACAGATTGGGCCATCCAAAATAAACAAGCCCTATTCAAGGCCGGGAAGAAGAATGGCAAAAAAGTTGCCATTGTAGGAAGCGGTCCGGCGGGTTTGTCTGCAGCAAGGGAGTTAGCCTTGCTTGGCTACAGTGTAACCATTTTCGAAGCTGAAAAGAATCCAGGCGGATTAAATACTTACGGAATTGTATCGTTCCGTTTACCTCAGAGCATTTCTTATTGGGAAGTCGAACAAGTAAAGAGTTTGGATGTTGATATTAAAACGAATACACGGGTCGGGGTGGATATTTCCGTAAATCAGCTGACTGCCGACCATGATGCGGTCATTTTAGCGATAGGCATGTCCGATGTTCCTAAGCTTGGGATTGAAGGGGAGGATTTAGCTGAAGTTTATGATGCAATCGATTTCGTAAAGGCAACGAAAACAGGGACAATCACTGATAAATTCATTGGGAAGAAGATGGCGGTGATTGGGGCTGGAAACACGGCGATCGATGCCGCTACCTGTTCTATTCGCCTAGGCGCCGAACAGGTGAGCATTATTTATCGTCGTACCCAAAAGGAAATGACTGCCTATGATTTTGAGTATGAGTTTGCCAAACAAGAAGGTGTCGGTTTTCACTGGCTGACTGCCCCCTCCAGGATCCTATCGGATGAAAGCGGTCAGGTAACGGGTATCGAGTGCGTAAAAATGGTGCTTAGCGAGGCAGGTGAAGATGGCCGGCGCCGTCCAGTCCAAATTTCCGGATCAGAGTTCGTCATTCCGGTCGATGGCGTCATTCGTGCCATAGGCCAATCCAGGTATGTAGGATTGATTGAACAGTTCGGCATTCAACATGATGATGGCGTCGTGACATTGGAGGGTGATTCCTACAGGACATCGAATGAAAAGATCTTTGCGTGCGGTGACGTGATCTTCGGAAAAGGCCAAGGTGAGGCAATGGTTGTTTCAGCTGCCCAGCAAGGGAAAAAGACAGCCTATGAAATTGATTCGATTTTGATGGGCGGAGCGGTGGATATTGCTTAAATAACTATGAAAAATAGGAGGCTTATCATGGCTGATTTATCAATTGATCTTGCAGGTATTAAATCTCCCAATCCTTTTTGGCTTGCTTCAGCACCACCTACTAATTCGGGTTATCAAGTTCAGCGTGCATTTGAAGCTGGCTGGGGAGGAGCTGTTTGGAAGACATTGGGTGACCCCATCCTGAATGTCTCATCACGTTTTGCAGCGGTCAGTTTTAATGGACAAAGAGTTGCCGGGTTCAACAATATAGAATTGATAACGGACCGTCCGCTGGAAGTGAATCTGAAGGAAATATATGAAACGAAGAAGAGGTTCCCTGATCATGCAATCATTGCATCGGTGATGGTTGAGCCACAACAGGAAAAGTGGCATGAGATCATCAAGCGCATAGAAGATGTAGGGGTCGATGGTTACGAGTTGAACTTTGGCTGCCCGCACGGTATGGCAGAGCGTGGGATGGGAGCTGCTTCGGGACAGGTTCCAGAACTGGTTGAAAAGCAAACATACTGGGCGAAGGAAGCTGCATCCAAGCCCGTCATCGTCAAGCTTACACCCAATATAACCGACATTACGGTTACGGCTGAAGCGGCGGTGCGCGGCGGTGCGGATGCAATAAGCATGATCAATACGATCAACAGCTTGGCAGGAGTGGATATCCATTCATGGAATACGATTCCCCATGTAGGCGGCAAGGGTGCTCACGGAGGATATTGCGGTCCAGCTGTGAAGCCGATTGCTTTGAATATGGTGGCAGAGTGTGCAAGGAATAAAATGATCAATGTTCCCATTTCGGGAATTGGCGGCATTTCAAATTGGCAGGATACGGTGGAATTTTTGCTGATGGGTTCGACTGGAGTGCAAATTTGCACGGCTGCCATGCATCACGGTTTTAGAATAGTTGAAGACTTGATCGATGGCCTGTCCAATTATCTAGATGAAAAAGGGATATCCTCCGTGATGGATATTGTCGGTAAGTCCGTACCGCGCTATTCCGACTGGGGGAACTTAGATCTTAATTATAAGGTCGTTGCGCGCATTAATAATGATGTGTGCATTAACTGCAATAAATGCCATATTGCGTGTGAAGATACATCGCATCAATGTATAGATATGTTAAAGGACACGTCAGGCAGCTCATTCTTGAGAGTGCGCGAAGAGGATTGCGTAGGCTGTAATCTTTGCTCAATCGTCTGTCCGGCCGATGGGGCGATCGATATGATCGAATTGACAAATGAATTGCCGCCAATGACGTGGAATGAACGCCAATCGTTCCTTGGGGGCATAAGCAGTGAAAGTGTTGATTTCGTAAAATGATGGAGGGGTCGAATATGAAGAAAATCATTAAAAATGGAACGATTGCAACGGCTGCAGATACGTATCAAGCGGATATATTGATTGATAATGAGAAGATTGCAATGATTGGAAAGGATCTGTCGGCTGAGGGGGCTGAAATCATTGATGCAAAAGGCGCATATATTTTTCCGGGGGGCATAGATCCGCATACCCATCTCGATATGCCGTTTGGCGGGACAACGACAAAGGATGATTATGAAACAGGTACAATCGCTGCTGCATATGGAGGCACGACAACGATCATCGATTTTTGCCTGACCGAAAAAGGGGTGCCTTTAAAGAAAGCAATTGAAACATGGCATGAAAAGGCCAATGAAAAAGCAGCCATAGATTATGGTTTTCATTTAATGATCAGTGAGATTAATGATGAAGTATTGGCTGAGTTGCCAAGTATCATCGATAATGAAGGGATTTCGTCCTTTAAAGTGTTCATGGCTTACAAGAATGTTTTTCAAGCTGATGATGCCACGCTATACCGCACTTTGTTGCAAGCAAAGGAACTTGGCGCACTTGTCATGGTTCATGCTGAAAATGGTGATGTCATCGATTATCTTACAAAGCAGGCGCTTGCCGAAGGGAACACCGATCCAATTTACCATGCATTAACAAGGCCTCCGGAGCTTGAAGGGGAAGCAACTGGACGTGCAGCTAAACTGACGGAAATGGCAAATGGCCAGCTCTATGTCGTTCATGTCACCTGTGAAGATGCGGTTGAAAAGATCACTGAGGCAAGGAATAAAGGGGTGGATATTTGGGGTGAGACTTGTCCGCAATATTTGGTTCTTGACCAGTCCTATCTTGAAAAGCCCCATTTTGAAGGATCTAAGTATGTATGGTCCCCGCCGTTAAGGGAGAAGAAAAACCAGGAAGTGCTATGGAATGCTTTGAAAACGGGGCAGCTGCAAACGATCGGCTCCGATCAATGCTCTTTTGACTTTAAGGGACAGAAGGAACTTGGACGTGAAGATTTCACGAAAATACCGAACGGCGGCCCAACGATCGAGGACCGCATGAGTATCCTCTTTTCTGAAGGGGTCATGAAAGAGCGCATTACCTTGAATCAATTCGTCGACATGACCTCTACACGTGCTGCCAAACTATTTGGATTATTCCCTAAGAAAGGGACGATTGCCGTAGGCTCGGATGCTGATATTGTCATTTTTGACCCGAAGGTTGAAAGGGCCATTTCTGCAGATACTCATCACATGGCGGTGGATTATAATGCGTTTGAGGGTATGGGAATTACGGGTGAGCCGGTTTCCGTTTTATCGAGAGGTCAATTCGTCATTAAAGACAAACAATTTGTGGGCGAAGCTGGAAAAGGACAATTCTTGAAACGGGCAAAATATAATTCGGCGTTGAAGCCGGATACCGGGAAAAAGCTTACAGTCTAACTTCGGTAAGGAATCTTGCAAATTAAATTAGGGGGATTTTTATGAGTGAGAAGAAAGATTATTTAAAGTCTCCCGATTTGCTGCCTATACCTCATAGTGAGAAAAACATAAGTGCAGCCGGATTTGGTTTCATTTGGGTGGGCATGGCTGTAGTATTGGCTGCCTTCGCGATCGGTGGGAACGGTGTTCAAAGTTTATCCTTAGGCTGGGTCGTTCTTGCAACGGTCATTGCCTGTGTAGTTCTCGGCTTTTTGATGACAATGACAGGGGATATCGGTGTTGAACATGGAATATCATTTCCAGTCTATATGAGGGCGCCGTTCGGTACGATTGGCACCCACATCCCTTCGGTTGTGCGCGGTTTTGTAGCGTCATGCTGGTTCGGCCTCAATACTTACTTTGGAGCCACTGCAATGAACGCTATCTTTACAACTCTTTTTGACTTTGATAATTGGTTTATCTGCTTCCTCATTTTTGCCGTTTTACAATTAGTCAACACGGCAATGGGAATAAAGTCGATTGAACGATTCGCCGACTTGGCGGCGCCCGTCATCATTCTAATTTCTGGATGGATGTATTTCACCCTATCCGATCAGGCTGTGGCCCAAGGAAGGGAGGTATGGTCCTGGATTGAAAGTCCGGTCACTGGCGGGGCCGCCGCGACGGCTTTCATGGTCGTCATTATGGCAAATATGGGATTTTGGGGCACATTGACTGCAGATATGCCGACGCTTTCCCGCTATATAAAGGCACCAAAAAATGAAAAAAATTGGTTCAAGCGCAATAAGGGGCAAATAATTGGGAATATTATCACCTATCCCATCACCCAGACGTTCATGGTGATTATCGGAGCGGTTTCTTATATGGCTGTTTCCAATTATGACCCTGTAGTTGCCATACAGGGATCAGCAAGTGGAATTGCCCTCGGCGTCCTTTTGATCATGATCGTATTTGCTCAATGGTCGACGAATACTACGGCCAATGTCATTCCCGCAGCTACCATTTTCTCCAATGTCATGGGTCCTAAAATGCCATTTTGGGCGGGAGTCGTTGTAGCGGGGGTTATTGGGATAGTAGTTCAGCCATGGAGCCTGTTCGGCATCATCATAGAAGTTTTATTAATAATAGGTGGAATCCTGGCATCCATTGTCGGCATCCTGGTAGCGGATTACTATTTCCTTCGTAAACGGAGAGTGAATGTACAAGAACTCTATGAGAGTGAAGGCCAGTATAAATACTTGAATGGAGTGAATTGGGCAGGAATCATTTCTTGGGTAATTGGAGGAATCGGTGCCACGATTTTTTCAAATTATTCGTTTATTATCGGTTTTCTTCTCGGCGGTGCTAGTTATTTTATATTAGCTAAGTATTGGTGGTTCAAGCGATATGAACAAGCTGAAATCATCGATCCGAGCGATGAGAAATATTTAGGCATTTCAGTTGGAAGGGATTGGATAATTGAAAAAGGTCCAGAACTTGAGGTAGAGATGGTTTTTACGGCTTCGACCGGCAAGAAGAACGTTTGAAAAAGGGGGAATGGAAATGTCCGAATATCAAGAGTATCGCTTAGAAAGGGAACAAATCGATTTTTTGCTTGAAAGAGGATATCGAATCACCCGGGTTTCCGAAAGTTTAAGTGGAGCTTTTCTCGATTTTGAACTGATTGAAGGAACGAAGCAGGAATGGAAGCAGTTGAACATCAAAACCCCGGAAGGTAGGAAATACTTCTCTACATTGCTTTTCAAAAAAAAGTTGAATTGAGTAAGTTACGGACCGGGCCTATTCCTCACGAATGGGTCCTTTTTGTTCGAGTTTTTTGTAGAATTTTGACGTTAGATTTTCTGACAAGTGTCTGGAGATTTAAGGGGTGTCCGTTTATAATAGATTTTAAAGCAGTTTTATAAAAGGATGTGGCTGGATGAATACATCGATTACAATCGAGGAAATTCTAACACGCAAGCATTTTAATCTGACGGATATAATTGCAGGCAGCAGTGGGATAAAGCGTCAAGTGAAGTGGGTCCACTGCATGGAAGTCACGCAAATCAGCCATTTGTTAAATGGAAACGAACTGATACTGACTACCGGTTTAGGGTGGAAAGACTGCGATGACACATTTCTATCCTGCTTAAGACAGTTAATAGAGTGCGATGCAGCTGGACTCTGTATAGAGATTGGCGCCAACACCATGGCAGTGCCGCAATGTGCCATCGATCTCGCTAATGAACGGCAATTCCCTATCATCCTATTTCATGAAGAAGTCCCTTTCGTGGAAATCACGCAAGATATACATTCCCTTATCATCAATAAACAATATCAGATGATCTCCAACTTAGAAAACTACTCACAGCAGTTAAATAAAAATCTCCTCGAAATTGACCATTATGAACCAATTCTAAAATTTCTCCACAGCTATTTAAATGTACAGGTTATTCTTATCTTTAATGAAAATGATATAGCCAGCATTCCAAAAATAAAGAAAAAAACAACCTATCAAATGGTAGCGGATATATATGAAGAGAAGCGGAAATTGGATAAAACCGTTCTTGGACAGCCGATACAAGTGCTTGGCGAAAATTATGCGGAACTGCTCATCAGCAGCAACGGCAGGGAGTTGACTGATTTTGATTCATTGATCTTGGATCGAACGGCTACCGCATTGGCACAGCATCTATTAAGGGAGTTATATATAGAAGAAAAGAAAATGTCGGAAGAAAGTATTTGGCTTACAAATTGGATTGAAGGTGAATATAGTGACGAAGCAATCCGGGAAAGGCTTTCCTATATTGATCCGAAAATGCAGTTGGATGGCGGAATTGTTTGCATTTGCAAACAACACCCAAAGTATAATAAAAATTCCGCAAAATTAGATGGAACCTATTTTAAGATAATGTTTAGAACTGTTTTTGAACAGTACGGCTTTCAGATATTTTCCATGGAAATACATCAGCATCTTGTTTTTATTTTAGGTGATAATCGTTCATCCGAAGATTGGAAATCAAGGGTTACAAGCGCGGTGGATCGAATCATGAAAATGGATGTAAGCGGGCGTAATCGTATGGGGCTGCTTTCCATTGGTTTTGGTAAGCATGTTCAAAGGTTAAGTGAGATTTATAAAAGCTATGAAACGGCCCGTGAGACGTTGCTGCTTCAGGATACATTACCAGAGGATGACAGGAGCTTCTTTTATCAGGACTTACATATGCATCGCATGATTTCACTCATAAATAAACATGGCAATCTGGAGGAAACGGTATATGAATATTTAGGTCCTGTCATTGAATACGACAAGCAAAACAATGGAGAGCTAATGCCTACCCTGAAGACATACCTTGCCTGTAACGGTTCTAAACAGGAAACATCAAAACAATTATTCATTGTCCGGCAAACGTTATATCATAGGCTTGAAAAATTGGAGAAACTGCTAGGTTCTGATTTTATGCGTTCCGATAAGCGACTAGGCCTTGAATTCATGATTTTTGCATTGGACTTCTTACATTACAGCAGCAGGAAGATCAGCGGGAAGTATGTAGATAAATATATTGGGAGATGAAAAGATAGTAAGACTGAAGGGTGTCCAGGGACATCCTTTTTTGAATGCAAAGAAAGGGAGGCAGATAACAAGGTTAATGCTGACATCAAAATGGCCTATATAGCTCCTTGATGTCAGCATCTTTTATTAATATTCATCTTTTTTGGAAAGGCAGCGGTCACATTCCAAGAGGTAGGATTCAGCTTGTTCAATGATATGGGTCCCGCATTCCGAACATTGTTTAGGCGGCAGTGTCCTGAAGAATTCCAATGGGTTTTTGGTTTGCATGGTGATTCCTCCTTATGATTTGGTTTAATCAGTCTTCGTGTTTGGAGAGGCAGCGGTCACATTCCAAGAGATAGGATTCAGCTTGTTCAATGATATGGGTCCCGCATTCCGAACATTGTTTAGGCGGCAGTGTCCTGAAGAATTCCAGTGGGTTTTTGGTTTGCATGATGATTCCTCCTTATGATTTGGTTTCAGTCTTCGCGTTTGGAAAGGCAGTGGTCACATTCCATCAAGTAAGATTCAGCTTGTTCAGTGATATGGGTTCCGCACTCCGAACATTGTTTAGGCGGCAGTGTCCTGAAGAATTCCAGTGGATTTATAGTTTGCATGATGATTCCTCCTTTTTGATTTGGTTTAATCAGTCTTCGCGTCTGGAAAGGCAGCGGTCACATTCCATTAAGTAGGATTCAGCATGCTCGATAATATGGTCACCGCACTCAGGGCAATGTTTAGCAGGGATATTGTTAAAAAACTCAATGGATTTTTTCATTTGCATGATGATTTCCTCCTTTTAATGTTAGATATATTTTCCGGCCGCTTTATTCTTCACGTTTGGAAAGGCAGCGATCGCATTCCATCAGATAGGAATTTGAATGGTCCACTTGTGTTTCACCACATTCCGGGCAATGTTTAAATGAATCGATTATGAGTAAATCTGATTGATTTGCTTGCATGTCTCGCTCCCCCTCTTTATAGTACAGTTTTTGTTGTTTGCTTGTTGTTATAATACAGTATATACCCGAATCTGGAAAATGTATAGGTATTTTACAGAAAATTTGAAATTTTTTTCACCCATAGTGTGAAAACCCTATTGGCAAGGGATTTATCATCTGTATATTTTTTATTTTTCTTCACGGCTAGTAGGAAATGAAAGAAATAATGCTTTTTATAAAACGAAAAAACAATCAGGGAGTGAAACGGACAAACAATTTTCAATGTGTTGAGAGGGGCATTAATATAACAGATGGGAAACAGGAGGTTGGGTGAACATTGAATGCCTGTTTCACAGTCGATGTAACATAAAAGTGCTTGTTCTAAAATGTCAGCAATATCCAACCGGCAACGATTATATGTAAGTTCCTGTCTGTATGGTTTTAATACTTCAGTAAAGAGGTAACTTGCTAGTAGAAGTACAATAATGGGAGGTAGCATATGTCGAAAGCGATGATTATCGTCAATCCATCTTCAGGCAAGGAAAAGGCAGGGAAGATTTTGCCGAAAGCGGAAAAGGCACTAGGGGAACTTTTTGATGAGGTATGCGTTCGTAAAACGGAAGGAGAGGGGGATGCGACGGGTTTTGCAAAGGAGGCCTGTGCAGAAAGATTCGATGCTGTCATTTCCATGGGTGGTGATGGAACGGTGAACGAGATAGTGAATGGCTTGGGCGAGCAGCAGCACCGGCCTATCTTCGGGATCATTCCACTAGGAACCATCAATGATTTCGCCAGGTCTTTGGGTATACCACTGAATCCCAATGCAGCCATCGAGATATTGAAGGATATGCATATTAAGGAATCGGACATAGGGAAGATCAATGACCGTTACTTCATGAATGTGTTGGCGGTAGGGGCAATCGCGGAGGCCACCTATAATGTTTCCGTTGAACAAAAAACCCGTCTTGGGTCTTTTGCCTATTTCATTGAAGGAGCAAAAGCAATCATTAAAAAGACTCCGTTTCCTTTAACGGTTGAACATGATCACGGGAAGTGGATGGGGGAGGCTCATTTACTAATTGCAACCATGACTAACTCTGTCGGCGGTTTTGAACAACTTGCACCAGAGGCGGAAGTGAATGATGGAAAGCTGCACACATTCATCATTAAGGATTTATCTCTTCCTCTCATCGTCAAGATCATTCCCAGTTTGATCAGGGGGGAGATCATGGGGAATGACGAAGTCGAATATATTAAAACATCCAAGCTCCATTTAAACACGTCAGAGGAACTTGCAGTCAATATCGATGGCGATGAAGGCACTCTTCTTCCTTTCCAGGCAAATGTACTGCATAAACATCTTCGTCTATTCGTCCCGGGAACTAAATGAGTCGTTTAGTTCCCATTTCTTTTAACATGTGGGAAAAGCTGATCATGGTTTAGCCAATCAGCTTTTTTCTTTGCGGATGTTCATCGTACACAACGTAAGCTCCTTCGCTTTTATAAAAGGTATCATTATTCAGAAGGATTCCAGGTTAGAATAGTTAATGCATGATTGACTGGGTATAAATATGTTACGCTTATAGTTATGATTATAGATGAGAGAGGAAGTTTGATGTTCGTATGGAGTTTTTTCTTGTTATATTAGCCCTTCTTATATTGATAGGAGTGTCTAATGTAATTAACCATTTTATACCCTTTATACCTGTACCATTAATACAAATAGCACTCGGTGTCATATTGGCACTTTTACCCCTGGGTATGCATGTTGAGATGGAGACGGAATTATTTTTGCTATTATTCATCGCACCCCTATTGTTCAATGATGGCAAAAATGTACCCCGAACAGCACTATGGAAGTTGAGAGCACCCATTCTGATGCTTGCACTGGGCCTTGTATTCATAACGGTTTGGGCAGGCGGGTATTTAATTAATTGGATGATCCCTTCGATACCATTGCCGGCAGCATTCGCTTTGGCGGCCATTTTGTCACCTACGGATGTAGTGGCAGTAAGCGCTTTGGCGAGTCGGGTCAAATTGCCGAAGAGCATCATGCATCTTCTCGAAGGCGAAGGGCTGATGAATGATGCCTCAGGTTTAGTTGCCTTTAAGTTTGCTGTTGCAGCTACAGTCACTGGTGTTTTCTCCTTAGTCGACGCAACCTTCAGTTTCATATGGATTGCAATTGGTGGGTTTGTTGGTGGAGCGATACTAGCCTTCATCATTATCAGGCTTCGCGTATTTCTTCGCCGTTTAGGGATGGAAGATGTCACGATGCATATGCTTATCCAAATCCTGACTCCTTTTATTATTTTCCTCGCTGTGGAACATTTCCACCTTTCTGGGATTTTGGCAGTCGTGGCTGGGGGAATTGTCCATGCCATTGAACGAGATCGGGAAATTTCACCAACAGTGGAACTTCAAGTCGTTTCAAAGAGTACCTGGTCCGTCATTTTATATGTATTGAATGGTCTTGTATTCGTTTTGCTTGGCTTGCAAATCCCAAGCGTTGCGAAAACGATCTTTCAAGATCCAGCCTTTAATAATGGACAAGTGATCCTTTATATCGTGATCATTACACTTTTCCTTTTCGCTTTACGATTCATTTGGCTTACGGCTGCCTGGTCGATTGGCTGGATGACGAAAAAAGCGGGAGCCCAAAAACCGGACTTCAAAGCGGCCGGGATCATTACCATTTCCGGTGTTCGCGGAGCTGTAACGTTAGCGGGTTCGTTCTCGATTCCATATGTGTTGGCAGATGGAAGCCCTTTTCCTGAGCGTTCGTTAATCATTTTCATTGCAGCAGGTGTCATATTGCTGACACTGATTGTTGCGAGTGTATTTCTTCCAATCGTGGCACGATCGGAAGAAGAGGAAGTGGTGGATAAGCAGGCTGACAAAACGAAAGCTGCTGCCATCCAATCACATCAAGCAGCTATTCGGGTGATTGAGTCCCAAATGACAGATGAAAACCGGGAAGCGGCTTTGTCGATCATTTCCAGGTATTGTACCAAGATCAATGAACTGTCCTATGTAGAACAGGAGAAAGAACCGGCTGCATTAAGGGAAGAAGAGAAGGATCTTCGCTTCAAGGCCCTTGAAGCAGAGCAAAGATTCCTGGATAAACTCATTAAGGATGAAAAAGTGGACCGGGAGACGGCGTATATATGCAAGGAATATATCCAGCGTATGGAAGGTGCCGTAACAAATCGACTTAAGTTCCGTTTTTTTAGGTCAGTAACGCTGTTCAGGAGAAGTATGCTGAGGGTTTTAAAATTATTTTTCCCTAATAAAAGTGAAATAAGAAAAATCAATCTTAAGAGATTGGAAAAGGTCAGGGATCTTAAAATCAGGATGTATAAAGCCGCCATCCAAGAGATACAGGCCGGAATTACAGCCGATAATCATAAGACATCCTCGATGATCATAGACGAGTATAAAGTGTTGATTTTAAAATGCAAACGTGAGAACAGAGGCAGTACCCCGAGTAAAATGGCCGAGTATGAAAGAGAGCTGTTCTATAAAGCGATCCAGGCAGAACGGGACGAAGTGCAGGATATGTTTGAAAAACGACAAATCTCCCGTGATGTTGCCAACATACTCCGCCAGCAAATCAATTTACGGGAAGCACTCACTATCAATGAAAATACACATTGATTATACAAAAGGAGCACTGCAGATATATTCAGCAGTGCTCCTTCCGGTTTGTGAAGGGAATATCGGACAGGGCATCGAATCATTATTGTATTCAATAATTGATGAAAGAGATTGTGCTTAATGGAAAAGGAAATCGAGACCATAACTTTAACGCCTTATATACCGGAAGACCTTCACCAGCTTTCCCAGTTTTATTTACCGAATACACAAACTCCTTTTTCAGCTCTGCCGGAAGAGTCACTGAAATATTGCCGGGAAGATTGCGACAGGAACCCTTTCGTAATATTGGCCGATGGTATCCCAGTTGGCTTTTTCGTTTTACACATTGGCGAAAACACCGACCCTTTCACCAGCGATAAAAAAGCGATTTTACTCCGGGGATTCCTTGTTGATCAAACACATCAGGGAAAAGGGATTGGAAAGAAAGCCTTGCAAATCCTTCCGGAATTCGCAAAAGGGATTTTTCCAAACAAGGATTCGATCATTCTGGCAGTGGACGTCATGAACGTGAATGCAAAAACGCTTTATGCGAAATCGGGGTTTCAGGATACAGGCATTCAGAAGGAAGGCAGAAGCGGGTTGATGGAGATAATGGAATATAGATTGGATATGGGGAACAAGGATATCGAATAAGGGAGGAATAACAAATAAAATTGGCTAATGGACTTTTCCAAAAGGGGAAGTCTTTTTTGTCCAATTTGTTACAGGTTTCGTTATGTAACCGAAGATTTTAGAAGGGCTGCTTTTAATAATGCCGCTGCCTTATGGTACACTTTACTTATTGCAAAATCTTAATCGAGGTGTAGTCCTAATGAAAACAGTCGTAGTCGTAGGTGGAGGCATTACCGGTTTATCAACCATGTATTATTTACAAAAGACAGTTAAAGCGAGGAGTCTTCCCGTACGATTAATATTAATAGAAGGAAATGAGGAATTAGGCGGTAAAATAAGGACTGTGCACGATGGTCCTTTTAAAATTGAAGCGGGTGCCGATTCGATCGTCGCCAGGAAACAGAATATACAGCCATTTCTTAAAGAATTGAACCTGGAGGACCAAGTCGTCTATAATGCGACGGGAAAATCATTCATTCATACAGATGGGATGCTGAAGGGAATCCCCGAAGATGCCCTATTCGGAATACCAATGAGCCTGGAGTCACTGGCCAAAAGTGATCTGGTTTCCGCCCAAGGTAAGGTCGACGCCTTAAAGGATTTCTACACAAAAAATGAGACATTTACGAAGAATGACTCCATCGGTTTATTTCTTGAAAGTTTCTTAGGCAAGGAATTGGTGCAGAAGCAGATATCGCCTGTCCTATCAGGTGTTTACTCAGGAAAATTAAATGAATTGACCATTGCCAAAACACTGCCAGAGATGCTGGATTATAAAAATGAATATGGCAGTATAATACGAGGTCTATCGGAAAATAAGCAGAAATACAAAAGCAAGGGAAATAAGAAGTTCCTTTCGTTTAAAAATGGCTTATCAACACTGGTGGAAAGAATAGAGGAAAGCCTCGATATGGTCGAGATATTAAAAGGGGTCAGTGTAGATAAAATCGGAAGAAATGATGAGGCGTACATCATTACATTGGCAAACGGTGAAACGCTGGAAGCGGACTTTATCGTATTGAGTACACCGCATACAATTGCCCAGAAATTATTGGGGGATCGGGAGTTGGATGAGGATTTCAACGGCTTGATCAATAGTTCGATGATTAGCGTTTATCTTGGATTCGATATCCCGGACAGCAGGCTTCCTAAAGACGGGACAGGTTTCATTGCAGGCGATAATAGTGATTTGATTTGTAATGCATGCACCTGGACAAGCCGGAAATGGGAGCATACTTCTGAAAACAGTCAGCTTTTGGTAAGGCTTTTTTATAAAAGCTCTAGTCCGGACTATGAACGATTACAGTCCCTTACAAAACAGGATTTGATCTCTGTGGCTTTACACGACATTATGAAAAGTCTAAGCATTTCTGGGAATCCAATTACGAGTGAAGTGACGAAATGGCATGAAAATATGCCGAACTACCATATTAAACATCCACAAATCGTTCAATCACTGGAGGCGAAAATCTCCGAGAATTATCCGAATGTTTTACTTGCGGGCTGTTCATATAATGGAGTCGGAATCCCGGATTGTATTGCTGATGGGGAAAAGAAAGCGGAAGAGATATGTCTGAAGTTGTAAAAGGGGGACTGCCAGGCGGCAGTCCTTTTTTTAATGGATGCCGGAAATTCCGTTTGAAGTTTCCGGCATTTCCTGTATAATGATATTCGTAAAATTAAACTGAAAGTTTACTTATATAAAACTTTATCTACTGTGTGTTTACTATAAGTAAACCGATTGAGGGTTATGGAATGCAAATTGGAAAAAAAATAAAGAACCTTCGCTTGAAAAAAGGATTGACCCAGGAAGAATTGGGCGAAAGAACGGATTTAAGCAAAGGATATATTTCACAGTTGGAAAGGGATCTTAGTTCCCCTTCGATTGAAACTCTTTTCAATATTTTAGAAGTACTCGGCTGCAAGCCGAAGCAGTTCTTCGATGATGAGGATCAAGTCCAAAAAGTAGTGTATGAAGAAGAAGCACAAACATTTTTCATCGATGAAGAACGGGGATACCAAATTCAGTGGCTCGTGCCTGAATCGAATGAAAAGGAAATGGAACCTATTCGCCTGACTCTCCAGGAAAAAGGGGAGTTCAAACAATTTGAACCATCCTTGTCGGAAACATTCGGTTATGTACTACGCGGAAGAGTCATTGTAAAGCTGGGTACACATACGTATTTCGTCAAGGCAGGGGAATCGATTTATTTTCATGCTTCAGATGAACATCAAATCATCAATGATTTTGAAGGTCCGTCCGAGTTATTACTCGTGGTGACGGACTCATACTTATAGAATTCAAAAAAATGCAATCGTTGAAGATTGATGAGTAAGGGAATGGAGAGAGGGAAGAAGCTATGGCAAATGGGAATATAATACGCTTCGATCAGGTTACGAAGCAATTTGATGATGAAACGGTTCTCGATAATGTTAGTTTTGAAATCGAGAGAGGGAAGTTCTATACGCTATTGGGTCCTTCCGGTTGTGGGAAGACCACGATCCTTCGTTTGATTGCCGGATTTACGGAAGCTTCCAAAGGTGATATTTACTTTGAAGGGAAAAAGATCAATGATGTGCCAGCCAATAAAAGGCAAGTGAATACGGTATTTCAAGATTATGCACTATTTCCGCATTTAAATGTGTTTGAAAATGTAGCATTTGGTCTTCGGATCAAAAAAATGAAGAATTCGGAAGTGGAAATCAAGGTGAAGGAAGCCCTCAGCTTTGTTAATTTGGAGGGGTATGAAAAACGGGAGATCAGGGAAATGTCCGGCGGTCAGCGGCAACGGGTAGCGATTGCGAGGGCTATTGTTAATGAACCTGAAGTCATCCTCCTGGATGAACCGTTATCTGCCCTTGATCTGAAATTGCGTACAGAAATGCAATATGAATTGCGGGAGCTGCAACAGAGGCTGGGAATTACGTTTATCTTCGTCACTCATGACCAAGAGGAAGCATTAGCGATGTCAGATGAGATTTTTGTCCTTAACAAAGGGAAAATCCAGCAAAGCGGGACCCCTACGGATATTTATGATGAACCGCTGAATCGATTCGTTGCCGATTTCATCGGTGAGTCCAATATTGTAAAAGGAAAAATGATTGAAGATTACCTCGTGGAATTCGTCGGCAGACAGTTCGAATGTGTTGACCAAGGATTGAACAGTAATGAAGCTGTCGATATTGTCATCCGCCCGGAAGATTTAGAGATTACTTCCGTCGATCGCGGAAAACTGCAAGTTCGGGTGGACTCCCAGCTATTTCGCGGTGTTCATTATGAAATCAGCTGTTATGACCATGATGGAAATGAATGGCTTGTCCAATCAACGAAAAAAGTGGCAGTCGGAGATGAAATAGGTCTTTATTTCGAACCGGAATCGATCCATGTCATGCGATTGGGTGAAACTGAAGAAGAATTCGATAAGCGTCTGGAAGCGTATCATGATGGGGAAAGTCATGAAGAATAAAATATCCCGGAATATTTACTTCATACCCTATGTCTTATGGATTGCTTTATTCGTGATCGCACCCATTTTGTTAATCCTTTACTATTCCTTCTTTGATATTGAAGGCAATTTATCATTGATTAACTATCAAAAGTTCTTTACACCAGTATATTTAAAAATGACATTGAGCTCATTTTGGTATGCTTTCCTGATTACGGGAATATCCCTTTTAGTCGCTTACCCGACAGCCTATTTGTTAACGAAAACCAAGCATAAGCAGTTGTGGCTTTTACTGATTATCGTGCCTTCCTGGATCAATTTACTTTTGAAGGCATATGCCTTCATTGGAATTTTTGGCACGTATGGTGTGGCGAATGGTTTCCTGGAGGCGGTAGGAATCGGAAAGCAGCAGATTCTCTTTACGGATTTCAGCTTTATATTCGTCTCGGTTTATATTTTCATCCCGTTTATGATTTTACCGATATTCAATGCGCTTGATGAAATGAATCCAACCCTTTTGGATGCGGCCAATGACTTGGGAGCGTCCCGATGGATGACATTCCGCCGTGTCATTTTTCCATTGACGTTAGATGGGGTAAAGACGGGATGCCAAGTAGTCTTCATCCCGGCACTTTCATTGTTCATGCTTACTAGATTGATTGCCGGTAACCGGGTCATTACGCTTGGTACGGCTATCGAGCAGCACTTCCTTGTAACACAGGATTGGGGAATGGGCTCCACGATCGCGGTATTTTTGATTATTATAATGTTCCTGATTATGTTTGTAACGGGTAACCGAAAGCAGGGTGTGTAAAATGGGCAATAAATTATCACCAATATCAAAAGCGTTTCTCGTTTTGATTTTTCTCATTCTCTATGCACCGATTTTCTTTTTAGTCTTTTACTCTTTTAACAGCGGTGGAACGATGTATGACTTTAAAGGGTTCACGATGGAGTGGTACAAAGAGCTGTTCCAAGATACGAGGCTGTTGATCATTGTATTGAATACACTTGTGATAGCTTTATTATCTGCACTGATCGCAACGATCATCGGGGTGATAGGGGCAATTGGAATTCGCTCCTTTACGAGCAGTAAAGCTAAGAATACGGTATTGTCATTGAATAATGTATTGATTGTCAGTCCCGATGTGATCATCGGTGCTTCCTTCCTGATTTTATTCACAATGGCCGGGATCAAGCTTGGATTCTACTCGGTACTGTTGTCACATATCGCCTTCAGTATCCCAATCGTTGTGCTGCTGGTCCTTCCGAAACTTCAGGAAATGAGCCCTACTTTAATTGATGCGGCCCGGGATTTAGGGGCAAGCCGGTGGGATGTATTGACGAAAGTCATCCTTCCATACATCTTGCCAGGTATCTTTGCTGGTTTTTTTATGGCATTGACTTATTCACTTGATGATTTTGCGGTAACGTTCTTTGTGACCGGTAATGGTTTCTCCACTCTTTCCGTGGAAATCTATTCATTGGCCCGCCGTGGAATTTCATTGAATATCAATGCACTATCGACACTGTTGTTCGTCGTGACACTGCTGTTGGTTGTCGTCTATTACTTTATAACTCAACGTGTTAGGCAAACGGGAATGGGGGGGAAACGATGAAAAGGCTTCTCCAAATGTTTTTGCTCATTTCCCTCGTATCCGCTTTGCTGCTATATGCGATTTCAAGATTGAATTCAGCGCAGGGATTTACGAGCAGCAATACGCTTACCATTTATAATTGGGGCGATTACATCGATACGGATCTAATCGAACGTTTTGAAGAAGAAACAGGTATAAAGGTCATTTATGAGACGTTCGATTCGAATGAGGCCATGATGACTAAAATTGAACAGGGCGGTACCACTTATGATATTGCCATACCGTCTGAGTATATGATCGATAAGATGAGGCAAGAAGACTTGCTGGTTCCATTGGATCATTCCAAGCTTCCGAATTTGAAAAATATCGATGAGCGATTCATCGATCTGCCATTCGATCCGGAGAATAAATATTCCGTCCCGTACTTCTGGGGAACGGTTGGAATTGTTTACAATTCCAAGATGCTCGGTGGCAAAGAAATAACGGCCTGGGCGGATTTATGGGATAAAGATTTAAAAAATGAAATCCTTTTGACGGATGGCGCTAGAGAAGTGATGGGCATGGGTCTGAACTCTTTGAATTATTCATTGAATGATACAGATGAAGAACACCTTCAAGAGGCAAAAACCAAACTTGATGCCCTCACCCCGAATATTAAAGCGATAGTGGGAGATGAAAGCCGCATGCTATTGGAAGCCCAGGAAGCGGCTATTGGCCTTGTTTGGTCGGGAGTTGCTTCTGAAATCATGGCTGAAAATGAAGATCTCGAATACGTTGTTCCAAAAGAGGGGTCCAATTTATGGTTTGATAATATGGTCATCCCGAAAACAACGAAAAATGTCGATGCGGCCCACCAGTTCATCAACTTCATGCTGGACCCGAAAGTTGCAGCTCAAAATGCTGAATATGTAAGTTACTCGACACCTAATAAAGAAGCACTTAAATATATGCCTGAAGAAGTGGTTAAGGATGAACGTTTCTATCCATCACCTGAACTGACGAAGAAACTGGAAGTGTACGAAAACCTTGGGAAGAAAAACTTGGCCCGTTACAATGAACTCTTCCTTGAATTCAAGATGCATCGTAAATAACAAAATAAAAAAGCATGGTGTAGGAATTCCCTCCGTACACCATGCTTTTTCGTTTGCTCGAAATTCACGAGTAAAAGCCGAATTATACTTTGTTACCTATATATCAAGAGTTGATATAACGGTATAATACCGTTTTTTGTTATAATCATCCAAAATTTAATGTAAATCCATAGCAGAATGAAATGCTCTAAAATATCTGCAGAGATATAAGTATGTTAGTATAATGATAGAGTTCATACATATTGAAGGTTAAGTTAAAGTCTTAAGGATTAATTAATATTTATAAGCTATCATAATAGAAAACTTAAGGGAGATTATTCATGAAACTATTAAAAAGCACGAAGGCATATATTTGGGCAGGAAGCATTTTAATCATTGCCGGGATCATGGCATTTGCGATGATTTCGTCCATGGATAGGACAATTGCGAGTATCGATGGCGAGAAAATCAATGAGGATGAGCTGTATGACGCGCTTGTTGCGGGATACGGAGCAGATACTTTAGACCTGCTAATTACGAATAAATTGGTGGAATTGGAAGCGGAAAAAGCAGGAATCAAAATTAAGGATGAAGAAATCCAGAAAGAAATCGATCTTATGGTGGAGTCCTATGGTGATGAAAAGTCGTTAAAAGAGCAATTGGAAGCAAGCGGTTCTTCAATGGATGCTTTAAAAAAGGACATCGTGGTTTACCTGCAAACGAAAAAACTGGTCGAACCGAGAATTACCGTAACGGACGATGAAATCAGTACGTATTTTGAAGATAATAAAGATACATTTGCTCAAGCGGAACAAGTGGAAGCTAGTCATATTTTAGTCGAAGACGAAAAAACGGCTAAAAAGGTTGCGAAAGAACTTGCAGCAGGCGGTGATTTCGCTAAGTTGGCAGCTGAATATTCCACTGATACTGAAACGGCGGATAACGGTGGAAGCCTAGGGTATTTTGGAAAAGGCGATATGGTGGGAGAGTTTGAAGAAGTTGCATTTGACCTTGATATAAATAAAGTCAGTGATCCAGTCAAAACCGAATATGGGTACCATATCATAAAAGTAACCGGTAAGAAGGAAGCAAAAAAAGCTAATTTAGAAGACAGTAAAGAAGTAATTAAAGAAACGCTTCTTTCTGAAAGATTACAAGAGGAATATCCAGTTTGGTTAGCCGAAGTGAAAAAAGACCATGATATAACGAATAAATTGGAGGACTCTAACTAAGGTATCAAGTGAAGGATATACCGAAACAAAGAAGCTGAGGCAAAATGCCTCAGCTTTTATTATGGCTTGTATTTGGATGTTGATTTCCGCTTCAGGCACTCGCTTTCCGCGGGCGGTCGTGGAGCCTCCTCGGCTTGCGCCTGCGGTGTCTCCCCTAGACGCGCTTTTCTAAGCAGGAGTCTCGTACCTTTCACTCCAATCAACTCTGTTTTTAAATTTAGATAAAACCATCCCTATTTAGTTGAAGGTGTTGTTTTGGTTGTTCGGGAACTTCATTTGATGAAACGCACATTTTCCGGGCCCATTTTCTCTACAAAAAAAGCTGAGGCATAATGCCTCAGCTTTTTTATATATTAGAAGTTGGATGAGATGGATTTTTGATTGGATAATCCTGATTTTTTAACCATTTCATCACTCTCTTTTTCACCTTTATCATTATTGGATTTCAATGATTGTGCTGGCGTTTCTTTCAGCTGTTTGCCGGCAACGACCACTTTTGAACTGATGTCTTTTAATTCACTTGTTGCGTCCTTCGCTGTACCAAGGGCATCAGTGGAGATATCCTTTACTTCGGATACTTTACCCACCACGTCTTCATTCACGGTTTCATATAGTGTTTCAACGTCATTGATTGCCTCTTTAATCGTATCAGTTGCCCCTTTGACTCCTGATACCATCTGTTCCTTCATTTCGCCAGGATTTTCCTTGACCTGTTCAATCATATTCATGGAGTTGTCTTTTAAAAGGACGGCAGATCGCTTTACTTTATTTCTCGTGTTGGAGTCGAGCAAGGTCAATGCACCGCCGACAAGCCCCCCGATTAGAATCCCTTTTAAAAGTTTGCTATTCGTTTGAGTTTCGATAGTTGTTTGAGTCATTTATATTTCCTCCTTTAGAATAGTAGATTGTTTGCTTATTTTGGGTTTTCCCTTATTTACCATAAGTTAAACTGGAAATAATAAACTATCATGGGATTGACATGATAAATAAAACAATAGTATTCTACATATAGTTAAATGACTGAACTACTTTTTGGGAGGTGCACCGATGACTAATGAAAAAGTTTCTGGATTGATTGATCGATATATGAAGGTTTCTTTCTATGTCAATAAGATGGGGGAGCTTTTAATAAAAGATCAGATTTGTGATGTGCTGACGAACGAACAATACTATACTTTACGGTTCATTCAACAACAGCGGTTGTGTACATCGACGGAAATCAGTGATGCCTTTTATATTAATAAGAGTGCCGTCACGTCTAACATCAACAGGCTGGAAGGCAAAGGATTGATAGAACGGGAACAGGACCAGGTTGACCGAAGGGTCTTTCATTTGAAGCTTTCCAAAGAGGGGGAAGCGTTGTTACAGGAAACGGAAAATAAGATTCATAAATTGGTAGAGAGCATCATGACGAAATTCGATTATGAAGAGATTGTTAAATTCCTTGATACATATGAGAAGCTTTCACAAATTTTCATTCAAATGAAGAATGAGGAACGGGAGGAATATAAATGAGGGGGATCATAAAGGGAAGATGGCTGGTCATTATCGTATGGGTTGCCATTACGGCAGGTTTATTGTTTGCGGCACCGAATATGGCGGAGCTTGTCCGGAATAAGGGCCAGCTGGATGTACCGGCAGAGTATTCCTCTGGGATGGCCAATGAGCTAATGAAAGAGATCCAGGATAAGGATGAGTCACAAGTGGCTCTCGTATTTCATGGTGATAAGAAGCTGTCTTCCCCGGAATTGAAAGAGATCGAAGTAGCGATCCAAAAGCTTGAAAAGAATAAAGCGGAGCTTGGCATTAAAGAGGTCATGACTCATTTTAAAGAGCCCTCGCTAAAAGGTCAGTTGGTCTCGGAGAATGAATCAACGGTTTTGACATCCATCACGATGGTCAAGGGGGACCGGGAAGCTAAGGAAGTGATCGATGCCCTTTATAAAGAGTTGGAACAAGTGGATGTCGAGCATTATTATACAAGCAGCTGGATGATTGATGAAGATCTTAATGCCAATTCCCAAGAGGGGCTGAAGAAAACTGAAGGCATCACGGTGGTCTTCATTCTGGCTGTATTGCTGATAGTCTTCCGTTCAGTGGTGACACCGATCATTCCGTTAGTGACAGTCGGTTTCACTTATTTATGTTCCCAATCCATCGTCTCATTCCTGGTGGATAAATGGGACTTTCCGATTTCGTCTTACACCCAAATATTCCTGGTTGGTATTTTATTTGGAATCGGAACTGATTATTGCATCCTGCTGCTTAGTCGTTTCAAGGAGGAGCTATCGTCTCGGGAGTCCTTGCCTGAAGCTATCGTGGAGACATACCGAACCGCCGGTAAGACTGTCTTCTTCAGCGGGCTGACCGTAATGATTGGCTTTGCGGCAATTGGTTTTTCTACTTTTAAGCTCTATCAATCTGCGGCGGCCGTTGCCATAGGGGTCTTCATTTTAATGATCGCCCTTTATACGATCGTTCCATTTTTCATGGCGGTTCTTGGAAAGAAGCTATTCTGGCCGGCGAAAGGGAAACTTGCGCATAGTGAAAGTAAACTATGGGGAATTCTAGGCAACTTCTCCTTGAACCGCCCATTATTGGCGCTTATGATCGTCGCAATCGTCTGTGTTCCCTTTTTGTTTATGTATGATGGGAAGATTTCTTATAACTCCCTTGAAGAAGCGGGTGATGATGTTCCTTCCATCATGGCATTTAATATCATTTCCGATGAATTCGGCCCGGGACAATCGATGCCAACACAGATTGTCATAAAAAATGACGAACGTATGGATTCGGAAGATTATGTCGCACTTGCTGAAAAAATCAGCCAGGAAATCGTCAAGGTCGATGAAGTTGAAATAGTTCGATCCATGACGCGCCCGACAGGTGAACCCATTAAGGACTTATTTGTCTCCTATCAAGCCGAAACCTTGGAAAAGGGAATCGGGGAAGGAAATGAAGGCATTAAACAAATCAGCGATGGATTGAAAACGGCAGGCAGTGAGCTTTCCGATTCAGGACCGCGATTGAAGCAAGCGACGGACGGAATAGAGGGGCTCATATCCGGGACCAATGAATTAAAGAGCGGCGTAGGTCAGGTGGAGAAGGCATTAACAAGCATTGAAGCAGGCATCCGCGATGGGTCTTCAGGAACCGGGGACATAAAAAACGGATTGAATGAGGTCAAGTTAAACTTGGATAAGCTCGCTACCGGAAGCGGACAGCTTCTCGAAGGCTATAAACAATCAGCTAATGGGTTAAGTGAGCTCACAGGTCGATATAAAGAAATTCAAACTAACCTTACGGGTGTATCACAAAGCCTTGCCGGTTTAAATCCTTCCTTTGAGCAAATGGAAGCCACTCATCCAGAATTACAGGCTGATCAGTCCTATCAAACGATCAAGCAAACAGTGCAAGGGGCACAGGGTGGCTTGGAGCCCATGGCAGCAGGCCTTTCAGAGCTCAATAGGAATCTTGGCTCAGTGTCCGGCGGTTTGAATACGGCGAATGAAAATATGGAAGAAATCGTAAAGGGGCAAAATTCTCTTGGGGAGGGCCTGAACCAATTGATTTCAGGTGTTGACACTTTACAAAAGGGTCTAAGCACCATGGCTAATGGTCAGGGGGAAGTCATAAATAATCTGTCAGGATTTAAAGGAGGCCTTACTAGCTTAAGTAATGGGCAGCAAGAACTCCTAAATGGTTTTTCAAGCCTCGGGGGACAGCTTACTGATCTGACTGAGGGCTTAAATGAAAGTGCGGATGGTCTGAATGAAGTCCATGATGGACTATCGTCCGCACAGGGTTATTTATCAGGGCTGGCAAAAACGGATAAAACGGTAACAGGCATGTACATTCCCAAAGAAGTAGTGGAAAGCGAAGAATTCGGGGAAGCATTGAATGCGTATTTATCTGAAGATGGTAAAATCATGACCATGGATGTGGTATTCAAGGCGAATCCTTATTCCAATGAAGCAATCGAGCAAATCGATTCGATTGAAGCAACCGTTGAAAGAGTAACGAAAGATACAAAGCTTGAAAACGCGCAGGTGGCGATAGGGGGAATCACAAGTACACATCATGACTTGGGCATGATGTCTGGGGAGGATTTCTCAAGGACGGTCGTTTTGATGCTGTCGGGTATTGCAATCATTCTCTTTTTCATGCTGCGATCCTTGATCATGCCTGTCTATTTGATAGTGTCGCTCGTTTTGACTTATTATACAGCGGCAGCCATTACAGAGTTGATTTTTGTTAATATTCTCGGTTATGCCGGCATTGGCTGGGCAGTTCCTTTCTTTGCCTTCGTCATCTTGATTGCTCTTGGCATTGACTATAGCATTTTCTTGATGGATCGCTTTAACGAGTGGAAAGATAAGCCGGTCAAGGAAGCGATGTTACTGTCCATGAGAAAAATGGGAACGGTGATCATCTCGGCGGCTGTCATTCTGGGCGGAACCTTTGCTGCCATGATGCCAGCAGGAGTTTTATCGCTCTTGGAGATAGCCACTTTAATATTGGTGGGGCTTGCTTTATATGCGTTTGTCATCTTGCCATTGTTTATACCGGTTATGGTTGCAACGTTTGGAAACGCGAATTGGTGGCCGTTTTTAAAAAATAAGGAATAAAAGGGAATATAAAATAAAGAAGGCCTCCATCCGGATGCCTCCAGACTGTAGACAAAAGGGTTTCGGAATGCTCCTATTCCGAAACCCTTTTGAATGATTATAAAATGGGAATGGATTTAAAAGCTCGCCCGGTGGAGGAAGAATTACAATCATAAGTCCCATCATACACATAATCAGGCGTACTGGTTTTGTAAGCTGCATCTTCAACAGCTTCAGGTTTTCCAACTTTCTCAATCGGTGTTACTCTCGTCTACAACACAAACCTGTTACGGTCTGCTGGTGCATGAAACGAATGTGTGGAATCAACAAATACATGCCCTGCACTCATTCGTTAAATGAAACTTTTAGTTAAGAGGGGATGGAAAAGCGTTTCAATAAAAGTTGCAGAAAGACTGTTGGCCCATGGAGTTCTGTCTAATTACTAAAACTCTGTTGACTGGAACGGAAGGTGCGAGACTCCTGCGGGAATACGAGTGCAGGGGAGACACCGCAGGCAGGCGCAAACGCCGAGGAGTCTCCCCGGACCACGGACCGCCCGCGGAAAGCGAGTGCCTGCAGTGGAATTCAACGCTCAACTTCCAAACTCTCAAAAAAACTGTAGACCAACTCGATGGAGTTTGCCTACAGTAAGAAATAAACAACCGAAACAAAAAAATATGTATTCCATTTCATAATTGGGGGATTCTTGTTTTATATTTCGCGATGATCTTTTGATTGTGTTCATCTGCCCCTTCGATATTACTGCTTAGGAATACGGGAGGGGTTTCCCCTGATTCAATGATCGTTTGGATGACTTGAGTGAAAACCATATTGAGGAGAACGGCCCCGACCACGGTCGATCCGGAACCAAAAGGTATATTATTTGATTTCAGTAATGTGTCACCTTTGGCAATATGATTGTCTATGACCAAATCAACGACATCGTGGAGATAATGCTTCTGTTTATGCCGTGAAGAACAACTTTTTGCATACTCCGGTGATGTTAGTCCAATAACGAATGCCCCTTTTTCTTTTGCGATAGTGGCTACATCTATCGGAACGGGATTTACGCCGGATGACGAAATGACAATACAAACATCACCAGGACGGATATCTTCATCATGCATGAATTTCTCTGATAGGTCATTTTGGCGTTCAAGTTGGGATGACCTTGAAGCTCCTTTAAAAAGCATTAGATCTTCAACGAAAATTGGACGAATTGCGGCTAACCCACCTGCCCGGTAGAATACCTCTTCGGTCAAAATGTGGGAGTGTCCGCTTCCGAATAAATGGATGATCCCATCCGACATGACTGCTTTTGAGATATGTTTCACAGATTCCTTAATTGATTGCTTTTCCTGTTCTCCCACAATTGTGAGTAAAGCCTGCACTTCTTCAAAGTATGAGTTCATATATGTGACACCCTCCGATTACCTTTGGCAATTAAAAGACTATAGTGATGAAAATATTCAATTTTATCTGCTTATGTTGATAGTGAACTTATACCTGTCCGCACGATAAGCCGATTTAACATATTCAAGGGGAGTTCCGTCTATTAAGAACGTATTCCTTTGAATGAATAATATGGGTGAGTGCTTTGGAATTGCTAAATGGGTCACTTCCAATTCAGAAGCAATCGATGATTCCAACGTTTGTGAAGCATAGTCTATCTTTAGTTTAACGTAGTTCTCCACATATTGGTAAAGGGAAAGGTTAATGATTTCTTCCGTTAATCCTTTAATTAAATTGGCAGACATGTACACGGTCTCGAGCGCCATTGGAACATCATCAGCCAACCGAATGCGTTTTATTTCATAAACGGGAGCATAAAGGGAAATGTGCAATTCACTGGCAATCTTCTTATCAGCCGGAATGATTTCAAAGCTCAGCAGCTTGCTGCTTGGGTTTAATCCCCTGGCCTTCATGTCCTCGGTAAAACTGGTCAGCCCATTGAGCTGCTGCTCCAATTTCTTATCGGCGACAAAGGTTCCCCTTCCTTTCTGACGGTATAGGTATCCGTCATTCACCAAATTATTTATGGCTTGGCGGACGGTCATCCGGCTAATTTCGAATTGCTCGGCATATTCACGTTCAGATGGAAGGGCATCGTGCGCTTGGAACTCACCGTTTTCTATTTTTCTTTTTATTTGTTCTTCGATTTGAAAATAAATCGGAAGAGGTGAGTTTTTATCAATCATCGACTTTCGCTCCTTTAGGGTATTATCACTCCGGATAACGCTTTTTGGTCTGCGATAATTGTAACACTATTATGTTTTTTTAGGATAGATGCAGGAAATTCCTCGGAAATGTCACCGTGTATCAATTTCTTCAGTGTTTCGGCTTTTTCTTCACCAGAAATCAGCAGCAGTATTTCTTTGCTTTTCATGATTGTTGAAATGCCCATCGTAACGGCATGTGTCGGAACTTCGTCTATGGAGTCGAAATAACGTGCATTCGCTTGGCGCGTCGAATCTTCAAGTGTCACGACATGTGTACCGGATGTGAAGGAAGTTCCAGGTTCATTAAAACCAATATGGCCATTTTGGCCAATGCCAAGTATCTGAAGATCGATCCCGCCCACGGAATCAATCATTTCGTCATACCGTTGACATTCTCCATTCGTGTCATCGGCTGTGCCATTAGGCAGGTGAGTACGCTCTTTATTTATATTGATGTGTGTGAATAAGGAATCATCCATATAAAAATGGTAACTGTTTGGATCATTTGGTTTTAAGCCGATATACTCGTCAAGGTTAAAAGATGTTACATGTTCATATGAAGTATGATTAGTCACGTGATCTTCAATCAAATTATCGTACATTCCTTTAGGGGTGCCGCCTGTTGCAAGGCCCAATTTGATATTCGGATTTCCTTTGACTTTTCCGATCACTATTTCTGCGGCTGTCCGGCTCATTTCCGTATAGTCCTGCACTTGTATGATATTCATTATGCATTCTCCTTTTTAAAAGCTAAATTTCCTCTGCAGAAAGTCATTTCAACGTCCAGGCGGTCATTCAATATTACAAGATCTGCGTCTTTGCCGACTTGGATGCTTCCTTTTCTGTCAAAAATCCGAAGTTGTTTGGCAGGGTTTTCAGCCGTCATTTTTATAATGTCAGTCATGGAACAACCGGTATATTCCATTGTGTTCTTGATGGCATCGTTCATTTTCAATATACTGCCGGCTAGTGTGCCGTCTGAAAGCGTTGCTTTCGTTTCGTCAACATTAACAGGCTGACCACCTAAATCATAAGTTCCCTTTTCAAGCCATTTGGCACGAAGTGAGTCCGTTATCAGTATCATTCGTTCGCTGGTAATTTGGTTATATGCGAGCTTGATCATTTCTGGCCTGCAGTGAATGCCGTCAGCAATAAGTTCAACATATAGCTCGTCTCGAAGATAAGCAGCTCCCAAAACGCCAGGTTCGCGGTGATGGAGTCCACGCATCCCATTATAAAGATGTGTAACGTGGGTAGTCCCTGCCTGGATTGCTTCATCTATTTGGTCATATGTTGCATCTGAATGGCCGATGGAGGCGACGACGCCAGTTCCCCTTAAGTGGGCGGCAAGATCTAATCCGTTCGGTTGTTCAGGAGCAAGCGTTACAAGCTTGATTTGATTTTCTGCCATTTTCTGCCATCTTTTAAATAGAGTGACATCAGGATCAACGATATAATCCTCAGGCTGTGCTCCTTTACGGGCCGGTGAAATGAAAGGACCTTCTAAATGAATTCCAACTATTTCAGCATTTTCCTGAGTTTGATTTTCGATATATTTACCAGCATTAAGAAGTGCTGATTCAATGGCTTGGGTGGATTGGGTCATTGTAGTGGCCAGAAAGCTGGTGGTTCCTTCTTTAGGAAGGGTCTTTGCCATTATGGATAATGCGTCATGTGTGGCATCCATTGCATCGGAATTGGATGCTCCGTGAATATGAATGTCGATGGCACCGGGAATTACCTGATAATCCGGTGAAAGAGTAATCACCTTGGCATCATCGTCCTGTTTGTATTGGCTGGCTGGACCAACTTCGGCAATTTTTCCATCCACGACTTTAATGTACCCATTTTTGTATGTTTCCTTTTCGCTGTGAACCATCAGATTATTAATAATGAATGTTTTCATACATAATCTCCTTTATGAAAGTAAAACTTAATGAATGAGTCATGAAATGGTCTCATATATTTTGCCCTCATTTTATCGTTTTTATTAAAAGTTGTCTAGACCAGTTAGTGAGTATCAAGAACAAAAATGATATTTTTACTTTGTTTTCGAAGAATATAGTATATTTACAAGTAAATTGGTATAGACATCTATATATTTTCTGTGCTAGTATAATCCCAAAGAAAAGTTATTATATTGATAAAATGAAAACGCTTAATACATCTTGTTGTTGATCAAAGAAGTTAGGTACAAGGGAGATGAGTTCGATGTTAAATTTTTTACAAAAGATTGGGAAAGCTTTAATGCTACCGATTGCCGTTTTACCAGCAGCCGCGTTATTGCTTCGTTTAGGGCAACCGGATTTACTTGATATTGCCTTTATTGCCGCAGCTGGAAAGGCGATATTCGATAACCTTGCGATATTGTTCGCCTTGGGAATAGCGATTGGATTATCCAAAGATGGAAGTGGCGCTGCGGCATTATCAGGCCTTGTTGGATACTTTGTATTAACGAATGGTACACAAGCGATTGATAAAGAAATCAACATGGCTGTTTTAGGCGGTATTATATCGGGGATAGTTGCCGCTCTTCTATATAATAGATACTCCGACATAAGACTCCCTGAATGGCTTGGATTCTTTTCAGGGAAACGATTCGTCCCGATCATCACTTCGCTTGCGATGATCTTACTTGCGGGAATATTCGGTTTTGTGTGGCCGCCGATTCAAGATGTAATAAATAGTGTCGGTGACTGGATTACAGGTGCAGGGGCATTGGGTGCTGGCGTATTCGGCGTATTGAATCGCTTATTGCTTCCAGTAGGATTGCATCATGTCTTGAATAGTATGGTTTGGTTCGTCTTTGGTGAGTACAATGGAGCGACGGGTGATATAAATCGTTTCTTCGCAGGGGACCCGACTGCTGGGCCCTTCATGACCGGCTTTTTCCCGATCATGATGTTCGGTCTTCCAGCTGCAGCATTAGCGATGATTGCAGCTGCTAAGAAAGAGAAACGTAAATTGGTGACGGGGATGCTTGTTGGATTGGCTTTCACTTCTTTCCTTACAGGAATCACTGAACCGATTGAATTTCTTTTCATGTTCATCGCACCGGTGTTATATGTAATACATGCCCTTTTAACCGGGGTCTCTCTGGCACTTGCTGTTATATTGGATATCCATCATGGGTTTGGATTCTCTGCAGGAGCCATTGATTATTTCTTGAACTTTGGTATTGCGCAAAAACCGCTATGGTTAATCCCGATTGGATTGGTATACGCGGCAGTTTACTTCGTGATTTTCTTTTTTGTCATCAAGATCATGGATTTAAAAACACCTGGCCGTGAAGACGATGAGGAAGAAGTGGAAGAAGAAACCATTGTGAAAACAGGGGATAAATATACCGATATGGGATCGCTTTTCATTCAAGATCTTGGCGGTAAAGAGAATATAAAGCTAATTGATAACTGTGCAACACGCTTGCGTTTACAAGTGGCCGATTCAGGAAATGTGAATGAAGCAGCCTTAAAACGGCATGGCGCGCGCGGTGTCATGAAGTTGAATAAATCGAGTGTACAGGTCATTGTTGGAACGAATGTTGAATTCGTTGCAAATGCAATGAAACAACTTGTCAAGGATGGCGTCGATCCAAGCCAAGTGAAAGCAGGTCCATCTGCACAAGTACAAGTGGCAGAGGATATAGTAGAGGAAAATCAAGCTTTGGATGCAAATGACTTTGTCCTTCCAATTGAAGGAACCATTTTACCGATAGAACAAGTTCCCGATCAAGTGTTTGCCATGAAAATGATGGGGGATGGCTTCGCTATCGAGCCAGTCAACGGAAAACTAGTATCCCCAATCGATGGGGAAGTGCTAAGTATCTTCCCGACAAATCATGCACTGGGATTGAAAATGGATAATGGTCTGGAAATTCTGATCCATGTTGGTTTGGATACAGTTAAATTAAATGGAGAAGGGTTCACAGCTCTTGTTCAAGAAGGCCAAAGAATAACAAAAGGAACACCTCTTTTGGAAATTGATTTAGATTTCATTAAACGGAATGCACCATCAACGGTCACTCCTATTATATTCACTAACTTACCTGAAGGAACGGCAGTGAAGTTGCAAAAGTCAGGGATCCAGAAACAAAATACACCAGATATCATCCAGTTGGAAAAACTATAAAGCGGTTAAAAAAGGGGTGTCGACTTGTCGACATCCCTTTTAACTTTAGACTGTAGACAAACTCAAGGAAAAGTGGTTTGCCTGCAGTTTTTGGCTTGTACAATTTGGATGTTGATTTCCAATCCACGATCCAGGCACTCGCTTTCCGCGAGCGGTCGGGGAGCCTCCCCGGCTTGTACCTAGGGGGTCTCCCTAGACGCGCTTTTCTAAGCAGGAGTCTCTTACACCCGCCCCAATCAACTATGTTATAAAATTCAGATGGAAACCATACCTGAGGAGTTAGGTGTTGGTTTGAATCAGTTGATTCGGGAATATCATTTGATGAATTATACGTTTTACGAACCACACCTTTCAATTGGATAAAACGGTTTCTTTATATACTTCTTGCTGTGATAAATTGTCATAACCAAAACAAACGGGTACACCATTGGCCTGATCTATCATAACCCTTGCATGAATACGAAAGACTTCCACTAAAACGGCAGGTGTGATGATTTCCCCCAGGGTACCGATTTTAACGATTTCCCCTTCCTTCATCGTTATGATTTCATGTGAAAACCGGGACGCATGGTTAATATCATGCAATACCATGACAGTCGTTATTTTTTGTTCTTTATTAAGCTTTTCAACTATTTGCAAAACCTCTAGTTGATGAGCCATATCAAGGTAGGTGGTTGGCTCATCCAATAATAAAATCTCCGTTTTCTGTGCTAAAGCCATTGCCAGCCGAACCTTTTGTCTTTGATCACCGGATGGATTGGCGATTTGCCGGTTTCGAAATGGCTGGAAGCCCATCTTTCCATTGGAACAAAAAGTGGTTCCGTGAGGAGGAGGAGAAGTTTTTCCCGATTGAATCAAGGAAATGGTGATATTTCCTTTTTGCTTGGCGTGTGGGAGCTGGAAGGCACCCATAAAAGCGGCACGAATGAAAATGCTTTGGAATTATCAAAAAGATTATCCTTGAAGGATCGCAGAGTGAATGTACAACGAGTTTGAAGGGGAAGGGCATCTTTCAGTTTTTCCTGCGTTTTGCTTTGAAGAGAAATGTGCCTGGTAAGAAATAGGACTTTCTCAGTAAATCCACGGAAGGTACTTGACCAGTAAGTTATAAATATATATCATTACCTGTAGATTATGATTGATAATGATTATCATTATTGATTGACTAGGAGATTGCTAACAAACATTCACTATCGAGAATTTGAAAAAATTATGAAGGAGGACAATGACTGATGACCAACCGTTTCGTGAATGAAAATGGGATCTACAATGAATTTATAATTGAAGAAGGTCGAAATTCCCTTTGGCCCGCCTTTTTGGTTATTCCAGAAGGCTGGTCATTGATATATCGAGAGGACTGCTGGAAATACATAAAACTAGTTGCTAGCATTGATGGAATAAAATGGAAGTAAGGATGCAAATGGACCCTAAAATAGTAGTTAGCATCGTTTATGTCATAGCGATGTTCATGGTTTCGATGGACGGGACGATTGTCAATGTGATCCTGCCAACGATCAGTAGTGAATTTAACCTTGATCCCTCTTCAGCCAGTGGCATTAATGTTGGATATTTAGTAAGCCTGGCTGTATTCCTTCCGGTAGCTGGGTGGCTTGGGGATCGTTTTGGAACCAAGAAAATCTTCTTGATGGCATTGGGTGTCTTTACGGCAGCCTCCTTTTTATGCGGATTCGCTAATAATCTTCAAACCTTGAATTTGTTCAGGGTTTTGCAGGGGGCAGGAGGCGGGATCCTTACACCAGTTGGAATGGCCATATTATTTAGAACGTTCTCTGTTGAAGAACGCCCAAAGGTGTCCCGTTCCCTTGTGCTTCCCATAGCATTCGCACCAGCTGTTGGACCGATTGTAGGCGGATTCCTTGCGGAGCAGCTGTCTTGGCGTTGGGCATTTTATATAAATGTCCCTTTCGGAATTATGGTCCTGTTATTCGGTGTATGGTTTTTAAAAGAAAATAAAGAACCAACTGCTGGCAGATTGGACCTTCCAGGATTCTTATTGTCAGCTGCAGGCTTTTCCATGCTGATGTATGCAATGAGCTTAGGACCATCTAAAGGATGGGACTCCCCCGTTATCATATATACAGGAATTATCGGTGCAGTTCTTGTTCTCTCATTTATTCTATTGGAGCTGCGTGTGAATGAACCGATGCTTGATTTGCGTTTATTATCCGATCGATTGTTTCGGACATTGGGCATCATTTCATTATTTTCAATGGCGGGCTTATTGGGGATGCTCTTCGTGTTCCCGTTAATGTATCAAAGTTCGCTTCATGCTTCAGCTTTAGAAAGCGGGCTGACCACTTTCCCGGAAGCTATAGGTTTGATGGTGGCCTCCCGGATGATGCCTTGGACTACGAAGAAACTGGGCATACATCAGGTGATCCGGATAGGGCTGATTGGTACAATCATCATTTATACATTGATTAGCATTGTCGGGCCGACAGCCAACCCCTGGTTCCTTCGTGCCTTATTATTTAGCGTCGGTATCTGTTTGGGACATACTGTTGTGGCCGTACAGTTTTCCACTTTCACCAATATCAACTCTGCTTCGATGGGAATGGCGGCCACATTGTTCAATGTCCAAAACCGGATTGGCTCTGCCATTGGTGTAGCCATCCTAGCCAGCATTCTGGGGGAAGTGGGCACTAGCTCGATAGGAACGAATGGGGAGCACGATGTTAATTTAATATCCTATCAATTTGCTCTCCTAGGTTCTGTGGCTTTGCTCGTCATAGCCCTATTATTTGCGATGCGTTTGAAAAAGGATGATTTTAAGGCCAAGATACCGAAACAGCACATGGCTAAATCCCTTGATATAAAGCAGGTCAGAAGCGGATAAGTAACTTATTCAGTCAGGTTTCTGGTAAAGGAAGGCCACTGTGATTTTTGCCAGTGACCTCCCTTTCATTTTGCTAGCAGCACAGGGACTGCCTACATAAATTATTAATTAAAGATTGGCTTTGCGGCTCAATACCACATATGAAAAAAAGAGCCTGTTTTATTGCAAACAGGCTCTGGAAATCAGTTCTTAAGACTTAGTGAAGAAGAGTATTATGCATTCGAGCATATACCGGTTATTTCCAAAGCGTCAACGATACGCTGAACTTCAGATCCTTCAAGTGTCTCTTTTTTCAATAACTCTTCAACGAGCTCTTCATACTGTAGGCGATTCGAGTCAATCAACATTTCCGTTTCCTGAATCGCTTTCGTGAATAATTCCTGCATCTTTTGCTCCTTCTCACCTTTATTGAAAGTGAGGGTGAATCCATCTTGAAGCATTCCGGTATCGACCATTTGTTCCAGCAGATGTTTCGCCTGCTGTACATCTCCGCCTACACCTATGCTATGTTCCCCTAAATACATTCTTTCCGCCACGCCGCCTGCCAAGATCATTTTGACTTGATCGAGCAATTCACTGGCTGTTGCCAGATGGAGCTCTTTTGGTATCGGCGCTACATATCCAAGGGCTTCCCCACGCGGAATGATGGTCGCCTTTCTAACGGAGCCAGGCTTTGTCAAAGCAGCAATCAGGGCATGTCCACTTTCATGAATGGCCACACGCCGCTTCGTATCCGCATCATTCAAAGTACGTGATGTCGCTCCAAGTATCGTACGGTCAATCGCGTAATCAAGATCCTGTTTACGAATCATATCCTGTTCATTCCTCAGGGCATGACGTGAGGCAGTATCGAACAGGGAGCTTAAGTCAGCGCCGGAGAAACCGGATGTACTTTCAGCCAACTCATCCAGGGAAGCCAGGACATCTGTCGCTAGACGCTTTCCCTTCGTATGGATATCGATGATTTCCTTTCTTCCTTGTGTATCCGGAAGTGGGACTTGGAAAGAGAAATCGATCCTGCCCGGACGTAGAAATGCCTCATCGAGCATATCTTTCCGGTTGGTCGCTGCAATGAATAAAATGCCTTCATTTGGATGGCCCCCATCCAATTGGACAAGCAGTTCGGTTAACGTTTTTTCGCCTTCTTCCCCGCCCTGGGGTTTCCTTTTACCAGCCAATGCATCCACTTCATCGATGAAAATGACAGCTGGCGATTGTTTACGTGCATTTTGGAAAAGGCTGCGGACACGGGCTGCACCGACTCCAACAAACATTTCGTTGAAGGCTGAACCGCTCGTTGAGAAGAAGTTTGCACCAAGCTCTTTTGCAATTGCCTGTGCAAGCAGCGTTTTCCCCGTTCCAGGAGGGCCGTATAATAAAATGCCTTGAGGCGGCTTAATTCCAATTTTAGCTGAACGTTCAGGTTCCTTTAGTGTAGTAAGTGTCTGAAGGATCTCCTGTTTGATTTCGGATTGCAAACCGCCTACATCATCCAAAGTTATCTCTGGCAAGGGTTTTGGGGTGGAAAGGCTTTGTTTTTTGCTGCCGATCCGCAATCCGCCCTTTGATTTTTTCTGTATAATGACACCGGTTGTGACGAGGGCCGCCATTAACCCGCCTAAAATCCATAATGCTGATTTATTAGTTGATGAAAAAGAATATTGAACGTTATAAGTTTCGACAAGTTTATTGATCATTTGACTGTTGGGAGGAATACTTGAAACGTATTCTCCATCTGGTGTGGAGATGTGAAGAGTGCCATTTCTTTTTTCTTCAATGGTGACAAGAGCTCCATTTTGGGCTTTAATCGTTTTTTCCACCGATGAAAAAGGAATGACCATATCCTTTGACTGAGTAACAGCATACCAACTGATTCCAGCAATTATCACAATGAGAGCCGTAAGGAACGGCAGCAATTTCGAAACTAATTTAGAGTTCGAGTTCAATTTTTCATCTCCTTTAAGAATATATATTCAGTATAAAATTTTTAAACATGTAATCTATAGGTCTTTATACCTTAAATTAAAGGTAAATAATGTTAAATGAAAGAAATAACACTTATGTATGAGAGTTTAAAGAGTCCGGAATTTAAAAATATTTAATCTATCCGGGATATTAGACTTTTTAAATGCGAAATGCTAAAGTGAAATTGTCTAAGTCATGAAAAAATAAAATGGTAGAAGAGTGTGAAGTTCTATGAGTAAATTTATAAAAGACTATATGATTACGATGAAGGATATCGTTAGAGAAGGGGATCCCATTCTGCGTCAGGTAACGGATGAAGTTAGCCTGCCGATTTCGGATGAAGATCGTGAAACGCTGGAATGCATGATGCAATACTTGAAAAACAGTCAGGATCCAAAACTCCAAAAGAAGTTCAACTTGCGTGAAGGAGTTGGGTTGTCTGCCAATCAGATAGGCTTGAATAAACGCATGTTCGTCATGTATTTCCCCGACGAAAAGGGGAAGCTGTTTGAATATGCCCTTGTGAATCCGAAAATCATCAGCCATTCCGCCACAATGATCTATTTACCGCAAAGTGAAGGCTGCCTTTCTGTCGACCGTGATATTAAAGGATATGTACCGCGTTATGAACGGGTTAAAATCAAAGCTTTTGACGGTAATGGTGAGGAAATAGAGATGCGGCTGAAGGGCTTTGCTGCAATCGTGTTTCAACATGAGCTAGATCATTTGAACGGGATGATGTTTTATGACCGGATCAATACCGAAAACCCTTTCAAGCTTCCGGAAAACGTGGAAGTGAAAAGTCTGTAAAACCCAAAAAGGCAAAGCGCCATGCTTTGCCTTTTTACCGTTTTATGGCTTTAGGAACCTATCTTCTTCCATATGCTTCAGCAAATCACTGAAAATGGCCAGGCTCATTTGCTGGTATCCTTCTGAAGTGAGGTGGATGCCATCATCGCTAATCAAGGGACCCAAGTCACCGGAGGATTTAATATGGGAACGGACGTCGATCAAAGGCACCTTTAGTTCCTCTGCAAGGCTTTTCAATTGGCGATTGTACATCCCATGCCAATGTTCAATACCGCCGACATGGGAAACGAAATGCCCGATTGAATGACCGAACTTATCGGCGATGGATCTGTAATATCTGGCAGGATCCAGTGGCGGAAGAGTTAAAAGGAAAGGGGTTATATGCTTGTCCTGAACCTGCTTGACAAGTTGTGTGACATTTTCCAGGTAGCGTTCGATTGGAACGATGGGTTCATGGTCACCTTCTGGATTCTTGGCTACTTCGTCCCAATGGAAGTTACAGTCATTTCCACCGACCTCTATTAATACGATATCGGGATTTTCCGACATGACGTCTTTCTCGATCCGGCTAACCAACAGGTCGGAGTTATCATTGAAAACCCCTTTATTCAAAACTTCGACGAATGGCAAAGATTCTGTTAGCTTAGCTAAAGAGTTTGGATAATTTTCTTTAATGATGCGAAGGCGCCCCCTAACATAAGAAATGCCTCTGGTTAAACTGTCTCCAAAACATACGATCTTCAAACTTCTCACCTCGGTATGTGAATGTGTTACTTATATTTTAGTAGCGGAATTATATTTCGGCAATCTTCACCTCCTTTATAGAAGGGAGATGAAAATACAAAAAGCGCTGGGAGTGCAGCGCTTTTTGTTTATTGCAATGATTCCTTTTTCGAAGGTGTTTCCACCCTTGTTTTTCCCATGAAGAACACAGTGATGGCTGCAAGACCGATCGGAATGAGGGCCAAGGTGAAGATGAATGAAATCGAATCGGACATCGCATGAACGATTTTATCCAGGATAAAATCCGGAATCTCCGCACGTGCTTCCGATTGGAAGAGCTGGCGTGGGTCCTCCATTAATCCGGCTGTATCCGGACTTCCTTGCATTCCTTTAAACGCATCCGTCATTTTACTTGTGAATACATTGTTCTGAATCGCTCCATAAATCGTTACACCGAGTGTCATCCCAAAAGAACGGAGAAAGGAGTTTGTTGAGTTGGCCGACCCCCGGAATCTAGGTTCCAAGTTGTGGATGGATGCTATAGGCAAAAGGGAGAAGGAAAAGCCCATGCCAAATCCAGTCAAAATCATGTACAAAGTTAATAAAGTCCTGCTGGTATCAGGGGTGATGGTCCCTAATAAAAGCATTCCTGCAAAATAACAGATGACGGAAACCGTCATTAAGTTACGAAAGCTTGTCTTTGTATTGAATATCCCGCCAATTGCACTGCCGAATACAGAACCAAGCATCATGGGAGTTAGGATCAGTCCGGCATTTGTTGCTGAACCACCGTAAACTGCCTGCACGAAAATCGGGATATAGACGGTTAAAATAATGAATGTACCGCCATAAAGAATGGCTAAAATTTGAGAAGTGGCAAATAATCGCCTTTTAAACAGCCATAATGAAATGATTGGATCACTTGCTCTTTTTTCGAAAAAGAAAAATGAAACGAAGAAAACCACAAAACTGGCAAACAGGCCTATGATGGGAGAGGAACTCCAACCATACTCCCCGCCTAGTTCAAGAGCGAACATTAAGCTGATAACGGCTATGACGAGAGTTGCTGCGCCACCCCAATCAATTTTTTGCTCCTGGGTGTTGGGTGACTCCTTGTAATAATTCCAGATGAAAAATAAAGAAATGATCCCAATCGGAACATTGACGTAGAAAATCCAGTGCCAGCTGGAGTATTCAGTAATATAAGCACCTAAAAGTGGTCCCAATACGCTTGATGCTCCAAATACAGCACCGAAAAGGCCAGTTAATTTCCCCCGTTTTTCAGGTGGGAAAATATCAAAAATAATCGTAAAGGCTATAGGCATCAAGGCGCCTCCGCCGATCCCTTGGATTGCACGGAAGATACTTAACTGCACTATGCTCTGAGCCATGCCGCATAATGCGGAACCAATCAAAAAGACTATAAGTCCGAAAATAAAAAACCTCTTTCTTCCATACATGTCCGAAAGCTTACCGAATATCGGCATACTTGCCATCGTTGCGACCATATAGGCGGATGTCACCCATACAAACTTATCAAATCCGCCTAAATCAGAAACGATCGTTCCCATCGCAGTCGCAACAATCGTATTATCCATTGCTGACATCAGGATACCCAGTAGTAAACCGGCAACAATGAATTTTTGTTTTTTTTGAACGTTCATTTATTTTCCTCCTTCATATCAACCAGCTCATGAATTTTCCTTTACATGGTTGAAGGGTAAACGTTAAGATGAAACAAAACATTTATCTTGATAATCAAGATAAATTCAAGTGTAAAAGGGGTGGCATTTTATGTCAAGCGATAATAGGTTGAATTCAGCTCTGTTAGAGAGTTTAACACACAGATTGCAGCGGTATGGAATGAGATCCGTTTTATTTCAACAAAATATGGCCCAGAAAATAGGGGTGTCCCATACGGACTTAAAGAGTGCTGAAATATTGAATGAAACAGGACCGATTACCGCTGGTGAATTATCCAAAATTACAGGATTGAGCACGGGTTCGGTTACGGCACTGATCAATCGCCTGGAGAAGTCGGGTTATGTTAAAAGGGAACGAGATCAATTGGACGGAAGAAAGGTCATGATTATGCCGATACCGGAAAGGCAGGAACAGATTAAATCGCACTATCAATCGCTCTCCATGGCCACAAAAGAATTATGCTCAGCTTATAATGAACAAGAGCTAATATTGATCAATCAATTTGTTGAGGAAATCACAAAAATTATGGATAAAGAAAATGACAAGTTAATGAGTGAGCGTGAAAGGTAGCTGATATGTAGGCTGCCTTTTTTATTTTTAGCCAGCTGGGATCTACTTATCCTGCGTAAGCAAAAGGGATAGCGTGGATTCTTTTCAAAGAGAATGAATAATGTCACGTTTCCATTAAAAATATATATTGATAATGATTCTCATTATCTGCTAATATAAATCTACAAATCATTTCAAAGGGAGAATACAAAATGAAGAAAGCAAATGCGTCATTAGCAGTCTTACTATCAACCAGCCTATTATTTGGCTGTGCGCAGGAAAAGGAAGAAGCCAAGCCGGCAGATGATAATGCCAAAGAAGCAAGTGCGAGTAAGCTTGATGATGTATCTAGCGAGTACCGGGAATATGCCATCGGTGAAATAGAAGAGTTCGTAAACGCAACGGAAGAATTCACTGAGGCCGTATCTGCCGGTGATATTGAAAAAGCGAAGGAATTATACGCACCAGCCCGTATGCATTATGAGAGAGCGGAACCAATCGCTGAAGTATTTGGCGATCTTGATCCCAAAATCGATGCGCGTGAAGGGGATGTCAAAGATGAAGACTGGGGCGGTTACCATAGGATTGAAATGGGGCTATGGCAAGAAAATACAACGAAGGGCTACGAAAAGTATGCAGAACAATTAATGAGTGACGTCAATTTGCTTCGAGCCAAAGTTGAAACGGTTGAGGTAACACCTGATTTGTTGATCACGGGTGCGGTGGATTTATTGAATGAAGTTTCCACGAGCAAAGTGACAGGAGAAGAAGACCGATACTCCCATACCGACCTGTATGATTTCGCTGCAAATGTTGAAGGTGCAGAAAAGATCTATGAACTGCTTACTCCAGCGCTGAAAGAAAAGGACGCGAAGCTTGCTGCGGAAATCCAACAACGTTTTGACGATGTATACGACTTGCTTGAAAAGCATAAAGAAGGGGATGGATACATCTCATATACGGATTTAAAGGAATCTGAAGTCAAAAAGTTAAGTCAAGCAATTGATGCATTGGCTGAACCACTTTCGCAAATAGGGATTGTAACGGAGGAATCTTAATTGAAAGAACATACGCCGAAAGATGAAACCGGACTTTTTACAAAAAAGGTGAGTCGTCGTAACATGCTGAAAACGGCAGGAGTGGGTGGAATCGGAGTCGTGATAGGAGCATCCGGATTTGGCGGGCTGCTGACACTTTCTGAACAAAAGGCGAAGGGACAAACTAAGGATATTGTACCTTTTTATGGAGCGCATCAAGCTGGTATCACCACTGAAGCGCAAGATAACCTTTACTTCGCGTCATTGGAAGTAACCACGGATAAAAGATCAGACTTAATCCAGTTATTCAAGGATTGGACAGAGGCTGCGGCTCAGATGACAGCGGGGAATTTGATTGGTGATACATCACTTAATACGAATATGCCCCCAAAGGATACGGGGGAAGCGAAAGAATTATCACCTTCCAATTTAACGATCACTTTTGGAGTAGGTCCGACCCTGTTTTCGAAGGATGGCAAAGATCGATTTGGTTTGAAATCAAAAAGACCTGCTGAATTAAAGGACCTGCCCCAATTCCCTTTAGATGCTTTAGAAGAAGAATGGAGCGGTGGGGATATTTGTATTCAAGCATGTGCAGATGATCTTCAAGTGGCTTTCCATGCCGTCCGGAACTTAGTGAGGATCGGCAGAGGGAAAGCGATCATTCATTGGGCACAAACAGGTTTTCAACGGACTAAGCAAGCCGATTCACAAAAAACGACACCACGTAACCTTTTCGGGTTTAAGGATGGGACCGTCAATCCGGATACTAATGATAATAATGAAATGAATGAGCATGTTTGGGTGAAGGGCGAGGACGGTCCTGACTGGCTTGTTGGAGGCAGTTATATGGTGGTGCGGCGAATCCAGATGTACATTGAAGTTTGGGACCGGACTATTTTGAAAGAACAAGAAAATACGTTTGGCCGTCATCGCGACAGTGGAGCTCCACTAGGAATGAAAAATGAGTTCGATACCGTGGATCTCGAAGCTAAAGACCCAAATGGAAATCGGATCATTCCAGAAGATTCACATGTAAGTCTCTCCAGAGGGGACGGAAAAGCAAAGATATTGCGGCGTCCATATTCATATGCAGATGGAATGGATCCAAAAACAGGGAGCTTCAATGCAGGCTTGCTATTCATTTGTTTTCAGCGAAACCCAAGTAAACAATTCATACCGATACAAGAGCGACTGGCAAAGAATGATAAGCTCAACGAATATATCGTTCACAGGGGCAGTGCCATGTTCGCTTGTTTACCAGGTGTGAAAAAGGGTGGATATATCGGGGATTCCCTTTTTGGATAAATATCATTTCAAATGAGGATGTGAAAATCGCCAGCATGGATATTATCCAGTTGGCGATTTTAGTTCATGAATAAGGAGGGACCACTATGACCGTTTCTAGATGGAAGAGTGGAATATTTGTTTTAGTCGTCAGTCTTTTATTTCTTTCGACTGATATTAAGATGGTTTCGGCGGGAGAAAACCATGATCAGCTCTTTGTTTATATTGGCGATAGTTTAATGAAGGTGAAATCAGGCGACCTTGAGGAAGTATCGAAAAATATCGAGCGATTCGAGCAAGATTGGAAAACGATAAAAACGGACAGCGAAAGTGCGAGGAAAGTCGACGAGAAGCTATCCGCAGTAAAACGTGCTGTGAGCGACCAAGCCTCCACAGATGAAATCAAAAAGCGATTATCGGCATTATCAAGTACGCTTGTTATTTATGATACAAACGAAAACCCTGTTGACAAGACTGACTATAAAGAACGGTTACAAGCGATACTTCCATTAATAGATAAGTTGGAGGCTTTGATAGCTGAGGGTGACTTTGATCAAGCTAAAGTTCAATATACCAATCTCCTGAATCAATGGACCGATGCAGAGGTCGTTGTCAGGGAGAAAAGTGTTGCTACATATGGTGAGTTCGAAACGAAAATGGCCTTTGTGCGGATAGCGATTACCCAAGACCCACCTGATCCGGAAAAAGCCCAAAAAAATCTAACTGAATTGAAGGGTTTAATCGAGGATTTCCTTGCTGGTAAAGTTGAAGTAGGAAGCCAGAAGAACACCTATTCACTTGGGGATGTAACACAACTTTTACAAGGAAGTGCATCGGATATTGAAAAGGGTGAAATTGATTCTGCCGTTGATAAGCTAAATGAAATCTTAACGATTTGGCCTAATGTAGAAGGGGAGGTTTCCACAAGGGACAGCAAACTTTACAGCGATATGGAGACGAAGGTCCCGACCGCAATCAGCCTATTGCAATCGAAAAATGTAAAGGCGGATGAAGCAAAGGGAATCGTAACCGATTTAAACACAAGGTTACTCCCTTTAATTGAGGATACGGGTTATACAACATGGGATGCAGCTCTGATCCTTTTACGGGAAGGATTGGAAGCACTCTTGATTGTAGCTACATTGCTGTCTTTCCTAAAGAAAATCGGGCAAGCGGACAAACAAAAATGGATTTGGACAGGAGTTGGTGCGGGGTTAGTTGCCAGTTCCATATTGGCGGTCATAATCAATATCGTTTTCTCTCAGATCACGGCTGCTTCAAGCCGGGAATATATTGAGGGAATCACTGGGATAATAGCCGTATTGATGATGTTGACAATTGGTCTTTGGCTTCATAGTAAATCGAACGTCCATGCATGGAACCGATATATCAGCAAGCAAATGAACCAAGCCATTGCGACCGGGAGCATCATCTCTTTCGCTTTAATCAGTTTTCTATCCATCTTCCGTGAAGGTGCCGAGACGATTATCTTTTATGCGGGAATGGCTCCTTATATGGAATTAAAGCAGCTGCTGAGCGGGATTTTCCTTGCCTTCCTCATTTTAGTGGTTATTGGTTTCATCATGCTGCGGTACAGTGTGAAATTACCGATGACCCTATTCTTTAAAGTGGCAACGATACTCATATATGCATTGGCTTTCAAGATTCTTGGAGTCTCCATCCACTCACTTCAGGTTTCTCAAGTGATACAGACAAATACGATCAGCTCCTTCCCATTTGAAGAAACGATAGGTCTTTATCCAACAATGGAAACGCTGGTGCCGCAAGCTGTATTATTATTGCTGATTGCATTGGCCGCCATTTGGGTCAAAAAGAGTAATTCCTTACGTGCAGCCGAATAATAAATGGGACTGACGCATGTCAGTCCCATTTATGTGTGCTATTAGCGTAGTGATCGGCGATAGGTATATTGCTTCCATTGATAAAGGATGAAGCAGCCGATGCAGAATCCAAGAATGGCTATGAGTGAAGCCATTCCGACCATCAAGGTAAATATATAACCGGTAACATTCCAACCAAGCAAAAAAGAAGTGAATCCAAGTCCTAAGCATACGACTGCTATTGCCTGGTTGAATTGTTGCTGTGAATGATCTTCAGGAATATAATCGGACGGTTTCTTTTTAAGAAAGAGCTTTGCCAGACGCATCACTGGATTGAAATTAAAGAGAAGACCCAAAAGCCCCGCTGTTAAAGGAAGGGCTAATATCCATATTTGTCCCGTCAATAAGGCGGTGGCTGCGCTTAACAAAATGACCCATTGATTCGTACGTACTAAGGGACGGGGAATGGAACGAATTTCACTCGTCATATAATACCAACCTTCCTTATGTGCTTTATTATATTTTATCCTTATTTTAATCACTTGTGAAGAGAAAGGTTAATAAAATAAAAGGTGCCCTTATTTATAATTATTTTAATTTAGTATTGATTATTATTATAAAAGTAGTATAATATATTTATCATGAAACAAAAGTTAGGAGGACAGTATAAATGGTAGCAAAAGTTTGTGAAACATGTGGAACACCAATAAAAAAGCTAAAGCATTCTTCCCTATGCCAGTGCGGTCCTAAAATACTGAGCAATCAATTCTCAGTTAAAACGAAAAAATAATAAACTCCACTGGAACAGATCATAAACTAAACCATTAATCGGTTTGAGTTTGTATATAGAAAGGGTTCCATCTTAATTTTTAAACATAGTTGATTGGAGCGGTTGTTCGAGGCTCCCGGACCGACCGTGGAAAACGAGTGCCTTACGTTCCAATCAGCGTTCATATTTTATACACTCTCAAAAAGTGAACCGATTATTCAATTAATCGGTTTTTATTTTTCCAATAAGGGGTAAAGAGCATAATAAATATTTTTCATTTCAATTAAAATAATGTACGATTATGGAATAGAATAAAACGTCATGAAGATTTGTCTAAACCATAACGTGACGGTTAGGAGGGGCTATGTTGGGAACGAGACTTTAAAAATTGGCGAGTTAGCGGAAATGGCGAATGTTACGAAACGAACCGTAGATTATTATACGAATCTTGGCTTGCTTAAAGCAGAACGTTCCGCCTCTAATTACCGTTATTATTCAGTCGGTGAACTTGAAAGGCTCCGCCGTATCGAAGGATACAAAAGAGAAAACCTTTCATTGGAAGATATTAAAGAAATACTTAAAAAGGATAAGGAAGCCGCATCAGCAATTGAGGCAAAAGGTCTTCAGCTCAAGAATAAAATGGATGGCCTGAACGAAGAACTTCAGGAATTCATCAGCTTGATTGAAAAGGACGGAAAAAGTGAGCTTATTCTAAAAAAACAGATATCCCGTGAAAGCATGGCCTTGATCCAATCATTACTAGTGTTGCTCGTATGATTAAAATTTATCTCTATAGTTTTATGCACAAAGGTGCATAGTAACGATATAGGCTAAATGGTTTTGGTTCATGTTATAAGGCAAAAATGCTTATTCAACGAAAATAACCATTTATACAGGAGGTGCTTGGGATTAAGCCATATATGTCTAATCCGAAGGTCAGTAGGATTGGAACTATATGGAGAACCCGCACATATTGGAGATTTTTATAAAATTATTGGCAGTAGCTGCATTAATAGCATTAACCGCATTTTTCGTTGCATCGGAATTTGCAATCGTGAAAGTCAGAAGTTCCCGTATCAATCAATTAATTGAAGAAGGGCATAGAAATGCCCTCGCAGCCAAGAAAGTGACATCGCATATCGATGAGTACTTATCTGCCTGTCAATTGGGGATTACAGTAACCGCCTTAGGTTTAGGGGTGTTGGGTGAACCGACGGTCGAGGCGATCTTAAAACCATTGTTCACTAAATGGGGATTAGAGGAATCTGTAAGTCACATCATCTCGTTCCTGATCGCGTTCGGTTCCGTGACATTCCTTCATGTTGTAGTCGGCGAACTCGCACCGAAAACAGTTGCGATTCAAAAGGCAGAAGAGGTAACCTTGTTATTTGCAAAGCCATTAATTCTCTTTTACCGCATTTTGTACCCATTCATTTGGTTACTGAATGGTTCTGCACGTCTCCTGACGGGCATGTTCGGATTAAAGCCTGCTTCCGAGTCCGAAATGGCCCATTCCGAAGAAGAGCTGCGCATCATTTTATCGGAAAGCTATAAAAGCGGTGAGATCAACCAATCGGAATACAAATATGTCAATCAGATATTTGAATTTGATGAGCGCATTGCCAACGAAATCATGGTTCCGCGTACGGAAATGACCGTTATCGAAAAAGGCATGCCATTATTGGAAGTTGTTGAACTGATTCAAGAAGAACAATACACAAGGTATCCGGTCATAGAGGGTGATAAAGACAATGTCGTGGGAATGGTCAATATCAAACGCCTTTATACAGCGACGATTACTGAAGATAATGTAACGGCTTTAACGGTGGATTCCTTTGTAACACCCATCATCCGTGTTCTTGAAACGATCGCCATTCATGATCTGCTGCTAAAAATGCAGAAGGAAAGGATTCATATGGCAGTTTTGACCGATGAATATGGCGGAACAGCTGGTCTTGTAACGGTTGAAGACATCCTTGAAGAAATCGTCGGGGAAATCCGTGATGAATTTGATCAGGATGAACGTCCGCTCATTCAAAAAATTGATGAAGGGCATTATGTATTCGATGCTAAAACATTGGTTGAAGATGTCAATGATACCCTTGCGATCGATTTGCCGGAGGAAGATATCGATACATTGGGTGGATGGTTCCTTACAGGCAGATTTGAAATTGCTGTCGGAGATAGAATTGAATACGCCGGATATGAATTTACTGTAAAGGAAATGGACGGCCACCATGTTTTATATGTTGAAGTGAAGAAGATTAAATAAACAGGATCACACCAAAAGCTGAAAGTGAAAACTTTCGGCTTTTGTTATGTACGGACCATTTATGACAATGGTAAGGCAGACTGTTACTTAATTGGAAAAGGAATTCATGTAAAATGATAGTGTGGGTAACCATTATAGCTTGGAAAATGTTAAAATTGATTTTGAACAATGAAACTATCTATATATCATTTCAAAGAATATAAGGTGAGTTCTAGTATTTTGCAATGCCGTTATTTCGGGCTGGTATAAATAAGTATTGAAGGTGGGCGGAAAAAAATGGGTTTTAAGAAAAAGCAAATGTTGGGATTTGGTTTGATCTTGCTTTTCTTGGCTATTTTACTTTCATTCATGATGTTTACACTAAACAATTTAAAGAGCAGCATGACTGAAATAGTTGAAAATCGCTATGAAAAAGTTCAAGATTCGATGGAAATCCGTCAGCTTTTTTCCAGGTCGGACCGTGAGATTTTGTTTGCAGCTAATGATGCAAACAAAGAAGAAAGAGCAGAGAGCCTCGAAATCATCAATGAGAATCATAGTTTGATTGAATCGAAAATTGCCGGGTTATCAGGTTCGTTAAATAAGGCGAAAGCAAAGCAATTATTGAAAGAGTTCGAGACTCAATATGCTTCTTACTCCATAACGGAGGCTGAAATCATCCAAAAGATAAAGTCGGGAAACTCTTCGGATCTAGCAAGCCTGATGGATGACCAAAGGGAAAAACGAACGAAAGTCATCAGTACGATGGAGGAATTTAAGGATTACCAAGAAGGTGTCATGAAAGATACCTTAAGTAATTCGAAACAAACCTATGAAGATATGATCGGTTTTGTAATTTTTGCGGTTATTCTCAGCATTTTGGTCATTTCCGTAACGGTTGTTTGGATGATTCGGAGCACATCGAAAGATCTGCAATCGATTACGAAGGTCATCAAAAATATCGATTTTAAAAATTTGTCGGTCATACCAAGAATTCCGGTTCGGACCACTGATGAAATTGGTGATATAGCGAAATCGTTCAATGATATGGCGGAATCGCTTGAAGTCTATAACCAAAAAGAAAAAGATTTCACTGAAAAGATCAGTGAACAGAACTGGATTCAGACCCGTGTTGCAGATATAGCTACCATGTATCAGCGCATTGTTGATGTGGAAGTCCTAGCTGACCGGTTCATTACAAGACTTGCACCGATGATGGGAGCTTCAATTGGAGCTTTTTACGTCAAACGGGGTGAGGGTGTGGATATGCGCTTTGTGAAGCTTGCCAGCTTTGCTGGAGATGGCGAAGATTCGGGCAGGCGTGAATTCCGTCTTGGCGAAGGTTTGATCGGTCAATGCGCCCTTGAAAAGAAATCCAAAGTCATCGAAGATATCCCTGAGGATTTCCAATTGGTTACGACAGGATTGGGGGAAGTCAACCCGAAAAGCATTGTCATTGCGCCAGTCGTTTTTGAGGATGAAGTGGTGGCGATGGTTGAACTGGCGAGTTTGGAGGCCTTTACGAAGCTGCAAAAAACTTTCCTGAACCAGGTTATTAATACTCTGGGCATCACGATCAATAATGTTGAGGGCCGGATGGAAATAGAGCGTTTATTGAAAGAATCACAGGCACAGACTGAAGAGTTACAGGCTCAATCGGAAGAATTGCAATCACAGTCAGAGGAAATGCAAGCCCAATCAGAGGAACTGCAAACACAGGCTGAAGAGTTGCGAATGATCAATGAACAATTGGAAGAGAGAAATCGTGAAACGGAAGAAAAATCGAAAGAGCTTCAAGTCGCTAAACTGAATCTTGAAAAACAAGCGGAAGAATTGAAGTTAAGTTCAAAATATAAATCGGAATTCATGGCAAATATGTCCCATGAATTGCGGACACCGCTCAATAGTATCCTGATTTTATCGGAAATGCTTTCAGATCCTAATGATAGTAAATTAAATGAAGAGCAACAGGAGTTCGCTCGTGTCATTAATTCATCAGGTCAAGACTTATTAACGTTGATCAATGACATTTTGGATTTATCAAAAGTTGAAGTCGGAAAGCTTGAAGTGGTCTTTGATGAAATGAATCTGAGTGAGCTTCCTGAGTTATTGCACCGTAACTTCGATCATGTAGCGAAGAAAAAGAACATTGACTTTATAATCGAAAAAAGTAAAAACGTTCCGGATATTTTCTTTACGGATGAACAGCGCTTCCAGCAAATTTTGAAAAACCTGCTATCCAATGCATTTAAATTCACGGAAAAAGGTTCTGTGTCTGTCCAAATCAAAAAAGCTGATGAAGAAAATGTAGCACAATGGATACAGACAAAAGGAGCGAGCAATTGGGTTGAAATTAAGGTGACGGATACTGGCATCGGAATATCAAAAGAGAAGCAAAAACTTATCTTTGAAGCATTCCAGCAAGGTGACGGAGCCACAATGAGAAAATATGGCGGTACAGGACTTGGGCTATCGATTTGCCGGGAGTTTGCCAAACTTCTGGGAGGCTGGGTCATTGTAGATAGTGAAGAAGGGCAAGGCAGTACCTTTACTTTCTTTATTCCAAGCATGCCAGAGGGCTTGAAAAATGTCGACGAAGCAATAGCTGCTTCTCCGGAAGTGGCAGCAGCTAACCACGATGATTCTGCCGCGCCTTTTGGCGATCAGGATGCAGGTATGATGGATGAAGAAGATCGGGATAAGGCCAAACCTTTCTGCAATAAAACAGTACTGGTAGTCGATGATGATCACCGCAATATATTTGCCCTGAAAAATGCGCTGAAGCATGAGGGGATGGAAATCCTTACAGCTGAAAACGGCTTTGAATGTTTGGAACTCCTTGAAAAAGGTAACAATATAGATGTTATATTGATGGATATCATGATGCCGGGTATGGACGGTTACGAAACGATGACCAGAATTCGCGAGCAAAGTAAATTCGAGGATCTTCCAATCATCGCGTTAACTGCAAAAGCGATGAAAGGCGATAGGGAAAAATGCCTGAAGGCCGGCGCTTCCGATTATGTCAGCAAACCATTAAAATTGGATCAGCTGCTATCAGTCCTAAGAGTATGGCTGACTAATTGATTGATAGTATGGGTGAGGAAGGATTTTCATGAAGGATACTTTAACGATTGAAGAAAGAGAAGATTTAGAAATCGAATTATTGCTAGAGGCCATTTATTCCGTTTCTGGCTTTGACTTTCGTAAATATATGCGTTCTTCAATAAAAAGAAGAGTTGAAAATAGAATGAGGCTGGACCATGTTCGCAGGATCAGCGGAATGATTGAAATGGTTTTATATGAAAAAGGGTATGTCGAGAAGCTATTGAGAGATTTTTCAATAAATGTCACTGAAATGTTTCGCGATCCGGATTTCTTTAAAGCCTTTCGTTTAAATATTGTACCGCTCCTGAAAAAACTTCCTGAAATCAGAATTTGGCATGCGGGATGTTCAACCGGTGAAGAAGCCTTTTCCATGGCGATCATCCTCAAGGAGGAGGGGCTTTATGATAAGGCGAGGATTTATGCCACTGATATGAATGATGAAGTCCTCCGTCATGCGGAAAAAGGGATATTACCTTTAAATAGAATGCAGTCTTATACGAAAAACTATCTGCAAGCTGGAGGTAACCAGGAATTTTCGGAGTATTATACAACCGATTATCAAAATGCTTATCTTGATTCGGGTCTCCTTAAAAACATTGTGTTTTTCCAGCATAATTTAGTTACTGATGGTTCGTTCAATGAGTTCCATATCATCATGTGCCGGAATGTGATGATTTATTTTACCGGTGAATTACAGACCTATGTTAATCAGTTGTTTTATGACAGTCTTTGTAAAGATGGCTTCCTTGCGGTCGGCAGCAAGGAAACTCTTCATACATCATCCTTTTCGGAGGATTATGAGGACTTTGATTCAAAGGAACGGATTTATCGGAAACTGTAAAAAAGAAAGAGTTCGCATTTATGCGGACTCTTTCTTTTTTTGATTAAATTATTTTTCATTTTTTTTGCTTCACTATGTTTAAGGCATCCGAAGAAGGGGTATATATAATGAGTTGGTCTCCATGCAGAATCTCGACTGCAGTTTATTATTATTAAAAGAGACTGAACTTCGTTATAATATAATGGAAAAATCCCTGTTAAGGGAGCTTTATATAAGTACTGTTCCATATAAAAAAGATAAATGTTGCCGCTCGATATAAGCCAAAAGGGGAATGAAAGAATGACGATTTTAATCGTAGATGATAACCAGGTTAACCTTTTCGTTATAGAGAAAATTCTAAAACGAGCTGGCTATACGGATTTTCTATCATTAACTTCAGCTGTTGAGATGTTTGAATATTTACAGGTGGATAGTCCGCAACCTAAAGAGACTTCAGTTGATATCATTCTGCTTGATATCATGATGCCGGAGATCGATGGGATAGAGGCGTGCAGGAGACTTCAAAGTATTCCTCACCTTAGAGATATTCCCGTCATTTTTGTGACCGCCCTTGAAGATTCAAACAAGGTGGCCGAGGCACTTGATGTTGGCGGAATTGATTATATAATGAAGCCCATCAATAAAATAGATTTACTTGCGAGGATTCGCGTGGGGTTGAGACTTAAATATGAAAAAGATTGGCATAAAATGCAGGATGAAAAAATCCGCAATGAATTGGATCTTTCCATGCAGGTTCAAAGCAGCTTATTAAGTGAACCTATTATAAATGACCACTTAACCATAAGGGCATCATACTTACCTGCGAATAAATTAGCAGGGGATATGTACTATTGGCACCGCATTGATGAAAATCGGTATGGGATCATCCTGTTGGATATGATGGGGCATGGCATATCCGCCTCACTTGTGTGTATGTTCATATCCTCCGTATTGAGGGATGCCATCAGGACCCATTCGGACCCAGTGTCAGTAATAAATGAAATGAATCGCTGGATGAGTACCCTTAATAAAGATGATAATCCAGTGCATTATTATTTTACCGCTATATATATGATCATTGATACAGAGCAAAAGACAGTGGAATATGTAAATGCCGGACATCCTCCTGGATTTGCTTTAATGGACGATGGAAAAGTGGTCTCCCTTTCAAAAGGGACATGTCCTGTTGGTTTCTTCACCGAGATGAAAATAGAGAAATCCGTCATTCATTATGAAGAGAAGATTCAGCTTATGCTTTTTACGGATGGAGTCATGGAAGCAATAGATCGAGAAGGGACGGAAGGGCTCGACCAAATAAAAGAAGCGGTCTCGACAAGATGGTTTGATTGTAAAGAATCTCCCCCTATCGATTTTTTGATGTCACCTGAAATGCAGCAAGATCAGCCTGATGATATGTGTGTTGTGGTTATTCAAGCGAATTGAAGAAGGAAGAGGCGGCAGATCATCTGCCGCCTCTTCTCTATAAAAGGGGGGTCACTTTTATATGAAATGAGAATGTTTGTTAAGAGAGTGAATCCTGTATTTGGCTATTTGCAATTAACGGTCATTTTTCAATTTACTAATGCCATCTTGAAGATTGCCTTTTAATTTATCGGCTTTACCTTCTGCTTGTAAGTGAGGATCATTTTTCGCGTTTCCGACTTGGTCTTTCGTTTCACCTTTAACTTTATTTACAGCACTCTTTACTTTGTCTGATAAACCGCTCATTATGTTACCTCCTTTTTCTTTATATACTGTATTTACCCATGAAGTGTATGGGTAAACCTGATTTATGGAGAAAGGAGTTTTAAGAAGCGATTATTTCCCTTTTACTTAACCTTTGAATGAACTGATAGGAATGTTCAATGATATGATCTTTGTCATGGTCCAACGACGCCACATGATATGAATTTTCAAGGCGCACCATCTCTTTATCACCGGACATGACAGTATCGTAAATCTGATAGGAACACGAGTCCGGTACAACGTGGTCTTCTGGTGAATGGAAGATAAGAATCGGGCACGAAACGTCTATTAGTTTTTGACTGGTATGTTCCATTATATCAAGCAATTGATTAATCGCTTTTGACGGAACTTGGTCATATGTGATTTCTTTAGGTATATCGTCTTTTATGTCAGGCTTGCCTTCGGGAATGAAGCGTGGAACCGATTGGTTACGATATCTTTCATATTCAGGAACTTGGAGAGCGGCGTTGATGGTGAGAATTCCATCACAAGCCAATTTTGTCGCTAAATCGAGAACAAGGGCGCCTCCCATTGATTGTCCGATGGCGAAAACATGGGTGCAGGTTCGCTTTAATTTTGCATAAGCCATTTCAACATCTTGTATCCATTCCTGATAATGACTTGTTTCCATTTCATATTCATCCGTTCCGTGGCCTGCCAGTCGAGGAGCGAAGACAGTAAAGCCTTTGGCGGCAAATCTTTCACCTAAATACCTTACGCTTTGTGGCGTTCCGTTAAAACCATGGCAAATAAGGATGCCGATAGAATTGCCGGGTAAGAAAAAAGATTCCGCACCTGGTATTACCATTGCTGCTGTCATATTCCCATCTCCTTTGATTTAGCTAAGTTTTGTTAATAGAAGGTTTTAATAAAATTAACTATTCCGATTATTTTACTTGGTTATATAATAGCATAATGAAAATTATGAAGTCAACTTGGTTATGTTCCAAAACTTCACTATTATTAAGAAGCATCAAAAGGATATAAAGGTAATTATCAGGTCATTTTCGTCTTTCTATTATATAAGTGCTGTCTTATGAATTGTTGATAAACTGAAGATGCTAATCACCGGTAATATATAAATATAAGAAATGGAGAAAAAGCATTGACTTTAAAGTGAAATGGGATTAATATAAATAAGCACCAACTAAGACATGCAAAAAACTTCATCGCTTTTCGGCAGGTGCTGAAAGAAATAATAACTATTGACTTCTTACTATGAAAGTGATAAGGTGAAATGGTCGCTGAAAAACACAGCGATTTAAAATAAGTTAAAAACTTCGTAGAAGTTGACAACTAATCAATAAGGTGTTATGATGAATAAACAGCCGTTCGAAAGAATGATTGTGGAAATTGCTCTTTGAAAACTGAACAAAACAAAGCGCCAACGTTAAATTTTAAGTGAGCACACACTATCAAAAAAGCAA
>NZ_JBHZPD010000013.1:0-79942 GCF_042787955.1 Peribacillus sp. YIM B13477
GCAGGAGTGTCGCAAATCTCTTCCATCCTTTAAGGATTACAGAAAAAAACTTAAAGGATTAAATAGTCTTAAACATAATTCGGGATGAGACTAGCCTGCAGTTTTATTTGAGAAACCCGTTCCCTTTCCACTGACTGTCTGCCAAGCCTCATCAAAGCATGCGTCTGTGTGGTCTTGGCTAGCAGGAGTGTCGCACATCTCTTCAACCCTTTAAGGAATACTGAAAAAAACTATGAAGAGTAATCTAGTTTACCTTTAAAATTTTGGTTCGGGGCGAGAGCAATTCGGAACTCCTTTTGCCGGAAAATTGATGAAACCGCCAGACTAAAGACGAATTGGAGAAGAGGAGCCAGTTTCCCTACAATGTTTCTTAAAAAAGAAGTTCCAGTGATTGGAACGTAAGGTACGAGACTCCTGCGGGAAAAGCGTGGCCAAGGGAGACCCCGCAGGCGAGCGCCGAGGAGGCTCACGGACCGCCCGCGGAAAGCAAGTGCCTGGAGTGGAAGTCATTACACATACCCACTTTCAGAAACCCGTTCCCTATCCACTGACTGTCTGCCAAGCTTATCAAAGCAGCACCTGCAGGGTCTTTTCTAACCAGTTATTCGGCAGGAGTGTCGCAAATTTCTTCAATCCTTTAAGGAATACTGAAGGATAATCTAGTTTACTTTTAAAATTTTGGTTCGAGGCGAGAGCAATTCGGAACTCCTTTTGCCGGAAAATTGATGGAACCGCCAGACTGTAGACGAATTGGAGAAAAAGAGGCAGTTTCCATACAATGTTTCTTAAGGCTCTTTTCGTAAAGATTGTTGTTTTTAAAACGAATCTATTTAAGGTTGATTGGAGCGGAAGTGCGAGACTCCTGCGGGAGCAGCGGGACAGGTGAGACCCCACAGGCGTTTACGCCGAGGAGGCTCACCGCCCGCCCCGCGGAAAGCGAGCACCTGGAGGGGAAATCAACCACAACTCACTACCTGGTAAATAGCAACAAAGTATGTGAAAACAGCCTTTCTTAAAAAAGAAGTTCCAGTTGATTGGAACGTAAGGAACGAGACTCCTCCGGGAAAAGCGTGGCCAAGGGCGGACCGCCCGCGGAAAGCGAGTGCCTGGAGTGGAAGTCATTACACATACTCCCTTTCGGTGGGGTCTCGGCAAGCAGGAATGTTGCACTTTTCTTCATTCCAATAATGTTTCATATTATATAAGACAGTAAAAAATTATGTAGTAAAGCTAAGGAATTTATTAAATCGGCGTTCACGAATTAATTCCACAAACGTAAAGAGAGCGGGTATTAAAACCCGCTCTCTGTAGCCATATTTATGAAATTATCTGTTGAAACCTCCGCCTAATTGTTGTTCAGCCATTTGAACAAGGCGTTTTGTGATTTCTCCACCAACTGAACCGTTAGCGCGAGATGTTGTGTCGGCACCAAGTTGCACGCCGAATTCTGTAGCGATTTCATATTTCATTTGTTGTAGAGCTTGTTCAACTCCAGGTACCAATAATTCGTTTGAGCTGTTGTTGTTTGCCATGTGTGTTTCACCTCCTTGTGATTATAGAGTGTGTTAAAACACATGGCTTCATTCGCACATTTTTATTGGTAATTAAAGGATTCTAGAATAAGTCTTCCATCGCTTCTTCCTTATCGAAAGTCTGACCCGGTTTAACCGTTAATATTTCTGTTTCGGAGACCGCTTTTTCAATCAAGGATTCAAAGTCGACGAAGCTTTCATAGTAATTGACTTTTTCACGTTTCGGTTTCGTTTTTGGGCTTGCCGGCGTAAATACCGTACAGCAATCCTCGTACGGCAGATTGGATATTTCAAAAGTATCGAGTTCTCTTGCTATTTTGATGATTTCTGTCTTATCCATGGTAATCAGCGGACGCAGGATCGGTGTATTCGTCACCTCATTGATGGCAAACATGCTGCTCATCGTCTGGCTTGCAACCTGCCCAAGGCTTTCACCGGTGATCAGTGCCATGGCTTCTTCCTTTTCACGGATGCGATCGGCGACCCGCATCATTAAACGACGGGTTGTAGTCATTGAGTAGTTTTCCGGGATTTGTTTTTGAATCAATAATTGGATTTCCGTAAATGGAACGATATGCACTTTCATGCTTCCATTTATTTCCCCCAGCTTGCCTGCCAAATCAATGACCTTTTGACGTGAACGCTCACTTGTGAAAGGCGGGCTGTAAAAATGGATCGCCTCCACGTCCAATCCCCGTTTCATCGAAAGGAAGCCTGCAACAGGGCTATCAATCCCGCCTGAAAGCATCAGCATCGCCTTCCCGCTTGAACCGAATGGAAGACCGCCTGCACCCTGGATGATTTCACCTGTCAAATACACGGCTTCGCGTCTCACTTCCACTAGCAGGTTCAAATCTGGGTTCTTTACATCCACTTTTAAATCTTCTGTATTTCGGAGCAAATGCCCGCCGATTGCCCTGTTAATTTCATCGGTATTATATGGAAAATCCTTATCGGCGCGTTTTGTCGTGATTTTGAACGTGTTTACCTCTTCAAGGGTATGATTAAGGTAATACAATGCGGCCGTTTTCATCACTTCCAGATCACGCTCTATTTTTATTGCAGGGCTTAATGACTGTATTCCAAAAATGCCTTTCAATCGGTCAATGACCGGCACATGGTCAGCACCGTTCAGGAGAACGTACATCCGCTCCCGGTTGGCTGTCAGCACTACGCCTTCTATATCTTTTAAACTCCAGCGGATATGTGCCTTCATTTTGTCTACAAAGCCTTTACGGTTTCTTTTTTTAGTGGAGATTTCTCCATAACGGATAATTATATGATCAAATTTCATTTAGCAACCCTCATTATTTTTTCTAAATTAGCGACTATTTTCTGTATCGCCGCCAGAACTTTCTTTGCTTCTTCCATTTCATTGCTATAGGTAGTGCTGATACGGATGACGCTTTCAGAACGAGCTGAATGATGGTACATCGCGTCCACCGTTTTGCTTACCGTCCTTTTTTTCGAAGAACAGGCACTAGTCGTCGAAACATATATTCCTTCCGATTCCAGTGCATGCAGCAATACCTCGGATTTAAGGCCCGGAACGGAAAAATTCACAATATGGGGTGCACCCTCTTCGGGACTGTTAACCAACACCCCGTCCATTTCCTTCAAACCTTTATATAAATAAGTTTTGATTTGCTGAAGCTTATCATGATACAGCAATTGATTGTTCATACTAATACGCAAAGCCTTCGAAAGGGCGACGATTCCCGCAACATTTTCGGTGCCGCTCCTGATTTTCGTTTCCTGATTGCCACCATGGAAAAGCGGGTCGACCCGAACTCCTTCACGAACATACAGGATGCCCGTTCCCTTCAAACCGTGAACCTTGTGGCCGGAAATTGTACATAAATCCACATTGGCTTCACGCAATGATAACGAAACCTTGCCTGCTCCCTGTACATTATCGACATGAAAGAGCACGTTTGGGTATTGTTTTAACAATTTGCCCACTTCAGCAATCGGCTGTATCGAGCCAACTTCATTATTAACATGCATGACGGAAACCAAAATGGTATCTTCCCTCAATGCATCCTTAAGATCGGTTACATCAATTTGTCCAAATTCGTTAACGGGAAGATATGTGATCTCATATCCCATTCTCGTCAATGATTGGCATGCGTCTTCTACAGAAGGATGTTCAATCGCTGTCGTGATTATGTGTTTGCCGCGATTTCCCTGAGAGTGGGCTGCACCTTTAATGGCAAGATTATTTCCTTCCGTTCCGCCGGAAGTGAAATATATTTCCGAACTCTTCACCTTTAATAAATCAGCAATCTGCTTTCTGGCAGCGGAAAGCAGTTTTTCGGATTGCACCCCAAGTCCATGAAGCGAAGAGGGGTTCCCGAAATAGTCCGAAGTAACCTTCATGAATGATTCGATTACTTCGGGATATGGTTTTGTTGTTGCACTATTGTCAAAATAAATCATGGGTTCACCTTCCATGTTTTTATATCTATGATGGTCACTCTTCTAAATATAAGTTTCAATGTTGCTGTTGCAACTTCTAATATTAACATAATTGAATTTGAAAGAGAATGTAAAACACTGATCCAAGAATGATAGGATACCTGCTTCTTTTTATTCCCGAGAATGATTTAACTTCCCACCTAATCTAGAAAAAGAAAAAAACCCGCCATGGCGGGTTTTCAGGAAAGGACTTCTTCTATGTTCGCACCGATTTTTCGTAAACTGCCTGGGTCGACCTTTTCTATGGCAGTGGCTGCCGTTTCCAATGCGGCTTGATATTCATAGCTTCGGAATTTCGCTTCGGCTTCCCTTAGGCTCTCGGCTACCATATCGTGGCTGCTTCGATAACGATTTCCGAATTGGATCACCTTTTCGGCCAAATACATATGCTCGATCAATTCTTGGGCTTTTTCGTGGACCTTATCCACCTGTTGAACCGCTTTTTCCAAATAAATATAAACAGCGGCCATCTCAAGCGGCTTTTCTTCAAGTTTACCCTGAACGTCATCCATGCTTTCTTTGGCATCCTGAAGCACCACTTTATACTCTTCTGGAAGACCTGGAATATTGCTTTTTGAAATTAAACGTCCAGTATCGACCATTTTGCGCTTCAATTCTGCCAGTGAATCCCTGGCATCCATTTCATCTTTTCGTAAAGCCTGTAATTTAACGGTAAAGTCTTTCTGATTTTCCTGTAATTCCTTCAACTGTACTGCAAGCCCCTGCATCTCTTCGCTGATAAGCGAGCTTGCCATCACATTATCCTCCATTTTCAAGACGAGCAATTGATGGCGTTTTGAAATCTGGGCAATCTGCTTTTCCATTTTCCGTTGGGCATCGAGCTCATTTTCCGTCAGATGATACGTGTGTTGAACATGTATGGTTTCAACTTTAAGTTTATCGTTTTCATATTCCAGGTCACTAATCGTTTTCCTGAGAATTTCATCATTTTTCAAGATATACTGTTTTGAAAGTACTTCTTTTTCCAAAAGGTCATAAAGAACCTCGATGCTTTCGCGCATTTCTTTAATGCCTTTTTCCACTGCTTCCGTTTCGGCATTTTCCAATTGTGTTTTATATAGATCCAGTTCTTCCTCAAGCCGTGATATCTCCTGCTCGAATTGGATATGGCTCAACAGGTACCCCTGTCCTGACATCTCCTCATAACCATCCTTCAATTCATTAAGCTGGGAATGCAGCTCGGATTGGCTATCAACCAATAATTTTGGGAGCATTTCCATTTTAACTGACAGAACCGCCAATTTGTCCTTAATGGTGAGAACAAGCTCCCTCGCATTCAAATAATTGCCGTTCACGGTCTCTTCTTCATATTTCTGAAGGATCTGCAACACTTCATCCAAGGAGCTTTCCAGCTTATCAGCCGCTTTCCCATAATTATGCCTGTGTGCAAGCAGGGATTTCTTCAATTGACGGTAGGATTCTTTGATATCCTCAATTTCCAATCGATTCTTTTCCTCACTGCCTACGAGTTCATTCAGTTCGTATAGGATCTTTTTGATCATTTCCTCTATTTCATTCAGCTTGACTGTAATTTTGCGCTGTATCTCTTTTGATCGGCTGAAACGGTATTTATCGACGAATTCCTCGGCATCGAATAAAAGTCCTTCGACTTCGGGCATATGATCCGTAATGATGGCGTCCCATTCAATGCGCCAGTTTTCGAACATTTCCTCTGTTTCACCTGTCATGTTCAATTGTTTGACTTTAGAAAGCTCTTCCAGCACGGGGCGGTGCATGATGCTTATTTTCCAGGATTCCAGTCGATCGATTTCTTTAAAATATCTCTTTTTGAAAAAATAACCCCAAATGATGAAAATCAAAATTAATACAATTACCCCAATTATGTAATCCATGGTAAGCCCCCTGTTCTAGTCCTTACAGTCTTGCTATTTATATATGAATTGTAAAAATGTTAAATTTAATGCTTTTATGATACCATGTTAGCAATAATTTTTGACGAGAAAAATGATTTTTTTGTAGAAAATTGCTACAAATACCTGTTTTTTGGGAGGGAAGGACCATGAAAGCTGACGGTCATGTGCACACTCCGTTTTGCCCTCACGGCTCTACGGATAAATTCGATGAATATATTACGCGGGGAATCGAGCTAGGATTAAAGGAAATCACATTTACGGAACATGCTCCATTGCCACGAAATTTTCAAGATCCTACGCCTGAAAAAGACAGCGGGATGGACGCTGCCCTGCTCCTCGATTACTTTCAAGAGCTCCGCGTACTGAAAGAACGCCATAAAGACAAAATCCTGATCAAAACAGGTCTGGAGGTTGACTTTATAGAGGGGTATGAAAAAGAAACAAAAGAATTCCTCGACGAAATCGGAGAATTCCTTGATGATAGTATACTTTCCGTTCACTTCATCAAGCATCAAAACAGCTGGCATTGCATCGATTTCAGCGAAAATGGGTTTGCTGAGATTGCCAATGAACTAGGTTCAGTGGAATCGGTTTATGCCAAATATTACGATACACTGGAAAAATCAATAGAAACTGATTTAGGCATTTATAAACCAAAACGGATCGGGCACATTACGCTTGTCCATAAATTCCAGCATCGATATCCGCCGGCATCAAGTTTTGACGAGCGGGTTTACAAGGTTCTCGAAATGATCAAGGATCAAAGGTATGAACTGGATTATAATGGAGCTGGGCTTGTAAAGCCGCTATGCGGTGAACCCTACCCTCCTGAACGATTTGCAAAGCGTGCTTTAGAACTCGGCATTCCGCTCATTTATGGTTCCGATGCCCATCAGGCTAAAGATTTGGGTCAGGGCCATCAGGCACTGATTGCAGGGTATAATGGGTAACTCATGTTTACACCTCAGCCCCGGCCGGCTAACAGCGGCTGCAGGTCTTCGGCAATGAATAGGGTATCTTGCAGAAAACGCCCGACTTCATTGGCATAAATATTCGTGTAATACGCTTCCTGCGGGAACACATGAAGCACATCCATCGCATAATGGGTATGCAGGACAGGGGCCGTCAATAATCCCTTCAACTGCAGCATATACATGGGAACGGAGACCTGCTGGAAACTCCTGCTCTTGATTCCTTGTTCCAATATATATTGAAAATAAGACTTTTCCTTTGTAAAATAAGTCGAATGAATTTCACGGTTTAAATTGGAATCGAGTGAAGATTCCCCATAAATGAACCTTGCAGCAAGGAAGTTTTCCCTCTGGAAAGCGAGGATATCCTTTACAAGGTTCATCAAGCAATGCTGCGGGCCTTTAAGTTCAAGCAGCGTCATGTTCGTCTCAAGGACCAGGATATATTCTTCTAAATAGGAAGTGAAACAGAATTCCAGCAACCCCTGCTTATTCTTGAAATAGTAGGCAATATTGGCAGCGTTCACTTTCGCTTTATTCGCAATATCCCGTATGGATGTAGCATGATAGCCTTTTAAATGAAATAAATGCAATGCAGCATCCACAATGGCTTGTTTCGTTGGCGTCTGGCGATTCATTCAGGCAATCCCTCGCTTTCTTTGAGACAAGTCTTATGGACTACTTCTTCACGAAAGAGCCTTAATCCTTTAGTAAGTTCTCGACAATTTCCCAACAATGGAGCATCATGATTAGAAAGTGCTGTAAAAATATGAGGAAGACAGGTGAACGCTTTTGTTTAATGTCGAAATGTATCAAGGAAAAAAAGAAAAAAACTATGAACTGGTCCAAAAACAACTACTTGCCTTAATCGAAGATGAAACGAACAGGATAGCCAATTTAAGCAATGCGGCAGCTTTACTTAATCAGTTTCTCGATGAGATTAACTGGGTTGGCTTTTATTTATATGAAGAAGACCAATTAATACTGGGACCCTTCCAGGGGCTTCCGGCCTGTGTCCGCATTCCAATGGGCAAGGGCGTATGCGGGACTTCAGCGGCAACTGAAAAAACCCTGCGCATTGAGGATGTCCACCAATTCCCTGGACATATCGCCTGCGATGCGGCGTCAAGATCTGAAATTGTCATCCCGCTCATGAAGGATGGCAAATTGCTTGGTGTCCTCGATATCGACAGCCCGATAACGGACCGTTTTGACGAAATGGATCAGCAAGGACTGGAGAAGTTCGCTGAAATCCTTTCCAATCATCTATAAAAGTTAAAGGGAGCGGCAACCCATGCCTGCTCCCTTTTTCATTTCAGTACCCAGGTACAAACCCTTTCCTGAACCCTTCTCAATATATAACTTCCCACCGGCCCTGTTGACATTTCACTTTTAAATGATGCAAAGGAAACCCGTGGCAAGGGCTTCCAAGTAATCCCGGAAACCATCCATAATTGTTGTATTCATTATCTCATGATAAAATTGTATTTTTCCTGCCGCCATTCTCTATTCCATAATTATCACAACTGTCCTTGACTCATTGAGCAGAATATTATACAATACTCTTTGTGTAAAATATTGCAGCCTATGTGATAGCCTTTATGTTCTCATTTTGTTCCTCAATCCAGAGGTGTATCTCGTAACCCTCTGCTGCTAGGGCGAAGGTACATGAAAACAAAATGGTCATGATCGTACATTCACACGGTTTTTATTTTACCAAAATAAAAACATTTAAAGGAGGAGTCATCCTATGGCTCGTTATACTGGCCCAAGCTGGAAACTATCCCGTCGTTTAGGAATTTCCCTAACAGGTACTGGTAAAGAATTAGAAAAACGCCCTTATGCTCCAGGACAACATGGTCCTAACCAACGTAGAAAAATTTCTGAATACGGAATGCAACTACAAGAGAAACAAAAACTTCGTCACATGTACGGAATCACTGAGCGTCAATTCCGCACAATGTTCGACCGCGCTGGCAAACTTAAAGGTGTACATGGTGAAAACTTCATGATTCTTCTTGAATCACGTCTTGACAACCTAGTTTACCGTCTTGGTTTAGCTCGTACACGTCGTCAAGCACGTCAACTTGTTAACCACGGTCACATCACTGTAGACGGAAGCCGCGTAGACATTCCATCTTACAAAGTGTCTCTTGGACAAACAATCTCAGTTCGTGAAAAATCACGCAACTTCTCAATCATCAAAGAATCAGTTGAAGCAACTAACTTCGTTCCTGATTTCCTTACTTTCGATGCTGAGAAATTAGAAGGTACTTTCACTCGTTTACCAGAACGTTCTGAATTGCCTGCTGAAATTAACGAAGCTCTTATCGTTGAGTTCTACTCTCGTTAATAAAAACGCTTTGTTAACAGCAATTAGGAAAACCCTAAAAACATTGATACATCAGTGTTTCTAGGGTTTTTTCTTTTTCTCCTGATTTTTAGAATGGTGTATGATAACCTGTTTTATTAGGGGAGGTTTAGAAAACTCCAATAAAAAAATAGGTTGTGGACTGTTGCTTATTTTTACGTTCTCTTGAAATAGGAGGACGTTTTTAATATCAGAGAAGAATACTTTATAAAGTAGTATAATAAGTAAAAATATAGCGAAAGCCAAGTCACCACCACATTACTTAAATTATAAATGTAGGAGAAATACAGTAACGAAATAGGCTAAGACAATTATTGTAGATAATATATTCATTTAAAATAGATACTGTATTTGATTTCTTATTTATATTTAACTTTTATATAGGGAGCACCAACACCGTATGCAGTATTTGAATAATACGTATTTATAACATTTCCAGTCGGGCTTTTGACTATGTGTTTAAATCTCTTGAAAGTAATGTCTGACCAAACACCTAATCTACTGTATTTTTTTGAATTAGCTGGGATTGTTGTAGAAACTGAGGTATTATGAGCTACGCTAACACCCACATTAAATCCATCATAACTATAAGAACCAGAAATAGTATATGATTTCCCACGAGAAATAGTATAACTGCTAGCTTTAGCCCAAGCGTTTGTAAGAGGGTGATAGTTTACCCATTTTTCTTTTGCTGTATTAGTAGTAATGGTTGTTGTTGTAGTTTTATTACACGTTGCGCATATAGGAACAATTTTTATAATTTGGCTATCTAAATAAGCATTATAGTCTTCTACTGTATCAAAAAATACTAAGGTTCCATCGTCTTTTGTTAAACTGTAAGGAGCATCAACTGTTAATTCCACATTAGCTCCTTCAATTTCTACAATGGAATCGTCTCCCCCTTCTGCTGAAACCCTTGATAAATTCAGAGATCCTATTAATAGAATAAACAGGCTGAAAAGACTAAGAAGCTGAATGTAAAACTTTTGGTTATTAATTCTCATTTTTTACCCCTCCTATTTTTTCTGAATTTTCCGATAATTACAGTATACACTTTTTAGTATATAATACAAATTAACTAAAGAGAGGTGATATTATGAAATTAATAGCCGGAACTATAGCATTATCTGTTTCTTTTATCCTATTTATTTATTTGTATGGCTTAAAAGTAGATCACTCTATTAAATACAACGGAAGCTTTTATACGTTTCCAGCAATACTATTATTGATAGCCATGTTTTGTTTTGTATCAATTATGAGGAAAAACAACAAAGACTAAACATAATAAAATGTTGATTAGCTAAAAATCCTGACTCAAATTCGAGTAGACGTGATGGAGATTCCAGAAAATCATGATAATCCGTTAGAGCATACCATTCAATGAAAGTAATTCTTACCTCCTTCTTATCTGCAGAAATCTCTTGCCTATTGGAGCTTAGACAAAGCTGTTTCGGTACCTTTTCAAAGATAGCATCAAGTTCCAGGGTCAAACCCTTCCATGTAAGATTGGCTTTTGCACCCTTTTAAATGTGACTACTGCAGATTTAGACTTAGGTTTCCATCCTCCTCTCCCAATTAAAATCATAGCTTATCCTCCCGACGGTTGTGGGTAAAGCGACTCTAGGGGGTGCAGTGCCCACGTTCCAATCAACGTTTTTTTAAAAAAAATTATTGCAGAACAAAGCCCGGCTGGGATTCAGCCGGGCTTTGGACAATCATTTCACTAATGTGTATTTCTTCTTGCCGCGACGAACGAGGATGAACTCCCCTTCAATCTTGGCAGCTTCCGTCACTACATATTGCAGATCGGTCACTTTCTCCCCATTTATGGAGATTGCCCCGTTCTGAATATCTTCACGGGCTTGACGCTTTGATGGCGAAATTTTCGCTTCAACGATTAAATCGACCAAACCGATATCTTCCTTGCTTTCACGTTCGAAGCTAGGGACATCTTTAAAGCCCAATTTGATTTCCGCTGCACTTAAATTCTTCACCTCACCGCTGAATAGGGCGGCAGAGATTTTGATCGCTTGGTCAAGAGCCTGCTGACCATGAATCAAACGGGTCATTTCTTCCCCTAAAGCTTTTTGCGCTTTACGCAAATGCGGTTCGTTTTGTACGGATTGCTCTAACTCTTCAATCACCTCACGAGATAGGAATGTGAAGAATTTAAGGTATTTCACGACATCTGCATCTGCTGTATTGATCCAGAATTGGTAAAATTCATAAGGAGTCGTTTTTTCCGGATCAAGCCATATCGCTCCGCCTTCCGTTTTACCGAATTTCGTTCCATCCGCTTTCGTTACGAGCGGGATCGTCATACCAAATGCTTTGGCATTCTCATCATTGGATTTCCTGATCATTTCAAGGCCGGTCGTAATGTTGCCCCATTGATCACTGCCGCCTATTTGCAATTTACAGTCGTAATTGCTGTATAAATGACCGAAATCAATTCCTTGTAAAATCGTGTACGCAAATTCAGTGAAGGAAATTCCCGTATCCAAGCGGGAAGCAACCGTATCTTTTGCCAGCATGTAGTTAATGCCGATGTATTTCCCGTAATCACGCAGGAACGTAACCATATCGATTTTGCCTATCCAGTCATAGTTATTGACCATGACCGCACCATTTTCACCGTCGAATTCAAAGATGTGGGATAGCTGCCCTTTTATGCAGTCTGCATTATAAAGCACTTTTTCCAGCGTTTGCAGCTGACGTTCCTCTTTTTTACCGCTAGGATCACCGATGAGTCCTGTCGCACCGCCTACTAGCACAAGGGGACGATGACCGTGCTGCTGGAAACGGCGCAATGTCAAGAATGGCAATAGATGACCGATGTGCATGCTATCCGCAGTTGGATCGACACCACAGTATAAAGAAATTTTCTCTTTTTCCAAAAGGTTCTTAAAACCTTCTTCATCCGTTTGTTGATAAATAATTCCTCTCCACTCGAGGTCTTTAAGCAATTCCATTAAATATTCCTCCTCCATCTTAGAAAAAACCCGCAAAAAGCACACAAAAACGCCCCTTCATAAATATGAAGGGACGAATGAATTCGCGGTACCACCCAACTTGAGGACATAATACGCCCTCCGCTCAAGACGAATAACGGTCGTCAGCCGTTTCCTGCTACTAATCATTTCACAGCAAATGCTCCAGGAAGTAATTCATCATACCATTTGTACCGATTTCCACTAACCACCGGCTCTCTGAAACAGGGATAGTCTGACTACTGGGTCCTATCATCGCGATCATTTAATCATTTTATTGTTGTTAATAAACTTTTATCATACATAAGAATCCTTGTCAACATCACCTACAGATTATAGAAAAATAAGAAAGATGCCCTTTCCCCTACCGGTTGTATGCTATAATATATGTGATTTCAGGGGGTATGATACGATGAATAATAATCAAAAAGATAGATTTCAAACAGTCTGGAAGCAGCTGACCCGTTTTTTCCAAAGTGAAAAAACACATAATAACGCGCGGGTTACATACCAAGTCATTTGGAATTTAACACTGATCCTCATTATTGTCGGGATCCTAGGATTCTCATTCGCCGGCGGCGTCGGAGCCGGCTATTTCGCTGCCCTCGTCAATGATGAGCCAGTACGCTCAAAAGAAGATTTGAAAAAAGACATTTACAATTATGAAGAGACCTCTGAAGTATACTTTGCAGATGAAGTATACTTGGGCAAGCTCAAGAGTGACCTTGAGCGTGAGGAAGTGTCCATCGATAAAGTTTCCAAGCATCTTAAAAATGCAGTCATCGCTACTGAAGATGAGTATTTTTATGAGCATGACGGGGTTGTCCCGAAAGCCATCCTGCGTGCGATTTACCAGGAATTTTCGAATGCAACCGTCCAATCGGGAGGAAGTACATTAACACAGCAGCTCATTAAAAACCAGGTCCTGACCAACGAAGTATCATTTGAACGGAAAGCAAAAGAAATTCTTCTTGCGCTCCGGGTCGAAAAGTTCTTTGAAAAAGAAGAGATTTTGGAAACGTACTTAAACGTCTCCACTTTGGGACGAAACTCTTCAGGCCGTAACATCGCCGGGGTCGAGTCCGCCGCTGAAGGTATTTTTGGAGTGGAGGCCAAAGACCTGACACTGCCCCAATCAGCCTTTATCGCTGGATTGCCGCAAAGCCCTTTCGGATATACACCATATACCCAGAAAGGAAAATTGAAGGAAAATCAAAAGCCCGGCATCAACCGGATGAAAACCGTTTTAAAGCGGATGTATAGTAACGGGTACATAACAAAAGAAGAATATGCTAAAGCAAACGCATACGACATTACTAAAGACTTTATCGGTAAAACGGAGATGCCATCCGAGAAATATCCATGGCTCATCGATGAAATCGAAAAACGCTCCATCGAAATCCTCTCTGTCAGTCTGGCAAAAGAAGATGGATATGAAGAGAAAGATTTAAAGAATGATGATTTAAAAGCTCAATATCTAGCACTTGCCGACCGTAAGCTGCGGCAAAATGGCTATAAGGTATATACGACCGTCAACAAAAAGATTTATGACAAGATGCAGGAAGTAACGAAAAACTATCCAAATTTCGGGTACGATAAACTGGCGCAAGTCCCCGACCCGGATACGAAGGAAATGAAGACTGTGAGCCAGCCCGTAGAGGCCGGAGCGATTCTTATCGAGAATAAAACAGGGAAAATCATCAGTTTCGTAGGCGGCCGCGATTTCAAGCGGGAACAGACGAACCATGCCACCGCATCATTGCGCTCGAACGGATCAACGATGAAGCCGCTGGTGATATATGGTCCAGGCATCGAGCTGGGCAAGATCTCGCCTGGCAGCGTATCGGCCAACGTGCCGATCTCCATTCCAACAGGCGGCAAACCGTGGAGTCCAGGAAACTATGGCGGCGGCAGCTATACGGGAGTATCGACTGCCCGCGAGGCCCTGAAGAATTCCTATAACATCCCGGCAGCGCTCTTTTACAAGAAAATCATCAACCTGAGCCCCGCTTCGTATTTGGAAAAAATGGGCTTCTCCACCGTGACGAAAGGGGATTACTCCAATCTTGCCGTGTCATTGGGTGCGATGGAAAAAGGTGTAACCGTTGAAGAAAACGTCAATGCATATGGCACTTTTGCCAATTCAGGAGAATTCATAGATGCTTATATGATCGATAAAATCGTTTCGAAAGATGGCAAAGTCATCTATCAGCATAAAGTGAAACCAGTGGATGTTTTCTCTCCGCAAGCCGCTTACCTGACGCTCGATATGATGCGTGATGTCGTAAACAGCGGGACGGCGGCCTCGGTCAGGAACCGCCTTGCTTTCTCAAGCGATTGGGCAGGTAAAACCGGTACTTCACAAAACTATTGGGATGCCTGGTTTGTAGCCAGCAACCCGAATGTATCGTTCGGGACATGGCTCGGTTATGACAAGCCAAAATCCTTGCAAGGGACTTATAATGGTCTTGAATATAATAAACGTAATATGTATTATTGGGCAGATCTGATCAATGCCGCATATAAAGTCGACCCTAAACTCATCGACCCCGATAAGCGATTCGAAATGCCTGGCGGAATTGTCAGCCGTTCCTTCTGTGGCGTTTCAGGACTGCTGCCTTCAAGCTCATGCCAAAAGGCCGGGCTTGTCAAATCGGATTTATTCATCGCCAAGTATGCTCCATCCAGGGCGGATGATAGTTTCATAGATGGACAATATGTATCAGTGGGCAGCAAACGCTACGCAGCCCTTCCGCAAACACCTGGCGAATTCAAAAGCGGCGGGTTCATGTTGAATCCAGATTCCTTTGCAGATATCGGATTGAGATATGTCATTGACCCGGGATCCGTGATTCCCGGAGCCGAAAAATCAGGAAATCTCGTCGGGGCGACAGCGAAATTGAATGATAATGGCAAAGCACCAGATCCCCTATCCATAACGATCAGCAACGATAAGATTACATGGGGCTTGCATCATGAAGGAGATGTCGTCGGTTATCGTGTCTATAAAGACGGCAAAAAAGTGGCGAGCATCAATGCTGGGGAGAATCTTGTTTACAAAGTCGGATCTGGCGGATCTTATTACGTAACGGCCGTCGACATTGTCGGTAAAGAATCAGCCCCTTCCCAACATGTTGAAAGCGGCGCTAAAAAGACAAGTTCCAAAGAAGATTCCACGAAAAATAAAGATGATCGCGGAAAAGATAAAGTAGTTAACGAAGTTAAAAAAACAGACTCAAAAGAAGAGAACGCTCCAGACAAAAATACAGATAAACAACCGGAAAAAGATATACAACAAGAAACGGAAACGGATAAAGAAAAAGATCCAGTTCAAGACAAAGATCAAAACAAAGAGAATACAGATAAAGAAATTCAAGGGAACGACAAAGATCAAGGCACAGTCAATGAACAAGAGCAAGAAACGGTTAAAGCGGAAGAAGGGGAAGAATGACACTCTTGAACTAAAACAGGCTGTCGGGTAACCCCCGACAGCCTGTTTCCTTATAATCTCCCAAAAAGGCATCCATGTGACAATGGATGCCTTTTTCATTTTCAATAATCAGTATGACTCAGTTTCTCAATCCTCCATCGATGATAAATCACCGGTTGGCAAATCAAGTTCCCAAGCTTTCAAGACACGGCGCATGATTTTACCGCTTCTTGTTTTAGGAAGTTTATCCCTGAATTCAATTTCACGAGGTGCTGCATGTGCTGCTAGACCATGCTTCACAAATGTACGAATATCCTCAATCAACTCATCGTTCGCATCGTATCCGTCCCGAAGGGCGATAAACGCTTTGATAATCTCCCCCCGAACCGGATCCGGTTTACCGATGACCCCCGCTTCAGCTACAGCTGGATGCTCGACCAACTTGCTTTCCACTTCGAAAGGTCCGACCCTCTCCCCTGCAGTCATGATGACATCATCAACACGGCCTTGGAACCAGAAATAACCATCTTCATCCATGTATGCGGAATCTCCGGAAACATACCAATCGCCTGGCATAAAGTAAGATTCATATTTCGCTTCATTCTTCCAGACGGTCTTCATCATCGAAGGCCAGCCTTTCTTGATGGCAAGGTTCCCCATTCTATGCGGAGGAAGCTCATTGCCTTGATCATCCACTATTGCCGCTTTCACGCCAGGAATCGGTTTACCCATCGAACCCGGTTTGATTTCCAGGCAAGGATAATTGCAGATGACCTGAGCCCCGGTCTCCGTCATCCACCATGTATCATGGATCCGGTGATTGAATACCTTCATTCCCCAGCGCACCACTTCCGGGTTCAACGGTTCACCGACACTTAAAATATGGCGGAGAGTGCTTAAATCGAACCGCTTAACGATCTCGTCACCCGCGCCCATCAGCATCCTGAAGGCAGTCGGTGCACTATACCATACCGTGACACCAAAGTCCTCCAAGGTCTTGTACCAGGATTCAGGCTTGAAACGCCCGCCTACAATGACATTCGAGGTCCCTGTCAGCCAAGGTCCAAAAATCCCGTAAGACGTCCCTGTCACCCAACCAGGATCCGCTGTGCACCAATACACATCCTCATCCTGCAAATCAAGGACCCATCTTGCCGTTTGATAATGCTGGATCATCGCATTATGAACATGAAGCACCCCTTTTGGTTTTCCTGTGGAACCGGAGGTATAGTGAAGAATCAGACCGTCATTCCGATCGACCCATTCAATGTCGAATTTTTTGTCGGCTTCTTTTAATTTCTTATTGAAGTGATGGTACTTTCCTTCTTCTTTTATATTTTCCCCCACCAGGAAAATATGCTTTAAATGGGGTAATTCATCCACTGGAACGCGCGGCAAAAGTTCAGGTGTCGTCACAATCACACTTGCCTCACTATCTTCAAGACGATCCCTTATGGCGCCTTCCATGAAGGCTTCGAACAACGGCCCTACGACCGCTCCCGTTTTAATCGCACCCAACAATGCAAAATACAGCTCCGGGGAGCGAGGCATGAAAATGAAAACACGATCACCTTTTTCCACATTGGCAATGTTCTTGAATACATTGGCCGCTTGGTTCGTATATTCTTTCATTTCCTTGAATGTATACTTTTCATTTCTTTTATCGTCTTTGTAATAAAGGGCCACTTTATTCTTTTTGTATGTTTCGACATGGCGGTCAATGGCTTCATACGCAAGATTCACTTTACCGGTTTCAGACCAGGAGAATTCCTTTTCCGTCTCAGACCAGTCAAACTTATTGTATTTTTCATCATAATTCTTTAAATTAAAATTACCTTCCACTACTGGTAACGCTTTCACATTCATACGACAAACTCCCCCTTCATTCGGCTCTATATTTTTATTATAGTATAAGAATCGAATTATCTCAATTTTTAAAATATTGGGTACTTCCATATTAGGGAAATCCCTTCTTGGTGAATGTTGAAAGTTACTAGTATATGGTCATGGTCAAGGTGCATCCATATGATAGCCGGGAAAGAAGGAGCACTGTAACAAAAGCGCCTTGAACTTTCTGAATTATGCCCCTTGTTTTCATGTATAATTTATGTAAGCTTTCCATTCGGTTTAAAAGCGATGCTTCGGAATGCGAGAGTGTAAGATTACTATATAACAAGGGTGGTGAAAGAATGGAATATAGTAAGACCTTTTACACTAAGGAACTGCAGACATTAAGCGGAACGCTCATCATCGAGGGACCGTTAAGCGGAGAAAAAATGTCCGCTTATGAGTTTCATGAAGACTTGGTCGCCTTTCGCCCCCCTGCTTTGCAGCATAAAGCGTTAATAGAGATAGCAGACTTGCCTGAGGGCAGGATTTTCATCGCCCGTGAAAATGAAACAATCGTGGGGTATGTAACTTACTTATATCCCGATCCCTTGGAGCGCTGGTCGGAAATCAAGATGGAGGACCTGATTGAGCTTGGTGCAATCGAGGTCATCCCTAAATACCGGGGTGCCTCGGTCGGGAAGAACCTGATCCGCCTTTCAATGGAAGACGATTCGGTTGAAGACTTCATCATCATCACCACTGAATACTATTGGCATTGGGATTTGAAAGGGACAGGGCTGAATATTTGGGACTATCGCAAGGTCATGGAAAAAATGATGAGTGCGGGTGGCTTGGTCTACTTTGCAACAGATGATCCTGAAATCAGTTCCCACCCGGCCAACTGCCTGATGGCCCGAATTGGCAAAAGAGTCCCGCCGGAATCCATCCAGAAGTTCGACCAGTTGCGTTTTATGAATCGGTTTATGTATTAAAGAGGAGAGGAAGAGGAGGAAGGAAAATGATTGTTGAAACAATAATGAATGAGGATATCATCACCCTCACTCCAACGGATACCATCCATAGCGCTGCCTTGATCATTAGGGAGAAACGAATTCGCCATATACCCATTGTCGATGACAGCTTTCAACTTGTGGGATTAGTCAGCGACCGTGATATTCGGGATGCTGCCCCTTCTATTTTCCGTACCGAAGAATACAAAAATGATTTACAAAAACCATTATCAAGCATCATGAAAACGGAAATAATCACGGGGCACCCGCTTGATTTCGTGGAAGAAATCGGGGCTGTTTTTTGTGATAACAATATCAGCTGCCTTCCAATCGTAAAGGGCAGGAAGTTAGTGGGCATCATAACCGGTTCTGATTTACTTCATTCATACGTTGAGTTGACAGGAGTCAATCAGCCCGGTTCCCAAATCGAAATCAGAATCCCGGATAAGGCAGGTTCCCTTCATGATATTGCCCATATTTTCAAAAGGCGCAATACGAATATCCTGAGCACCCTTGTTTATCCTGAAAAAAATGGAACCGATTATAAAATTCTTGTAATTCGTGTACAGACGATGAATCCATTTATGGTGGTGGAGGATTTGAAGAAAGAAGGCTATACCGTTTTATGGCCTAGTCTACCGGGGATTTCACATGAATGATACATCCCTTTTCGTCTATTCGGATGAACTCCTTACCTACAAATTCAACGATGATCACCCATTCAATCAAAAACGGCTTAAACTCACGCTTGATTTATTAAAAAAACACCATGCCATCAATGATGATCAAATTATCAAGCCAAGAATGGCTACCGATGCAGAATTGGAACTGATCCATGATCACCATTATGTAAACGCTGTCAGATTAGCGGGCCAGGGAAAGCTCCCCCCTGAAAAGGCAGTAAATTATGGACTGGGAACAGAGGATACCCCTATCTTCCCCAATATGCACGAAGCAAGCGCCTTGCTTGTAGGCGGTACGTTGACGGCTGTGGATGCCGTCATGACCGGTCAGTCCCTGCACGCACTTAATCTTGGCGGTGGCCTGCACCACGGTTTCCGCGGGAAAGCATCGGGCTTTTGCATTTACAATGATAGTTCGGTCGCGATTAAATACCTGCAAAAGAAATATGGGGCGCGTGTCTTGTATGTCGATACCGATGCACATCATGGTGACGGAGTCCAATGGTCATTTTATGATGATCCGGATGTATGCACCCTATCCATTCATGAAACGGGGCGCTACTTATTTCCCGGCACCGGCACGATTAACGAGCGGGGCCAGGGAAAAGGCTACGGCTATTCATTCAACATCCCGGTCGATGCGTTCACTGAAGATGAATCTTGGCTCGAATGCTATAAGGCTTCCTTTAAAGAGGTCATTGAATACTTTAAACCGGATGTCATATTAACGCAAAACGGAGCCGATTCCCATTATTACGATCCGCTCACCCATTTATCTGCGACCATGAAGATATTTAGGGAAATACCAAAGTTGGCCCATGAAATGGCCCATAAGTATTGCGAAGGACGGTGGATTGCAGTAGGCGGCGGCGGATATGATATATGGCGCGTCGTCCCGAGGGCTTGGGCGAGGGTCTGGCTTGAAATGACGAATAATGATATTTCAGGTCCCCTATCAAAGGAATGGCTCGATAGCTGGCAGCCTGAGTCCCCTGTTCCCCTACCGGCTGAATGGGATGACATGGAAGATATATACGAACCCATTCCGAGAAAGCCTGAAATTACCGAGAAGAATGCCCTGACGCTTGAAAAGGCTCTTTATCCCATCAGGTCTTCCAAGCAAACATCGAAAAGCAATGAACAAAGTTAACCAAAAGATCGTTGAAAAACGATCTTTTTTTGTTCGGTCAAACATTTGGGAAACAAAAAGAGAGTGCCATCGGGACACTCTCCAAACCAGTTTATTTCGTTGATTGACGGTTTTCAATCCGATGCGGCAGGATCACCTTTTCAAGACCTTCCTCCACTTGTTCTTTATTCATCAACTTTGTAAGAAGCCTCATCGCAACCGCACCAATATCATATAAAGGTTGAACGATCGTTGTGATTTGCGGACGCACCATCAATGTCAATCTCGTATTATCGAAGCTGATCACTTCAAAGTCTTCCGGTACATTATACCCTTTGTCCTGTGCGGCATGGACAATACCAAGCGCCATTTCATCAGCACCGGCGATGAAAGCCGTCGGCCTGTCTTCAACTTCCAGGTACTTTTCAAAAGATTCAATTCCTGAATCATATGTATAATCACCTTCAACAATATATCTTTCATCAAATGAAAGACCAGCTTCTTTCAATCCTCGTTTATATCCAGTCAGTTTCATTTCATTAATCAGCGCGGAAGGGTTTCCGCTTACAAAAGCGATATGCTTGTGGCCTTTATTAGCAAAGAAGGTCACTGCGTCAAATGCCGCCGCCTCATAATCAATATTAACAGATGGAACTTGCCCGCTTTCATCTACCGAACCTGCCAGAACGATCGGAACCGGTGAATTCGTAAACTCTTTGACATGCTCATCAGAAATGTTGCCGCCCATGAATACGATGCCATCCACTTGTTTTCCAAGCATCGTATTCAGCAAATGGAATTCCTTATCTATATTCTCATCAGAACTGCTTAGAATGATATTGTATTTATACATGGTGGCTATATCTTCTATGCCCCGTGCCAATTCGGCAAAAAAGATGCTCGAGATATCCGGGATGATGACCCCGACAGTAGTCGTTTTCTTCGAGGCAAGTCCCCTTGCCACTGCATTCGGTCGGTACCCTAACTTTTCAATCACATCGGAAACTTTCTTCCTTGTTGCAGGCTTTACATTTGGATTCCCGTTAACTACGCGGGAAACGGTGGCCATGGAAACATTCGCCTCACGTGCCACATCATAAATGGTTATATTATTCATTCATCCATTCCTCCATTTCTTTCATTTTCCCCATAAAAGACCCGAATTATTTCGGAAAAAAATCTTTTATGCGTTTTTCTCTATAAGGAAGATTATTTTAGGAACGATCTGCCTAACAAAAAACAGTCCTACTCTCTTCTCAGTCAAATATTCAATACCCTATTCAAGTATAAAATTCACATAGATATCACTTTATGTATGACTCAATCTTCCGAACAGTTCTCATTCTTGTTATTTATCATACGATAGTCGAATCTTTCCTGCAATCCAATAGTGCTTATTTCGAAGGTTTTTCTGTAAAAACTAGTATTTTACCATTAAAAAAAGCCCTTGCCAAGTTGGTAAGGGCCGTAAATAGATCAATTCAAGACATTCTTAGCTTAAACAGTTACCCAGTTCAAACGTTTAATTTCATCGTAGAATTCATCAAATTGTTTGAAGTCCATTTGCTGTGCAGAATCCGATAGAGCAACGGAAGGATCCGGATGCACTTCAGCCATAACACCGTCAGCACCGATTGCAAGAGCCGCTTTAGCCGTAGGAAGCAATAGATCGCGACGTCCAGTTGAATGCGTTACATCAACCATGACCGGTAAATGTGTTTCTTGTTTTAAGATCGGTACAGCAGAGATATCAAGTGTATTTCTTGTTGCTTTTTCGTAAGTGCGGATACCGCGTTCACAAAGGATGATGTTGCCATTGCCCTGCGACATGATGTATTCCGCTGCATGAATGAACTCTTCAATCGTTGCAGCCAGTCCGCGTTTTAACAGAACTGGTTTATTTACTGCACCTGCCGCTTTTAGCAAGTCGAAGTTCTGCATGTTCCGCGCCCCGATTTGGATGACATCGATATGATCGATCGCCGCTTCAATATCATTGGCACTCACGATTTCACTGATGACAGCCAAGCCGTATTCATCAGCAACGCGTTTAAGTATTTGTAAACCTTCCAAACCAAGCCCTTGGAAGTCATATGGAGATGTACGTGGCTTAAAGGCACCGCCGCGCATCAATTTCAAACCTTTAGCTTTAATGACTTCCGCCACCGCAGCTGTCTGTTCATAAGATTCAACGGCACATGGTCCGAAAACGAAGCTAGGGATCCCGTTACCTACCAATTCACCCTTAATGTCGATGATCGTGTCTTCAGCTTTTTGTTTTCTTGATACAAGAAGCGTCTTCTTCTGATCATCCTTTTGCAGCTCCAAGCCCAATTTAAAGATTTCTTTGAAAATATGTTTAATCGAACCAAGATCAAGCGGTCCTTGATTATTGGCTTCGATAAGATCCAGCATTGTTCTTTCACGGACCGGATCGTAACGGTTTACACCTTGTTTTTCTTTAACGCGACCAATTTCCTGTACAAGTTCAGCACGTTGATTAATAAGATGTAATAACTGAAGGTTCACATCATCCAGTTGATTACGAAGTCCATCAAGCTCTTTGTTGCTCATTACAAATCCATCCCTTCGTTTTTTAAAATAGAAATCGGTTCAGCGGATTCAAACTAAAAAAATCCCATCCGGATCCTCGAACATCCACCCCGATTGTTTTATCAATGAAAAATTTAGAATATTTCATGTATGATTAAATCAATTATAAATGAAGTGTCCATAAATGTCACTATATTTTTCTTTAATAATTAAACGCTTTTAAGCATTAAAGTTATAAATGCATAAAACTAGGTGCCGCTCATGCCAGAAAAACGATTACACAGAATATTGAAACAGATCCGTTGTAGGAATTATATTGGAAATAGAACAGGAAAGCTATCATTTAATTGATCATTTTTCACAAGAGCATAGAAAAGTTTAAATCTTCTGCCATTTTTCCGAAGCCGAGAAATGTTTAAAGAGTCTTTACGGAAGGGCCTCTCTAGAAAAGGTTTCCCCAGGATAAACATCCTTAGGCCCGCCAATCAATGGAATAATAAAAGGCCGGACCCCTTACCAAAGGGATCCGGCCTTCACATTCATTCTGTAATGGCCTTGCTCAATGAATCATATGTAATCCGCCAATGAGATTCATTCCAGACAGGTTTTCCACCTTTAAAAAGGATGGCCTGAGGTGATTGATGTTTGACCTCAAAGGTTTCTGCCACATAATTGGATAGTGGACGAGCTTCCTGGACGGCCAAATAGGCCGTTTTAAGTTGTTCGTTCCCTAGGGTGTACCTCTCATATTGTTCAAATGCTTCAGCACTTACAGGGCATGTTACGCTATGCTTGAAAAGCAGGAATGTATCCTCTTTTAGAAGCTCATTGAATTGTTCTTCTGTTTCGATTTTGCTCATGACCATATAGCAGTCTCCTTTCCTTGTCATATAAATTTTACCATCAAAAAGGCGATGAAGCCATCGAAGCACTTCACCGCCTTATTCTTCGTCCCTTAATGCCTCTTCATTCCCATTAAAGGAATCCAGGGAGTTTAATTCTTTAGTTTACTCTCCGTTTCATCAAATGCCTTTTTCGCTTCATCAAGTTTTAATTTTGCCGCATTCTTGTTTCCGCTTGTAGGATCTGCAGGATTATTTTCCGATTCACTTCTGTTAGCAAAGTTCGTTTCGACGGATACGATAGGTGCATCGGTAGTTCCGGTTACATCAATATCCTTATTGCTTGAATTGGTTGTATCATCAGCAGCGTCGCCGTTTTCTTTTCCTGTTTTCAGGCTCTTCACTTTGTTGACGATATTCGAAGATTTATTGGAAACGATTTCCGTGACGGAGTTTGTTTTTTCTTTTGCAGTATCAGCAAGGACTGTACCTTTTTCCATCGCCGTTTGTCTTAATCTTTCTGTTTTCTCGGAAATGTTTCTAGCTTGTTCATTGAAGTCATTCCTTAATTCCTTGCCTGTTTTCGGAGCCATGAACAAAGCTGTAGCCGCTCCGATCATCCCGCCGATCAAGGCGCCAATCATAAAATCCTTAGAATTGATCGAGTCGCGTTCGTCCTCATATGATTTCTGATAGTCCTTTGTCGGAAATTCTTTTTGAGTCATAATACATTCCCCTTTCAATTTTCAGTTCATTTTTATTTAACTAGATTTTATGATCTAGAACGTAAAAACCTTTTTTTAGGTAAGTTATCTGTTTCCAGCGCTTCCCTTTCTAACTCTGCCCTTTCAGTCGGGGTCGGGGCTGCCTGTTTGCTTCTGGACTTCCATTTGTCCCTGATCTCCATGGCTACATTACTCCATTGTACAATTTGTGAGATTCTTTCTTGATTATTATCAATCTCAGTCTGCACTTTATGGGAAACCTTTTGGATGGAAGAATTAAAGCTGGAGATGGATGTACCTACATCCTTCACCGCATCCACCACCGTGTTCAGGTTTTCTGACTTTTGCTGCAAATCTTCAGCCAACGTATTCGTTTTATGTAATAACTGAGTAGTTTCGAGCGTTATGCCCTGCATTTGGCTCTCTAGTCCTGTCAGCGTCCGGGCCACACTGTCCAGGGTAGTTTGAAGTGATGTCAGTACCTTCGTTAGAAAAATAACGAGTACCAAAAAAGCTATCGCTGCAACAGCAGCACTTACGTATAAAATAATCTCCATTGGAACACCTCCGAAAAAAATCGACTTATTTAATAGCTGTTAGATATTAATTACCCCTTCCCTATTATTATAAACGTATTTATTTTTTCAATATACCCTATCAAACCCTAATCTGGAAATATTGTTGTCTGCATCCAGTTCCTCCGTGAAATTCATGGGTGACACTTATGGCAGGAAATCGGGTATGATAGAAAAGATAAGTCGAATTTAAACAATGGAGGTATTTTTTATGAAAGATCCCAGAATTGGTACATTGGCCAAAAACTTAATCAATTATTCCGTAAAGCTTCAAAAAGGTGAAAAAATCTTGATCGAAAACTTTGGATTGCAGCGTGAACTTGTTAACGCACTTGTGAATGAAGCCTATGCAGCAGGTGGTTACCCATTCGTCCTGTTAAAGGATCACCAAGTGGATCGGGCCTTGCTGATGGGTGCCAAAGAAGAACAGTACAAGATGATGGGTGAGTTTGAAGCAAACGTAATGAAGCAGATGGATGCTTATATCGGGCTTCGTGCCGGGGATAATATCAATGAACAATCCGATGTCCCTTCAGAGAAGATGGCGATTCATGGACAGACAGTCGGTAAAGTACATAGAAATATCCGCGTGCCAAAAACAAAATGGGTCGTACTTCGCTACCCGACAAATTCCATGGCCCAATTAGCCAAAATGAGCACAGAAGCATTCGAAGACTTTTATTTCGAAGTCTGCAACCTCGACTATGGCAAAATGAGTGCAGCAATGGACAACCTTGTTGAATTGATGGATAAAACGGATAAGGTCCGCTTAACTGGGCCCGGTACGGATCTAACCTTCTCCATCAAAGACATTAAAGCCATCAAATGTGCGGGTGAGCTGAACATTCCTGACGGTGAAGTATATACGGCTCCAGTTAAAGATTCCATCAATGGAGTGATTTCGTATAATACTCCTTCCCCATATCAGGGTTTTACTTTTGAAAACGTGAAGTTGACATTCAAGGATGGAAAAATCGTTGAAGCGGTCGCGAATGATACGGAACGCATCAACAAAATTTTTGATACTGATGAAGGCGCACGATATGTCGGTGAATTTGCAATTGGTGTTAATCCTTATATTCTACACCCGATGCAAGATATCCTCTTTGATGAAAAAATTGATGGAAGTTTTCATTTCACTCCAGGACAATGCTATGATGATGCCTTTAACGGAAACCATTCAGACATTCACTGGGACCTGGTCAATATCCAGCGGCCTGAATATGGCGGCGGGGAAATCCATTTTGATGACGTCTTGATACGTAAGGACGGACGCTTCGTTTTACCGGAACTGGAAAATTTAAATCCGGAAAATTTAAAATAACCAAATAAAAAAACGACCGATCCGCTACAACGGATGGTCGTTTTTTTTATTTTACCTGCAGTGAATGCTCATAGGCTGCTTGGAATTTTTGAATGTCCCCCGCACCCATGAATAACACGACACTGTTATCATGGTTTTGCAATATAGATGTTGTGTTCTCCGTAATCAGTTCGGCACCTGGAATCTTATCTTGAAGGTCTTCAATCGATAACTTTCCTTGATGTTCACGAGCAGATCCAAAAATTTCACATAAGTATACTTTGTCGGCCAAATTCAAGCTGTCGGCGAATTCATCCAGGAATGCCTGCGTTCTCGAGAAAGTATGCGGCTGGAATACAGCAACAACTTCACGCTCTGGATATTTCTGACGAGCCGAGTCAACAGTTGCAGAGATCTCGGTCGGATGGTGTGCATAATCATCAATGATGATCTGACTTCCGATTTCCTTTTCGGAGAACCGGCGTTTAACTCCGCCAAAAGTCCGCAATTGGGCTTTCACAGCTTCCGTATCCAAGTTTTCATATTTACAAAGTGCAATGACACCAAGTGCATTCAACACATTATGCTTTCCAAAAGTAGGAATAGTGAATGTATCATAGTAATTGTTCCTTACATGCACATCAAAAGTCGTGCCATCCGGAGTGACGGAAACATTTTTCGCTTGAAAATCATTTCCTTCTGCAAATCCGTAAAAAATAACCGGTACTTTCGCCTGAATATGTGGTAAATGCTCATCATCCCCGCACGCTATGATGCCTTTGTTGACTTGAAGGGCCATCGTTTGGAAAGCCTCGAACACGTCTTCGACATTAGCGTAATAATCAGGATGATCAAAATCGATATTCGTCATGATTGCATAATCCGGATAATAAGAAAGGAAATGACGGCGATATTCACATGCTTCGAAAACGAAGTAATCAGAATTCACGATTCCTTTACCCGTTCCATCCCCAATCAAGAAGGATGTCGGTTTAGCGCCCCCCATTACATGGGCAAGTAAGCCGGTCGTCGATGTTTTACCATGCGCTCCCGTAACCGCCACGCTGATGAAGTTTTTCATGAAATCACCTAGGAAACGGTGATAACGGATAATCGGCAAATCAAGTTCTTTTGCCTTCAAGATTTCCGGATGACTATCCGGAAACGCATTTCCTGCAATGATGGTCATTCCAGGTTGAATATTTTCCTCGTTGAAAGGAAGGATTTTAATCCCGGCTTTTTCTAATGCCAATTGTGTAAAAAATTCTTTTTCGTAATCGGAACCCTGCACTTCAATATTCATATCATGCAGTATTTGTGCAAGAGCACTCATACCCGACCCTTTAATTCCCACAAAATGGTAAGCAGTCATAAAGCGAACCTCCACCAATCGTCTACCTGTATGACAGTATATGACGTCATCTTTTATTTGTTTTTCCATTACGAGACTTGTTAGTAACGCAATTTCTTCATAGGTTTTCGAACTTTTATTTTCAATCATTCATCAACAAAAAACTATTATATCACTTTTTTATTCATTCATCCATGTCAGGCAGATGCCAATTTATCAAATCATTGGCTTTTCCCTCAATTAAGGTGATAAAAAAGGGTTTTCACCCTTTCACATTATATACAATTTCCTTTTATTAGGTTCTCTTAATTAACATGTAAAAATTCCAGCTCTTCTTGCGTAATCAATACATCCCTGGGCCTTGAGCCCCTGGATTCGGAAACGACCCCCTGTTGCTCCATCATTTCTATTAGACGCGATGCACGGTTATATCCGACACGGAAACGCCGTTGGACGCTCGATGCAGATGCGGCCTGCTGGCTCACGACAAATTCACATGCCTCGAAAAACAGTTCATCCGCTTCTTCCGTGACCTGGGCCCTGTTCAGCAAGTCTTCCTGTTCAAACAGGTATTTCGGCTGCTGCTCCCGTTTAACATGGTTGACCACTTGATCGATTTCTTCATCACTCACGAAAGTCCCTTGCAGGCGCACCGTTTTTGAAGAGCCGTTTTCAGCGAATAACATATCTCCTCTTCCCAAAAGTTTTTCTGCACCGCCGCTATCGATGATTGTACGGGAGTCCACTTGTGAAGAAACCGAAAAAGCGATCCTTGTCGGGATATTTGCCTTGATCAATCCAGTTATGACATCGACTGAAGGTCTTTGAGTGGCTACAATCAAATGGATGCCGCAGGCACGGGCCTTTTGAGCAATCCGGCAAATCGCTTCCTCTACATCAGCCGGGGACATCATCATTAGATCTGCAAGCTCATCGATGATCACCAGGATATACGGCAGCTTGCTTGAATATTGACCGGCTTTTTCCGCTTGTTCATTAAAGCGGGTGATATCACGTACACCGGCATGTACAAACAATTCATAACGCCGTTCCATCTCCTCTACAGCCCATTTCAACGCAGCCGTAGCGGCTTTTACATCGGTTATGACTGGACTGACCAAATGCGGGATCCGGTTATATGGGGCGAGCTCGACCATTTTCGGATCGATCAACAGTAATTTCAGCTCCTGCGGCGTCGCTTTATACAGCAAGCTGACCAGCATGGTGTTGATACAGACACTTTTCCCCGACCCCGTTTGCCCGGCTATCAAACCATGCGGCATCTTTCTCAAATCCGTGATGATCGGCTGACCGGATATATCGAGGCCTAAAGCCACGGCAAGCGGTGATTCATGCTCTTGAAACTCAGTACTTTCCAAAACCTCACGCAAAAATACCGGTTTGCTTTTCCTGTTCGGAATCTCGATGCCGATTGTATGTTTACCCGGAATGGGCGCTTCCATCCTCATATCCTGGGCAGCAAGGCTTAATTTGATGTCATCCATCAGATTCGTCACTTTATTAACCTTCACTCCCGGCTCCGGATGCACCTCGAAACGAGTGACTGCCGGTCCTTGGGTGACATTGACGACCTTTGCACGGACATTGAAATTTTTCAATGTCTGATCAAGTAATACAGTCTGTTCCCCGAGCCACTCATCATCATGCACAGCATAAGTGGGAGGTGTCAGCAATTCGATATTCGGAAACACATAGTATGGATTATCATCCGCTTCCACGGAACCAAAAACTTCAAGGGCATTGCCCTGGCCACTATCCGCTGTCTCTGTTAATACCGCTTCTTGATACCCATCTCCAGAAACGGGGGATTCCTGTTCTAGAAGCGGCTTAGGGTCGGAACCAATAACGGATTCACCTGTATTTTCAGGCTCGCCGGCGGTTTCGGTGTCCAAAAAGGCAGATGTAATGTCCCGAGTCTCCTCTTTCGGCATAACTCTGCCTTCCTGCGGTTTCCGTTCGGGAATGGCGGATGGTTCCGCTTGTCCTGCCTTCGTTTGGGCAGCATCATCCATTGCTCGTTTATCAGGTGAAACTACTGCCCTTTCCGGATTAAGGCTTTTTTTTTCCGGCATCATTTTATTCATGAAGCCATTTTTTTCCCGATCTTGCTTAAGCATCATCACATTAAATGGAATATGTTTTTTCGGACTTTTAGGCTGCACTTCAGGTATTGCCTCAGATGAGTCACTTTCAGGCATTGTCCCTTGACTAACGGATGGTTGATTTGATTGTACAGCAGCCTCCCCATGAACCGATATCGCTTCAGGCCGTGTGTCGTCCGCCTGTTCCATGATGGATACGGCGACTTCGCGTCCAAAATCGACTTGGTCCTGTTCAATAGCCTCTTTTTCTACCTCAGGCTCAATTATGTTTGGCTCGCTTACCGTTTCTTCTGGCAATGACTCAATGGAATTTCTACGAAAGAAAGCGGGTATCTCCGTATGTTCCCTTTTTTTTTCCGCTTGTTCCGGTATAAGAATGGCGGGTTTTGCCGTCATTTCCTCATGTGACGCATCTTTTGAGATTTCAGGGATCGATACCGGAATCTCGATAGCGGGTTCTTCTTTTTTAAAGATGGGCATTTTGCTTTCCAATTCATATTCGACAATTTCTTCAGAAGGGACTATTTTTTTTTCCGGACGACGGAACCCGTAAATCGGTGATGGGATTTCAGTTGGGCGGAATGGAGTATTTGACGGGACTATTTTTGAATTTTCCTCCCGGTCAAGGCTTCTCCGTTTTGGTTCAGGATCCCTTACAGGCCTTCTCGCTGTTTCTTTAGTCACATTCTTCCCCTGTTTGGGTTCGTTGTCTTCCCTATTTCTTTCCCTAGGTTTTCTTTTATTCTGCTCCCGGTCTGGAATGAGCGGAAACTTGAACTGGCCTTTTGGATATTGAAACAGGATTTTCGTATCCGGGTCTGGCGTCTGGGACATTTTTTCCACTTTTTGATTGTAAACCTTTATTTCTTCTTTCTTTGACTTCGTAAGCTTCGAAAAATCCATTTTCCTCAATGTCTCTTCATCAAGCGGTTCATCTATAATAATCTCTTCGATTTCAATAATTTCCTCTGCTTGGAACCATTTTTTCATCTTATTTAGCCATTTCAAAACTATCACTCTTTCTACATCTGTAGTTATGTAACTAATTCTACCAGTTATTTTAAAAATATCGAGAAAATTTAAGCTAAATTGGGATTAGTATCTACTTTTTTATCACATTCTTGCTACCTTAACGTATTTCGCAGAACTCCTACCCTATTAAACCCCTTCTGCAATGGGTTTAAACCTATCATCACGAAATAACATTAGCCCCTAGTCTACTATTTAAATAAAACACAGCTGTTAAATCGCGTTTACAAAGAGATTAAGTTTTCATGCTGACTTGAAAACAGACTGGCCAATTCATTGCATCATCCTTCATGAAACCTCCGGCAGAATCCTATTGCCTGTCGCAACCCATAAAACACCGTTCGTTAATACCGAACGGTGTTTTGTGGGTTTCTCCGTTTTTTTTGCAAACGAAGACCAAAGGACTAGTTCCATTCATAAAAACGGCAAACAACCTGCGCCACTGATTTGGAAGCGATCAAAAGGGCATCTTCATCAATGTCGAATTTAGGATGGTGATTGAAATATGCCTTCTCCACCCCTTTCGGTTTACAGCCAATGTAAAAGAAGCAGCCTGGTATCTTTTCTGCATAATACGAAAAATCTTCTGAACCTGAAAAAACCGGAAATTTTACCTTCTTAATCTCTTTGTCATTCATGCTTTCCAGGCTATTTTTCACGAATTCAGTCAGTTCAGGGTCATTATATAGCGGAGGATAATCGGGCACATATGTAAGTTCGCACTGAACATCGAATGTTTTATCCATATTTTCAAAATATTACAATTATATTATCACCGATTAAAAAATAAATATCAACTACAAGAGAGTTATAAACTCTATCAAACTTTAAAAGGACCGCTGCCAGATGCTGGCACGGTCCTTTTGTGATTCCCTATATTATTGTTCACGCTTTTTGTTTTTACCCATAATGAAGATGGGCTCCAACTCATTTTCTTCGTAAAGGAATGATAGAGCCGTAATCGGAACATGACCGCTGGCAAAGAAGCTCATCGCCATTTGCGCCAGAATATCATAGCCCGTATCATTCTTCACATCGGCAATGATGATGACATCCTGATGGGGAATGGCCACAGCCATGGTTCCCTCGACCTTGTCCTTCATTTCCCGAAGCCATGATTCATTCAGGATCCTGCTGGCATCATATCCATCATTCGTGTTCAAAAAATAAAATGCATTACCTGCAACGATATCCGACTTCATTTCAGTGGAGAGCGAACGGGCATTAAAAAGGGCAATTTCACGGATCCTGTCACCCTGCCAGTTTTCCCGTTGAATCATCTTTTCATCTATAAGACGGTAGGTTTTACCTAAATCAAGGGCATAAAAAATCCGGGTTTCAGCTGTATGCTCATCGAATAAAAACGGATTTCCGTCTTCCGATTCGATTGGAAAGGAGGTCGAGCGGATGACTGGGAAAATGAATTTCTCCTTGCCTTCCATGCTGTGTTCTCCCCCCATCACATTCAGGGCCTCTTCCACGTAATAAATAATTTCATCGATGGCCTTTTCCTGTACGTTTTCATAGTTAGCAAGTACAGGAGGCAACTCGATGGTGATCCCTTTCCCGGTCTTCACATTTTTCACCCGTAACGTATCTTGCTTGCTATCGAATTTGAATGTCCGACTCTCATCTTTTAAACGTTCCTTCAAAATATTTTTCAGCTTCGTGCTGTCCATTTTCATGACTGACCCTCCTCTTCATTGAAAAATCCCCAGCGAGAAGGGGATTTTGATTATAGTGATTGAATGAATTCCTCAATTTGTTCTTGCGTTTTGCGATCCTTGCTCACGAATCTGCCTAGCTCTTTACCATTATCATAGGCGATGAAACTTGGTATACCGAATACATCATTAGCCGCACACACATCGATGAATTCATCACGGTCCACATAAATGAATGTAAAATCAGGAAATTTCGTTTCTATCTCCGGCATTATCGGTTCGATTACACGGCAATCTCCACACCATGTAGCGGAAAAAAGAAAGATATGTTTGCCTTCATTTTTCAATGCATCATATTGCTCGACGGTTTGTAACTTTTCCATTTGAATATTCCTCCTGCTCTAAATGACACCTTAATTTTTTATAATCCCATCATACCAGACTCTCCCCGAATCAACCATTAATACGGATCGGTTGAAAGGCAGGGTTCAGCTTATCTCTGGGGCACGGATGAAACGATTTCCATCATTTGTTTTGCATCGGTTTTTAATTGGTCTTTATCCGTTTCCGTTGTCAGTTTCACCCCGCCGATCCCCACTGCAAGCTCATACTTTTCTTTCGGTATTTCTTTAATTGAAATAAAGCCGAATTTATCATCAGTTTGAAAAGAATGCAGCACTTCAAATTGATCCTCTTGTTCCTTAATCGCCAAATATAACACGGAACTGTCTTCTTTTTCATTTGGATTGACAAATAATATATAAATCTGATCACCTTTTTGTAAAATCAAGTTATTATCATGTTCTTCCACTACTTTAAAATCCTTGGGCAGATAGACCTGAATTAGCCCTGCCTCTTGATTGGGCTGTTTTTCATCGTCACGAAAAGCCACTTCAGCAGCCTTCATTGCCTTTTCGGTTTGTCTCTCGATCCCTGAGCAGCCTACGATCAAACTGCTTATCAACAGGATAACAAGGAAATTCTTATTCGATAAAGCCATCGTCATTCCTCCAGCCGTCTCTTTTACTATCTTATGGATAATATTATCCTTATTTATGGAATTCATCCATTTTCTAAAAAACATGGTACAATGAAAGCAATTTTAATATCGAGGAGGAAAACAATGAAGTTAACCGTTTATCTTGCTGGGGAAATCCATTCAAATTGGAGAAGTGAGTTGAGAGATAAGGCCGCTGCTCTGAAGCTTCCATTAGAATTCGTCGGCCCGATGGAAAATCATGAACGCTCCGATAATATCGGTGAAGATGTCCTCGGGGAACAGCCGAATCCTATCCTGAAGGATGCAGCCGCTTCCCAAATCAATAATTTACGGACAGGTCTTTTGATGAAAAAAGCCGATCTTGTCGTCGCTCTGTTTGGCGAGAAATACAAGCAGTGGAATACTGCCATGGACGCAAGCACCGCCATTGCCCTGGGAAAACCGCTTATTTTGATTCGCCCGGAAACCCATCACCATGCCTTAAAGGAGTTATCGGAAAAGGCGAGTGTCACGGTCGAATCCGTGAACCAAGCCATGAAGGTGCTTTCCTATATTTTTGAAGACGGGCTGTAAATCTCCCTGCCCTTAACCAACACAAAAATGAAGGGCTGATCATTTCATATTTACAAATAAAAAAGCTTGCAGGGGCAAATTAGATGCCTAACCCCCTGCAAGCGAATAACGAATGATTTTGATGGTTGAATACTATCCCTTTTTAATCGGAATCCAAATTTCGGAGTAATAGTCAGGATTTGAAGCATCCGCATTGTCGTATACTTCCAATTCAGGAGTTCCGGCATGTTCATGACCGCTCGTAGGGAACCATTCGGAAAAAATCCGCTTCCAAGCTTGTTGCATGCTATCAGGCATAGGTCCGTGAACTTCAAATACAACCCACTTGGAAGCCGGTATCGTAAGGGTCGAAAACTCTTCAGGCACTTTCCCGGCATACTCTGCACCTATCCAATAATCCATCGTTTCACTTTTTTCCACATTACGCTTATCGACACATACACCAAGCAAGCCATTTATTTGGCCATTGTTCAACTTCGCTAACCTATCTCCTGTTCCATTCGAATTGACTTTCTCCCACAACTTTGGAATCCCAATCAAATTCTCTTCATTAACCAAGGAAAACTCTTGCTTGATTCCAATCAATTGAAAGGAATCCCTTTCAAGGATATTGTATTTCACCGGTTTTGCCCCTTTCAGAATGACCTGTATCATCAGGCGTTCATAGAATTTCAGCTTTCCCATATACTTTCGCGCTTCGCTTGGAGATACCCCATGCTGCCTTCGAAAAGCTTTTGAGAATGCCTCGGGGGTGTCATAGCCGTACTTGTAGGCTAAATCAATGACCTTGCCATTTGTGGATGATATCTCCTGGGCAGCTAAAGTCAGTCTTCGACGCCGGATATATTCACCAATGGATATATCCGTTAAAATGGTGAAGGTCCGTTGAAAATGAAAAGCCGAGGCATTCGCCTGCCTGGAAATGCTCTCGATCGTAAGGTCCTCCAATAAGTGCTCCTCGATATAGTCGATGGCCTTTTGGATTGATTCAACCCACCCCATATCCGCTCACCCCTTGTCACTATAGTAGCAAGACCGCTCAATAAAACCCTGTCTTATTCTGCTCAGTTTTGGCAGTGTTCGTTTCCATTCGAAGACGCCTTTCCATGACAGTGATTCATAAATCGTACTTTCTCATTTTCAGCTTATATTCATGTTGACCGGCTAGCATCCTCATGATATGAAGGAACATATCGCCCCTCGTGATTCGCTCATTTGTAAATACGCCAATCGCCCCTTCCTTTTTGCTAATATTCTCTTGCTTTGTGAAGGCGTCCATCACCGGGCCCAACTCTTCACCGTCCAGCACCTTCCCGGCAACGATTCCCGGAACCGGGATTCTCGCTCCGGCAGCTACAAAAACCTCACCGTCCCTCGTGGCCATTGCACCCCAATTACACAGAAACAGGGCTTGTCCCATTTTCACGACACCGCCTTCAAGTCCGATACCCATATCGGCATCACTGTGTATCAAGCAATTCCGGGCACGTGTCATGGCCCCCTCCATCGTTTCCTCGTCTGAAAAAGGCTGTTCCGGGACCCCGCTCTCCACTTGAAGCGAAATGATTTCAGCATCTTCATATACACCAAGCACGGCACTTACTTTCGCCGGATTCTTACTGCCTACTGCTATTTTCAATATAATTACCTTCCTTCTATGTAAAAAAAGCTGATGGAAAAGGATTCATGACAGCATCCCTTTCCATTCCAGCTTCTTCCATCAACCGTTTTTTATCAAGGTCTCGAATGTCGTTTTATCACAGGAACGAACCAATTTCCCAATCAGTTCACGGGCAGCGGCATAATCATCAATATGAATCATGGATGCATGTGTATGAATATAGCGGGAACAAATGCCGATCACCCCGCTTGGTATGCCTTCGTTTGCAATATGGACTTGCCCTGCATCCGTGCCGCCCTGGGAAACGAAATATTGATACGGAATCTCATTCGACTCGGCCGTATCAAGGATGAATTCCCTCATGCCGCGATGCGTAACCATCGAACGATCAAAAATGCGGAGCAGTGCCCCTTTTCCCAACTGGCCAAATTCATTTTTACTGCCGGACATATCGTTCGCCGGACTTGCATCCAAAGCAAAGAAAAGATCCGGTTTGATCATATGAGCTGCAGTTTGCGCACCTCGTAATCCAACTTCCTCCTGGACGGTTGCCCCGGAATATAAGACATTCGGCAGCGTTTCACCTTTTAAATCTTTTAACAATTCAATCGCAAGTCCGCAGCCATAACGATTATCCCACGCTTTTGCTAGGATTTTCTTCTCATTGGCCATTGGCGTGAATGGACAAATCGGGACAATCTGCTGACCGGGCTTAATACCGATTCTCTTCACATCTTCCTTATCATCCGCCCCAATATCAATCAGCATATTTTTGATATCCATTGGTTTTGAGCGTTGCGACTCATCAAGCAAATGGGGCGGAATCGAACCGATGACACCAATGACCGGACCGTTATCGGTTATGATCTCGACTCTTTGGGCCAAAAGCACTTGGCTCCACCAGCCTCCTAGGGTCTGAAAGCGAATCATTCCATTTTCTGTTACGGATGTGACCATGAATCCCACTTCATCCATGTGCCCGGCAACCAGGACGGTCGGCCCATCCTCATTGCCTCTTTTTACGCCAAATATTCCGCCGAGGCGATCTTGGACGATTTCGTCCGAATACTTTTGCAACTCACTCTTCATGAAACTCCGAACTGCATGTTCATTTCCCGAGGCTCCCGGTAATTCCGTCAATGTTTTAAAAAGCTCCAAAGTCTCATGATTCATTTTTCTACCCCTAACTATGTATTGTTTCTTTCTATTTTACAAAACTTAGCATCATGTTACACTAGAAAGTTCTAATTTATCAGTTTATGGGTAAAATTTCAAATTATTAGTCAAATAAAGCGTTCTTCTGTATACTAGAAGAAGTGATTTTATAAAATGCAATGGAGGAGAAATCAATGAATTGGAAAACGTTTTTACTAGGGACTGCAGCCGGGTTTGCTGCTGGCTATGCAGCAAAACAATTATTGGATCAATCAAGTAAACCTTCTCCCGATAAAGTCTTGGCCCAAGTGAAGGAAACAGTCAAAAAGGACGGAAATATATATGGCTCATGGATCTTGATGAAGCCGGAGAACTATACAAAAAACGATTTGGACTATGAAGTGTACAAAGGCGGGATCACCAGAAATACAGAAGGTAAACGCGAGCAATTCGAATTTGTTGCAGATGCTTCGACAGGAACGATATTGGAGCTTAATGCTCAAAATGATTGAAACAAAAAAGGAGGGCCGTCAGATGACGTCCTCCTTGTGCTTTCCTTTTAACGCTTCCGTTTCAATTCGGCTAGTATCTCCTTACCCGTTGCATCCCATTTGATGGCACAGTATTGGGCATCATGGTAGAAGCTATACCAGGACCCATTTTCCAGTCCGGATTTCATCCATTTTTCCTTCGCCTCGATGGAAGTCATGGGATAATCATCATAAGCGAGGACCCAGAGGACATTCGCATGCGCGTGCGTCGGCATGATATCTGCCATGTGGATCAATCTATCCCCGCCATCTTCTATGATGATGATCGCATGTCCATCACTATGCCCCCCGGTATGGATCATTTTAATGCCGGCCGTAATTTCCCGTTCCCCTTCAAAAGGACGTACAAGAGAAGCGACAGCCTCCCAGTTTTCTGCCCAATATGTACTTTTTGAACGAATATTCGGGTTTTTCATTTCCGCCCATTCCGTTTTGGTCGTTATGATTTCTGCACGCTCGAAAACAGGCACCAAAGTTTCACCTTCACGTTTCGTCAACCCGCAGGCATGATCGAAATGTAGATGGGTCATTAAAATGTAATCGATATCATTTGGCTGAATCCCAAGTCTGCCAAGATCTTCGACAAGATTGGATTCCTCCGTCACCCCAAAATTCCGTTTCTGCTTGTCATTCATCTTTCCATTGCCAATACCGGAATCTATAAGCATATTCAATCCATTAGCCTGGACCAAAATCGGATCCGTACGTAACTCGATTTGGTTATTTTCGTTAACGGGATACTTCTTGGACCAAAGCGGTTTCGGTACAACACCGAACATCGCACCGCCATCCAAGTGTGTCACACCGCCATTCAACCATGTTAATTTTATTTCCCCTATTTGCATTGTTTCCATTTTACCCCTCCTCTGCCTTTAGTTTAACACCCGCTTCCATATATTGAAATCGATAACAATCAAGTCATCCCCGTGAATCATAAACAAACAAAAAAACCAGATGCTATGCACCTGGTTTCTGATCGTTGATTATTGGAACATTGCTTCCAATCGGTATATCCGATTGCCTTTACTCGAGAACTTTTCTTCATATTCAGTCATAATGTTGCCTTCAAAACTGCTGTTATGCAAATCAAGGCTTACAAACTTCAAGAGCATGCCGTATTCTGAAATACTTTTCAAGGAAGATTCGAATAACCCTTGATTATCCGTCTTGAAGTGAATCTCGCCTTTGTCTGGCAGGATGCCTTCATATACTTCGAGGAAGGTCTTATATGTTAATCGGCGTTTTGCATGACGTGATTTCGGCCATGGATCAGAGAAATTCAAGTAGACGCGATCCACGTCACCTTTTGCAAAATAGTCCCCTAAGTTCGCTGCGTCAACATTCAACAGCTTTAAATTTGGAACATCCGCTTCAATCAGCAAGTCCAATGCAGCGACAATGACGCTTCCATATACTTCAATTCCAATGAAATTCACATCGGGATGGGCCTTTGCCATTTCTGTGATGAAACGGCCTTTTCCCGTACCCACTTCAATATATAACGGATTATCGTTTCCGAAAACTTCATGCCATTTACCTTTATGGCTCACTGGCTGCTGAATTACATATTGTGGAAAATCATTCAAACGGTCTTCAGCCCAAGGTTTATTTCTTAAACGCATGATGACACCCCTATTTATAATATAATCGTTCAAACCATAACACGAGTGTATGGATTCCTGCAAGTTGATTTTTTCAGGAAACCCCCACTGGTCAAATAAAAAAACTGCCGGCCATCCAGGCGACAGTCACTGTAGTTTTCATGTATAAAACTTTCAGCAAAACACAACATAAATAAGTGAAGGGCAGGCGGGCACCACCTGGGAATCCCTTGAATCCATGTTTAAGAAAGGAGAGGCATTATATGCCGCTTTCCCATGAACACCAAATGTCACTATTGAAAGATATATTGACCAACCATCAAACAGACTGCTGCGGATCCGTTTCTGAATGTGAACAGGTTGAAAGGCTCGTCAAATCCTTAATGATCAATATGGAAATTGACAGCAATGTGAAAACGATACTGACGGAGATTTACGAATACAGTCAGACGGGCATCGGTACCGCCGATTTAGATGCACATATTTCAACCCACCAGAACGACCTGTCCCAGTGGGTGGATGATATAGATCAATTCTGATCAGCTGACCATCAATAAAGCTTCCAGTTTTTGCAGTAATTCATTTCTTTCCTCGTACCGCTTCCTGCGATGATGCCATTGGATGGAAAGCACAAGTTGTGAAACCGTGTGCCATTTCATCCTCATCTCCAGGCCTGCGTCAAGCTTCTTGCCGTAACGGGCAAGCCATTGATTCCATTCTTCCCTCGGGACATATGAATAAAGGAGTATGCCGAGGTCAATGGCCGGATCGCCAATGACCGCTCCGTCCCAATCAATCAGGAACAATCCGTCCGTTTCTGTCATGAGCCAATTATTGTGGTTCACATCACAATGACAGACGACTTTTTCGTCGCATTCAATCAACAGGAGATTGTTCTGTAAAAAATGGATGGCCTGTTTGATAATCGGAATGTCCGTAACATCCGAAGATAACCCGGTTTCTATGTCCGTAAGTATACTTTCAGGTCGTAAAGGGGATTTCCCAAGCCTTTTGAGCATGCTTAACAAAGGATCGGATTGATGAATTTTTTGAAGCAGCTTTGCGACTCTTATATTGTTCATTTCCTGCTGAGATAGCTCCCTGCCTTCCATCCAATGCTGGGCCGTAATTACATCCCCATTTTCCAGGCGTTTTGTCCACATTAACTTTGGAACAATGCCCTCAGCTGAAAGAACAGCTAAAAATGGCGATGAATTTCGTTTAAGGAAGAGCTTCTGCCCCTCTTTCTCGGCAATAAAGGCTTCTCCCGTAGCTCCTCCAGCAGGGGATATATCCCACTCCTGACCTAATAAATGTTCCAACTGGTTCACCTTCGATTTCCTCGCTTAATCATACAAATGTGGGTACGTTCACCTAGTGTATGTATTACCACTACTTTGAGTCCATGTTTTATAAAAAATCCGCCTGCTGGCGAAGCTGCATATATACTTGCATCGGGATGATACCCGCAATTAAAAACATCCTCATTTTAGAGAAATAAAAAAATAGCTATTGAGCAATTAAACAATAGCCATAAATTAAATTTTAGTTGAAAAACGGTTTCTTCGTCAAGTACTATAAAACGATTATACGCATAAAACAAAAACAAATAAATCATTTCATATTTTTGTATCGGTTATCAGCCTGTAACATGACGCGCAATTTCTCTTTCAGAACCACTGCAGCTACTTCGTTCCTACCAACAATTTCCCCATCAGACTGGATTTTCACTGACCCTTCATTCTTCATTTTTATCTTTTTACCGGAAAAAGAATCAACATTTTTAATGTTCAGGTGACCGCCCCATAAAACGGTGATGAAGACGGTCAATAATTTCAACAAAGGAATATCATGGACCGCAATCACGTTCAACCTGCCATCATCCAGCTTCGACATCGGTGAAATTTTCATCCCGCCGCCAAAATAGGACTGGTTCGCAATAGCGATGAACCAAACCCTTTTCAAAAAATGCCGGTCACCATCAATGATCAATTCCATGCAGCCGGGCTTGTAAGTCACTATCTTTTTTATAAAAATGAACAGATAAATTAATTTACCCGCTCTGATAAAATTAAACCATTTTTTCAGAGGGGAACGGTCCGCTTCATCGGAAATTTCAGCATCAATGCCCATTCCCAGGCAGTTCACGAAATACCCCATCTGACCATTCGTCTCGAACTGTCCGATATCAATGGCACTAAAGGCATTATCCTGAAATAAAGAAAGTGCTTCTTCCACACTCTCGGTTTTTTGAATGCCCCTTACATAATCATTGCCGGATCCAGCCGCAAGGGAGCCGATGATAGCGTGTGGGAAACCAATGGCGCCATTTATCATTTCATTGATCGTGCCATCTCCCCCGACAGCGATCATCCGGGTATCCTGCTTCGTCCCTGATAGGATCTCCTTCGTCAATCTTAGCGCATGCCCTTTTTCCCGTGTAAAAAACACCTCATGGGGAACAGCTTTTGATTGCAGTATTTTCTCGGCTTTTTTCCAAACCTTCAAACTCTCTCCATTTCCTGCCATTGGATTGACAATGAAATACACCGTTTCTTTAAGGTGCGGCATGCTGATTTCCATCCGTTTGGTTATACTCCGCTTCCCATTCAGGTCGCAGGCTGGATGTAGTTTGGCAATATTCAAGCAAAGCCTGTGCCCCTTTTAACTGCTGTGCCTTGAGCGGAGACGATATGGCCCGCATCCTTTCGAACCATTCCGGGAAGGTCCGTTTATCCAATATCGTAATATCATAAGGGGCTTCGGGATAATCGACATATCCATTCCGGGATAAAATCACCTTTTTAATCGGCATGTTCACTCCATATAGCTCAAATAGCTTGGAAACGATGTTCGTCATCCGATTTGCACCAAGCAAAGGATTGAGCACCTTTTTATCAGGATGCTTATGATGCCTGCGGACCCAGAATCGTTCACTTGACCCGATGAAAGCAGCGTCTTCTTCCGCTTCCAGAAACGTGATGCACCAAGCATCAACAGGGGTCAATAAAATGACTTCGACCTCAACAGGCGCATTTTTCAAAAGAAAGATAGGTTTGTATAATACGAGAAACGTATCCGGAAAACGCTGCAGAAAAAAGCGGAGCCTCTCATCCAAAAAGAATGATTGGTCCACAAATGACTTTTCACGAAGCGTCGAACTCCCCCATTTCATTTGAAAACGAAGCAATTGATTTAAAAAACTTTGCTTTAATTCATCGAGACTGGCCGGCCGGAACGGAAATCTTAATGAAAAAACATTAGGATCTTCAATCAGGTTCGGCATCGGCAGTTCTTCCGCCCCTGACTCCTGTTTACCTGGCCGGAGGAATATGCCTTTCACCTTTTTAAACAGGCGCTTCGAATCTTCCTGAGGAGGATCAAATTTGACCTGTGTTTCTCTTTCAGTATGTTCACTATACAACCGATCTAGCTCGCCCGCATTATAAGCAGCCTTCAATTTATCCCATTGCTGTTTTTTCAACCGCGCAAATTGTGTAGGATAACGATAAATATCCTGCTCATACCGGGAAATATAATCTTGCATCTTTATGAGCTGTGCCATGCGACCACCACCCATCTTTCTATTTTTGGAGGTTTATCGTGAAAATCTTCTCGTATGATGGGGAAGCTCCAAGATGTGTTTGATATAACGCAACCTGGTCTGCTTCAAAATGCTTATCCTGCACATTCGCCATCTGGCGAACGCCCTCCAGCGAAAAGGGATTATCCCCCTCGAATTTTCTTGCCAGTGTAATATGAGGCTTAAACGGCTTTTTATCAAGTTCAAAACCCGCTTCGATACAGGAATTATAGACTTTCCTTTGAATGGCAAAAAGCCTTTCTTGCTGCTTGACGCCTGCCCATAGAATCCTTGGACTATCACTCTTGCCGAAACCGCCGATATCGCCCAGTTCCAAGCCGAATGAGGCCTCATTGGCAAGCTCGCTTCCCACACGCCCCAAAGCATCTTCTTTCAATGTATCGGGAGCATTGCCCAAAAATGCCATCGTAATATGATAATCGGCTGGATGCAGCCATTTCTTAAATGGAAAGTCTGGCTTTAGTTGTTCCGTAACAGCATTTAAATAGGCCTTAATATCATCAGGCAATACTAAAGCAAAGAAAAAATGAGTATTCATGTTCATTTCCATTCCTTCCTGTTTTCCCTTTAATTTTACCATAATTCCCATTGCCTATACCTTTTCCTGGGCTTCCTAATACATACTCCCTCCACAGGAATATCCCTAATCTACCATCCTATGATCAAAGCCCCTGACGGATCATACGCAGGTCCGGAATGTATTTTTCAGGCTGGGTAGATTAATGAAAAAAACAGCAAAAAAGGACCAAAAATCGGTCCTAAATACTGGAGGCAAAAGGAGTACTATCCAAAGTTGATTGGAGCGGGTGTTCGAGACTCCTGCGGGGAAAGCGCGTCCAAGGGAGACCCCGCGTGCATAGGCACCGAGGAGACTCCCGGACCGCCCGCGGAAAGCGAGTGCCTGGAGGGGAAATCAACGGTCAAATTTTAAAAACCTGACTCAATTATTATCGAGTTTCAATCTAAAGGACCAAAAATCGATCCTTCCCTGCCATTCCCATGTTAGCTGAACATTGTTTCGTAAAGCAGGAACAAGTTCAGCCCAATGATAAGTACAGCTATAAGCCAAGCGGCGCCCGAGGTGATTTTATGGTTGACCAGGCTGCCCATGATTTTTTTATTGCTTGTAAACATGATCAATGGCACTAAGGCAAACGCGATGCCAAACGAGAGGACAACTTGGCTCATCACAAGCGCTTTGGATGGATTCACTCCCCATAATATTATGAGCAGGGGCGGGACGGTAGTAATGACCCTTCTTAAATAAATCGGAATATGTCTTTTAATGAATCCTTGCATGACAACATCACCTGTCATTACACCAACGGATGAGCTCGATAAACCGGCAAATAATAATCCTATTCCAAAGAACATCGCGACTGATGGTCCAAGCATGGCCCCGAATTGTTGATAGGCAACATCCAAGTCCTCAACCAGTGCTCCATTCTTATGAAATAGGGCAGCTGAAACTATGACCATGGCGGCATTGATCGCACCTGCAATCAACATGGCGATGACAATGTCGATTAGCTCAAAACGATAAATCCTTTTTCTTTCCAAATCGTTTACTCCGACTATCCTTCTTTGAGTCAAAGAGGAATGAAGGTATATCGCATGTGGCATAACGGTGGCTCCAAGCATACCGGCCGATAGTAAAATGCTGTCCACTCCCTCGAATTTTGGAGTGAAGAGTCCTAAAACAACGGCTGAAGTGTCAGGTTTTGCATAAAAAACTTGAGCGCCAAAAGCGATCACAACGACAAATATCATGACCGTGATCAGGGCTTCGAATGTTCGGTAACCCCTGCGCTGGATTTCCAGGATGGCAAAGGAACCAATCGCTGCAATGATTGCCGATGTGATTAACGGTAAATCAAATAGTAAATAAATCCCTAGTGCGGCTCCTATGAATTCAGCTAGGTCGGTTGCCATTATAACGGCTTCAGCCTGAATCCATAATAAGAAAGATGTTTTTTTCGAAAATTTTTCCCTGCATAGCTCCGGAAGGTTCTTTCCAGTGGCTATCCCCAATTTAGCTGATAGTGATTGGATTAGCACAGCCATTAAATTGGAGGCGAAGATAACCCATAATAACGTATAGCCATATTTAGATCCGGCTGTAATATTGGTCGCATAATTCCCTGGATCAATATAGGCAACAGCTGCTATGAATGCAGGCCCCAGATAGGGAAGCAGTTTTTTTATTCCTCTCGAAGAAGATTGATGCAACACGTCGGACATATCAATTTCTACTCCTTTTACACGCAACTCAAATTGTTGCAACAGGTAAACTTTTTAGGTTATTAGCAAGTATATTCCTGGTTATTGAAAATGTCAAAAAGGGAGGATTGCCTATCGATGTAATTAACGTGATCGGGGATTCGGGGAAGGCCATCTCGCTTCCGGCTAATCAGATAAAAAAACCCCCTTGCCATTAGTGGCAAAGGGGCGTTCCTCTATTTAATGGAACCGCATTGCTTCTCGATTTCCTCGGAAAACAGTTTCTGCAGTCTTTGAGTTAACGGACCGGGTTCCCCGGCTGCAATCGATTGGCCATCGATATTTATAATTGGTGTCACTTCGACACTAGTGCTTGTATAAAGAACTTCATCGGCTGCCATCATGTCCTCGACCGTGAAGGCTTCTTCGACATAGGGAATCCCATGATCAGCGCAAAGCTTCAGCATCACCTGACGGGTAATTCCATTCAGGATCAAATTTGTGGCCGGATGCGTTTTAAGTTGACCATCCACCACGATTGAGACATTTGACGAACTTCCCTCCGTCACCGTACCATCACGATGCTGGATCGCTTCATCACAGCCAGCTTCCACCGCTTGCTGTTTAGCCATTATATTTCCCAGTAGATTTAAACTCTTGATATTACAGCGCAGCCAGCGTATATCTTCGGTGGTAACAGCATTGACCCCTGGCTTCATTTTGCCTGTATAAGGCATTTCCTTTGTATAGGCGACAAAGACCGGTTCCACCTCTGCAGTTGGAAAAGAGTGTGTACGCGCAGATACTCCTCTTGTCAGCTGCATATAGACGATACCGTCCTTCAGTTGATTTTCAGCGATCAGCTCTTTCATGCGGGTTTTGATTTCCGCTATGGTAAAGGGAACTTTCATCTGAATCAACTTCGCACTGTCCATCAGCCGGGTCAGATGCATATCGTCCGTAAATAATTCGCCATTATAAACCCGAATGACTTCATAGACGCCATCACCGAATTGATATCCCCTGTCTTCAATATCTACCTTTACTTCGGACCTGCTTTTAAGGTCGCCGTTAAAAATGATTTTTCCCATGTCTTTCTCCCTCTTTGCCTCTTATTTAGCCAATTCATGAATGGCACGTGCATAAATGGACGTAGCCTTAAGCATATCCTCAATATCAATATATTCATCTTTCTGATGCGCAATGTCTTCGCTGCCTGGGAAAAGCGGGCCAAATGCAACGCCTTCTTTCAATGAACGGGCATATGTGCCGCCGCCAATCGAAAGAAGCTCGGCTTTATCACCTGTCTCCGCTTCATACACTTCCTGCAACGTCTTGATCAAGAAGCTTTCACTGTCCACATAATGGGGAGTTGAATGCGAATTGGTCTTCACTTTCAAATTATATGCCGCAAGCCTTTCTTCCAGCGCCGCCTTTTGCTGTTCCCACTCAAACGTGACCGGATAACGCATGCTGAAACCGATTGAGCTGTCGCCTTGTTTAGAATAATTGAAAACGCCGGCATTGATCGTCAATTCTCCGGTTTGCTCATCCGAATAAGCCACACCTAAATTATTTCCGCGGGAATCTTCGAACAAACGGTCCTTGATGAAAGTGAAGTAGGCTTTCGCATGCGGATCAAGAGTGAGATCAGCTAAAAACACGGCTAAATGCAGACCTGCATTCCTTCCGTTGTTCGGTTCCATCGCGTGTGCCGAGATACCATTCATTTCAAGCAGCACTTGATTTTTTTGCGGAACGGCTTGCCCCTCCAATGAGTACTTTTGCAAATAATCCTGATAGTTTGCCGCCACTTCAGCAGTGTTGTCCGCTTCCACAACAGCCGTCGCAAAATCCGGTACCATATTCGTCCTTCGACCTGAAGAAAACTCGATGACATTCACGTCTGAGTTCGTGCCATTTCCTGCATCGGCAGGATGGATAACCGAGAAATCCCAGATTCCTTTTTCCGCACTGATGATCGGGAAGTCAGCATCTGGTGCGAAGCCGATCGAAGGCATTTCCTCCACTTCAAAGTACCGGTCAACGCAGCGCCAGTTCGATTCTTCATCGGTTCCAATGATCATCCTCACACGTTTGTTCAAAGGTTCTCCTAGCTCCCGGACCAGCTTCATCGCATGATAGGCAGCCATCGTCGGCCCTTTATCATCGATTGCCCCGCGGGCGTATATGCGGCCATTGCGGATTTCAGCGCCAAACGGATCTGAACTCCAGCCATCTCCCTCAGGTACCACGTCGACATGGCATAAAATCCCGATTAACTCCTCACCTTCCCCCATTTCGATATGACCAGCGACATTATCGACATTTTTCACAGTAAAACCGTCTTTTTCACCTAATTGAAGCATGAAATCAAGCGCTTCCTTCACCCCTTTACCGAGTGGGGCCTCCTCTGTCGGATGTTCTTCATCAAGTACACTTTTTATTTTCAATAAGTTTTGTGTGTCCAGTAATAAGTCCATTTTCCGTTTTTCAACTTCTTCTCGCCAATTCAATTCACTCAAAATATGACAACTCCTCTTTTATATATATTTTTCATTTTATCACTTTTACTACCACATTCGCCAAGCCTTGCTACCTATTCTTCGTATTCCCGCATTATTGCTAGCATCAAACTACCGATAAATTTCCTTACAAAAATAAAAAAACACCCTCTTTTATTAAAAAGAGGATGATTTCATTAGACTATCGTCATTCATTAACTCTGTTACTTTTCTGTTCAATCTTGGGATATATAATGCTAAAAACAAAGAACGTCCTAAACTGAAAGCCAGGAATGCAAGCCATAAACCATGATTGCCATGATTGCTGACTGCTGCGAACTGGACTATTAAAAAAGCCATCAGTGCCAGAAGCATCGAGTTCCTTACTGGAACGGCTTCAGTCGCACCGGTAAACACTCCATAAAAAATGAGTCCGATAAAGGCACTGAATGGGAATAGGACTATCCAAAGTCCATATTCATGGGCCAATTCGATGACGCCGGGAATATCCGTGAATAAGAGAATGACCTCATCGCTGAAAAGATAGTAAGATGCGGCAAGTATGAACGCGGCATACAAGCCCCACCGCGCCGATAGTGAGAGTGTTTTTTTATAAAGGTTTATATCTCTCGAACCAATCGCCTTCCCGACCAGAAGACTGGACGCGTTCGCGAAGCCATCAAAGCAATAGGCCATCAGGTAATGGATTTGAATGAGTACGGCATTGGCCGCCAGGGTCTCTGTCCCGAAAGTCGCTCCCTTGGCCGTAAAAAGGTTGAAAACCGTGATCAGGCAAATGGTCCTGATGAATAAATCCCTGTTGACCACCATCATTTTTTTCAGGGAAGCCCGATCGAACCCCTCCCGGAATGAAAAAGAATCCGGTACGTTAACCGCTTTCCTGATGACCCACAAGCCCAGTAAAAAAGCGGAAATCTCTGATATCAGTGTAGCGGCAGCAACCCCTGATACAGACCATGAAAAACCATTAACGAAAACGAGGCATAAGATTATATTCATCACGTTCATGAAAACTTGAATGAACAAGGACGTTTTTATCCTCGATTTCCCCATTAACCAGCCTAAGATGACATAATTCAATAGAGCAAAAGGTGCGCCCCATATCCTGATGCCGAAATAATCTGCGGCAAAGGCGGAAACGTCCGATTCCGGACCGATTGCGCCTAACGATACATTCAAAATGGGCTTTTGGATCACGATAAAAAGCAGACCGATGATCGCTGCAATGAAAAAAGGCCGAATCAAGGCCATCAGGGTTTGCTTTTCATCCCTTGCCCCTTCCGCTTGTGCAGCGAAGGCAGATGTACTGACCCGAAGAAAACCAAAAAGCCAATACATCGTATTGAAAATTATCGTTCCGACAGCCACCCCGCCAATATAAGCGGGATCACTCAACTTTCCAACCACAGCCGTATCGACCGCACCGAGCAAGGGCGTACTCATCGTCGAAATCGTAAGCGGGATGGCCAAGGAAAGATATACTCTGTTATTCATAAAATGTGACCTCCTATGTACATAAAAGTTCTGAAAAGTTAGAATTGGAATATCGTTATAAAATTTTGTATTCAAAGTACAAAAAGATTGCAGTATTTAATTTTAATCACTAGAATTGTACATATGGTGCTCCCAAACATGCAAGAGATGCCTCTACAAGATTACTTGTGGAACGTTTTAAATAGAACGGGTAAAAGCCATTTTAAATCTGGATCATTTACGTATCAAATTTTGAAGATTGAAAGATTGATATCGCTTTCAACCCGCAGGGGTTATGGGAGGTCCATTTTTATCCAGCAAGAAAAAGGCATTTCGCAAGACGGAAAATAAAATGCTTGACGGATTCTTGAATGAGTTATAGTATTGCTCGTTGATAATATACCTTTTGAACTATGCTTGAATATATATTCATTGTTATAACAACTAATCAGGAGTGATCATGATGGGAAGATTGACTGATAAAGTAGCCATTATCACTGGCGGAGCATCTGGTATGGGCAGGGAAATGGTAGACCTATTCACAAAAGAAGGAGCACAAGTCATTGCTGCCGATATCAATGAAAAAGCTGTAGCTGCCGTGAATGAACTGGATAACGTCCATGGAACAGTACTTGATGTATCTTCAGACGAAAGCTGGAAAAAGGTGACGGATGAAGTTATCGCTAAATTTGGCAAAATCGACATTTTGGTAAACAATGCCGGCATCTCAACGGAAAAAGGCATTAACGATACGACTTTGGCAGATTGGCAGCTAATGTTAGGCATTAATGGATTTGGACCATTCCTTGGAATGAAACACGTTGTTCCTCACATGGCTAAAGAAGGTAAAGGCGCAGTTGTAAACATTTCTTCCTTTACTGCTCAAATCGGAATGGGCTTAAACTCTTATTCAGCTTCAAAAGGTGCCGTACGTGCCATTTCCAAGGCTGCCGCAACGCAATATGGCCGCATGGGCGTCCGTGTCAATGCCGTATTCCCTGGTATCATCGAAACACCGATGACTCAAAAATTAGAAGAATCAAAAGAGTTAGTGAACCAAATGATCAAGGCCACTCCATTACAACGTTTGGGTCAGCCGGCGGATATTGCAAATGCCGTGCTTTATCTAGCATCCGATGAAGCTTCATACGTAACTGGTGCCGAGCTTGTCATCGACGGCGGATACTCCGCTCAATAATTAAAGCAGAAATGGAAAATCCCGTTTCTAAAACTCAGAAACGGGATTTTCTGATTCAATAAAGAAATTTTGTAAGTTGTAATGAGTTAAGTTAACACACCGATGAAATAGCCAAAAGTCGTAAATACCAAACACCAGCTGAATGCCCCTGCCCCTGCAAAGATAAAGTACTTTCGTTTCCCCATTCCATTCATACCGGAAATGTAACTGGCGAAGTGACGGACTCCTGGAATGAAATAGGCGATGATAATCGTCCATGGACCGTATTTATTGAACCATTTTTCCAATTTTTCCAACCTCGCGGGGGTCATTTTGATCCACTTACCATGCTTCCTCAAAAAAGGCTTCCCCACCTTTTTTCCGATGAAATAACTGACAAGCATCCCGGATATCGAGCCAAGGAAACTGACAAGGAATGCTCCCTGGACATTCAAAACCGAAATGGATGACAAATAACCGACAAAAGTCATCATGAACTCATCAGGTACCGGCAAGCCAATAATCCCAATCGCCAACAATCCATATATCGCAAAATAACCATAGTTTGATATTAAATCTTTTACTATATCCATCTAAAGTACTCCATCTCAGCACCCTTTATTAAAGTAATCCATTTTCTTATGCGGGCCTGGGTAACGTGATTACTTCTTTTTAATAGGATAACCTAATTTAACCCAAATGAGTTGATTTTCAAAAAAAAAAATAGAAAAAAAAGAAGAATGAACACGTTTTTTGTTGAAATACCTGTATGGCAGTTTCCTCATTAAGGATGAAAATCGGCAACAATAAAAGCGGACTCGATACCTGAGTCCGCTTCTTCTTATTTCACAATCTTTATTTCATTGATCGGCCAATACACTAGATTCGCCTTGCCTACGATTTCATCGACGGAAATCGTGCCAATTTCACGGCTATCCAAACTATTTTGGCGATTGTCACCCATAAGGAACAACTGGTCTTCCGGCACTGTCATGCTGCCTGTAATATCTTCGAGCTTGAAGGATTCAGTCAGCGGCACTCCTGATGCCATCTGATTCTTATATTTGTCCAAGTATGGTTCTTCATAAGCCTTCCCATTAATATAAAGCGTATCGTCTTTATATTCAATATGGTCACCTGGCAGACCGATAACCCTTTTTATATAATCTTTATCTACCGTTGCATGAAATACGACAATATCAAACCGGTCTATATTATCGATATTCGTTCCAAACTTGGTAAGAACAATTCTTTCGTGGTCTTGCAGAGTCGGCATCATTGACTCACCGTCCACGACAATCGGTGCAAAAATATACGTTCGAATTAAAAAAGCTAGAATGACTGCAATCAATATCGCTTTTATCCATGAAAAAACTTCTTTTCTTTTTTCCAATCGAAGTCCCTCTCTCTGTTTTTTATTCATGCCATTATAACATAATCCTTTCATGATCACGTCATACAAATACCCACATTTTACACATTATCATTTACTTCCATTTTTCATACTGGATTTCCATGCTTTCCAACTCTATTTCCCTGCGCTGCATTTTGGTTGGACAAATCGCATTATATGTACGGACTTTCTCATTTATTTCACCCATTCGTTTCAGTAATTCAGATTCAGTTCCATTCATTTTTTTCAATTGAACCAATTCGGCTAGCTCTTCCCGAATTTCTTTTTGCCATTTTATCCACAGCGGAAGGAAGCCGGCATCCTTGGCCTTCGTCAAGAAGTTGTCATATATATTTCCCGACAGCGCCGACTACGGAAGCGGTTTACCAAAGCCAGGATTATTCTTCAGCCCGCCTTCTCTTTCATATTCCTTGAAAATTTGATCCATCCAGTTCACATGTCCGTGTTCTTTGCCCATAAACAATCCCCTTTCAGATCACTTGTAATTACATGTTTTTACAATTATAACATTTTTATCAATACTCACTCTACCCTTGTGGGACACTTTCTACTATTATATATGCCTATCCTTCAGCCAAACAAATTCAGGCATCAAAAAAGGATTCCCCTATTCAGGGAATCCTTGCAGACTGTAGACAAACTCGATGAAGATCGATTTTTTGTCTACAGTTTTTTATGGCTTGTACAATTTGGCCGTTGATTGGAACGTAGGGCACTCGCTTTCCGCGGACGGTCCGCCCTCGGCTTTCTCCTGCGGGGTCTCCCCTGGACTCGCTTTTCCCGCAGGAGTCTCGAACACCCGCTCCAATCAACTTTGTTTTAACTTTTAGATAGAACACTTTTGCCTAGATTCATTTTTGTTTTGTATTAAAACTTGAGGTGATGAGGATGCTTTCTAAACATGATTCTATTCAGGGAATCCTTGTTGGCCTTCTATTTAACGGTGATTTTCCTTTTTACTTCCGCCTTGTTCTTCGATTTATCCGTAACTGTGTAAGTCAATGTATAGGTGCCTTTTTTCTTCGTATTCACAGTCCCTGTTATTTTGATCTTACTTGTTAAGCTTCCATCAAGATTATCTTTTGCGGATACTCCTGATTTAGGATTGAATGTCGAGTTATAGGCAATGGTTTTGCTCTTGGCACCGGAAATGACCGGCTTTGTGCTGTCTACCGTGATCTTTCTTGTGACTGTTGCAGTATTTTTCGATGAATCAGTGATTGTATACTTTAATGTATACGTACCTTTTTTCTTTGTATTCACCGTACCTGTCACCTTTATTTTACTTGTCATGTTGCCATCCAGGTTATCTGTCGCAGATACACCCGATTTAGGGCTGAATGACGAATAATAGCCAACGGTTTTACTATTGGCTCCCGAGATGACTGGCTTGGTGCCATCTATCGTGATCTTTCTTGTGACCGTCGCCGCATTTTTCGATGAATCTGTGACCGTATACTTCAATGTATAGGTCCCCTTTTTCTTCGTATTGACTGTACCCGTCACTTTGATTTTACTAGTCAAATTTCCATCGGCATTATCCTTGGCACTCACGTTTGTTTTTGGATTGAATGAAGAATTAAGTTTGATGGTTTTGTTCCCGGCACCTGATATCACAGGCTTGACTTGATCATAAACGGTTATTTTCCTTGTGACCTTGGAAACATTCCCAGCTTTGTCAGCTACCGTATAAATCAAATTATAGGTGCCCACTTTCTTGGTATCGACCTTGCCTTCCACTCGGATGACATTCGTTAAGTCACCATCTTTATCATCCTTCGCCTTTACGCCGGTTTTAGTATTGAAAGTTGAGTTGAATGGAATCGATTTACCGGCAGTCCCTGAAATCACAGGCTTATTCGTATCCTTGACAATCGATGGCCGATTGGAGATGTAAGCTGATGAAACATACCCCTTAATACTTTTGTCTGCCGTTTGTACGGGGTAAAAGACAAATTTATTTCCCTTAGATTCGTGATAGTCAAAATTCCCAGTGATGATCAAGCTTGTATTTGGCGGAACAGTTACTGCACCTGCCGTAGTGCTTATTTCTTTCCTGATATTCGCGCTCGATGTCGTCACCACTTTGTCTCCTGCCCTGAACCAATAAACAGAGTCATGCGTTTGATCTGTCAGGGTGTATTCAAGATTTTTAAAGACGATATTTTCCGTGCTGTTCCGATCATATTGAAAGTCAGAAGTTTTGAATGGATATTTTGCCAGTTTCGTATCATTCAAATAACTTTGGTTTTCTATCTCAGCAAAAACTTCCTCTTGGTACGCATTCACATTTATTTTCCCGTTTTCCTGGTAAAGAGGACTGTTCACCGGTTTTGTCCCATTGTAAGCCATGACAGGGAAATACCAATTTTCGATGACCCTGCGCCCTGCACCTTTGATCTTGGGTAAATCCCTTCTTGAATACATGCCACTCAGGACCTCGACGCCTGCCCCGATATTGTAGACTATATCATTTTCCAGCTTTTTCTGGTCATACCCACTTTTATTGGTAAGCTGCATTAAACCGATGCCGCCATCGTCGGATATAATCGGTTTACCATCCTCATTAAATTGCCTCCAATCCCCGTTTTCCTGCGTAGCCACCGCTTTTACCACTTCAGGGGGGATTTCAGCCTCTATTGCCGCATTCGTCAGTAAGCAGTTGATCTGCTTATGGGAAGGATTTTCATTGGGTTGAACCTCACCGAATGATGAACACGCATTGGTTATTCCAGACTCCGCAAAAGCCTGTCCATTGAACAAACCGAGTGTTAAACAGGTCAGTGCCCCAATCTTCATTAAAGGTATCTTCATCGATCGAACTCCAGTCTATTTATATTTAAATCTATAATAATAGTAACATGATAGACTGGTGATTTCAGGTATAATAGGGTATTTCCTCCTCAAATATCCTTGCAGCATAAAAGGAGCTTACCCGCATTATCGGGAAAGCTCCTTTGTTTTCAAATCTCAAAACTATGTATGATGCCGGATCATTCGATCACTTCCACCGTTTCCCTCGGCTTCCTTACAAGGCACATGATACCCGGTATGATGAAGAAGATAAGCGGCCAAACATGAAAAATCGTCAGAATGCCCGTAATGATCAATAAGATTCCGGCTCCCTTCGCCTTGCCGCCCTTTAATAGAAAGATAGCGATCAAACCGCCTGCCAAGGCAATGAACAGAGAAATGATCCCAGCCCATAATAAGCCCATGAAAAATTTGACTGACATATCTATCTCAGATGAGGAAAACTCCTGAGAATCTGTCATTAATGAGTTGTCCACCATTTCTTTCAAATCGATACTGTTGAGATAGACGGCCGATATGATCGTCACGATTAAAAAAATCGCAGCGATACTCACGCCTATGATACTTAATGCGTATTCCCATGTCCGTTTCATTTACTTCGCCTCCCTGGAAAAGTCACGTATATATAATACCCAATCTGTGAAGGAATAAAAGACTTTTATTCCTTACTCCTCAAAATTGAGTGTAAATTTGGTGAATTCGTCCAAATCCTTTAACTCCCCCTGCCTTGCCTTCATTCATCCTTCTTTTTCAATCGTTCATGTAATTCATCTCTTTTATTATCCAGGTTATTCATTTTTGTCATATGCTTTATAAAGAAACGGACCGCCTTCACAACCATAACGAATAACAGAACAAGTAGGGCAAGGTAGAATAATTGCCATAAAACATCGCCAATATTAAACATGAAGTCACCTTCTGTCCTTGAATGAATTCCGGCCAATAAAAGCAGTAAGTGAGGGCTTTTCGTACTCCGTGAAGTCCCGTAATTAAATGATAACACGATTGGCCCTAACACTGGGCCCACAATATTAATAGAAGGTGAATAACGAAGCTCCCCAAAGGAAATAGACTCTGTTTTTATCAGAGTCTAAAAAACATTCCTATTCACGATCAAATCCACCAATTGTTCGGCAGACGGTTCTTTCGGCATCATATCAGATGTAAATCCATAGTCTTGAATTCTATTGCCGGTACTTTCCCCGATCACCCCGATGGAGGCTTGTTTTAGCAGCGCTTCAACATCCACGTTTGCCTTGTTCCCATATTGCATCAGCATATCGACTGAATGCCGGTTTGAAAATAGTACCGTTCCTACAGGTTTCCCATCCAGCATTCTCGGAAAGATTTCAAGGAATCTTTCATCGACAAATTTAGCGATTGATTGAATATAGTCTCCGTCCCCATGTGCCGGATCTCTAAGATCCCTGTTTCGATCCCCGACAACTAACAGTGTTCCGGCTTCCGGCATCCCGGATTTGAGCTCGGCCGTCAGACCCCGTTGCTGTAAAGCCTTTTTCGATTTCCTAGATAACACATATAGTTTTGAAGAAATCCGGCGGAAATCAATAGCTTGTTCAGTGAGTGAATCCAAGAATCCATGGACACTTTCAGGAGAGGTGAAGAGAATTCGATCATACGAAAGAAAAGCGAGCAGCTGACTTTCTTCTATTTTCACTTTTGCCGCATTCCATTTAGGAAACTCGATGACTTCGCCGCCAAGTTCATACAGGGCTTCCGCCAAGGCACTTTTTGCCGTCCCCGTCCGGGCCACTAAAAACCGTTGTCCATAAAGCGGCTTCTTTTCGAACCATTGCAGTTTTCCCCTTAGTGAAATGATATCCCCGACCAAGGTTATTGCAGGATTGCCAAGCGACTTTCCACTTACCCGTTCGACGATATCATCCAAGGTCCCCTCGACACTTTCCTGTCTTCCATAAGTGCCCCATTGAATGACGAGTGCCGGTGTATTCCCCTGCTTTCCATGATTGATCAAATTTTCGCGGATAGACGGAAGGTTGGCCACACCCATATAAAAGGCAACCGTATCTATACTCACAAGCCCATTCCAATCTATATCCTTCTTCGTTTGGTCATGGCCCGTCACCATCGCAAAGGAACGTCCGTAATCCCGATGTGTGACAGGGACTCCTGCGTACATGGATGCAGCAATGCTGGACGTAACCCCCGGAATGACTTCGAATGGGATTCCCTCATCTTTCAACGATTCCGCTTCCTCCCCGACTCTTCCAAAAACGGCAGGATCACCGCCTTTCAAACGGACGACCCGATGCCCTTCCAGTGCTTTGGAAACAAGCAGCTCATTGATTTCCCCTTGGCTGATGCCAGTAGCATAAGGTGTCTTGCCACAATATATCAATTCACAATCGAAGGCGGCAGCCTCCAACAGCTTGGGATTCAGCAATCTATCATATAAAATGACATCCGCTTTTTCAATCTCTTTTTGGCCTTTTACGGTAATCAGGCCTTCATCACCCGGACCTGCACCAACAAAATAAACCTTGCCCTTGGTCATGCCGCACTCACCCCTATCTGCTTGCCATTCCCTGATAATATTTCACCAGCTCCACCATTGCACTGCCCATCCGTTGGTCTTCAGGATATATGACCCGCTCAATCCCTTCATCGATCACCACCTGCGCTGTTACCTTTCCGACCGCAAGAGCAATTACATCTGTTGCAAACAGTCCGACTATCTTATCCTCCATACCTTGTTCACGGACAAATCTCATTAAATTTCGCGGCTGGGGTGCACTCGTGAACACAACCGAATCGATTTTGCCTTCAAGGATTTCTTGGATCAGCTGCTGCATCATTTCTTTTTCAGGCGCTATATGTTCATATGGCAGGATTTCTTTATGTTCCACTTTTTGTTCATCCAGCCAATTCATCAAAAGAGGCGCCGGATCGCCGTGAAGCTGCAAAGCGACCCTTACACCTCCAGGCAGATGGCCTTCCAGATTGCGAACAAGCCCTGCCGTACTGCCATCATCATCACGGATTAATGGCTGCAGGCCAAGCTTTTTCAGCATATTAACCGTTTTATAGCCCCTAGCTGCAATTTTCATAGACTGCAAAGCCTCTATGAAACGCTCTCCCGCTTCCATCTTCACTGCCGTTTTATATAATAATTCCGTCCCCACTCCCGTCGTGAGAATGATCCAATCGAACTCCCCTGCCATCAACCGGGTGACATCCTCTTCCAAATGGGAATCATCAAGGAAAACCGTCCCCTGTGCCGGGCGAACAAGCGGGACTCCCCCAAGATTTTGAACGATTTTACTAAGTTCTTCTGTCTTCCGCGCCCCCAATAAAGCAACGGTCCTGCCATTAAGCTTACTCATCCATGCCCCTCCTATATGTACATTCAATTAAATCCATCTCACCCATTATACAAATTTTCAGTCTATGAAACTATAAAAAACGGATTCCATATCAAAAACAACGCTTTTTCTTTCTTTTATCTTATATAAATTCAGTGGAAAGATGGATTAGCAGCATTTTGCTTTTCATAAGTCCCGCCCTCATGAGTTTGAAGTAAATACTCGTGAGTTTTGGGCTTTTACTCGTAAGTTTAGAGCAAATACTCGTAAGTTATGGGCTTTTACTCGTGAGTTTCCAAAAAAGCAAAACATGGCCTGCTTCAAATTCCTCATGCTATCTTTTCTAGCCAAAAATAAAGCTGCCACATCAGGACAGCGATTTTCACGATTTAACTTTTTGTTAATTCTTATTTATCGCCCTTTGGGCAATATGCTCCTGTTCTTTTTTTACAAAAACATCATATTGAGTGGTTTCATGGCGATTCTGAAAGTTTTCAGTGCCTAAATTCATAGGCGTTTTCGTTTTGAAGGGTATCCCTTCCCTTTCCAATTTCGCAATCGCCTTATAATAATTTTCATTCCCGAATGCTGTATAAATACATGTCCAATATTTATAGGAATTCAGTTTGGCAATTACTATACACGCAATCACGAGGACTAGTATTCCAATCATTATATACATCTTTTAACTTCCTTTCATTTCAGACATTTTTTTTGGAAAATCTATCCTGCACACTATATTCTTTGCCATACATGACATTTCCTTTTCAAGTAAAAAAAAGGAGACCCCGGCTTCGGGTCTCCTTCTTCGTATCTTCTTTATTTTTCCGTCACGTTACAAGAACCGTCCGTACAAGCGTCGCCTGTTGCTGGATCATTCACGATCGTAAGCGGATTTTCCTCAGCCCATACTTTTTTTAGCGTATCGAGGAATGCTTCCGTTGGCTGGGCGCCGGAGATTCCATATTTGCGATTAATGACGAAGAATGGGACGCCTGTTATGCCAAGCAGGCTTCCTTCTTGCTCATTTCCCCTAACCTCTGCCGTGAATGCCGTTCCTTCCAGCATGGACTCCGTCTCGGACTTTTCAAGGCCAACCTCTTCAGCCAAACTTGCCAATGTAGCGTGATCGCCAATATGTTTGCCTTCCGTAAAGTAAGCTTTAAATAATCGTTCATTCATTTCTTTCTCTTTACCTTTTGATTCAGCAAAGTGCATCAAGCGGTGGGCATCGAACGAATTCGTTAAGACCACTTTGTCCAAGTGATAATCGAGTCCCAATTCCTTAGCCTGTTGAGTCAGGTTTTGGCTGTTCGCTTCCACCTGCGCTTGAGACATGCCGTATTTCTTGGCCAGCATTTCATTTTGAGTCATATTGATATCCCGCTCAGCCTCTGGGTTCAACTCAAAACTGCGAAATGAGACCTCTACCTGATCTTTATTTTCAAACTGCTTTAACGCCTCTTCGAACCGACGCTTACCTATATAACAGAACGGACATTGATAATCCGACCAAATTTCCACCTTCATGTAAATACCTCCTCATTTTAAATGCAATCGCATTAAGCACATTATATAATCCTGGGTATCCTCTTGCAAGGATATTAGCCCAGACACTCATTTTCAAAATTGGTGAAGTCGACCTTTTTCATGAATTCTTCCAATGTATAGCCCTTTAGCAGACGCAATGTTTCCTTTTCGGCTTCGTTCATGATTTCCTCCAAAGCCGTATCCAGCTGCTTCCCGACTTCACCGCATTCGCTCGTTTCCATACAAACAAGACATTCCGGCCTTACCGCTTGATACACATCCGCCAAAGTAAGCTGAGAGGCAGGCACCTTCAGACTATAACCGCCTTCCCTTCCTTCCTTTGTTTCGACGATTCCCTCAGCTGCAAGCTGTGCCATCACCCTTCTTAAAAAAGTGGCGTGTGACTTCACCTTTAAGGCGATTGCCGAACTTGTCAGGAGCTTTTCGCTTTGTGCGAGCCAAACCAAAGAGTGAATGGCAATGGCAAAGCGCGGCGGACCAATTTGATTGTTTCGATTACTTGAAGACAAGATTATCCCCCCTTACACTCTTATCCATGGTAAGGCCATTATACTATGTTACGTGCTCCCGAACAAATGGCGCCATTTCTCGATTTTCCGCCCGCAGCGCACGATTTTACGTCCGTTTCCGGGTTCGGCAAAAACCCGGCAAAACATCCTTTTGCCGGGTTTTTCAATACTACTGAATGATTTGTACATTTTCATATAAATAAGCTTCTTCCGGTGCCTTTATTTTCTTCGATTCTTTTAAATCGATCACCGGTACGGGTTCCCCTTTATAGCTTCCTTTTTTTAATGTCCCTGTAATCGTATACCAATCATTCGTCTTCATTCCTTCCACGTTCCCGTTGACCATATAACCGTATAACGTCGCATCGACCACACAGCAGGACATGGAGAGGCGGGAGATGGCCATTTGTTTTTTCGTGAATGTATCCTCACGGTATATGAACCCCGAAATCTCTATCTCCTTCCCCTCGATCGTATCGAGGTTGTTCAGTAAATCATCCAGCACTTCAAAATAATTATCATCGGTTACGGAGATTTTCTCCCCATTCGCATGTTTCCCAGAATCATATGAACTTACCATCTGTGCCTGCTGCTTTGCCATCCCCCTTTTCGCCAGCACTTCCCCGCTTAAAGTAAAATCGGTCAGGATGAAGCCCAGAAGAATCGGAAGGAAGAACAAACCATATTTCAGGACCGAGGACTCCCCATTCGATCCGCAATCACAATGTTGTTCACTTTGTTTTTGTTTTTTCATTCGGAGAAGGCTGCTCAATAAAAAAGCGAAAAGTGACGCCAATGCATATGGAACCATTTTGGGTGCGATCAATTTCGTTAAATATCCTGAAACATACAATTTAAAGATCATGAGGCCCAATCCCAGCAGCAGCAATCCTTCAAGTCTTTGGATAAAAAAACGTTTCATCAGAAGCCCCCCTTACTGATCAATCCTCCTGCAATCAGGCAGAGGCTGAAAACGACTGCGAAAATAAGCAGGACATACGTGACAACGAAGCTCCGTTTAAAACAAGACATCATGATCAAAACATTTTTCAAATCCAGCATGGGACCAAATACAAGGAATCCCAGTATGGAGCCTGGCAGAAAGCTATGGGAAAAGGAGGCCGCAACGAATGCATCAGCTGATGAACAGAGTGAAAGCACAAACGCAATTCCCATCATCAACGCCGTGCCTTTTATTGGCGCCTGACCAATATCGGCCATTACGGACCGATCCATGAACACCTGAAATACACTGGCAAACAAGGCTCCGATGATAAAGTATCTGCCGACCATAAAAAACTCCTGCGAAGTATGATCAATGAAGCTTGTCCATTTACTGGACTGACTATCATGTACATGCCCTTGCACCAGTTCCAGCTTGTCCTCTTTCACCACATCTTTAGTGCTGAATATATGAATGAATAAACCTGCGATTATGGCCGTCAGGACACAAAGAATAATTCTTCCATATAGAATGGACGGATTATTTTGGAACGCATAATAAGTTGAGCCGAACACGATGACATTCAATATCGGGGCTGTTACGAGCAAGACCACACCTGCATGGACCGGGACACCCTTTTGAATCAATCTCCGGACGACCGGAATGATTGCACATTCGCAAACCGGAATGATCAGCGCCGCCGCAACCGCGGCAAAAATGGCCGTCAGGGGTCTTTTGGGTATCATCCGCTGAATGATTTCTTCACTGATGAACAACTGGATGAATGATGAAGCAATGGCACCCAGGAACAGGAAAGGAATCGATTCTAAAAACAATCCCAAAAACACGACGAGCACTGAGTGAAGCATCGGGTAGTCGGAGAAATCAATCGCTTTGGGAATGAACACATCGCCTAGAAAAAAGAATGCCAGCAGCAAAAACAGCAGAATCAATAACAGCAAATTTCCCGTGTAGCGTTTCAAAAGCATATTTAACCACCTCACAAATCATAATTATTACGATTTAAGTCTGGATTCGGTCTAGTATATGCTTTTGATAGGGTGAACAGAACAGAAAAAAGAGAATGGAAGACATTCCCCACCCTCATTTATTCCTTCGATATAGATCCCTGCTCTTATAACCTTCTCCTAAAATCGTTTTCATTTCCTGGTGCCGTTTCACTTGTGTCGCCTCTTGTTTTGCACTATACACGTAACGGGCCCAATCCTTGCGATACCCTGGAGTAAGTGATTGATAGAACGCAAGCAAATCAGGGGAATCCTGCAAATCTTTCTCAATTTCAGAAATCATGCCGATATAATCATCTACTGATTGGCTTGCTTTGGTAGATGGACGGTTTCTATTTTTTGAGTCTACTTTCAGTCCGACTACCGTAAAGACATCATCCAACCCAACCATACGCGCAAACTTCAGGTCACTCGAGCCGACATACCCTTCATCATCCGCACCAAGGCCCTGCATCAGATCATCACGATGAATATATGTAGCATATTCTTTATTCCCCTTCTTGGGGTACGCCAAAAAAATATAGCCGTTTTTACTTAAATGATTTTTCTCGATCACCTTATCCACGATTCTCTTTAAAGAATCCATATCCAATACAAAGGCAAATATAAGATCATAGGCACTTTCATTAAGCTTTGTATCGTAATCCGGCAGCTCTGCTAAATAATCCGCCCCGTCTGGCTGATTCAGGACTGCCACCCGTTCATATTTATGTAAATTCAGTTTTTCAACTATTGTTTTAGCCATTCCATTCACCATCCAATCCTGGTTGATTTTTTCTACCTTCAGTTTATAAGCTTCCCATTGCGTTAGCAACTTTTCCCTAGATAGTATAAAAAGTCAAAATTCGATGTGGAAACCTTCCGTATCTTTTCATATAAACATTTCTAGGAAAATATTAACTGTGCTATAATTCAGATATAATAATTTCCAATGTCCAGCTACTATAGATTCTTTTCCCTTTGAATGCCAGCTTCATTTTGCAGTTCATTAGCGGAGGCCCTAGGCGCAACATTCTAAGTAGGCATAAACTCAACTTTTTTGCATAGGCATGATAGGGTATCAAAGCTCCAGAAAAAATGTAGTCCCTGGGAATACAAACCTGACTCCACATTTGCATTTCTTCCCAAAATTATGAATACCAGTGAACATGTCTTTTCGTTGTACTATAAGAGATATCTTTTAACACTCTTCATTAAATAGAAACCATGTTTCAAAAACATAGTGTCGCACTCCTTCAATCATCATGAATCCACTTTAAATCAGGTGTTTTTTTCCGTAGTTTTTATGCATTCTTTATGCAATCAGATATCCCTTTTTTTCCTATTTCAAAAAATTCAGTGATGCTTTCATATGTGGGTGTCACAAAAGGGGAGTTCTCATGAATTATATCGAGTATGATTTGCTATTTGAATCAAGAAAACAGTTAATTGAGGAAATTACGGAGTTGGATGAAAAAACGCTCCACCATAAGCCTGTGCCTGAAGTATGGAACATCGCCCAAATTTGCCATCATTTATATCTTACGGAACAGGTTTTTACAGAAGTTATAGCAAATGGCATTCGGGAAAGGGATTTTAATAATATCATTCAAAAAAACATTTACTTCGTTACTGATAGAACAAGGAAATTCTCATCCCCTGAGGCCATTTCACCCTCTTCAGCCCCATTTCAATTATCGAGCCTCATGGATTTGCTGGCAGAATCAAGGGATCGATTATTACAGGTTCTTTATGATATGGATTCAGATATCCTGTTAAATAGAAAGAAAGCCAAACATCCCCTGTTCGGGGACCTCTCATTGGATCAATGGATTGAGTTATTATCCTTACATGAACAAAGGCATATCAAACAGATTCAAGAAATAAAGGCCGCCCTTATATAAGCCTTTCATGACAAATTAAATAATCAGCCAGAGACTTTTCAAACAAAACAAAGAGACCACGTCATTTTGTGGTCTTTTTTCATGCATGCTATGAAACGATCGTGACTGTCAGGGGCTGCACCAAGTTGATAGATTGGCAGAGCCCATATTTCCCTAGCCTGCACTATTCAAATTTCGTGCTTTACTCGTGAATTCGGAGCATTTACTCGTGAGTTCCGTACCTTTACTCGTGAATTCGGGGCATTTACTCTTGAGTTTCGTACTTTTACTCGTGAATTCAGAGCATTTACTCGTGAGTTTCGTACTTTTACTCGTGAATTCAGAGCATTTACTAGTGAATTCGATCGATATCTGGAATGGAAGTTTTTATATAACATATATGAAACAATCGCTCCGATAGATTATGACCGTGTGCTCAAGGACTTGATTACTCCACTTATCCCGGCATAATGATTCCACTTGCAAAAGTGGAATCAAACTTGAACACTGCAAAATATCCCGTTCGAAAAGAGTGGGAAAAATCACATTCAGCGTGCTCGTGCTGGATCCGAACTCTACAAAGCCGCGCTGCCGATAATATTGAAACATGGAGGTCATATCCGGACCGTCCTTTTCTATTTCAGGAAAAGTTGATTTTGTTACAAAAGATGTATGAAGAGCAATCGGGAAATCGTCCATTAACCTAAGCCTGCCAATTTTAAAGACCTTATCATCCGCCAACAAAAATCCCCCTTTACATATAATTTCCTTGTTATTGTCAGTGTAATGAGAAAATATGAAGCTATCATGATTTTCTTGTAAAAAAAAGTCCTGGTCAATTACCAGAACGAAAGGAAGCACTTATTTTATCGATCTTTTTCCATACAAGACCCTGTATGTTCAGTCTTTCAAATTCCCAATCCAGCATGTAAGCATGCCGCTTTCACAGCAAATTCCTGGTTTCATAGATCGATATTTTTCAATACCACATCATTAATGGCCATGCTTTTTTTCCTTAATTTCAAAGCATTCACACATTCCGTTCCAGGGCTCATACTGCCAAGCCGAATCGGCTTTTCCCCATAATCCCCATGAAAATCGGAACCTCCTGTTTTAATGAGATTATATTGATCTGCATATGAAATCGCTCTTTCCTCATCTGCATGACCATGATGCGGGTGAAGAACTTCAATCCCTTCAAGCCCTGCTTTTACAAGATCAGGGATAATTTCGAAACTCCCGTATTGTCCAGGGTGAGCAAGGACAGGGACGCCTCCGGCAGCACGAATCGCCTTCACAGCCAGTATGGCATTCACATACTCCATAGGAATAAAGGCAATGCCCGGCTCTTCCCCATTTTGGCCGCGGCTGAAGATTTTCCTATACAAATCTCCATAGATAGAATCCGTATACCCCGATTCCCGAAGCGCCAGCATAATATGCTGTTTATAAACACCGGTTCCTCCCCTGAATTTAGATACCTGATCCCAAGTTATTCGATATCCTGCATGAATCAGCCGTTCCACCATTTTTTCAGAAGCTGCATTCCTCTTTTCAATCAGTGGATTACATAAATCCTCAAGGGCCTTATGACCAGGCTCGACAAAATAGCCCAAAATATGTACACGCCTTCCTCTTGCAAAGTCATAACCGGAAACTTCGATACCAGGGATGATTTCAATACCTATTTCCTTACCCCGTTCCACCATCTCTTGCAATCTCATTGTTGTATCGTGATTCGTAATCGCTAAATGGCCAATGCTCTCCCTTTTTGCAACCTCCAATAGTTCTTCAAAAGAACTGGAACCATCTGAAACGTTCGTATGACAATGTAATTCAACCTTCATGCCAATCCCCCATTCTTATTCGTTACCCATTTTCATTTTAACTTAGTGCCATGTCGGTCAACGTTAAGATGATGTAAAAAAACGTAAATGTGTAAAAGTCGTCCTGATTGGTGAAAATACTTAAGTATTTTAAGCTGCATACAAAAAATTCCAGTTGATTTAAGAAACCCGCTCCCTTTCCGCCGACTGGCAGCCAAGCGTCTGTGGGGTCTCGGCTAACCCGTTATTCGGCAGGAGTGTCGCAAATTTCTTCCATCCATTAAGGAGTACAGGAAAAAAACATGAGGGATAAACTAGTCTTAAATTGGGTTCGGAGTAAGACGAGCCAGCATTTTTTTTAGGTGATTGGAACGGAAGGTACGAGACTCCTGCGGGAAAAGCGCGGCATGGGAGAACCAGCAGGCGTACCGAGGAGGCTCCCGCCCGCGGAAAGCGAGTGCCTGGAGTGGAAATCATTTTCATTGTCTATTTCGCTTCCTATCCCGTTACGGATTTCCCATTAAGTTGAAATAAAATCAGAACAAAACCAATAAAATTTTTGACTTACTGTCAAAAATGATGTACATTACCTAATGGGCGAACAATTTTTATTAAAAAAGACAAAAATATTCGTATATAGAGGTGCATAACATGGAAAACGTGTTTGATTATGAAGATATTCAATTAATTCCTGCAAAATGTGTAGTAAATAGCCGTTCTGAGTGTGATACATCCGTTACTTTAGGTAAGCATACATTCAAGTTACCTGTAGTACCTGCCAATATGCAAACGATCATTGATGAAAAGATTGCCATTTACTTGGCTGAAAACGGTTACTTTTATGTAATGCATCGTTTTGAGCCAGAAAAACGACTGACTTTCATTAAAGACATGCATTCAAGAGAATTGATCGCTTCCATCAGTGTCGGCGTTAAAGAAGAAGAATACGGATTCATCGAACAATTATCGAATGACAACATTGTGCCTGAATACATTACGATAGATATTGCGCACGGACATTCCAATGCCGTGATAAAAATGATACAGCATATTAAAAAACATTTACCTGAAAGTTTTGTCATTGCAGGAAATGTGGGAACTCCTGAAGCGGTACGTGAATTGGAACATGCCGGTGCGGATGCTACAAAGGTGGGCATTGGACCAGGGAAAGTATGCATCACTAAAATCAAGACTGGATTTGGAACGGGCGGCTGGCAATTAGCTGCACTTCGCTGGTGTGCAAAAGCGGCAAGCAAGCCAATCATCGCTGACGGCGGCATTCGCACGAACGGTGATATTGCCAAATCAGTTAGATTTGGAGCTTCAATGGTCATGATCGGTTCACTATTTGCCGGACATGAAGAATCTCCAGGTCAAACGATCGAGAAAGATGGAAAGGCCTTTAAAGAATACTTTGGTTCAGCTTCTGAATTCCAAAAAGGTGAAAAGAAAAACGTTGAAGGCAAAAAGATGTTTGTCGAGCACAAAGGATCTTTGGAAGATACGTTGAAGGAAATGGAACAAGATCTTCAGTCATCCATTTCATATGCAGGCGGTACCAAGTTGGAAGCCATCCGGAATGTGGATTATGTGGTCGTTAAGAATTCAATCTTTAACGGTGACAAAGTTTATTAATTAGTAATCTAAAAAAACGGCCTAATCAATGGATTAGGCCGTTTTTTAATTACACCTTTTTAACAAATTGGGATTTTAATTTCATTGCACCAAAACCATCTATCTTACAATCAATATCATGATCTCCATCAACTAGACGGATGCTTTTGACTTTAGTGCCCATTTTTAAGACGGATGAGCTCCCTTTCACTTTAAGGTCCTTGATTACCGTAACGGTATCACCATCGTTCAAGGCATTTCCATTAGCATCTTTGATAACCTTCTTTTGATCACCATTTTCCGTTTCCGCTTCCACCGTCCATTCATGGGCGCATTCCGGGCAAACTAAAAGACTGCCGTCTTCGTATGTATATTCTGAATCACATGCAGGGCAATTAGGAAAATCAGTCATAAATTCACTTCCTCCATTCATTATGCCAATTTTAATATAATAATGGTTTACACACAACCAGTAGTTTATTACCTCCCTTGCCCCTCCCTTCCTCTAGAACCTATAAAGATTTTACTATATACTTTTAAGAAAAAGCTGGAAAGTGCGGTGAACCCATTGTTTAAACTATTATTGATAGAAGATGATACGACGTTATTCAATGAAATTAAAGATAGATTGGCGCAATGGTCTTATGATATTTACGGAATCAGCGATTTTAGTAAAGTGGTTCAGGAATTCACGGACATAAAACCTGATTTGGTCATCATTGATATACAGTTGCCGAAGTTTGACGGATTTCATTGGTGCAGAATGATCCGGGCCCATTCCAATGTTCCCATCATCTTTTTATCATCACGTGATCATCCTACGGACATGGTGATGTCCATGCAGCTTGGAGCTGATGATTTTATCCAGAAGCCTTTTCATTTCGATGTACTCATCGCGAAGATACAGGCCACCCTTCGCCGTGTCTATAATTACAATACGGAAAAGATCGAGTTGAAAACGTGGTGCGGCGCCACCGTGGATTACGAGAAGAACACGGTTTCGGCCGAGACGGGCACAATCGAATTGACGAAAAATGAAATTTTCATCTTGAAAAAGCTCATTGAACAGAAAAACAAGATCGTAAGCCGCGAAGAATTGATCAACAGCTTATGGGATGACAAACGTTTCATAAGCGATAACACCCTTACAGTGAATGTGAACCGTTTACGAAAGAGGTTGGATGAACTGGGTCTAGGGCATTTTATCGAAACGAAAGTCGGACAGGGCTATATCGCCGTGGAAGTGGCAAATGCATGATCGGAAAATATCTCGTGGAAAGGTTCAGCTGGATCACATTCTACATACTTCTTCATCTATTCATTATCTTTGTCGCCTATCTTGATTCGGCCATTCCGTTAAGGCCCATACTGTATATTGTTTTTTTATCATTGCTCATGTTCAGTATGTTTTTGATTTTCCGCTATAAAAAGGAAACCTACTTTTATAAAAGTTTAGAAGCACGGGAAGACAACCTGGATATAACGAATATAGCCGAACCAGAGAGCCCTTTCGAAAAAATCATAGAAAACTGCATCATTAACCAAACCGAATTATTGAAGCGATCCGCAGCAACCGGTCAAATGACTTTAGAGCAGGAGAAGGATGAATTATTATCTTGGATTCATGAAGTGAAGACACCATTGACGGCGATGCATTTAATGATTGACCGCTTGGATGATGAATTGCTGAAATCACACTTGACTTATGAGTGGCTGCGCATTCATCTTCTTCTTGATCAGCAGCTCCATCAAAGGCGCATGCCTTTCATCGAAAATGATTTGTATATAGAGAAAACCGATTTGGAAACAATAATCTTTGATGAGATTAAAACGCTGCGGTCATGGTGCATTCAAAAAGGAATCGGCTTCGACATCCAATTGGATGTAACCGAAGTGCTTAGTGATGCCAAGTGGCTGGCCTTCATCATGAGGCAGCTCTTGACCAACTCCATTAAATACAGTGAAAACTCAGATATCATAATATATAGCCATGAGCGAGCCGGACAAACGGTTCTGGAAGTGCAGGATTCCGGACGGGGCATTGACCCAAAGGATTTATCCCGCATATTTGATAAAGGATTTACATCCACGACAAATCATCGTGACAGCGCGGCAACCGGCATGGGTCTATATTTAACCAAGAATGCGGCCGAGTCCTTATTCATCTCCATTGATGTGAAATCAGAGCTTGGAACCGGGACGACCGTTACCTTGACCTTCCCAAAAAGAAATGATTTCGTGAATATCACAAGCATGTGACAAAAGTGTCACATGCTTTTATTCTTTGTTCGTCCAAACGAAGGAAAAGAAATACATGGCCTTTTATAATGAGGATATAGAAAAAAAGGAGTGTATCCAAATGAATATATTAGAAGCGAAAAAAATCCATAAAAGCTATGGTAATAAATTCAATAAACAAGAAGTATTAAAGGGTCTTGATATAAGCATACAAGAAGGTGAATTCGTAAGTATCATGGGTGCTTCCGGTTCAGGAAAAACGACTTTGCTGAATGTCCTTTCCTCGATCGATAAAATCAGCAACGGCACCATTACGATCGATGGTAAAGAGATTTCGGGGATGAAAGAAAAGAATTTGGCCGAATTCCGTAAGAACCACTTGGGCTTCATTTTCCAGGAATATAACCTATTGGACACATTGACTGTCAAAGAAAATATCCTTTTGCCCTTATCCATTACAAAAACGCCCAATAATGAAGCGGCACAAAAGTTTGATAGCGTGGCGAAGGAATTGGGCATATATGAAGTGAAGGATAAATACCCAAATGAAATTTCCGGTGGTCAAAAACAGCGTACGTCTGCAGCGCGGGCTTTCATCCATGATCCAAGCATCATTTTTGCGGATGAACCGACTGGGGCGCTTGACTCCAAATCAGCTTCCGATTTACTGAACAAACTGAGCGAAATGAATAAAAAGCACAAAGCGACCATCATCATGGTAACCCATGATCCGGTGGCCGCCAGTTATTGCAGCCGAGTCATTTTCATTAAAGATGGACAAATCTATACCCAATTGAATAAAGGTGAAGAATCAAGACAAACCTTCTTCAAGGACATCATGAAAACACAAGGTGTATTGGGAGGGGTTCAAAATGAGCATTAATCAACTCATCTTGCGAAATCTGAAGAAGAATCTGAAGAACTATTATCTGTATGTGTTTGCCCTGATCTTCAGCGCTTCCCTGTACTTTGCCTTTGTCACCTTGCAATATGACCCAGCGCTGGATAAAGCGGAGGGTACGGTGAAAGGTGCCGCCTCCATCAAGGCTGCATCAATCCTGCTTGTTGCGATTGTTTCCATATTCCTTTTATATGCCAATAGCATTTTCATTAAAAGACGCAGTAAAGAAATTGGCTTATTCCAATTGATAGGCATGACGAAGAACAGGATATTCCGGATCCTGAGTGTGGAAAACCTGATCCTGTATTTCTGTTCCGTATTCCTGGGAATCTTTGTAGGGTTTGCCGCTTCAAAATTGATCATCATGATCCTATTTAAAATAATGGGTGTCCAAGCAATCGCGACTCTTACATTTTCTTTTCAGCCGCTAGTGCAAACCTTACTCGTTTTTAGCGCCATCTATCTTTTAATCATGTTGATGAATTATGCCTTCATTAAAAGGCAAACCATTCTATCATTATTTAGAGTGACTTCAATGACGGAAGGAAAAGTGAAAAAGGTTTCGATGTTCGAAATGATCATCGGGATATTCGGGATCGCCCTGATCATTGCTGGTTATGTCATTTCATCCAAATTATTCGATGGAGCTTTTACAGAGATGACCGAGCTTTTTATGGCCATGATCTTCATTTTGGCAACCGTCATCATCGGTACTTACCTATTCTATAAAGGATCCGTAAGCTTCATCTTTAATATCATCCGTAAAAAGAAAAATGGCTATTTGAACATCAATGAAGTATTATCCCTTTCATCCATCATGTTCCGGATGAAATCGAATGCGATATTATTGACGATCATCACGACCGTTTCCGCTTTGGCAATCGGTTTATTATCATTAAGCTATATCTCCTACTACTCAGCGGAGAAAATGGCACAAAGCAGTATCCCAACCGATTTTTCGATGACGGATAAGGGTGATGCAGATGCATTCAAAGAAGCATTATCAGACAGTAAAATTGATTATGACGCAAAGGTGATTGACGTCATTCAAGTGGATGTCAATGTAAAGGAAATAATGGAAACGAGCCTCGAAGGAGTGAACTTCGATTCGGATATCATGACCGTTCCCGTCATCAGTGATGAATCCGTTAAAGGAATCAACCTTGCTGAAGATGAGACCCTTTTCAGCGGATACAGTAGTATGATGGAGAAGGTCATATCCTTGAAGGATTCCGGAAAGATTGAACTGAAGGGCAAAAATGAAGTGATTCCGCAAACATATCTGGGTTTGAATGATGATACCTTCCTGTCCTATTACTTCACGAGTGGCGGATTGCCCGTTGCCATTGTAGACCAAACGATATTCGACCGTTTGAAAAAAGATGTCGACCCGAAAATCCAAAAAGTATCATCCGTCAATATCGGCATTGATGTGAAGGATGAAGCTGAACTTGAAAAAGCGAATGATCTATTCAGTAAAATGAATTTTAAAGAAGAACATGTAAATGATTCCCAATTAGAAGATTTCACCAACCAGAAGAAGAATATGGGTCTTATGATGTTCATCGTCGGCTTCTTGGGATTAACCTTCCTCATCACATCCGGCTGCATCCTTTATTTCAAGCAAATGGATGAAAGTGAAGGTGAAAAATCCAATTACACGATTTTAAGAAAACTAGGATTCACGCGTGGTGACTTACTAAGAGGAATCCAAGCAAAACAAGTTTTCAATTTCGGCATTCCTTTAGTCGTCGGGCTGCTTCACAGTTATTTCGCAGTCCAGTCAGGATGGTTCTTTTTCGGGACCGAAGTTTGGGCACCGATGATCATCGTCATGGCATTATACACGGCATTGTATTCGATCTTCGGAATCCTATCCGTATTTCATTACAAGAAGGTCATTAAAGAATCACTATAATTTCGAAGATACTAAAAGCTCCAGGGCCAATGTGGCCCTGGAGCTTTTAAACTGTAGAAAAATTCGAAGAAAAGTCAGTTTGCCTAAAATTTTTCTAAAAAAACATTCCAGTTGATTGGAACGGTAGGTACGAGACTCCTGCGGGAAAAGCGTGTCCAAGGAAGACCCCACATGCGCAAAGGGCGCCCGAGGGCGGGTCGCCTGCGGAAAGCGAGTGCCTGGAGTGGAAATCAACGATCAGATTATACAAACCCTCAATGAAGTTCCAGCTGCTTTCAGAAATCCGCTCCCTTTAAAGTACCCCAGCCGGTTTCATCATTTCCTTGATCAATTCCCTGTTGCGCTTTTTAAAGATTTCATTATGGGAAGAAACCATCCCCACTCCGTGAGCGTCAGGCTGGATATATTGCTTTGCCTTGTTTACGGCATTTGCAGCATCTTGAAAAGTGCCTGCTATCAGGTTCAATTTACCCTCATGCTTAAGGATATCACCGGCTGCGTATATTCCATCCATCGAGGATTCACTTGCAGGAGTACCTTCAATATAATAATTGTCGGCAATGGCAATGTCCACTTTACTATTTTGAAGCAGTGATGTATCACGCTCATAACCATGATTGATGATGACTTCATCGATCGGTAAGTAAGATACCTCTCCCGTTGCGTGATTCGTCAGTTCAACATGTTCAATTGATTCATGATCGTCGCAGGCGATCAATTTTGTAATCGTCGTATTCAAGAAACAAACAGCAGAGCTTTCCATCAATTGCCTTGCTTGTGATTCATGTCCTGCTAAACTATCTTTCCTGTATGTCAGGTACACCTTTTTGGCGATGGGCTCTAATTCATTTGCCCAGTCTATAGCAGAATTCCCGCCGCCTGAAATGATCACCGTCTTATCCTTGAAACGATTGAAAGACTTGACAGTATAGTTTAAATTGGAGACTTCAAACCTTTCTGCCCCGTCTATTTCCAACTTTTGCGGATTCAGGATTCCGCCGCCAACCGCGACAATGACCGTCTTGGAAAAGTGCACTTGACCTGAAGCCGTATGTAAAACGAAGATGCCTTCTTCATTACGTGTGATTGATTCCACTTTCTCATTCAAGACGACTGTTGGGTTGAATGTTAAACCTTGCTCCACTAGCTGCTCAATTAATTTTTCCACAGTAGTCGGTGTCAGCCCTCCAACATCCCAAATCATCTTCTCTGGATAGACATGAATTTTCCCGCCCAGCCGTGGCTGGTATTCAATCAGTTTAACTTTCATTTCTCTAAGTCCGCTATAAAAAGTGGAGTAAAGGCCTGCTGGCCCTCCCCCAATAACCGTTACATCAAATAAATCCTGCTGTTCCATCTACGTCCACTCCCCGGTAATCAAGTGTGATTGATTATCATTCTCATTTAATCGTACACTCTTTTCTCACTTTTTACAATAAGCAGGCGAGTTAAATTTCAAAAAAAACGATCCATTCTGCACGTATGTATGAAATTAGGGAAAAGAAAGTGCAGCCATCCCTACTCAAGGATGGCTGCACTTTCTTCGCACTGAATGCTAGTTTGAACGAGTTCTTTTCCCCTCCGCTATAAGAAGATTGATATGATCTATGAGTTCAGGCAGTTCCTCCATCGTTTTGATGGTGAAGTCTGCCCCGTTTTTCAAAAAGATATCTGCCGTTTTAGAGATGAGATCTTGTTTATCTCTTTCTGGCAAACTTGTATACTCATCCAAACTCAATCCCATCTCAGAGCTTCCGACAATGACTCCGACCGTCCATACCCCAGCATTCACTCCCTCTTGCATATCGGAAGTGGTATCGCCTACCTTCACCACCTTCCATGATGCCGCTAATTTCAATTTTTCCATATTCCGATAGATCATGTAAGGATATGGCCTTCCAATCGAATGGGTTGCATCCGGGGTTACATGGAAATCCGGCCCATACCCTTTTCTCAAAGCATTTGCTGTGACGACCTCCATCATTGTATCCGTATAGCCCGTTGTCGACCCAATCTTCAGGCCGCGATTCCTTAATGCTCCCACCGTCTCGATAACCCCTGGAATGGGATCTGTATAATCCGCCAATGACATCATCAGCGCCGGTTCGAATTCAGCATATAGTTTTTCAACGTCTTCCTCATTGAATGGCCTTCCGTATTGCTCCTCCCATAACGAGGATATCCTTGGCATGGTCAGCATCGCACGAATATGGTCGATTTTCAGCATGCCCATCGGAGCTCTGGCTTCCTCCATCGTCACGTCCAGTCCAGCATTCTTAAAAATATCCACAAAAACATTCACTGGTGCAAAACATCCAAAATCCACAGCTGTTCCAGCCCAATCCAAAATGATTCCTTCTACCTTATTCATACTGTCACCACTTTCATATATTTTTCTACGATCCTTCCAAGTTCCTCGATATCTTCTTCATGAATTTCGCCAATATTGCCGATCCGGAATGTATCTATGTCAGTCAGCTTTCCGGGGTAAATTACATAGCCCCTCTCTTTGATGAAATTGTAGAATTCCCCAAAATCAAAGGTTTCAGTTGGAAAAAGGAAAGTTGTAATGATAGGCGATTGTTTATCAGGTGAGATGTATGCATGAATGCCCAATTTCCCCATCAGCTCCCTCAGCCTATCATTATTATTTTTATAACGGGTGAATCTGGCTGGGATGCCGCCTTCTTCCGTTAATTCTTCCAGCGCTTTAGCAAACGCGGCCACTACATGTGTTGGAGATGTGAAACGCCATTTCCCATCCTTGTCCATCTCTTTCCACTGGTCATATAAATCCAGGGATAAACTGCGGGCATTGCCTTCACAAGCCAACAATTTCTCAAGCTTTGCAATGACGAAACCAAAACCAGGGATTCCTTGAATGCATTTATTCGCACTGCTGATCAAATAATCAATTCCGAGTTCAGGCACATTCATCTCCACTCCGCCAAAGCTGCTCATCGCATCAATGATCAAGGATTTCCCTTGTTCGTTTGATATCTTCGAAACCATCTCTATCGGATTTAAAATCCCTGTCGTCGTTTCACAATGAACCATCGCTATATGTGTGATGTCGCGATCATCCAGTAAAATGTTCCGGATTTCAGCTTCCTTTGGATATTCATTGTACTCTACGCCATATTCAACATGATTCAGGCCGATGCACTCCGCCATTTTCACAATCCGTTTTCCATATGCTCCATTCGTAATGATCAGCACTTTATCGGATTTTGAAAGTGCAGTCGTCAGCACAGACTCTACAACAAACGAGCCGCTTCCCTGCATAAGTACAGCCGTATATTCTCCGTTTGCAGCATATGCCAATTCAAGAAGCTGGGATCTGATTTTTTGTGTGATTTCTTTATAATCATTTTCCCATGTGCAGCGGTCAACAAGCATTTCCTGTTTCACCGTACTTGTAGTGGTCAGCGGTCCAGGCGTCAATAGTTTATAGGTATTCATTTTCCTTCACTCCTCACTGTATTTATCATTGTGCTGATTTAAAGAACTCTTGGTGCTGTTTCAATAATTCGACCGTTAGGGGCTGCTTGAATTTCATAGGGTGGGCCGGTTTATTCTTTTCCGTTACCTTTTCACCTTCATAAAGTGCGACCGGGTAATATTTCAACAGTTCTTTTCTAGCATCTTTACTGATCGTTTCTGCCATTTTCATCGCTAAATTTGTTTTAGCTTCATTACCTTTATTCACGACAGCCACGGATTCCGTGTAGGAGAAATTCCCCTCAGCCGGATCGACGAATTTGATCGGTAAGCCCGACTCTTTAGCCATCACGGCTTGATAACGTAAACCAAAACCGGCAGCCACTTCCCCTGCTTGAACTTTATTGATCGGGCCTGAACCTGAGCTCTCAAGATGCGGACCGCTATTTGCTATTAAATCATGGAGAACCTTTTTGCCCTCTGCGTCACCGTATTGACTGATTATTGCTTGATCTAACAGCCACCCTGTTGAAGAGTCCAGGATATTAGGAATTGAAACGAGCCCTTTATATTCCGGCTTTGTTAAATCCTTAATCGAGGTAGGCATCGGCAGGCCTTTTTGTTTAAGCACTTCCGTATTCACAAAAATGGAACCGGTATTGGCCAAAATCGGTGTATAATAGGCTGGTTTTTTTTCCAATGCTTTTGTACTGAATGACAGTTCCTTGAACATGGAGTGCTGTTCCTGTGCGCTTTCAATGAAATAGGAACTCATCGTCACGACATCAGCCTCGATTTCATCTCCTTCTGCGAGCAGTTTCCCTCCTAATTCAGATGAGCCTAATGATTGAAGGACATATTTTCCTTCGTATCCGGCATCTTTCAGCGAAGTCTCCATTGCGGCAGTGGCTTCTTCATCGCCATTCGTATAAATGACCACCTTTTCCTCATCCGCTTTGCCGCTGTTACGGCCCACCAATACAAATACCAAACTTAGAGCAACTAAAGAAAGTAAGGCTATCTTGATCGTTTTAGACATAATATCCCCCTTATTAATGTTTGAATTGTCTTTTTTGATAATGATCACAAAGCAGCTTCACGACTAGATTTGTAAAAAAGATAAGTAGAGACAGGATGAATATTTCATTGAATTTGGCAAAATGCTGAAGCTCTTTAATTTTGCTGGCCACCAATGTGGTTTGGGCCGTGACCAAAAAGATGATTCCGCTGATCGTCACCATACTATTGATGAAATAGTAGCTGAACATCTCGATTACCGTAGATGCCGAGTTAGGCAGAATGACACGATAGATTGTCCTGATCCAGCTATCCCCCAATAAATTCCCGGTGGTTTCCCAAGCAGGGTTCATTTTGGATAAAGAGTTCTTCGCCATTAAATAGGGTGTCGTAAAGAAGTGGACCATGTTACATAGAATGATGATGGCAAAGGTCCCCTTCCAGCTGCTGCCGTTGAACAGCAGCAAATACGATAAACCCAACACCATTCCCGGTACTGTATTCGTCAGCATCGAAATGACATCCATTGATGATTTCCCCTTAAGGGGCGTCCTGACATTCAAGACCGCCGAGCTAAAGGCGACGAACGTTCCCAGTACGGCCGTCATCAAGGCAACGAATAAGGAGTTTTTATAGACTGCCGTTAAATCGCTCGATTGGAATGTGTCGATAAAATGCTTTAAGGTGAAGGTGAGATCGTAAGGGAAACTAGTTAAAAATGGTGCAATGAACATGACTGCAAATACAGAAAACATTCCTATTAAGACCAGCAGCGAGATACCGCCAAAACAGATATCCCTCCCTTTGTGCTGCGTCAATTCAATATCGCTGAACTTGTCATAATGAAAATTAAGTTTTTCCAGATAGTTTAATAGGAAAACACTGAACACTACCGGAATGAGCATGAGAATGGCAATCACTGCGCCATTATTGAAATCAGGGATGGAACCCAGCATGACTTGATACAGTTGCGTCGCAACGACGGTGTAGGTCCCGCCGACCGAAGCCGGTATCCCAAAGTCGGTGAAGCTCAAGATGAAGGAAAGTACAAAAGCTCCACCTAAAGTTCCTGACAATGGCCGTATGATCGTATTCAAGAAACTTCTTATCGTTCCGTCACCCATTAATTTTGAGACGATGATGAACTTTTTATCCATGTACTTGAAGGAATTATTAATGAGAAGAAAAGCTGATGGCAATGTATAGATTACATAACCTATCAATAATCCATTAAATCCATATATATCGAAGAGATTCCTTCCAAAAATCTTCGTTATGATTCCTTGATTGCCGAAAGAGTAGATGATCGCAAACCCGAATGTGATTGTCGGAAGCAGCATCGGAATAAGGATCCCGGTTTTAATTACACTTTTTAATGGCCTATATAATCGGGTGCAATGGATGGAATAGGCCAGGAAAAAGGCTAAAACGGTCGTAATGACGGCTGTGAGTCCCGAGATTTTCACGCTGTTTCCAAATGACTTCATCAGCTCTGCATTGGAAAGGACTGTTAGATAATTCGAGAGATTGATTCCATCTGCCGTTTCAAAAGAACGGACGAACAACATGCCAAGCGGCAAGAAAAGAAAAGCGGCAAATAGCAGTAAGATAGGTATATAAATGACTCTCATTGCCGGTTTTACATCAGGCATACTTTTCACCGAATAAGTTATAAATATTTTCTCTCTTGATCTCCAGCTGTTTAAGAATGAATTCCTTAACAAAATCATTGGCTGGCTGATTGATGATTTCTTGCGGTGATCCAAATTGAGAAATATTCCCTTGATTAATGATCAAAATCTTATCCGACATCGTCAAAGCCTCTTCCGGGTCATGAGTCACTATGATGGTCGTCAGCTTAAATTCGCGGGCAATGGATTTGATGCGTTCCTTTATCGATTCCTTGATCACACCATCCAAAGCACTCAGCGGCTCATCAAGCAAGAGGATTTTCGGTTTCATTACAAGAGTCCTTGCGATCGAAACCCTTTGTTTCTGACCCCCTGATAATTCGCTGATCCTTTTTTTCAAATGCGGCGTTAATTCCAGGAAATCGATGTATTCCTGAAGCTCTTCCTTGGAAACGGATCCCTTCCTGTTCCTCAATCCATAAACGATATTTTCATAGGCATTCAAATGCGGGAAAAGAGCATAATCCTGGAAAACGATATTAAATCCCCGGTCTTTCATGGGCACGTTACTCAAATCGGTATCATTGAAAATGATTTTTCCATGATTGATACCCGTCAAGCCCAAAATCATATGTAATAAAGTAGTTTTGCCGCTTCCACTTGGTCCTAATAGTGAAACGATCTCCCCCGTTTTAATTTCAAGATTTATATGATCCAAAACTGATTTTCCATCGAATTGCTTGCTAATATTTTGTAGTTTTAGCAAACCGTTCACCTCCTTTAATACACCCTTAGTATAAAAGCCCTTTGTAAACCGAAGTTGGGATTTTTGTAAATACTCTGTAAATATTGAACACATTTTTACTAAATTGATACTAACTTTTGACCAACTAATGATATTTTTATCATCTATATGTTGAATATGTTCGCAGTAAACAGTACACTTAAACTGAATATCAGGAAGATAGATATGAAGAATAGGCGGGTGTAACTTATGCTTCCTCTTGAAAGGCAAAAGAAGATCATCGAGTTATTAACGATTAGAAAAGTGATGAAGATTGCCGAACTTACTGAAGAAATGCAAGTTTCCATCGAAACCATCAGAAGGGATATAAACCTTCTTACAAGGCAAGGAAAAATTGAAAAGATCTATGGCGGCGTTAAGCTGGTTCAATCGAAGTTTGGAGAATCGACGATAGATGAAAGGATGTTCAGTCAATTAGAAGAAAAAGAATCCATCGCCCAAAAATGCAGTGAGTATATCGACGATGGGGATTGCATTTATATCGATAGTGGTTCGACAACCTATCAAATCGCTAAATATATAAAACAGAAAAAGAAACTGACCGTAATAACCAGTTCGATCCCTGTTATAAATGAGCTCATTCATAGCGATATCGAGATATTGATCATAGGCGGGAAAGTCAGGAGAAATGAACAATCCATCGTTGCATTCGACTACTTATTCAACTTCAGTGAATTGAATATTTCAAAAGCATTCATTTGTGCGAGCGGCATAACCGTTGAAAAAGGGATATCCGACTATAATTTAGAAGAAGCGAACACACGAAAAAAAATCATTGATTTATCCCAAGAAGTCTATGTTGCCGCTGACAGCTCCAAGTTCGGGAAAGACGTGACCATCGGGATATCGTCACTGGATAAAATCGATTACATCATTACTGACGATCATCTGCCTAAAGATTTCATCTCTTCGTTTAAAGAGACCGGCACACATTTGATTCTTTCTTAAAAGCAAGAAAAAAACGGGAACTATACAGCAGTATAGTTTCCGTTTTTAGGTTCAAGTTGCAGCTGATTTCAGAAATTCGCTCCCTTTCCGCCGACTGCCTGCCAAGCCTCCTCGGCGTAAGCGCCTGTGGGGTCTCGGCTAGACAGTATTTCGG
>NZ_JBHZPD010000014.1:0-77596 GCF_042787955.1 Peribacillus sp. YIM B13477
ATTTGCTTTTTTGATAGTGTGTGCTCACTTAAAATTTAACGTTGGCGCTTTGTTTTGTTCAGTTTTCAAAGAGCAATCTCGATGTCGTCTACTTCGTAAGCGACTTTTACATCTTATCATGTTTCCAACTCTGTTGTCAACATGTTTTTTATTTTTTTTGTTTTGATGAAGCTGCGAAAGCTGATGTCCCGCAGCGACATGTATTAATATAACACCTATATTATTATTGGTCAACAATAAAAATGCATTTTTTTAAAAGTTTTTTGATACACGATAAAACCGATGATATACCTCTTGCCCTTTTGTCTCCGCTTTGATGACATCGATTACCTTCTTCTCTATCAAATATTCCAATAAAACGCCTAGGTCTACTGAATAAAACTTAACTTCCGGATGCTCCATAAGCTCTGCAATCGTCCACGGATCTTCTTTCATTCCCATTATTTCGACCAAATGCTGTGAACCTGCATTCGTCCTCGAATATATAAGAAATTCGCTCGCAAGGAATAAAAGCTCCAATCTTTTTTCGAGCGTTTCCTCACTGCTGATCAATTCTTTATACAGCTTGTAAATTTCAGGTTCCATATGCTTCACTTGGTTCCAGACAGTAACCTCCGGATAAAAGCCCTGTTCTATTATCTCCAAACGGGCCAAATGATGCAGGGAATGAACGATATGATTGTATGCCTCAAGATGATGGCCTTTTTCAAAGAAGCTTTTCCCATCCATGTACCTGCGAATTAACTTCGCGAACTCCATCCCCATCTTTAACTTCCTTCCATAGAAGGGGAACTCCCGGATTTCGGTTTTCAAACGGTCCAGATATTCGTTCCGGTCAAAAAGGACCTTCCCGTTATATATCCAGTCAACCACTTTGCGGTTCGTGCCTAATAGGAGCCATTCTTTTAATTGGTCTTCCTTTACGATATGCAGGGCCGCCTTTTTATCCTGGTATGTGTAATGTTTTAAAAACACGGCCTCTTCTGCTTCGTCTGCAATTACAAAAAGGATGTAGTCAAACGTATCGGTAATCGGGCTATTATCATCTCTTTTTTCTACTAACAAGATTCCAAGTGTAGATTTTAAACTTGCTCGCTCTTGATAAATCGGGCGAAGGATATCTTCCATCATAAATTCCTCCAAAACCTTTTTTTTAGATTTTCGACAAAACTCTTCAAATTCCTGCTTAGTTCCCTTACCCCAAACCAATTCAACAAAAGTAATATGTATCCTTTATTTCTTTTTTGTTCCATCCATTGTTTATGTTATAGTTAAAGTTATATTTTAGGAGGGACAATCCATGGCTAAATATTCTAGTAAAATCAATAAAATACGCACTTTTGCTTTGAGTTTGATTTTCATTGGCTTTATCGTAATGTACCTTGGGCTTTTCTTCAAAACACATCCTGTTGTCATGACGATTTTCATGGGGCTGGGCCTTTTATTCATAATCGCAAGCACAGGGGTTTATTTCTGGATTGGAATGCTTTCTACAAAATCGATCCAGGTTGTCTGCCCTAACTGCAGCAAACCTACAAAAATACTAGGACGTGTAGATATTTGCATGCATTGTGAAGAACCATTGACACTTGACAAAAAGTTGGAAGGCGAAGAATTCAATGAAAAATATAACCGGAAAAGCCTGCATGATTAAGTCGATTAGCTGAATTCCCTTTCAAGAAGGCTTTAACAATTGTATCATTTCTTCATAAACATGAAAAAAAGTTCCAACCAAGTGGAGGAACTTTTTTTAATGCGATTCTTTTTTCGCACAATCCATACAGTCGCCGTAGATTTCCATCCGATGGTGACTAACATTGAAACCAGTGACTTGTGCTGCGAAATGCTCGACTTCATCCAATGCAGGATAATCGAAGTCCACAATTTTACCGCAAGTTTGGCAAATTACATGATAATGATTCGTCGTCACAAAATCAAACCTTGCCGAAGAATCCCCATACGTAAGTTCTTTTACCAAACCTACCTCACGGAACACACGCAGGTTGTTATAAACTGTTGCCACACTCATATTCGGAAACTTGCCTTCCAGCGCTTTATATATATCATCAGCGGTAGGGTGGGACATGCAGCTTATCAAATACTCAAGTATCGCATGGCGTTGAGGAGTTATTCTTACACCGGTATCTTTTAAGGAATCCAACGCTTCTTTTAACTGAACTTCAGACACCGTCATCCACCTCTTTTTCTCATTAAGTATGCATTCTTAAATTATAATGTTTATAAATAGTGTACCTTTTATACGTTGAATTTGTCAATAATTCAATGGCTTAACCATTCTTTTTTAGTTTATTCATGAAGACTTGATTCTTTCCCATTTTTGCATTGAAACTTAGTATCCCCTAGATAAGTCGATTACGTTGGTGAAGTCTTTTCCAGCTTTCAGGTTCACGCATATTTTTTTCGAATATGGGCAATGGTCCTTGGTAAATATTCTCCGCTTTCACTTGAAAGATGCGATTTGACTGTAACATTCTCCATCCTCCAAAAAACGGATGCCCTTTTCCTAAAGGCTCCGGATCAAATACATCCAAGATGGCATGAGACAATTCCCCGGCATCCAGGGCTTCGATCAGCACTTCATCTTTAATCAGGTCGCCGCGGCCAATATTCACGAATACTGCAGATTCTTTCATGGCTTTGAAGTGTTCTTTTTGCAGAAGGCCTTTCGTTTCATCCGTACTTGGCAGGACGATACAATATAATCGGCTCGCGGTTTGGCTTCCATTAAATGATCCAGGTCATAAAGGTGATCGATGGATTGCACCATTTTCCCGCTCCGGTTCATTCCTATCGTCTTCATCCCAAAGGCTTTCCCAAGACAAGCCACTTCCCCTCCAATTGCACCCACGCCCATTACGAGCATGGTCTTGCCATTCAATTCCCCTACTTCAATCTTTCTATCCCACAATTCTTCCTTTTCATTCTTCATAAGCAGCTTCAATTTCTTTTCATATTGCAAAAGCATCCCTATCGTATACTCGGCCATCGGGATTTTATGAATGCCTCTTGCGTTGGTCACCATTATGCCTCGTTCCTCGATGGCTTTAAATGGCATTATTTCCATCCCTGCACTCATGACCATGATCCATTTCAAGTTCGCTGCTTTCTCAATGATTTCTTCAGTTAAATCTTCACCATATGTAATTAAGATTTCCGCTTCACGAAGCGGCCCATCCTTTTTGATAAATGAAGTTCAAATCAGGAAAAGCTTTCATCATTTCCGTTTGGATACCTTCATTCGGAATGACAGTCGAAAGTACTAACATGTATATCTCCCCCTTTTAATTAACATAAAAAAACACGGGCTCTATGTGTCCCGCGCAACTTTCTCTGAGGAGGTATTCCCTTAATAAAGCATATTCTGGTGTCCCCTTTTTGAGTTGGACAAAAGCCTCATCCTTATTAAAAAAGGCTTTATTTTAAAGAATTTGGGTTTAATGCATGTAATTCCGGCAAAACAAAAAAGCCATCCCTTCTGATCAGGACGTCGTCGAAATAGATGTCACCGCCCCCATATTCCGGACGCTGGATCAAGACCATATCCCAATGTATCGATGACCTGTTTCCATTATCCGCTTCATCATAGGCAAGTCCAAGAGCCAAGTGCAGGCTCCCGCTTATTTTCTCATCCAACAAAATATCGTCCATAGGTTCCAATATGTATGGATTGATTCCAATAGCGAACTCCCCTATAAACCGGGACCCTTCATCAATATTCAGAATTTGGTTCATTTCAGGGTCACGATTGGAAGTCGCTTTAATGATTTTCCCCTTTTTCAAGTTTAATTCTATGTCACTAAAGGTGATTCCTTCATAGGTTGTGGGTGTGTTGAAGGATATCCTTCCATTGAGACTATCTTTTATGGGTGCCGTAAATACTTCCCCATCCGGTAAATTGTTTTTTCCGGCACATATGACGGCCGGCATGCCTTTGATGGAAAAGGTCAAATCTGTCCTTGGTGAAACGATCCTGACTTTGTCAGTACGTTGCATCAATTGTTTTAACGGCTTCAAAGCCGCCTCCATTTTTCCGTAATCCATTGTGCATACGTTCAAAAGAAAGTCTTCGTACCTATTGAAGGTCATGCCGGCTTTTTGCGCTGATGCCTTGGTGGGATAATTAAGTAAGACCCAACGTCGGTTGTTTACATAAAAAAGTGTAGGGGAATTCATGGCCTCCCCTTGAAGACGGTGCCTCTCGATGGGAACATCAGTCATTTCGGCATTGTTTTCTTCCCCAGTGATGATGATGACCGCATCGATATCCGTATATTTCTTCAAGGCCCATTGTGAAGCTGTGTCAAGCTGCTCCTTCACATTCCCTAGTAACAGGTGGCGGCTTATCTCATCGTCCTCGAGTTCCACATATGGATAAGCACCCACTCTGTATATTTCATCAATCAACTCTTTCAATAATGGTTTTGTGTTGATATGCCCCCGTATGAGGATTCTCTCTTTAGGCTGTAATTGTATCGAATGATGAATCAGCCTGGCTGCAAGCTTCGTTATCCTCTCATCCCTCATCTGCCTATCCCTTATTTTTCGAGTTCGCGAAGAGTTTCAAGCGCTTCTTCGACGTGGCCTTTAACCTTTACTTTACGCCATTCTTTGACTACATTTCCAGCCTTATCAATGAGGAAAGTTGAACGTTCAATGCCCATATACTCCTTGCCGAAGTTCTTTTTCAATTGCCAAACATCAAATGATTCAGCCGCTTCATGATTTTCGTCAGCCAGCAGCAGAAAAGGCAGTCCATGTTTTTCGATGAATTTTTCATGACGTGCCGCTGGATCTGGGCTGATACCAAGGATGACCGCGTTCAGTTCCTCGAATTGCTCATTATGGTCCCGGAAATCACAGGCCTCCGTCGTGCAACCTGGCGTCATGTCTTTTGGGTAAAAATATAAAACAATGTTTTTCCCCTTAAAATCCGATAGGGAAACCATTTCACCATTGTTTGCAGGGAGTTTGAAATCAGGTGCTTTTTCTCCAATTTTAACAGTCATATTGAACCCTCCATTTCTTTCATTATGGTAAGAGTACCCAATAATCGAAAGAAACACAACTTTCATTTATCCTTCCTATCTTTCTGCTCCAGATCGATCACCGTCCGAATCACGAACGCTGCCGGCAGTGTATACCCAATGAAGGCCTGAATGGTAGCTATCATCCTGCCCATGCCAATCGGGGCTATATCTCCATACCCTACAGAAAACATCGTCATCGCACTAAAATAAAAAGAAGTCTTCAATTGTTCATAGAAAGTCCCATCCAACCGATTGCCCATATCAAGAATCACCGAATGATTCTGAAGCTCGTATAATAAATATATCAGTGCAAATCCAACTAATATCGTCGCATATAAATTGCCAAGCCACAGCATATCCTCAAGAGAAAACTTCTTTCCTCCCGACTCAACAAGAAATAACGTACGAATGCTCATCACCATGCAAAAAATGATCCCTGCAATCAAGATGTAGAAAGTCATCCCCCACGCCCCATTTCAAAACGCCACTTCCTCTATACATACTCCCTGTCCAAACAATATATTCTTTTTAGGAATCAGCCTTATCACCGACAAACGCATTAAACGGAAACTTTCCCTAATTCTTTTTCCATGTTGACCCTTTTGGTCGGATATGTTAAGATTGCCTAAATTTTTATAATAGTTTTTATTTTATAAATCTTTGACCTGCAAACAGTTAACAATGCAGGTTTTGCAAAATTTCATATGTGGAAATAGGTTCCTAATTTTCATTAGGATTAAAAGGGAAGTCCGGTGTAATTCCGGCACGGTCCCGCCACTGTAATGGGAATGTTAGCGTCAATCAATTTGCCACTGATCAACGGATCGGGAAGGCCAGCCGCTAATGATATTCCCTAAGTCAGGAGACCTGCCTATTTCGACAACACTGTTTTAACCTACGGGAGATAGGGAGGTGTTAGGGACCTTATAATTGTAAGGGGCATTTTGCATGCCTCTTTATTTTAAGCATTTCTAACTTTCTTTTTTGACGGTTAGGAATGCTTTTTTTATTGTTCGATCAATTGAATGTAGGAGGATGGGAATTTTGAAGAGCAGCAGTTTGGGTTACCCTCGAATCGGGGAAGATCGTGAATGGAAACGTACATTGGAAGCTTTCTGGTCCGGTAAAATCGATGAAGCGGAATTTACGTCACAACTAAAAGCCATCCGTTTAGGCAACTTACAAAAACAGAAGCAACGAGGCATTGATATCATCCCAGTCAACGACTTCACTTACTATGATCAAATGCTCGATATGTCCGTCATGTTCGGTCTTGTTCCTGAACGTTATTCAGCTTATGAAGGCGGAAGTGTCCCCCTTTCCGTTTATTATTCAATGGCCCGGGGAAACAATGATGAAGTCGCTTCAGAAATGACGAAATGGTTCAATACGAACTATCACTATATTGTCCCTGAATTAAAACTGGCACAGCTTACTTTAACAGAAAATAAACCACTTACAGCATATCGGGAAGCCAAGGAAAAGCTAGGGATCGAAACGAAGCCCGTTTTGATCGGACCTTATACTTTCCTCTCCCTTTCAAAAGGCTTCAATAAACAAGAAATCCCTGGCATCATCCTGAGACTGCTTCCCCTATACACGCAAATCCTGCGAGAGTTGGAGCAAGAAGGCGTGAAGTGGGTTCAAATGGACGAGCCTTCCCTTGTTTCATCCATTTCCAAAGATGATATGCAAACCGTTACTTACCTCTATGAAAAACTGAATGAAGCAGCACCAAACCTGAACATCATGCTACAAACATACTTTGATGCGGTGGAACATTACCAAGAAGTCATCGAATTACAAGTCCAAGGGATCGGTCTTGATTTTGTACATGATAAAGGGAGGAATTTAAGTAACCTTGAGGCATTCGGTTTCCCGAAGGACAAAGTGCTTGCAGCAGGTGTGATTGATGGAAAAAACATTTGGCTATCTGATTTATCCCAAAAAATCGAATTGATCGAGACACTTAAGAAACAGGTAGCCGAGGACCAAATCTGGCTACAGCCCTCTTGTTCCCTGCTTCATGTCCCGGTGACCGTTCGTAATGAAACCGCCCTTTCAAAAGAAGTGAAAGAGGCCCTTGCTTTCGCTGATGAAAAACTTGAGGAAATCACACTTTTGGTCAAAGGGAATAATCAAGGCATTGAAGCGATCGCCGAAAAAGTCGATGCCAATAAATTTACGATTCAAACGTTAGCCAATTCAAATGTCCGAAATCACGGGTCTGTAAAATCCAATGTCGAAAAGGTTAAAAACGGGACCGCCGGCCGTCAGCTTCCATTTAAAGACCGTTACCAAAAACAACAGGAATTTTTCAAATTGCCTTTTCTCCCTTCGACTACGATCGGCAGCTTTCCGCAGACATTTGAAGTTAAACAAGCACGCGGGAAATTCAATAGAGGAGAATGGACAACCAAGCAATATGAAACATTCGTTAACGAAGAAATCGGCAGGTGGATCGAAATCCAAGAAGAAATCGGTTTGGATGTTCTCGTTCATGGGGAATTCGAACGGACGGATATGGTTGAATACTTCGGCCATAAATTAGGCGGATTCGTCTTTTTAGATAAGGGTTGGGTACAGTCCTATGGATCCCGCTGCGTGAAACCGCCAGTCATCTACGGCGACATCCATTTCATCGAACCGATGACAGTCAGGGAAAGTGTATACGCACAATCACTGACGAAGAAGACGGTGAAGGGAATGCTGACAGGTCCTGTTACGATTTTGAACTGGTCTTTCGTCCGTGATGATATTTCCAGGGAGGATGTTTGCTATCAGCTTGCGCTCGCTTTGGAAAAAGAGGTCATTGCCTTGGAATCTGCTGGAATTAAAATGATTCAGGTTGATGAGCCTGCACTTAGAGAAGGTCTGCCATTGAAAAAAAGCGATCGTGACGAGTATTTGAACTGGGCAGTGAATTCATTCTTGATATCCACATCTAGCGTGGAGGATACAACCCAAATTCACACGCATATGTGCTATTGCGACTTCAATAGTTTCATGGATGTCATCTCCTCCCTCGATGCCGATGTAATTTCCATCGAAACATCCCGCAGTCATGGGGAGCTCGCTTCCGCATTCGAGGAAAAAACATATGAAAAAGGCATTGGCCTGGGGGTGTATGATATTCACAGCCCGCGTGTGCCGGCAGTGGAAGAAATGGTCGATATGATTGAACGAGGCATCAAGGTATTGGATAAAGACCAGTTTTGGATCAATCCCGACTGCGGCCTGAAAACAAGGGGTATCCCGGAAACCGTCGCTTCCCTGAAAAACATGGTCGAAGCAGCAAAAGTCGTCCGTAAAAAACTTTTAGTAAACCAGCAGGCAAATGATTGAAAAGAACGTTGCTCATCCAACACAGCAGTCACGGACTTTTTTAACTGACCTTGTTTTTCCACCGGATACAAATCATCATAATACCATCTTTGGCGGAAAAGTAATGGCCTATGTTGATAAAATAGCTTGCATTTCCGCTATGCGACATTGTCGAAAACCCGTTGTGACTGCTTCAAGCGACTCTTTTGATTTTTTGGCCCCCATCAAAACAGGGGACGCGATCAACCTTGAAGCTTATGTCACCTGTACTCATCGCACATCAATGGAGGTATTCGTGAAAGTGGAACGTGAGAACCTACTAACAGGTGAAAAACAGCTAACGGCACGCGCTTTTTTAACGATGCTTGCCATTGATGAAGACGGTAAGCCGACAAACGTACCACAGGTCATCCCGGAAACGGAAGAGGAAAAACAGCAATATGTTCAAGCCCAAGCTAGATATATTGAAAGAAAGAAAAAACGGAACTAAACAAAAACCCCTTCAACATGAATGCTGTTGAAGGGGTTCTTTCAGTTCCCTGCTCCGCGGTACCTCTTCACTCCCTGATTCCATATGAAAACGGATATCACGAAAAAGGCAACCCCAATTGCAGGTGTGGCAAATGCATATGCATACCACTCTTCTTTTCTTAGGAAATAAGATGCCGGATAGACACCGACAAACGCGAATGGCAGCACCCATGTAAGGACAAAACGGATGACCTTATTATAAATATCAACAGGATAGCGCCCGTAGTTCCCGATATTGTACATCATTGGCATGATGGATGTTTTCGCATCCGACCAGAACCCAATGCTTGCTATCGCAACGAATATGGCTGCATATGCAAGTGCCCCGCCTATTGCAAAAATGATGAAAAGAATCGGGTCATACCACGCAAGCTGAAGATCCAATGAAATCGCCGAATAGAATATGATGATCAAACCGGTCACAACACCAAATAACGCTTCAAGCTCGATTCTTTCTAAAATGACTTGAAACAGGCTATGTATCGGTCTTGTTAATATCCGGTCCATTTCACCTTTGACGATATAGCGGTCATTAAAATCCCAGATGTTGAAAAAGGCCGAAAAAAGGGCGAATGGGATAAGGAAAAACCCATAAATGAATATGATTTCTTCACGGCTCCAGCCGCTTAAAAATTGCGTATGTCCAAAAACGACCAAGATAAATACCAGATTCACGACCTGATTGAGCAAGTCAGATAGGATTTCCATGAAGAAATCGGCTCTATATTGCAGTCTTGTCTTCATATATTGACTCACATATTGAAAAAACATCGATACATAAAACATCCCGTCAACCTCCTTGAATAATCAGCTGTTTTTTTGCGACTATCCATAAAAGCTGAATCGGTATTATGAGAATGATGCACCAAATTAACTGCTGTAAAAGCGCCATGCCAATTTCGCCTGAACTGTAACCGTTCGTAAAAATCATGCTTGGTACATAGCTGATCCCTTGAAAGGGTAAATATTTCATCACTTCCTGCGCCCATATAGGATAGAAACTGATGGGCAGCAGCAGACCGGAAAATAAATCAATGATAACCCTTTTAGCGCGGATTAATCCGGCATTATTATATAAGAAAAAGGTAGTGATTCCCGTCAATAAATTAATTTGTGTATTGATGATGAAACTGAACAGCAAGGAAATGCCGAAGATCCCCCATACAGCCGGATCGTGCGGCAATTCAATAGGAAAAATGAAAGCTACCAGCAGCATCCCCGGAATCGAGAAGAAGAAAAAACGGAATATCCCTTCCCCAAGTCCTTGCATCGTTTTCATGCCTAAATAGTTATAAGGCCGGATCATCTCAATGGCAACCTTGCCGTCTTTAATCTCAGTGGCGATTTCGCGGTCAATATTATTGAAATAAAAAGCGCGCGCCATCCATGCAACCGCAACATAGGTTGTCATCTGCATACCTGAAAGTCCTTCGATGGAGCTTTTTTCTCCATATATCGCATTCCATAAGAAATAATAAGCACCGATATTAATGCTATAAATTAAAATGCCGGTATAATAATCCGTTCGATACGCAAGCATCATCAAAAAACGCATGCGTATCATGGCAAGATACTTCCCCATGGCCCTCCCCCTTCTTGATAGACACGTTGTTTCTTAATGATAAGAGAGTCAGACAGTGCCTTCTTCGTAAATGTTGCGAACAATTTCTTCAATGGACGTTTCATGAATTTTGATGTCCTTTATTTTAAAATGAGATACGACTGCTGAAACAAGCTGTGAAATATGATCACTTTCTTCTTTCAACAAGGCAATGTATGTTTGATTTTTCTCATCATGAACCCAGTTAGCGGTAAATGGGAGCGCTAATGATTGCAATTCCTTCAATGCGATCGGCTCGATGAATTGAAAATGGATCTGTTTTTCCTCAGCCCAGTTATCTTTTAAACTCTGCAATTCCCCATCATAGATGATTTGCCCTTCATCAAGCATGATTACACGCTCACATAATGCTTCAATGTCCCCTAAATCATGGGTGGTCAAAAGGATTGTCGTATTATATTTCTCATTGATTTCTTTCAGGAACTCACGAATCTTCATTTTCACGAGCACATCAAGTCCAATTGTCGGCTCGTCCAGGAACAGCAAAGGCGGATTATGGATCAAGGCTGCCGCAAGCTCGCAGCGCATTCGCTGACCAAGCGAGAGTTTACGCACTGGTTTGTCCAGCAAAGGACCGATATCAAGCGTCTTGATGACATGTTCCATATGATCGTTATATTGTTCATCCGTTACCTTATAGACCTTTTTTAACAGCCTAAACGATTCTTGAACCGCAATATCCCACCAAAGCTGTGAGCGCTGACCGAATACGACTCCGATAGTCTGAGTGAACTTTTCCCTCTCTTTATGTGGATTCATGCCATTGACCGTGATTTCGCCTGCTGTCGGTTCCAAAATACCTGTCAGCATTTTGATCGTGGTCGATTTCCCTGCACCATTTTCCCCGATATAAGCTACCATCTCACCCTTTTTTACAGTAAAATTGATATCATTGACGGCAGGGACGACCTTATAATTTCTGGTAAGTAAATCCCGGAAGGCACCCTTTAGCCCTGAACGGCTTGATGCCGACTTAAATTCCTTCCGAAGCTGTTTCACTTGAATTGCATCACTCATCCTGTTACATCCTCCGTAATCTCTTGTCCTAATGAATTAGTTTATCCAAACCAACCTTTTTAGACAATAAAAATGCTTGGATGCCATCTACCATTTTCAGGGAGGAAATGGCCGTTGTACCAGATACATATATAAAGGAGACGAGTATGCTATGAATATCAAAAAATTATTACTATCCCAAATTGAAAAGGTCGTTTTCGACCTTCGATATGACTTCCTTTATGAAGATGAGTGCGGTGAATTATTATGCCAGGTCATCCAAAGGGATTCCAGCGGGTCGATCGAAAGCACACCCATCAGTTTCCACCTTCGCATTAATGAAGAGAAAGGAACCGGGCAGCTAATCTATTACCAAGCCCAGGGCGAAATGAACCGCCAATCCTTCGACATCGAAAATCCTGACACCATCTTGGCCATCCTTACTTTCATAACAGGAGTTTTGGGATCCCCCCCAAAAAATGTTGGCCCGGAATCCTGATTCTTCTGGGGGTGCTGCGTTTCCACCAGGGTACGAATCACATTTCCTAGCCTTCCACCCCAGATTTCCAGAGAGAAAAGTGCTATGATTAAGGGGAAATATGTTTATATTTATAGGAGGTTTTAAGATTGGATTTTAGAAATTCGGAGCTTTTACATAAAGAGGCATTGGAACATATCGTTGGCGGGGTTAACAGCCCATCCCGTTCTTACAAAGCTGTAGGCGGCGGTTCGCCAGTTGCGATGGATCATGCCAAAGGGGCTTATTTCTGGGATGTTGATGGCAATAAATATATCGATTATTTAGCTGCATATGGCCCGATCATCACAGGGCATGCGCATCCACATATTACGGAGGCTATCGTTAAAGCAGCGGAAACCGGCGTTTTATACGGCACTCCGACAAAACATGAAGTCAAATTTGCCAAAATGCTGAAAGAAGCCATACCTTCCATGGATAAAGTCCGCTTCACCAATTCAGGCACCGAATCAGTCATGTCCACCATCCGTGTTGCCCGCGCTTACACAGGGCGCGATAAGATCATCAAGTTTGCAGGCTGTTACCATGGACACTCCGACCTTGTTCTCGTCGCTGCAGGTTCCGGCCCGTCCACTTTAGGTACACCGGACTCTGCAGGCGTACCAAAAAGCATTGCACAAGAAGTCATCACGGTACCTTTCAATGATATCGGTTCATTTAAAGAAGCACTTGATAAATGGGGCCATGAAATTGCAGGCGTGTTGGTAGAACCGATCGTCGGCAACTTTGGAATCGTGGAACCAAGTCCTGGCTTCCTGGAAGAAGTCATTTCATTATCTCATGAAGCAGGATCACTCGTCATTTTCGACGAGGTCATCACAGCGTTCCGATTCATGTATGGAGGGGCACAGGACTATTTGGGAATTCAACCTGATTTGACCGCGCTTGGAAAAATCATCGGGGGCGGGCTTCCCATTGGTGCCTATGGCGGTAAAAAAGAGATCATGGATTCCGTCGCACCTCTGGGACCAGCCTATCAAGCTGGTACGATGGCAGGAAATCCGGCTTCCATGCTTTCCGGGATAGCTTGCTTAGAAGTACTTAGAGAAGAGGGGCTTTACGAAGAGCTTGACCGCCTGGGGAAAATCCTTGAAGAAGGTATCCTGAAAGCGGCTGGCCAATATAATGTTCCGATCACCATCAACCGCCTTAAAGGGGCATTGACGATTTATTTCACGACAGAAAAAATTGAAAACTATGAGCAGGCGGAAAATACGGATGGCGAAATGTTCGCCAAGTTCTTCAAACTCATGCTCAATCAGGGAATCAATTTGGCACCGTCCAAATACGAAGCCTGGTTCTTGACAATCGCTCACACGGATGATGATATCGCTTATACTCTAAAAGCGGTTGAACATGCATTCAAAAACCTAATATAATAAATCGAATCAGCATAATTATGCATTTTTTATACACCCTCAGGATGTACATCTATCTTGAGGGTTTCTTGTTTCCCTGTAATAAATCTTTAATATTAGCATTTGAAGCCAATCCTCACAAAAATCCCATCAATCACAGCATCCATTCCATTGTATAAAAAATTGATTTCTGAATATTTAAATGATATGATATGGATACATTTATATACATTTATACACTTTCTTTCAATCTATCAAAACTTGGACTATTGTTCGGGTTTACTAATATTTCCCCCATTAAACACATGCTACAGGAGGTGAAAGGCAGAGAATAAGGGTAACCTTATTCAAGCCACAAATATGGCCCAACAATGGACACCTGCTACATTCAAAGAATTTCACAAGGAAGAACATGATGCCTGCGGAATCGTTTCCTGCATTGAAAAAAAGAAGATCCCTACTAACGAAAACATCTTTGCCTGTATCGACGCCCTGGTTAAAATGAACCATCGCTGCGGCTTCATCAATGGTGAGGGCGATGGCGCCGGCATCCATATCGATATTCCCCGAGCTCTTTGGAAAAAGAAACTTGAAGCGGCAAATGTCGATTCAGGCATCGTCGATCAAGATACCTTCATAGTCGGCCACTTATTTCTAAGCAAAAAAACAGAAGCGAACGACTTAAAGGTCGAAGTTAAGGAGAAACTGCTCCAACATGGTCTCTCATTGATATTCGAAACGGATAAAGCCTACCGTTCCGAGGCATTGGGACCGATTGCCATTCAAGAAGACCCAATGTTCTGGCAATTCGCCTGTTCCTCAACCATCAATAACAACCAGGAGCTTTCAAATGTTCTTTTTGAGCTGACTTCCGACATCGAAAAAAGCGATTTCATCCATGTCGCCTCTTTAAGCCAGCATCATGCGGTATACAAAGTGATGGGTGCGGGGGATACGCTCCCTGCCTATTATCTTGATCTTGCCGATCCTTTGGCTGCCTCCACCATGACACTGGGACATAATCGTTTTTCAACCAATACTCTATCAAGCTTCTTCCGGGTCCAGCCTTTCAGCGTGCTTGGTCATAATGGCGAAATCAATACCATCGCCAAATTGCGTGATGAAGCGAAAATGATCGGAGTTCCCATCGCTAAAGATGGAAGCGACTCTCAGGATTTAAACAAGACGATCGAAACTTTCATCTGCCGTCATGGCTACTCTTTATTCGAAGCTGTCGATCTTATGTTTCCGCCAATCATCAATGAAATCAAGGAATATCCCGAGCACTTACAAGACTTATATACGTATTTAAGGGAAGCATGGGGTCATTTTGCACAAGGTCCGGCAGGCATCATCTCCCGTTTCGGCGATGAAGCCGTATTCTCTGTCGATTCTCTAGGCTTGCGCCCGTTATGGAATATTGAAACGGAATCATCCTATATGTTCACTTCCGAACCAGGAATCATCCCTTCCAGTGAATATACCGGAGATCCGAAACCGATGGGTCCAGGGGAAAAAATCGGGTTGAAATGGAACGGCGACCGAATTGAATTGTACACATACAAGGATTACCAGAATAAAGTGTTTGAACTATTCAATGATCGTTTCGTCCTTTCCAATGACCGAGTCCGCTTACAGCCCCAGGTTTTTGAAAAGGTTGTCTCCATGACAAACACGCAAGCCATTCATAATGGTCAGTATAAGGCCTTTGGGTGGGAAAGGGAGCATGTCCAATTAGTGGAACAGATGGCCGAAAAAGGCGCTGAGCCCATTCGTTCACTTGGCCATGATGCGCCGCTGGCAGCACTTAATCCCCAACGGACCAACATTGCTGATTTCATCAAGGAAAGCGTGGCCGTTGTAACCAACCCGGCGATCGACCGGGACCGGGAAACCGAGCACTTCTCAACAAGGACGATCATCGGAAAGCGCCCTTCCCTATTCGAAGCGAATAAGGCAGGAAAGGTGACGGAGCTGCTGACTCCCTTATTGATCGAAGGATCAACGGGTTATGAGTGCTCATCCATCGTATCGCAGCCAAGCTACGACCAGTTCATTAAATATAACCAAGATCAAAAACTCATGCACATCATCTCAAGCACATTCAAAGAGGATGAAAACATCACGGATGCCCTGACCAGGATTACGGATGAAAGTGTCAATGCTGTGGATGAAGGAAAAACGCTGCTCGTTCTGGATGATGCCCTTGCCCATCAAAACGGCAACCTTTGGCTTGATCCACACCTGGTCACTTCAGCCGTCGACCAAGCGTTGGTCCGTACAGGCAAGCGTCGTGATTGTTCCATCCTTTTACGTTCAGCATCGCTAAGGTCACTGCATGATATCATCGTTTCTTATGGTCTAGGAGCCAACTTAATCAGCCCTTATTATATGTTCCTTTCCTTATCTTCAGATGACCATAAGGGGGTTACCAATCTATATAACTCCTTGACGAAAGGGCTTGAGAAAGTCATTTCCACCATTGGCATTCATGAGCTGCGCGGCTATGGGAGACTTTTCTCAAGCATCGGTTTACATGAGGAAATCGCGAAATATTTAAATGTGGCTAATTTCTTCGGTTCCAATGATCTGGACTATAATTTTGATAAAATCAAGGCAGATGCCATCCAGCGTGCAGAGGATTACGGCAATGAAAAAGAACGGATGGGCAAGACTTTCCATCTATTCCCTAGAATTTGGAAATCCATTGGGGAAGTTGCTTCAACCGGGGACTATGATGCTTATCGTGAAAAGATCACTGAACAGGAAGAATCCAATCCGACGACGATCCGCCACTTGACATCATTAAAAACTTCAGATGCTTCCGTCCCTTCTGAAGAAGTCACTCTTTCGGTCGGTGAACAGGAATTGCCGTTCGTCATAGCCTCCATGTCCTTTGGATCACAAAATGAGATTGCTTTCCGTGCCTATGCAGAAGCAGCCGAGAGGCTAGGCATGATCAGCATGAATGGCGAAGGCGGGGAAATAAAGGATATGCTGGGCAAGTACCCGAAATCCCGCGGACAGCAAATCGCTTCCGGACGTTTCGGTGTCAATGCAGAACTCCTGAACTCTTCAAATCTATTGGAAATTAAAATTGGTCAAGGGGCAAAACCCGGTGAAGGCGGTCACCTTCCCGGTTCCAAGGTCACAGCGAAAATCGCAGAAGCCCGAAATGCAACAATCGGTTCCGATTTGATCTCCCCTTCCAATAACCATGATATATACTCAATTGAAGATTTGGCCCAAATGATCCATGAGCTAAAAACGGCAAATGACAAGGCAAAAGTTGCCGTCAAAGTACCAGTCGTTCCAAACATCGGTACGATTGCTGTCGGCGTCGCAAAAGCCGGGGCCGATATCATAACGCTTTCCGGTTTTGATGGCGGAACGGGTGCTGCCAGGATCCATGCACTCTCACATGTCGGCCTGCCAGTTGAGATAGGTGTGAAAGCGGCACATAATGCACTGCTTGAATCAGGTATCCGGCAGAACGTTGAAATTTGGGCTGACGGTGGGTTAAAAAGCTCGATGGATGTTTTGAAGGTAATGCTGCTTGGGGCAAATCGTGTAGGCTTTGGGACCCTTTCGATGATTGCCGTCGGCTGCACAACGTGCCGCGGATGTCACCTTGATACTTGCCATGTGGGCATCGCCACCCAAATTGAATCGGAAGCTCAGGCGAAAGAACACGGGCTGCGCCGTTTTGTTCCACGTAAATTTGATTTAGCCGTACAGGGGTTAACGAATATGTTCAGTGCATTTGCAAAAGAACTCAAATCTTTGACCGGATCACTTGGGGTGAAGAATCTTCAGGATATCGTCGGGCGTTCTGATTTGCTGCAGCAAGTTAAAGGGCAACAATCATTGGATTTAACCTATTTATTAAAAAATCTGGATATAACACCGTTCTCGCATAAGGAAGCGGCGGCATATTTGAATGAAGGCTCCATGCAGGTAGCCGTTGGCGCAGAATATCTTGATTCGCATGTAGATGAACTGCAGCAATCCCGCAGCTATAGCTCGATCACTTCCGAGCAGCGTGTACTCGGCAGCAGGGTCTCCTGTCACCGCGTTAGGGGCAGATTGGATGGATCATACAAAAAACTTCCTCCCGTTCACCTATCCTACCAGGATGGTTCCATTCCGGGTAATGGACTTGGGGCATACAATACGGAGGGAATTTCAATCAGCGTGAATGGCGGTGCCCAGGATGGTATCGGCAAAACATCGATTGGCGGTAACATTGCGATCTTTAAATCCCCAGGAAAAGATGGGAAGTTTTACAATGGCTCTGTCGGTAAGGGCTTTGGTTACGGTGCACAGCATGGTCTCCTCATTGCCCAGGGAGATGCCGATGCCAGGGCGGGAATCCGGCTTTCCGGAGCGGATATGATCATTGGCGGATTATTGAAACAACCGCTGCCTAAAAAGGAAAACGGTAATATTGCGGTAACATCCAATATTAAGGGATTCGCTTTTGAATACATGACAAATGGAAGAGGTTTAGTTCTTGGTGATCCCGGTCCATGGATTTGCGCAGGGATGACAGGCGGTGTCGTTTATTTACGGCAACAGCCTGAATCTGGATTAACCAAAGAGGTCATTAAGAAACGGGTTGCGAAAGGGGCAAAGATTTCTATTGAGTCCCTATCTGCAAAAGGCCTGCAGGATGTGGTTGAACTCCTTGGCAAATACACGGCCCTCTTGAAAGACCATGGCCAAACCGAAGAAGCCGCCTCTTTAGAGACACTGCTTCAGGATCCTGGAGAGCACTTCCTTCAGGTCGTTCCAGTTAAAGAACAGGCGGATCCTGCTGTATCCACGGAGTGATGCCGAAAATATATATTAAAAAAGGCTGATGCTCTTCAATTCGAGCATCAGCCTTTTCCCGTCATATACCTCTGGGCTCGTCTTCAAACGCGTGAAAAACAATGCTGAAAGCAATCAAGAAATTGCCTATCGTTTCTTTATATATTAAACTTGATTTTAACTATTGTAACTCTTAGGAAAATCCTGTATATTACTTTTTGTTTACATCATCTTATTTTAGTGTAAAGTACTCACAAATAAGTTAGAATACAACTTTAAGCAAAGGCCTATATATTAATAGAGCCTTTTCTCGCCAGATCCATTACAACACAAAGAAAGGATTAACCCATATATGAAGTTTGGTGCCCGCATTCTCAAAACAGGAATAGCAATTGTTTTAGCGCTTTACCTATCGGAACTGCTTAACCTTCCTGCTCCTGTCCTTTCTGGGATTGCTGCAATTTTTGCAATACAGCCGACCATTTACCGTTCATATCAAACGGTATTGGAGCAAATTCAAGGAAATATCATTGGCGCATTGGTTGCTGTCTCCTTCGTTTTGTTGTTCGGAAATGATATTTTTATAATCGGTCTTGCCGTAATGGTTGTCATAACCATCAATTTAAAACTGAAAATGGATAAAACGATTGTCCTTTCCATCGTGACGGTCATTGCCATCATGGAAAGCCAGGACGGGGAATTCCTTAATTTTGCCTTTATTCGTCTCTCATCCGTTTTGCTTGGAATCGTTTCTTCGTTTATCGTGAATCTTGTTTTCATTCCTCCAAAGTACGAAGCAAAGCTTTATACACGCATTACAGATGTAACGGAAGACATCTTGAAATGGATCAGAATCAGCACAAGACATGCTACAGAACACACTTTATTGAAAAAGGACATCAGCCGGCTGAAGGCGGAGTTACTCGATTTGGAACATATCTATTCCATGTACAAAGAGGAACGGGAATATTTCAAGAAGAACAGTGTTGCTAAAGCAAGAAAGCTTGTCGTTTATCGGCAAATGATCATAACGACGAAAAAAGCGTTTGAAACCTTGAAGAGAATCCATAAATTCGAGAATGAAGTATATCAAATGCCTGAAGATTTCCAACGGAGCATCTTACAGCAGCTTGATTCATTGATCCGCAAGCATGAGCAGTTGATATTACTGCATATCGAAAAAATCAAGTCAATCGAGGAGATTGAAGATTGGGACCAGGATTGTTTAAGTCGTAAAGAGCTGCTCGCCCATTTTTTCGAACAGCAGAATCAAGTGGACGAAATGCATGATAACCTAGGCCACCTCTCTGCCCGCCTTGTTCCATTGATTTCTGCAGTCATAGAATATGACGAACAATTGGAACACCTTGAAAAGCTGATCGTCAGCTTCCAGTCGTTCCATAAGGAAGATAACGAAATATCTGTCCAGTACGAAGAAGATTAAAAAAGACGGTTCCCGGGAACCGTCTTTTTTTCGTCTCTAATTAGAGCATGCCCTCATTCAATCATCCAAAAGGTTCTTATCAGCAGCCTTTTCAATCGTATCCAATTTCTTCAAAAGATCCTGCAGCTCATCTTCCGAGAATGAATTGAAGTTCTTGCCCATCGATTTGTTATGATCCGCAAGGACTCTCCCCAAAATCGCTTCCCCAGCCTCTTTCAATTCAAGGTTGATGACCCTGCGATCCTTATCAGAGGGCTGCCGTTTCACATAATCCATTTCGACCAGCTTATCTACAAATACTGTAATCGCACTTGGCTTTACGGTTAAGAAGTCAGCCAGCTGGGTCGATTTAATCGACCCCTCTTTTTTCAATATCAATAAAATGAAAAACTGAGGCGATGTTAATCCATAAGGCTGAAGATTTTTTGCTACGATGGCCCTAAGCTTCTTCCTAATCCGAAAAATCTGCATCTCAATACTATTAGTTACTTCCCATTTAAATTCCAGCCTTCTCACTCCTTATATAGGACAATCCTACCTCTTAAATTTAATTAAATGGCATTCCAATGTCAACTTTACTTTCCATATATCCTTAAAACTAAAAAAAATTCAAATTTTTACTATTTCACTGTATTTATTTCCCACCATTTTTCCGAATAAATTACATGACAAAAAATAATTAAACTGGTAAACTCTTTACTTAATAATATTAATACTTATAAAAATTAATATTTATTAAAATTAATAAATAAACATTAGAATAGGAGGTTATTTCATTTCTAGCTAATGAACGTAAATCAAAAAAAAGGAACACATCATCAATATATTTTTGGAGGCGAAACAAGTGAATAGAGGACGTTTAGTTTTAATCAATGTCATTGGTTTGGTTATTATAATAGCGGCATTGGCCGGTGGGGCTTATTACTATTATGAAAGCACGAATTTCATTAAAACGGATGAAGCGAAAGTGTCAGGTGAGCTATATACCATCGTTGCCCCCGCTGCCGGTAAACTAGCAGATTGGGACTTACACGAAGGAGACAGTGTAAGTAAGGATGACAAAGTTGCCAATGTAACCACCTTAGACGGTAAAGAAGCGGTAAAAACCGCAGCACAAGGTACGATCGTTAAAACACAAGTGCATGATGAGCAGCTTGTTCAAGCAGGTCAAACGCTAGCTCAAACCATCAATATGGAAGATTTGTCCATAACGGCTAATATTGAAGAAAATAAATTGAAGGATATCGAAAAAGGTGACAGCGTCGATATTATCATCGATGGAGATCCCGATACGGTCTTCGAAGGTACATTGGAACAGATCGGTTATGCTACAACGTCTGTCTTTTCAGTGATGGGCAATCAAAACAGCAGCGGGAACTATACGAAAGTCACTCAAAAAGTACCAGTGAAAATTTCCATCAAAGCACCATCCGATAAAGTTCTGCCTGGAATGAACGCAGAAGTGAAAATTTCGACTAAATAAACCGGCTACACAGTTATACAGAAAGGAGGCTTTTCTTTACATGGCTTCTCAAACCATCACAGTAAATGAAAACAAGGGAATGAAACAGTTTGCCCCCATGTTAATTATCCTAATGCTAGGTTTGTTCATGGTCATTTTGAATCAAACCCTGCTTAGTGTCGCCATGCCTAGGATGATGGCAGAATTCAATGTAGCTGCGACTACGATTCAATGGTTATCAACTGGATTCATGCTCGTGAATGGAGCCTTGATCCCACTTTCCGCTTTTTTAATAGAACGGTTTGGCACGCGCATTTTATTCCTGGCTGCCATGTTTCTATTCACCGTCGGGACATTCATCTGCGGCATCGCACCAAATTTCCCCGTCATCCTTACAGGCCGGCTGATTCAGGCCGCTGGCGGCGGAATCCTGCAGCCTTTGGTCATGACGATCATTCTTTTCATCTTCCCTCCGGAAATGCGCGGGAAAGGGATGGGGATCTTTGGACTTGCCATTATGTTTGCCCCTGCAATCGGCCCGACTTTATCAGGTTGGGTCATTCAGGAATATAGCTGGCGGGTCATGTTCTACGCAATGGTGCCATTAGGCATGATCGTCATGACACTCGCCTTTTTAAGTATGCGTAATGTAGCGGAACCAAGGAAAATCAAATTGGATTTGCTGGGTGCCTCTCTATCCTTGCTAGGTGTTGCATCATTACTATACGGTGTCAGTGAAGCAGGTTCCAAAAGCTGGACGGATCCAATCGTTCTGGGAACGATCATCATTGGGCTGATCCTTTTGACGCTTTTTGTGGTTCAACAGCTAAAATCGGAAACACCTATGCTCGACTTCCGTGTATTTAAGTATGACATGTTCGTATTATCCAATATCATTTCTGCAATCGTCACAGTGGCCATGTTTACCGGGATATTCTTATTGCCTATATATTTGCAGACTTTAAGAGGCTTCACACCAGTTCAATCCGGCCTGTTGATGCTACCCGGAGCCCTTGTGATGATGGTGATGTCACCCATTTCAGGAGCATTATTTGACAAAATCGGACCTCGTCCATTAGCACTAATTGGGTTGGCGATCACTGCCGTCACAACCTTCGAATTCGCTAAATTGACTACGGAAACAACCTATTCGACTTTGGTCATCATCTATGCCATCCGCGCACTTGGAATGTCTTTACTGATGATGCCGATCATGACTGCTGGGATGAATCAGCTGCCTAAGCATTTGAATACACATGGTACGGCAATGAGCAATACGCTGAAACAAGTGACCGGAGCCATTGGTACGAGCTTCGTGACGACCATTTATACAACCCGTGCTTCTTTCCATGGAACTGCTTTAGGAACGGAAATGAGTACGAGTGATCCCGGTTTTGTTCAGAATTTCCAGACTATCGTTCAATCCATCATGACTTCGATGAATCAAACTAGTGAACAGGCACAGGAAACTGCCATGTCGCTGATTTCTTCTCAAATCCAGGGTCAAGCAAATGTGATGGGAATCAATGATGCATTCTTTTGGGCAACAGGCTTCGCAATTGCAGGCATCGTTCTCTCACTATTTTTGCGCGACGTTCGGAAGGATAAAGCAATGAAACAAGCTAAACAAGAACCTTTGGATGTACCTTTGCTTCCTTCGCCAGTAAAAAAATCGGTTTAATTAAATGGAGGAATTAAAATGAAGATCTATGTTGTTTACGACAGTGAAGGTAACCATACGAAAGCACTTGCCGAATCAATAGCTCAAGGAGCCGCTGCGGTTCCTGGGGCTGAGGTTCTCATTGACCATGTAAACGAGGCGGATGTTTATAAGCTTCAGGAAATGGATGCGATCATTTGGGGCTGTCCCGGTCATTTCGGAACCATCAGTTCGAGTTTGAAAACATGGATCGATAAACTTGGGTATCTATGGGCGGAAGGTGCGCTGATCAATAAAGTGGGTGCTGTGTTCTGTACCACGGCCACCGTACATGGCGGACTCGAGGCTACCATGCTGAACTTAATCACCCCTATGCTTCATCAAGGCATGATCATTGTCGGCTTGCCCGGCACTGTCCCGGAAAATGCCTTATATGGTTCCTACTATGGAGTAGGGATAAGCTGTCCGCCCGGTGTGGATGACAATATCACCAAAAATGACTTGAAGCTTGGAGAAGCATTAGGAAAACGGGTAGCCCATGTCACCCGTTCATTCATAAACGGGCTCTAGGAGGCTTGATTCAATGGGCATAATTCTAATTATCATCGTTGCCATATTAGCGGTTACGGGCTTGATCACATTCAATATCAAAGCCTTATCACCTGAAGGTAAGCCGCCTGCAGTCGAGGAAGAGAATTCGTCGGAAGAGTCCGCTTTCCCGACTGCAGATGATTCCATTACCGAAATCATCTCCCCCACAGACAATGATGAATTGAAAATGAAAGATCAGGATTATCGTTTGGCTCTTTCCAAGCTTCATAAACAAAAACCAAATGATGAGCCAACTGCAGAAAAAAAGCCTGATATTCGCAAAATGAAAGACAAGGAATACCGTGGTACATTGGAGGACTTCCGACAGAATGGCGATTAAAACACCCCCCCATTAGGCTAATTTGCCATTTGGGGGTTTTGTTTTATATGCCATTGAATGGATCTTCTCCTACCTCTGCGGCCACCTTCAACTTAGTGATCGACGTGCAGTCTTTAACTTTATTTTCTGGTTGACAAATATTCACAAAGACTTTAAGCTAAGGTAATGCAACGCATACAATTTGTTAAACTCAGCTTTTGTTGAGAGACGGAATTTTAAAAGGATTTCCTTTTTTCGTTCGTCACTTGCCTTTTTGGCAGGTGGCGATTTTTATTTTTATAGGGGTGAAAAATATGCAACTTTTGAAGTATTCCATAATGGTCTTAATCGGTTCGATTTCATATGGCACTTTATCCACCATGATGAAGTTTGGATTCATGGATGGCCATTCTTCTGGAGAACTGGTCGGCAGTCAATATCTTGTCGGTTGGTTGATTGTCTCCGTTATATTTCTCTTTTCGTTTAAATATAAAGTTTCATGGAAAAGTGCCGGATTACTTTTAATCACGGGCATGATGTCCACTTTCGTCGGAAAGGCATATGCCGTTTCCGTATCCGAGCTACCCGCTTCGATTGCCGTTGTCTTTTTATTTCAATTTACCTGGATAGGCGTCCTTATTGAAAGCTTCTTAAATAAAAGACGCCCGGATAAAAATAAACTCATTGCCATTTTCGTTCTTTTCATCGGTACATTATTGGCAGGGGCGATCTTTGGTCAGCCTCTATCTGGCCTAAGCCTAAAAGGCGTATTGTTCGGACTATTGTCTGCATTGCTTTTTGCGCTGTATATGTACTGCAACTCTCAATTCGCTGTTGGGGAATCTTCCATGAAACGGCTGTTTTTCATTGCAACGGGTGGTATGCTGACTGCTGTATTCACGACTAACCCCGTCACACTTGTAACGAATCTTGTCCAAACGAACCTATGGTACTACGGTCTGCTGCTCGGAACATTGGGTGTTTTAGTTCCTTTCTTTTTCTTTGCTGTCAGTTTACCGAAAGTGGGGGTCGGGCTTGGAACGATTCTTTGTGCTGCGGAACTGCCTTCAGCGATGGTCGTTTCCGTCATCTTCTTGAATGAACAGGTTACGTCATTGCAATGGTTCGGGATGTGCTTGATCATCGTCGGCATCGCCTTGCCTGAGGGAATAAAGCATCTGCCGCATTTCCTTCCTGGAAAAAAAACGCTGCATGAAAAAAGGATTTCATAACGTGCATGCACAAGTTCGTATCAGAATAAAAAAGAAGGCCATTCTTAGCGGAATGGTCTTCTTTTTTATCTTGTATCCTTAAGAATCCAATTGTTGCACTTGAAATAGGTTGTAGTAATTCCCTTGCTTTTTCATAAGTTCTTCGTGTGTTCCCATTTCCGTAATTTCCCCATTATCTATATGAATGATCCGATCGGCATGGGTGATGGTTGATAACCGATGGGCGACGATGATCGTGGTCCGGTTTTTCGCCAAAATATCCAGCGCCTCCTGGATAAAGTGTTCACTTTCCAAATCCAATGCGGAGGTGGCTTCGTCGAGAACAAGGATTGGCGGGTTTTTCAAAAATACCCTCGCAATGGCCACCCGTTGCTTTTGGCCCCCGGATAATTTAACTCCCCGCTCCCCGACTTTCGTTTCATATCCTTCTTTTAGACCCATGATGAAGTCATGGGCATTCGCCGCCTTTGCCGCTTCAAATACTTCTTCATCACTTGCATCAGGTCGTCCCATAAGGATGTTGGCCTTAACCGATTCACTAAATAAGATATTATCCTGTAGAACCATTCCTATTTTATCTCTTAGGCTGCGGACTTGATATTTACGGATATCCGTCCCATCCAATAATACCCTTCCCTCCGTCACATCATAGAAACGGGAAATCAAACTGACGATCGAGGATTTCCCGCCCCCGCTCATACCGACAAGTGCAATGGTTTCCCCTGGTTTAACATCCAAGTTTATATGTTTCAAAACGGGTGCCTCTTTCTCGTCATAAGCAAACGATACATCCTGAAAGGTTATTCGGCCATCTACATGCTTCAGCTCTTTCGCCCCTGGTTCATCATCGATATCATACTTCTCATCCACAAACTCAAAAACCCTGTCCATGGACGCCAATGTCTGGGTCATTGTCGTCGAAGAGTTAACTAAACGTCTGAGGGGATTATATAGCCGGTCAATGAAACCGACGAAAGCAACCATGGTACCCAGTGACAATTGTTCATGAATGACCTGATAACCGGCAAATCCTATCACGAGCAAGGGGGCAATATCCGTGATCGTATTCACGACAGCAAATGACTTGGCATTCCAGCTCGTATGCTTTAGGGCTTTATCGAGGAAATTCTTGTTCTGCTTCGCAAACAATTCCTGTTCCCTGTCTTCTATCGCAAAGCTTTTGATGACTGACATCCCTGAAACCCGTTCATGAAGGTGACTCTGTACATCCGCTAAGGCTTGGGACCGAATCCTTGTATACGTTCTCAGCTTGCCAAAGAAATGCTTAATCGAAAATGCGTAAAATGGTAGCATGATGATGGATACAATGGTTAATTTCACATCCATCGTAAACATGATGACTATCACTATGATGATCGTTGCGATATCGAGCCAAAGGTTCATTAAACCCGTGATGACAAAGTTCTTCGTTTGTTCCACGTCCGTGATCATCCTTGAAATGACCTCGCCCACCCTTGTATTGGAATAATATTTAAAACTCAGTTTCTGTATATGGGTAAATAAATCATTACGAATATCATATAAGATTTTCGTTCCGGTCCATTGAGCGAAATATTGTCTGTAATACTCAATCGGCGGTCTAACTGCAACAAAAATGAATATCATGATGGCCATCGCCCATATAAGGCGTTCGGACTTCACGGCTTTGGACAGATCACCGTTTCCGATGATGTCATCCACTATATACTTACTGAGCAATGGAAGCAAAAGCGGAATCGCGAACTTTAGCAGTCCAATCAGTACCGTTCCGATTATCTGCCATTTATATGGTTTGACGAATTGCAAATATCTCTTAATGCTCCCCACGGAATTCCTCCTTTTCTTAATCAATAAAGCCAAATGCTAAAAAAGCCCATAACGGTCATTTGGGAATCTTATATGCACTATTCAATTATATTTTCCTTTTCGGTAATTAACTATCAAAAGGATCACTTTCATAAACATTTGTAGGAGGTTAAATGGTTCCTGCGTATTGAAAGAGTGAATCAGATGTGTAGGTAAGATACACAATGAAAAAGCCTGCCAATTATGCAGCAGGCCTTTTCTATCATCGATAGGTTAAAAAGCGTTCATACCAACTATCAATAAACTCTGCGGAGAATGGTCCTTTTCGCTGGCGTATCATATAAATCAAATAGTCTACGTTCTGTTTCAATATTGAATCGATGGCATCCGGGTAATTCATTTCTTTCCGATGCCTTTCATATTCATCCTCATCCAGCAAATTAAACGTCATATCTGGGAATACTTTAATGTCCAGGTCATAATCAATGTATTTCAATGCTCCCGAATCGTATGTGAACGGCGAACTGATATTGCAATAATAATAAACCCCGTCCTCTCTCAACATACCAATAACATTAAACCAATACTTTGAATGAAAATAGCAAATCGCCGGCTCTCTCGTAATCCAGGTCCTTCCATCTGATTCCGTTACCATAGTACGGTCATTCGCTGCTATCACCAGATTTTGGGTCCCTTTTAAAACGGTTGTCTCTTCCCAGATACGATGGATATGTCCATTATGTTTATAGCTATGGATTTGGATTTTTCCTCCTTCGGCAGGAACAATCCCCATTTATCTCTCCCTACTTTCTATAGACACCCTGACAGCGTACTGTGCCCTATTCCGTTTGCAGTTGTTTTGTGTATTTAAAATATATACTTTTTTCCATTTACCCTATATTCCTATATTATAGCGATTTATTCATAAATTTAAAACAAAAGTGGCTAATCTCCCAGTGAAAATGTGTAAATAAGTCGAAAAAGTCTGACCATCCACCCATTTCATCTAAGAAATTAGCCGGTTATTTATCGTATGGCTGCCTGTCCTTGCTGAAAATAACGGATGACTTCTTCCGTTTGCTTTTCGAACATTTCATGGATACTTTTCAATTCCTGCTTTTTAAGTTGAATCTCTTCCTGAATGGTGACCGCTTCACTCTCCTCTTCAAGGGCAAGGAGTTGCTTCTCTATATCTTGGCATCTTTCGATTTCGGATTGTAAAAGTAAAAGCTTATCCATCGTTTTCAACTGGTTGTTTATAAGCCGGTTAAATTCCTCCATGAATGCACCTTCCTAATCTGTATTTTTTCTATAGTATGTATATTCTATTTTTATCAGCTTTCTCCTTTGACATAAAATGTAAACACGACGAAACATTTGTCGAATCCAATGGAAGGCAAAAAAAAGCACCCTTCATAAGAAGGATGCTTTTCATCGGCAATTAGCCTTGGTTTTTATTGCTTTGAGATCTTTGGTTTTGTTGTTTCACTTCTTGAACGTTAGTTTCAGAAGCAAACTCTGTACCGAATTGCCCTTGTGCTTGACCTTGGCCTTTTCTTTGTTGAGATTGCGCGTTTTGTTGTCTTACTTCTTGAACGTTAGTTTCAGAAGCAAATTCTGTACCGAATTGGCCTTGGCCTTGCTGAGATTGTGCGTTTTGTTGTCTTACTTGTTGAACGTCAGTACCTGCTTGTGATTTATTCATGTTGTTTTTAGCCATTGATATCACCTCCACGATAATAAGATAACCATTATCCAGGAGTGCTATCCAACAAAAATCATTTAAATTTTTCCAGTTACATTAAACAAGCAATGAAATGCCTCCATCAACTATTACGGTTTGTCCACGAATCATCCTGGCTCCATCGGAAATTAAAAACATGATGGTATTCACCATATCTTCCACCTCGACCATCCGTCCAGCGGGAGTCTGTTCTGCCGCCTCAGCAAGCATTTCATCCCGATTCGGGAAAGACTTCAGGGCATCCGTATCGATCACACCGCCTGAAACGGCATTGACACAAATATTTTTAGCAGCCAATTCGACCGCTAAATATCTTGTCAGGGCTTCAAGCGCAGCTTTGGAAACTCCAACAGCTGTATAATTTTTCAAATAGCGAATGGATCCTAGTGAACTGATGCTGACGATTTTCCCCCCGCCGTTCCTCTCCATTAGTTTCGCCGCTTCCTGTGCGCAGAAAAGGAGGGCTTTTGTATTGATGTCCATGGTCCAGTTCCAATGGGATTCCTCCAGCTCCATCAATGGACGCTGGACGCCAGAGGCCGCATTATTGATGAAAATATCCAAACGTCCGTAATAAGCATCGATTTCCTCAAACATGCTTTTCACTTTCGCAACATCACCGACATTTGCCTTGACTACAAGGGCTTTTCGCCCCAACGCTTCAATTTCGGCTGCCACTTCTAATGCTTTCGACTTGCTCCGGGCATAATTAATAACGAGGTCGTAACCCTCCTCCGCAAGCCTTATTGCCGTGCTTCTGCCTAAACCTTTACTGCTACCTGTAACGAGTGCCACTTTTTGTTCCATTCGTTTATTCATCCTTTCTGAGTAAACACCGAGTAATAAAAATCATTTTTTAAGGAGTGTTACTGTTATGTATGTTGGACGTGATATGACTGAGTTGTCGATGATGAAAAAATCGGATTGGGAAAATAGTGAACTTGCCTATTTTCATCACTCCCTTCAACAAATGGTACCTTATTTAAACCAAGAAGGACAGAGTATCCATAGCGAAATCGTCAAAGAAATTGAAAATAGAGGCGGACTTAACAGGCAAGAAGCCGATTATACTCATGGAACGAAAACCAGTTACGAATGATTTTATACGGATATTGCTTTGAAAATCAACAAAAGGAAGAGGATATCTTATCGGATATCCTCTTTTATGCATATATCTCGATTTCATTCGCTTATTCAATGCACTCCTTTTTCTTTATACGCCTTCATCATTTTTTGGTGGGAGACCGGAAATGCCAACTGCTCCATCTCTGCTTCACTCACCCACTTAAGTTGCTGTTCTTTTAGCGTCTCTTCACCGATATCCTCTTTGACCACACCGATATACGTATCCATTTTCCAAACGAGATGTGAGAAAACATGTTCAATTCTCACAAGTGATTCAGTGATTTCCGGTTTGACGCCATACATTTCCTTAAATCGACTCTCGAAGAATTCCCTCTTATGCAAGAGGGATGTATGGTTTTCGAAATTCGGATATTCCCAAAGATTAGCTAGCAATCCTTCTGAGGCTCGCTTGTGAATTAAAAATTCACCTTTTTCATTCGTTAAAACGGCAGCTACAATTGGTACATCCCTTGTTTTTTTCTTTTGGATTTTTACCGGCAATTCCGACTGAACCCCTGCTTCAAATGCTAGACAATGGCTTTGAACGGGGCATAATAGGCAGGCAGGCTTACCAGGTGTGCAGATTAATGCTCCAAGTTCCATCAAGGCTTGATTGAAGGCAGAGGTATGTTCATGATCGATCAGCTTCCTGACGGCAGCTTCGAATGTTTTTCTTGTTTTTGGCTTTGCTATGTCTTCATATATCATTAATATCCGTGATAAAACACGCATGACGTTTCCATCAACGGCTGGCTCCGGCTTGCCGTATGCGATACTTAGAATCGCACCGGCAGTATATGGGCCGACACCTTTCAATTTGGAGATTTCCTCGGGATCATCCGGTACAATCCCATTGTAGGATGCCTTCACTTCCTGAACGGCACTATGCAGATTCCTTACACGCGAGTAATATCCCAGCCCTTCCCAAGCTTTCAGGACCTTCTCTTCATCCGCATTGGCAAAGACCTCGAGTGTCGGGAACCATTCCATGAACCGGTTGAAATAAGGAATCACCGTGTCCACTCTCGTTTGCTGCAGCATTATTTCAGAAACCCAAACGCGGTAAGGGTCCTTATTCTCCCTCCATGGCAATTCTCTTTGTTCTTCGAGAAACCAGGAAACCAAATCTTTTTGAAATTCATCGATTTTTATTTTTTCTATTGTCGGGATCGTTATTTCTTTCACATCAGTTCCTCCAAAGATGTTACACTCTAATCAAAATTGGGAATACCTATAGTAGGCCATTCTTTTTTTAATATCATGTTCATATCCATTTATTTGTAGCGGGTCACTTGAAATAAGTCAAAATTATATTCATTTGATGGTTAATATATAAATACGGTATGATGAAAGAAGACCATTTTTTTCAATTTGTGGCAGGGAGGTTAGTTTTTTGGATACAGGTACTCACTTTGTCATGGGAATTGCTCTTGGAGGTCTTGCCACATTAGATCCCGTCATTGCGCAGAGCCCAGTTACTGCAAGTGCAGTCATAGCAGGTACGATATTGGGATCACAAGCTCCGGACATTGACACCGTTTTAAAATTAAGGAATAACGCTGTATATATACGTAACCACCGTGGAATCACGCATTCAATTCCCGCTGTTTTACTTTGGCCCTTGATTATCAGCGTAGCAATTTTCGCCATCATACCTGAAGCAAATTACCTTCATCTTTGGCTTTGGACCTTTTTAGCCGTATTCCTTCACGTATTCGTGGATATATTCAATGCTTATGGGACCCAGGCACTTAGGCCGATTTCGTCAAAATGGGTAGCTTTAGGGGTCATCAATACATTCGATCCATTCATTTTTGGAATACATGTTGCAGGCCTGATATTATGGGGCTTCGGATTTCCTCCAGGCTATTTATTTCTTTCCATTTACGGGATACTCGTCATTTATTACATTTCCAGGTTCAGGGAACAAGCTTTTATAAAAAGAGTGGTCAAACAGCAAATTCCTGGAGCAAGGAAAATTCTTTTATCACCGACGATGCGCTTTCACCGCTGGAAAATTGCGGTGATTACCGAAAAGAATTATTATGTGGCACGAGCCGATAATGGATATGTGAAGATTCTTGATACGTTCGATCGGGTGCCATTGCCTGAAAGTGAAATTCTCGAAGCCGCCAAGAAGGATATCAACTTGGCAGCCTTTCTGTCCTTTTCTCCGGTTTACCGATTCGAAATCGAACAGATAAAAGAATATTATGAAGTCCGTTTTATCGATTTAAGATATCGCAGCAATGGATATTACCCGTTTGTGGCAGTGGTCCATTTAGACAGCGAATTGAATATCTTGAATTCTTATACCGGCTGGATCTTTAGCGAAGCGAAGCTGCAGAAGAAATTGAATATTATTTTGTAGTATATTGAAAAAGAGCTGATTCCAGGGAACTCCTCTGGAATCAGCTTTTTTAATGCAGTCGATTCTGCTGATTTAATAACTGCTGATATTTAGGGTTCTTTGCAATGAATTCGTGGAATTGCTCACCGTAGTTATCAATCCAGGTCCTTACAACGCGCGATGTCATTTCTTCACCGGCATATTCATGCCCAGCCTTTGCATAGGTCGCTTCGAAATCTTCCCATAATAATTCCACCCAAGTCAAAGCTTGCTCATACGTGATGTGTTCATTTTTCTCAAGCAGTATCTTGGTTAATCTTTCATGGTAATCATTCATTAGAACCACCTCATTGCCAATATTTTTACAGAATGAACTATACTGTCCCATACCCATACTAGTTGTAAGCGGAAACGCTTCTTTCTTAATCTGATGCTTGGAGGAGAAAAAATTTGCGAAATAAACAAAAAGGATTCCCCAACCAAAACAATAACAAATTCCAAGGCGAGCCTCGTGCAAAGGCAAGATATGCTTCAAAGCGTGCAGATGGAAGTATTAATACACACCCTCAAGAAAGAATGAAAGCTTCAAACGAGCGATCGAATTAAAAGGTACATCAGAAGGAACCGGGTACTTCCCCGGTTCCTTTTTATTTCAGCATTGAAATCGGGAGTGCTTCTTCCTTACCGCTACCGCCCAAGCGGTAACCCCAAGCGAATACGCCGTTCATATAATCAATTTTGAAATAGACACCGGGATCTCCGTCAATTTGATATATTTCACCTTTTTTGAAATCATCAGGATTTAACAAATAGGCCTTGGCCATCGTCACTTTTCGTTCCAATACTGAATATTCATTAACCATTCCCAATTGCTCTGCTTTTCTCGCTTTTTCAGTCAACGCTGCGATTTCCTGTTGCAGTTCATAGGCAGACAGCTTGCTGTATCTTACGTCGCTCATATATATGACTCCTCAAATGAAATAATTAATTTACTTCTATATTAAACAAAATTTTGTGATTTGGCTATTGATGCACTTAATCACCATCAGGATTGGAAAGATAACGCTCAATCAATTCTATTGGAAAACCTTTTCGGTATAATGCCTGCTTCATTTTTTGTTCATATTCGAAGCCTTCATGGTTTTTATATCGGCGTTGCATTTTTTCGGCATGGTGGCAAAGGGAATCCCATTGTTCATCCTCATCCTTTTCCACCGTCACATCTTCAAGTGCTTCATGGATGATATCTCTTGGGAAACCTTTCCGTAACAAGGTTTGTTCAACCTTCAGCCTTAAAGCTCGTTCGGAAATGTTTTTTTCCTTTTTGACCGCTTTTCCAGCCAGATTCCTTGCATGTTCAATTTGAATACCATAAGGGTATTCCTTCAATGCCTCGACAATCAACTTATCTTGCACCCCTTTTTCCTTAAGCTCAAGCTTAAGGGTGGTGGGCCCTTTATTCCCTCCATTCACATGGGTCCGCACGTAAGCCTTGGAAAATTCAAGGTCGTCTAAATAGTTAAAACTGTATAGTTTATGTATCGCTTCCTTAATGATCGGCTCTTCCGTTTCCTTCTTTTTTAAATAAAGGCGAATTTCCGATTCCGAGCGCATCCGGTATGATAAATAATTAAGTGCATCGGTAAATGCTTTTTGGATTTCATCATGGAATTGTATCTCGGCCAAAAGCAGGTCATCAAGTTCCATACCCTTTTTCAACTGAAATTTCAATAGCACTTCTTCGTCTACACTGAAGGCATATTTTTCGTCAACGAAGATGTTATAACGATCTTTACGTTTCTTTTGGGTTGTTATTTTTGTTATGTTTGGCATAAATCCACCCCCCACACCTACTTTACCCCTTTACGTTTACCATTTCTATATATAGCATGCCTAAAAATGAAAAAAGAACATGGGCATGTTAAAGTGAAGGAAAGACAGGGAAAGGAAGTGGTTTTCATGAAAATAGCCATTGCTGGTGGAAGCGGTTTTGTCGGCACAGCCCTAATTGAAGAATTATCAAAAGAAAATCATGATATATATATTTTGACACGTCATCCCGAAAAATTTAAGAAACAGACTAATTTGACATATATCGGCTGGTTGACCGAGGAGGCAACGCCGGAAATGCACTTGGAGGGGCTCGATGTGTTCATTAACCTTGCTGGTGAATCTCTGAACAGCGGCCGTTGGACACCTGAACGAAAGCGCCGGATTGTCGAAAGCAGGATCGAGGCTTCCAAAGAGATGAACCGGATCATATCCATACTGCCCTCTAAAGTGTCCGTCATCATTAATGCAAGTGCAATCGGATATTATGGTATTTCGGACGATGAGACCTTTACCGAAACCTCTGAATCCATTGGTGATGATTTCTTGGCCCGTACTGTTCAACTATGGGAAAAGGAAGCGGCTAAATCACGCTCTTACAGTAAAAGGTTGATCTTTACAAGATTCGGGGTGATTCTTGGAGAAAAAGACGGAGCACTGCCAATGATGGCCTTCCCCTATAAACTATTTGGCGGAGGAAAGATCGGCAAAGGGAATCAGTGGCTTTCCTGGATTCATATCCATGACGCGGTCCGTGCAATCATCTTTAGCATGAATGATGCTAGGATAGAAGGTCCAGTCAATTTTACGGCACCAAACCCCGTCCAGATGGATACATTCGGTAAAACGATAGGAACTGTCCTGCACCGGCCCCATTGGTTAACTGTCCCCCCTTTCTTCCTCAAGAAATTGTTGGGGGAAATGAGCATCCTTGTACTTGAAGGGCAAAATGTCCTTCCCGCTAAACTTAAAGAAGAAGGATTCACCTTCTCCTTTCCAACCCTTAAAGAAGCCTTACAAAATATCCTAAAAGAAGATTCCCACGTATGAAAGGGTCATTTTAGGAAAAAATAGGGATATTAAGTGAATGGAGATGATCTAATTGCTCAAAAAACACGATAAAGAAAAAAGTAACTTAACTAGTACACAAGCGATTCTTTATGCTCGCGAATTTAAAAAGGCAGATCGAGCTGGTGGATATACCGAGAAGAAATCCCGTCGTTAGGTTTGGAGTTTTTTCCCTTACATTTTGAACAGCCACTAAACACAAAATAAGCTGGAGATGATTAATGAAATTCATCTCCAGCTTATTTTATATTCCAGGGGGCGACGATAACATGGGACGAAATAACATACACCATAATCGAGATAAGAACAAACAGAAACTTCCTCAGGTTCCCAAAAACCTGAAAAGTGACGGACTTGACGTTGAATATTCTTCCGAACTGGCTGACCAGGAAGATATCGAGGCACAAGCCCGTGCAAATGCGGCTGACCGCCGTGCTCATAATCGCCGATAAGCAGAATAAACCAACCCAAGGGGCTATAAGTTAGCCCCTTGGTCATCTTTATTTACATAGCTTATCCACAACCCTGTGTATATTGTGGATATATTCTGAAAATACTGACAAAAAATAAGTCCATTAACTCACCTTATCAACATGAAAATAATGTTATTTCTGGATAACCCTGTGGATTATGTGGATAAAGGAGGGATTGGGCTAACCACGCTACATTTTCGTTGTGGATAACTATTCTCTCTCCTTCATTTGTTCCACAAGGTTATTATTTATAAAATAATTTATCCAAATCTTTTTCCAGCAATTCTAAACCCTATCTTGGTATTTCACCGGCTGCTGACCCCTGCATTTAAAGAAGGTTCCCCAAACCTTTGCCATCAACATTTTCTTCCAACTGTTTACGTAGCAAGAACTTTTGTATCTTCCCACTTGCGTTCCGAGGCAGCTCATTACAGAAGATATATCTCCTTGGACGTTTATAGTTCGCCAATCTATTACTGTTCTTACACCAAGTTTCTAAATCTCTTTCGGCAAGCATTGGGTCTTTGGCTACGATGAATGCCGTTACCGTTTCCCCCCATTGATCATCTGGCTGACCAAGTACCGCACAGTCGAGAACTCCTTGATGCTCATATAGTGTATCTTCCACTTCACGCGGATAAATATTTTCCCCTCCAGAAATAATCATGTCGTCCACACGGTCCTTGACCCACAGATATCCATCTTCATCTAGGAAACCGATGTCACCGGAATGGTACCAGCCTTTGTAAAGCGCCTTTTCGGTCTCTCTATCTTTTTGAAAGTAACCCTGCATGATACACGGGCCCTTTACAAGGATTTCCCCTGTTTCCCCAGGTTCCAGCATATCCTCGGGATCTGATGGCCCTTCGTCATTCGGACGGGCAATGATGATTTCATGTTCGGAACATGCCTTGCCGGCAGAACCCGCTTTCCTAATTTGATCTTCCTCCAATAGGAGAGTTATGGCCGGCCCCATTTCAGTCATTCCATAGGCCTGGATGAACTGGATGCCGAGTTTCTCCTGACAGGCACGTACAAGGGATGGAGCCATCGGGGCTGCCCCGTAAAGCCCTAACTTCAAGCTCTGGAATTTATACTCCTCCAATTTTTCCTGAATGAGCATGTTCCACATCGTAGGTGCAGCAAAAAACTTGGTGACTCCCTCGGATTCAATCAGTTCCATGACCTTTTTGGGATGAAACTGATGTAATATGACATTAGCTGCACCGACCTGTACACGAGGTAAAAAAGAGCAGTGCAATTCAGCACAATGAAACATCGGTGCAGTAATCAAACCGATATCAGAGCGTTCATACTTCATGGCCTCTATTAAAATCTCGGCTTGTTTGACCATGTCTTTATGAAGGTGGATGACCCCTTTGGGACGTCCGGTAGTTCCGCTCGTATACATGATGGCATAAATGTCATCTTCGTGAACTTCAACTTCATCTGGCTTTGAGGAGATAATGGCCAATTTTTGGCGGTAACCTTTGGCATACCCAGGCACATCCCCATCAATATACCAGAAGGCCGTTTCCGGAAATCGCTTTTCAACCGCGGCGACGTTCGTTTCCAATTCGCGTTCGAATAGAACGACCTTTGGAGCAGCATCGTTCAAGATGAAGGCCAACTCTTCCGGCATTAAACGGAAGTTGATTGGATTGAAGATTGCACCGATTTTTGCACAGGCAAAGAACGCTGTTGCAAGCTCTTCATTGTTGTAAAGGTACGTAGATACCCTGTCCCCTTTTCGCACCCCTTCCGCTTGAAGGGCCGCCGCCAACCTATTCACCTGTTCATTCCATTGGATGTACGTATAGCGGATATTTCTTCTCACGTCGTAGATAGCTTCTTTAATGGGGAATTTCTGAACCGTCTGATCAAAGATATTTTTAATCGTTACTGACAAATCATTCTCCTCCTCAAGTAACCACCATCAACAGGAAGAATTCAGCAAAGCCTGCCGATGGTCGACTTCATCCCTTTTTCAGCTTTTACTTTCATGCGAATTACGAATATTCATAAATGGATAGTCCAGCTTCAGTCCATTCTTTCAATGATGGTGGCATTCGCCATGCCGTGGCCTTCACACATCGTTTGCAGCCCATAACGGCCGCCCGTCCTTTCTAATTCATGGATCATGGACACCATCAAACGGGCCCCGCTGCCGCCAAGAGGATGCCCCAATGCAATCGCCCCGCCATTTGGATTCAGCTTCTTTGGGTCTGCCCCCGTTTCTTTTAGCCAGGCAATCGGTACAGGAGCGAAAGCCTCGTTCACTTCAAAGATATCGATATCATCAATTGTAAGACCCGCTTTTTCCAAAGCTTTTTGGGTGGCGGGAATCGGTCCCGTTAGCATCAGGGTGGGATCCGACCCGACAACAACCCGTGTATGCACTTTAAAGCGCGGTTTCAATCCAAGTTCTTCTGCTTTACTGCGTTCCATCAATAATAAAGCGGCAGCACCGTCACTGATCTGACTAGAATTACCTGCATGGATTAAACCGCCTTCTTGAAATGCCGGTTTCAATCCAGCCAGCACTTCAAGCGTAGTTCCGCCCCTTGGGCCTTGATCTTCCGTAACTTCGATTTGATTTCCTTCTTTATCAGTACCCATTACTGATATCATTTCTCGGTTAAAATGTCCTTCTTTTTGAGCACGTATTGCCTTGGCATGACTTTCAACGGAAAACCGATCACAATCTTCACGTGTTATTCCCCACTTGTCTGCGATTCTTTCAGCTGATAAACCTTGGTTGATCACCTCGTAAAGGTCCATATACTTTTGGCTTGTTACAGCACCTTGAATATTCGACCCCATGGGAACTCGTGACATGTTTTCCACTCCACCTGCCACTACCACATCCATATCACCCGACAGGATGGCCTGGGAAGCAAAATGGACTGCCTGCTGACTTGATCCGCATTGACGGTCAATCGTCGTTCCCGGCACTTCAATCGGAAATCCGGCTATCAGTGCGGCAACCCTTGCTATATCACCGGCCTGTTCGCCCGACTGTGAAACACAACCTAAAATGACATCATCGACAATAGCAGGATCGATGCCCGCCTTTTCAATCAGCTTCTTCAATACTTCCCCTGCCAGATCATCAGGGCGAACGTCTTTCAAGACACCGTTCCTTCTGCCTACCGGCGTGCGAATTCCTTCAACGATAACCACTTCCCGCATATACTCTCTTCCCTTCTCATCTTTACTATAGGCCCAGATTCTTAGCGATGATTTTCTTCATGATTTCATTTGTGCCGGCATAGATGCTTGCTACCGGAATATCCCGATATCTTCTGGCAATTTTGTATTCCTCCATATATCCATAGCCGCCATGGAGCTGCATGCATTCAATGGATATTTTTCTGGCAGTCTCCGTCAAACGCCATTTCGCCATCGAAACTTCCGTTACAACCTGTTCACCAGCCATATGTTTGGTGATCAATTGATCTAGGAAAGCACGCCCCATTTTTATCTCCGTAGCCATTTCCGCGATTTTGAATTGAGTATTTTGAAACTGACTTACAGACTTTCCGAACGCTTCCCTGCCCTTCACATACTCAATCGTATCGGCCAGCATATCCTCAGACGCGGTTTGAGCACAAATTGCCACCACAAGGCGTTCCTGCTGCAGTTTTTCCATTAAATAAATAAACCCCTTGCCTTCTTCACCAAGCAGGTTTTCCTTTGGAACACGGCAATCCTCAAAGATGAGTTCTGCTGTATCCTGACTGTGCAAGCCAAGTTTCTTCAGTTTTCTCCCCCTGGAAAATCCGGGTGTATCCCTTTCGACCACGACTAAGCTAACGCCTTTATGTTTCGGAACGGCGCTGGGATCCGTTTTACAGGCAACAATGATCAAATCCGAATGAATGCCATTTGTGATGAATGTCTTTTGACCATTTAATATATAATGATCTCCATCCAAAATGGCAGTCGTTTTAATATTGGCCAAATCCGAACCTGTACCAGGCTCTGTCATGGCAATGGCTGTAATGATTTCCCCTGTCGTACATTTTCGAAGCCAGCGCTGTTTCTGCGACTCATTTCCGTAGGCGGAAATATACGGTACGGTGATATCACTGTGAAGTCCGAAACCAATGAACCCAGAACCAACCCTTTCCAATTCTTCATTAATGATAACGGCAAAGCCCCAATCTACCCCGGAACCCCCATAATCTTCTTCAAGGTCCGGACATAAAAAACCCTGTTCCCCCATTTTCACCCAAAAAGACCGGGGAATGATCCTCTCTTCTTCCCAACGTTCATAGTGGGGAGCTGCTTCTTTTTCTAAAAACTTTCGGAAGGACATACGGAAAATTTCATGTTCTTCACTTAGGTACGGATGCTTCATCTGTTTTATCTCCTCTCCATTCCTTTGTCGGAGGCTCTTTTTCTAGATTTACAATGGTTTGATTGACAACTTACCTTGGTGACATTCTAATGGCCCCATCCAGTCTGATTGTTTCCCCATTCAGCATTGGATTCGTTATGATGCTTTCCGTTAGTTTAGCGTACTCTTCTGGATACCCGAGCCTTGATGGGAATGGCACGGTTTTCCCTAATGACGTCCTGGCTTCTTCAGGTAATGAATCGAACATCGGTGTATGGAATAGACCCGGTGCAATCGATACGACACGTATCCCTTTGATGGCAAGCTCCCTTGCGATTGGCAGAGTCATACCGACAATCCCTCCCTTGGAGGCACTATATGCGGCTTGTCCGATTTGTCCTTCAAAGGCAGCGACCGAAGCTGTATTGATGATGACTCCACGCTCCCCCTCTTGATTCGGTTCATTTTCGACCATTTTTTCAGCCGCAAGCCGGATTACGTTAAATGTACCGACCAAATTGATTTGTACAACTTTTGAGAACGCTTTCAATTCATGTATGCCTTTCCTGCCTATGACCTTCTCTGCAATGGCAATGCCTGCACAGTTGATGACAGTATTGATGCTACCGAATTTTTTTATTCCTTCATCCAATGCTACAGATACGCTATCTTCACTGGTTACATCCGTTTTAATAAACAGGATCGAATCGCCCAACTCCTGAGCCATTTTAGCGCCATTTTCTTCCGAGAGGTCGAATATGACCGCTTTTCCACCTTTTTTAATGATGTTTCTTACTGTCGCCGCTCCCAGACCTGAAGCCCCGCCTGTCACAACTGCAATGGTTTCTTGAATTTCCAAATTCTCACCCCATCTGTTTCTAGAATATATATTCATCTTTCACTATCATCAAAACCTATTTTCAAGATTAATTTCACCGCTTGCCTGTTTTATCGTTCATTTTCAACTCATGAAGGGTTTCGGTAAAGCCTTTGATTACCTGTTCAAAATCCTGCTTCAACCCATCCAGCTCTTTAATTCGTTCATTAAGTTCGTTTAACTTCTGTCCTGCAGTTTCAATCGTTTTTTCCAATTGCTTAATGCCTGTCCTATCCTTATCGAATAAAAGGACTATATCCTTTATTTCCACTAACGAAAAACCATACTTCTTACCGCGCATTATGATTTTGAGCTGTGCATATTCTTTCTTTCCATAAACTCTTTTTCCCGTTTCGGTACGCATTGGCCTAAGCATACCCAGTTCCTCATAATAACGGAGGGTCCTTGTCGTCAATTCGAATTCTTTTGCTAAATCAGAAATGGTGTACATGTTAAAACCACACTTTGCAAAGGGATTATTTACCTTTATTCTAACATTAACGTTAACGTAAACTTCAATGAAATATTCACAAAATTTATAATATATGAAACTGCATGATAGATTTATATTGATATACTATAGGTATATTCTTTTTATAGAAGGGAATGATCGATCAATGCTATGTTCAAAAATATTAGTTGCTTATGATGAATCTGAGTTGGCACTTAAGTCTTTAGAAAAAGCGATTGAATTAGCGAAGCTGGATCCCGCTATCGAAATCCAGGTGCTTCACGCTGTTACACTGCCAATCAAGCCAAATATATATGGCAATGCTTTTCAGGAAATTGAAGAATCCATGCTTAAGTATGGCAAGGAAGTGATTAAAAAAGCGGAAGCCCTTTTATCCGAAATCCCGAATGCATCCCAAACATTTGTCGTAGAAGGTTCAGCCATCACGACTTTATTGCAACATGCAAAATCCGAGAATTGTGACCTTATTATCATGGGCAGCCGCGGATTGAGCGGCTTCAAGGAATTCCTGGGCAGCGTGAGCCACTATATCGTTCAACATTCTCCAGTTCCAGTCTTGTTGGTCAAATGAAATTTACGGCAGATATGGCCAGCCCCTTCATAAGCTGGGTTCCCCTTTGGAATCCAGCTTATTTATGCGTGCATGAACTCCAAACTTATCATGTTTTACAAACACTTCCGTTTACGGGTAAAATGAAACTAATTTCAAACGAGGATAACAGGTGACGCAATGGATATTAAACATTTGCAATACTTTATAGAGGTTGCCAATTTCAATAGCTTCACTCGGGCTGCCGATCATTTATTCATTACCCAGCCGACCATCAGCAAGATGATTAAAAACCTGGAAACCGAGCTAGGTGTTGAGCTTTTTGATCGTTCACGTAAGCAACTGATCTTGACCGATGCAGGCAGGGTTGTCTTAGACCAGGCAAAATTGATCGATAGGGCCTTTCACAATTTAGAAACGGAAATGGACAATTTATTAGGTTTAAAAAAGGGACATATACGCATCGGGCTGCCGCCGATCATCGACGCTTCTTTCTTCCCCCGAATTCTTAGCCGTTTTCACCAGGACTATCCCAATATAACCTTTCAATTAGTAGAGGATGGTTCAAAGAAAATAGAAGAATCCGTCCAAAATGATTTAATCGATATAGGCGTAATAGTCCTGCCAACCAACAACGCTCTTTTTCACCATTTTGCTTTTTTGGAAGAAGACATCAACTTGATAGTTCATCCCTCCCATCCCCATGCTTGTGGGGAAGAAATTGATTTGGCTGACTTGGAAAACGAATCTTTCATCTTATTCAATAAAGATTACGTCCTTCGAGATCTCATCATTTCATCCTGTAATGAAGCTGGTTTTACTCCACATATCGTAACTGAAAGCTCACGCTGGGATTTCATTGAGGAAATGGTTTACTGTAAACTTGGCGTTGCTCTATTACCGGAAAGCTTATGCCGTCATGATGAACGCGTAAAGGCAATCAAGGTTAGAAACCCCTCCATTAGCTGGAATTTAGGATTTATATGGAGTAAGGACCATTACCTTTCATACGCTGCAAAAGAATGGCTGAAATATACTAGGGAAGCAATGTCCCATAAGTAGTGGATTATCCAGCAAGATTGATGAAAGCACTATCATAGATTTGGGTTATGCACGTGATAACATCTAACCATTTTACAATGAGTTACGGCGGGGTTAGACTAGTATGAGTAAAAAGCACGTTAAATGCTGATTGATTCCATATGTTCTAAAAAGGAGATATTCATGATCACTTTATCTAATGTCGATGAGTTACAGGCATCAGAAGCAGCTCTGGAGAAAATTAAATATTCTTACCCCGAACTATTTAATAAACTGCTCCATGTCGTTGCCTTAACACGGGCTCTCCAATTTAAATATCAATTTATGGGCACATTAATCATGGATGAAAACCCTAACGAATACACCCCTGAATTCGTTATGCCCTCCGTTATCGAATTATATATTGAGGAAGTTCAAAAGTTAAAGGATGATCCGAATATCCAGGTATTACTTCAGACCTTCTCCCAAAGTAAAAATATTGGATATGCAAAAATCAGTATGCTTGTGCTCGGTAAAAGCCCTGAATCGCTTTTAGGCGCTTCATGCATCAAATGACGCCCCCTGATATGCCCCCAAAAAAAACCTCCCATAAGGAAGGTTTTTTTCTTTAATTAAAGCACTTTACTCAAAAAGGCTTTAGTTCTTTCCTGCTGGGGATTATTAAAAATCTCACTAGGAATATTTTCTTCAATAATATAACCTTCGTCCATGAAGATCACGCGATCTCCAACTTCTTTTGCAAACCCCATCTCATGGGTCACAACTACCATGGTCATGCCTTCCTTGGCCAGTTGCTTCATGACCTCAAGGACTTCACCGACCATTTCCGGATCCAGGGCGGAAGTCGGCTCGTCGAATAGCATGATTTTGGGTTCCATCGCCAACGCCCTGGCAATTGCGACGCGTTGCTTTTGTCCACCTGATAATGAATCCGGATATGCGTTCGCTTTCTCTGCAAGTCCCACTTTCTTAAGCAGTTCCATCCCTCTTTGGGAAGCCTGCTCTTTGGATATCTTGCGGACCTTCATAGGCGCCAGCATTATATTCTCAAGAACAGTCTTATGCGGAAATAAGTTAAAATGCTGAAATACCATGCCAACTTCCGTCCGGACTTTATTGATATTGACCTTCTTGTCTGTCGTATCAAGCCCTTCAATGAAAATATGGCCCCCCGTTATCGTTTCAAGTTGATTGATGCACCTGAGAAAAGTGGATTTACCCGACCCAGAAGGACCAATCACCACGACTACTTCCCGAGGGGAAACGATTGCATTGATATTTTTCAATACATCATTTTCGCCAAATGACTTCTTTAGATTCTCCACCTTTATCATTCTGTTTTCAACCTTCTTTCGAGTCTATTTAATACGAAACTTAAAATGAGGGTCAGGAATAGATAGATGAAGGCACAAGCCAAGTATGGCTCCCACACTTTAAAGTACTGACTCCCCATCGCTTTCCCCCAGTACATTAATTCCGGGGCAGCAATGACACAAAGCAGGGATGAATCCTTCAATAATACGATGAATTCATTTCCTAACGGAGGAATCATTCGTTTGAAAGCTTGTGGCAATACAACATGTATCATTGTTTGGGCATGGGTCATCCCTAATGAACGCGCCCCTTCCATTTGCCCTTTATCGATGGATTGAATGCCCGCCCGGAATATTTCTGCGATATACGCGGCTGCATTTAACGATAAAGCAATGACTCCGGCGGTTACTGCATTCGTTTCCCCGGTAAAAAAGGGCACGATTCCAAAATGGATTAAAAAGATTTGAACTAAAAGCGGTGTTCCGCGAAAAACCGTGACATAACCGTAAAATGGAAAGGCAAGCACTTTGTTTTTCATGATTTTCCCTAAACCGATCAATAACCCCAAAAAAGTTCCGATCAGGATGGAGGAAACCGAAAGCCCAATAGTAAGCAATGTCCCTTTTAATAAGAAAGGAGCATACTCAAAAATAATATCCCAGCGAAAACTCATTTCGTTCCCCTCCTAAAGGCCAAAAAAACTGCGTAACTTCATACGTAAAGTTACGCAATCTTTTACTATCCATTTGTTTTATTGTTGTGCTTTCAACGTTTCAATATCTGGGTCAGTACCAAACCACTCTTTATAAATTTCTGCATATTTCCCATTTTCATAAATGGCATTCACGGCTTTATCGAACTCCGATTTCAATTCACTGCCTTTTGGGAACATAAGACCATAAAACTCCTCATTGAAACTTTTGCTGTCTTCAACGACTTTCAGTTTTTGATCGGGGTTATTTTTTACATATTCTTCAACAACCGTATTATCAGCGACGACAGCCGATGCTCCGCCCTTCAGTAATTCCTGAATGGCCAGGTTATTATTTTCGAATTTTTTGATATCCTTATGATTCTTTCCAAGGAGTTTCTCTACCGCTTCCTGTCCAGTAGTACCGGTCTGAACGGCAATGACGTTACCTTTCAATTCATCTCCGGATTTTATATCACTATCCTCAGGAACGAGAATTTTGTTTGTGGATAAGAAATACGGAACCGAGAAGTCATAAGATTGTTTTCTTTCGTCATTCACTGTAATCGCAGATATGGCGACATCCGCTCTCTTACCTTCGATTTCAACAAAAATCGGATCCCAACCGACACTTTCCAATTTAACTTCATATCCCGCTTCTTTTGCAACGGCATTGATGAAATCAACATCGAATCCTACAATCTTATCGCCTTCAAGATATTCAAATGGAGCATAGTTGGCGTCAGTCACGATCCTGAGTGTTTTCCCATTTGACTCTTCTTCTTTACCAGTTGTCGAGACTTCCTTATCCTTCCCGCATCCTGTCATGACTAGTAACAAAGAAGCAACCATGGCAAACACTAAAAAAGAAACCTTTTTCAAAATAATCCCCTCTTCTCTCTCGTAAACTCTCTTTTTTTTAAAAAAAACAGATAAATCTAACTTTAGAGAACTTTCAGTATATTCTTTTAAGAATATTATACGTTTATTTGTTTTTTTATGCAATAAAAAGTCGATAAATAACTTTAGTAAAATAAAATTTTAATCAATTAACTTGGTAAATTAAAAACGCAACTGTGCTCTAATGGGGAAAAAGGCAACTTTCTCCCCTTCACTCGAATTAATTGATATTATATTGAAAACAGATAGTGCCACCGTTAAAAGATTTAATGGAACAAAAATAAGCAGCGGCCATATTAGCGGCCGCTGCTCAAATGATTATTATGGTACTTCCGTATTCCCCTCTTCAATATCCAACATATCCAACAGGAAGATGAATATCGGTATTCCGATGATCAATCCCCATATCCCAAGGAAATGCTCGGAAAACAATAGGATGATGAAGGTGAAAAATGTTGGAAGATTCGTTTTTGCCGACATGAATTTCGGATTTAAAATATAGCTTTCAATTGCATGGATCACAACAATCATGATTAATACAGCAATCACTTTGGGCATGCCGCCGATGCTATAGGCAATCATGCTAAGCGGGATGAGGGAGATGATGACCCCTGCAACCGGAATCAAACCAAGGAAGAAAATCATGATCCCTAGACCAAGCAACTGCGGGAAGCCAAGAATCCATAAGAAAGTTACGGATAGGACAGCATTCGTAATGGCTATCAAGAACTGGACCTCGATCACCTTCCCGAATGAATTGATGAATTTGACGCCAAAGTGGCTTAAGTTTATAAAGAAAGACTTGAATTTGGCGCGCTTGAATTTAGAAGTGAAGCGAATGATTTTATCTTTTTCCAATAAGAAAAATAGACTAAGTAACATGGAAATGAAAATTTGAAATGCCAGTTTACCGAAATCGGATATATAAAGATAGAGTGTATTCATCTGTTTTTGAAGATCGAGCGGCGATTCCAGCTCGTTCATTATATTAATGGCATATTGAATGACCCTGCTATCTGGTGGATGTTGAAAGAAGAAAACGATCTGTGTCACTAATTCCGTGAATTGTAGCGTAATGACCGGTAGATATTTATAAAGTACGATGGCTAAACAAGAAATGACGACTGCATATAAAAAGCTTATGACAACCTTAGAGTTGATATGCACCACTTTATTCAGCCGAATCATGATAAATTGCTCCAGCCTTCCCATCAGGAAAGTGAAAACAAATGTGAATAACACGATATTAACCATACTGCCGATGCTTATTAAAAAGATAACTAACACAATTAATGTAATTAACCTTGAAAAACCTTCGCTTTGCAAATACTCTTTTACCACTTACCTATCTCCTAACTACCATTCTGCCGTGATAATTCCATCTACCTTTCATTTTACACGGAATTGAGGAATTCTACTACAATTACCTTCCATTGACAACAAAATTATTTGAATGATCAGTATGACCCAGGATAGAGACGTAGTTAAGACCTTTTTCGGAAATTCGACCATTACTTTGACAGCCATTTCTGCATGAAAAAACATCTGACAAATCGGCAGATGCCAGACCTTGGACAAACTCAATGAAAATCGAGTATGTCTAAGGTTTTTTATTGGTTTGTACTATTTGGACGTTGATTTCCGCTCCAGGCACTCGCTTTCCGCGGGCGGTCGGGGAGCCTCCTCGGCTTGCGCGGGGGTCTCCCCTAGACACGCTTTCCCCGCAGGAGTCTCGTACCTTTCACTTCAATCAACTCTGTTCTTAAATTTAGAACGAACCTATCTATGGAGTTGAAGGTGTTGTTTTGGGGCAATGATTCGGGAACTTCTTTTTGATGAAAGGTACGTTACGTTTTCCGACCCCCTTTTGCCTCCGCTTTGGCTTGTACGATTCGAACGTTGATTTATGCTCCAGGCACTCGCTGCGGGCGGTCGCGGAGCCTCCCCTAGACGCAATTTTCTAAGCAGGAGTCTCGTACCTTCCGCTCCAATCAACTCTGTATAAAATACAGATAGAACCATACCTTTGGAATTGAAGGTGTTGCTTTGGATCAATAGGTCCGGAACTTCAACTTTGATGAAAGAGATGTTTTCCAGGCCCCCTTCTATCTACAAACAAAAGCTGAGGCTATGGCCTCAGCTTTTGTTATGGCTGTACAATTTGGGCGTTGGTTTCCACTCCAGGCACTCACTTTCCATGAGCGGTCGTGGAGCCTCATCGGCTTGAGCCTGCAGGGTCCTCCCCTAAACGCGCTTTTCTAAGCAGGAGTTCTCGTACCTTCCTCCTTTTTGAAACTCAGCATCAGCCAAATGGACAGATGCTAATCTTCATCCTTCACATCGATATCTTCGGGGATGGGTTCGTTATAATAATCCGCTAAATCCTTCTTATATTTCTCCATCTGTTCAAGATGCATATTAAACTGATCTTTAAAAATCAAATGCTGCTCACCATCATGAACGGTGCGAATTTTATTTTGAACGATTAAACTTTCTATATAAGATTCCGGCATCGATAGATATTCCGCAGTCTCTTTTACTGTCAAGTACATGCCTTCACCCCTTTTCCCCTCTAACTATACTAGATATGAGGCATTATTTGAAGCGCTTGATTTTTAACTGAAAACCCCTTACATGCCAAGGAAAGGACGATACCCGATTCAGGGTATTGTCATGCAAGCTCACGAGATTAATCAATTTCCTGGAACATTTTAGATAAAACAACTTACAATCTCTTCCATAAACATGTAAGATAATGTTAGCAATATATCCATAGATTAAGAGGAGTGGACAAAAATGACCTTCTTTTATGTCATTCTTGCGGCAATTTTTGCTGTTTTCCTGGTCAATTTCGTTAAAGGGCTAAGTGAACCGGCTAAAATGGAACGCTATCAAAATGAATTCCGTAAATACCGTGAAGAAACTTTAGATCTTCATGCAACTGAAGTCGTTTCAGAAGCATTGATAGAAAAGCTTAATAAAGCACTGGATTTCGATTATATGGAAAAGGTCAATACTGAATTCCGCCTGAAGCATCCACGGTACTCACAGTTAAAGGTCAATCAGGCCTGGCGTGAATTGAAACGCTATTTGATTATGGCAGCAGTGTTTGGAAAAGTTGAAATGTTTAATTCAGTCATCGATGAGTTATGGCATATCATGCTGAACTATAGTCAGGAATATGATGAGTTTTGCCAGGTTTTCATCGGTAGGACCATTCAGCACCATCCTCATTCAAAACCTGTTTTCAAACCCGATGAGCGCACTCTTTTTGACTTTTACTATGTACAGCTATTTACGGTGGACTCCCATTCCATTCAAAAATGGGGCAAATTTTTCAAACATGATAAAGGGCTATCACTTCTCCGTGATTTTGAAACGTTGGAGCTGGAGCAGTTAAAAGAGAAATATATGCGGAAACCGACCAGTATACAGGCGGAACGGACCTTTGAAGCTTTCAGTTCCCAATTTAAAGAAAATCGCCCCATGACAGAATTGAATTGGTGGAAAACGTACGATCAGACTGACTACGCAGCTCCTGCCTATTTCACTTATGCAAGCACCGATGATTTTGACAGCGAATTTAAAGATATATTCGGGAATGAACCGAACACAGTTACCTCCGGATCGGGCCATGCCGATCATGGTGGCCATACCGGTTCCCATGACAGCAGTTCTGATTCCTCTTCCAGCTGTTCTTCATGCAGTTCTTGTTCGTCTTGAGCTTTTCGCTTGGAGAAATCCAAGCGTTTTTGTATACACAAGCATTAGATGAACTGATTGATCGTGCTTAGTTTTTCACTTAATTTTAAAGGAGTTACAACTGATATGGGTGATAATGAGATCCGAAAATTCAGACCAGTTTTTGTCTATGCAAATTTGGAAAGTAAAAAAAAATTAGTGCAAGGATTAACTGGAGATCGAGTGAAATTGATTCAAGAACTAGAAAAATACAGAAATGTCCTATCACCATTTTTAATTAATGTTTTGCAAACTAATATAGATCAGTGGGAAATAGAAATTCATGATTGGCAAGAGGAAATAAAAAAAATAGAAGCAGAGAAAGAGAGCTTTTAAGTGCTCTCGGTTTACAGGCAAAAGGGGTTCGGAATTAATAAATTCCGAACCCCTTTTAATTTTCGTCCAAGGTTAAGAGCTTGGGTATCTGACGCATTCCATTTTCTTCTTCATTAATTCCACCGATTGAACCAATTCTTGATCCTTTGTTTATTTTTCTCAAGAACCTCCTTCGATGTCCGGTTGTCTTTTTGTTTTTTCCATTCAAAGAAAGATGCAATTCCGATAAGCAGCCCTCCGCCGATGATTAAATACAGCCACCATGGCATCTCGCTCCACATCGAATTGGTATTCATATAGACATTGAATAAAATCGTCCCAGTCCCAGCGATGAAATAGGATTTGTATTTCATCATGAATCCAAAGAGCATTGCTGCCAATGACACGGTTCCGATAATGAGGGCATCATATAAGGTGTTTCCTGCCATTGCATCAATGATCAGGGCTAAAAACAAAAGGAAAACAATGCCGCTTTCGATATATTGTGTAATTTTGCCTTTAACAAAGATTTTCCTCAGCAGAGTGGTGCTGACAATGAACAGCGGCAGAATATTCACCTCCTCCTCAAGTACAGGAGGGATCGTGAGCTGATCGACAATGACCCAATACGGATATAGGCTGAACAAAATCGCTGCTGCCAACTGGGATTTTCTTTCCAACATCCCTGTCGTCGTGCTTCTCATCAAAATGAAATAGGCCGGAATCAGAAGTGCCGCGATGATTTCCAAAATGAAATGTGCCGGTCCCCCTGTCAAAACATCCATGTTCATGGCAATAAGAAACAGCAGACCATAGACTCTGTAAAAATCCAATTGAAGTCCTGCCCCGCCTTTATCAAGCAAGCCTTTAAAGTATTTCTTGCTTAGCAAGACCATTATGGCCGTACACCCAAAAAGGACTGCCGTTCCAACGAAAGGCTGCAATGTGTCCGCGTACATGATGATGATCCAATACGGATACAAACTGAGAATTCCCGTCAGCCAAACGTAGATGCCCTTTTCTTTTACATCCTTTGTGAAACTTCCAATCAAGATGAAGTAAACCGTGATCAAGAGCGATACAAAAACTTCGAGTAACTGGGTCAATGTTTCAGTTGCTGGAAATCCCCGATTCATGGCCAGTAAAAACAGCAGGCCATATATCCTGTATGCATCGAAGGTCATACCTGCTTCTTCCTTTTTAATTAAACCATCGAAATAACGGCGGCTTAAAAGCAGCATCCCTGACATACAGCTAAAAAGGAATAGCAATTCCATTACAACAGATAAGCTGTCGGCATAGCCGACTATGATCAGGAAGGGATACAGACTGACTAATGCAGCAATATTGGAATAGATTTTCCTTTCTAGCTTTTCCGCTGTCAAGCTTCTCAGGAAAATGAAATAAGCGGTTAACAGCAGCGATACAAAGACTTGGAGTAACTGATGTTTAGTATCGTTAAAAACCTCCGCATTCATATCGATCAAAAAGAATAAACCATAAATCCTGAAAGGATCGAAGCTGATGATGCCTGATCCGTTTTTCTTGAGTGAACCGCTGGAATACAGCCTGCTTAACAACAACATTCCTGCCATACAGCCAAAAAGAACAGCCAAACTCGTGACGATTGGGAGTGTATGGGCATAAACTATGATATTGATGAACGGGAAAAGGCCGATGATGGCCGCTATTCCCGAGTAAATGCTTTTTTCTTTCTTATAGATTGTGAATCTTCCCATCAGGATGAAGTAGCTAGGCAACAGCAGGGAAACAAAAATCCCCAAAACCGCAGAAGCTGTATCGCTCATAAACACTTTCAGATTCAGAGTACACAGATATAACAAGCCAAAAATCCGATAATGATCAATGACTCTCTTCGTTCCCTCTTGGTTGAGCAATCCTTTGAAAAGGCGTCTGCTAGCTATCAACATCACAACCATACATACAAACAATACGATAATCGCCATAACCAGAGGCAATGTATTTACATACATATTATAGAAGATGAACGCCAGGCCTAGAGGAACCGCAACATAGTTCCGCCAATTCCTTTGCATGAGCAGATACCAGGCAAACAAGAGCTGTACAGTCATCACTCCTACCCAGACTGACTCGCGGTTAAGTGGAAAGCCTCGGATCGCCGTTTCCAAAATGGATATGCTTATCCCTAAATGAATGAATGGAATAAGGTAATAATCCATGATGCCTTTCCAATTCTTATTGGATAACCCCCACAGAATGGTTAAGAGTCCTGCTGTAATCATCATGCATATTGATGTAATGAATACTATTTGCTCGATGTTTACCACAAATAAATGGACCTGTAGGAAAAGGGTCGAAAACCCTAGGTAAGTAAAAACGTATTTTTCCCATTTCACATGCGCCCTTAAAGCACTCAAAATATAAATCAAGAGTTGTGCAACATATAGGAACGGAGAACTTTCCGTATGGATGATGAGCAAATAGCCAACGGGAATCGCCAGTAAATTGGCAAGGTGACTCGTATATTGGAAGTACAATTTCCCATTTTTTGAATATTTCCCAAGCCATTCTCCTAAAAGGAAAAAGACGATAGGACCTAGGAGCACAAACGCAATCTTCAGCACCATTGAACCAAAATCAAAAACATCGTAGAGTGAGGCATATAGTCCGGCACTTGTAATCACGACAGGCACCCAGAATATTTGCTTCCGATGTATATGGACGGACCAGCCGTTCATTGCAGTAGCTATGGCCATGACTCCGCTTGCCTCCAGAGGATTCATTGAATCGAAGGGAATCGATAGCAAGGAAAGGAAGGAAAGAATCTGTCCGCTATATGCAAAAACAGGGAAGAATGTAAGGTATCCCTTTTTAAATGTGTAAGCTGAACAGAGGGAAATCAGTGAAACCCCGATTAAATAGACACTGAGCGGGATATTTGATTGGACCCACCCTACGCTTTCCAGCAAATATGGATAGAAAGCAACCAAAGCCAGTATGAAAGTGATTGGAAATCCGTATATGGCGTTTTCCTTCATATGCTTTGATTCGTCTTTTATATAGGTGATGAAGAAAAGCCCAGAGATCATGGCGAGCTCTGCACTAACAGCAAGCCAAGCCATTTCGCTCAATTTACTGGTCAGTATCACTAGCATGATCATTGGGGAGATAAGTAAGATACTCTTCTTAAACAGGCTGTACCTTGGGTGACGGTTATATAGATATACTCCAAGATATTGAATGACCTGAACAACAAATAACAGATTTAAAATGGTAGAAAAAGAGACTGGCAAGGCAAAGAAAAGATATAGGAACGCTAAGTCGAAAACAAAAACAGCCGGGTACGTGAAGCTTGAATTTCCCGATTGAAGGGAAACATAAGCAAGCTGGGCGGATAATAACATGAGCGCGATGAATATTTGCGCATAGTTATCCTGGTACACCATCGCGTTACTATATAAGAAAACGATCCCGCTCTCAATCAAACTGGTAATCATGAAGTTCTTCGAAAGGTTAGTCCTTTTGACTTTAGCCAGATATTTCGATAGCATGGTAAAAATGATTGGAACAAGTGCAAATGCAATGATCATGTACTCACTTATAAACGAGTTATAAACTAGGTGGATATATCCATACGTGAAAACGGCGCTAAAAGCCATTTCATAATATATTTTTTTGAATTTGACCGAAATAATTAAAAACAAAACAGAAAAGACCATCAACGTTAGCGAATACACCAAGTTACTTGAAAATAACGTCAGGATCACAAAGGTCTCCACGATAATCTTAAACTGGATAAATTGAAAAATGAATGGTTTGAATAACGTTAATGCTTTTTGATTTTTCAATTGCTCCATATTCCATACTAGTATTAAATTAAGAATGCCAATCGCCAAAAACATCCACTCGATAGTCGGCGTCACAAAAGCCAATCCGAAATAGCAGGTAATGGCAAACGTGAATATTGAAATGAAAATGAATATTTTCGACTTGAAGTAGTCAGCAATCTTACAATAAATGGCTAAGCAGAGTAATCCCCCAATAAACCCCAGAAGTCCCCGCCCCCCACCATTAAGTGAAAGGTACTCTCCAAAAATCCGATAATATGAAGCTGATAAAATCGTAATCGGAATGAATAAACCCGCTAGCGTCAGGAATGCAAAAGAGGTCTGTTCAATTTTCAGCTTCGACGCGATGAAGGCCATCCCTGCAAAAATGACGGATACCATTCCAATGAAGAGAACTTTCAGGACCGCATTCAGATCCCCCCATGAAGTGGTTGCTAAAATCAACCCGCCAAACAGAAGCAATATGACCCCAGTGAGCAGGATGACAGAAATATTCCGTTCCCTGATTTGTTCAGGTGTTTTCTTCGGCTTTACCGGTTTTACCGGTTTCTCCCGCTTGATGGCCTGCTTTTGAATAACCGGTTTCCTATCATTGATCTCCTTGACAGGTTCAAGGCTCTCCTCGAAACCAGATTCAATAGGCGCATACCCGGCCTTCTCATCTTTCATTATTGATTCATTCAATCCACTGGATTCCCGTAATTGGAATGAAGATTCTTCGATCAGGCTATCCTGAATCCTCTTATCGGCAATTTCACCGATTATCGCTTCAGTTCCATGGGTGGATTTCTTCTTTTCTTGCTCTAAGCGCTTTTGTTTATGGAGGGCTAATTGGAAATGCCGATTGTAAGCCCTGCTAATCCGGATATATTCTGATTTAGGGATGAGCCGCCTTTCCCATAAAACATCCAGCTCTTCTTGGAAAATACGCTTCCTTCTTTCTAATGTCATTTCTTCATTTGAAGAGTCATTCATTCCAAGCTTCCCCTTCCTTCAAATAGACCTTCTATCATCTTATGTATAATCTCTTTTCGATAACATCAAAGTTTTTCCATTTTTAAAATATTTAGGATAATGCACCAAGCGTGTTCCTGCTGACTCAAAAAAAAAGAATGACTTCCATTGAAGCCATTCAACATCCTTATATTGATTTTCCTTTATCCTCGCTCCTGATGATGAATAAATAAACGATCATCGAAATGAAAATCGAGGCGGCCGCCGTGATATAGATGCTCCTATATCCGAAGAGGAAGCCAATCTGCCCGAACACGATGGCACCTATGCCCACCCCAAGATCGAAAAATGAAAAGTATGTGGCATTCGCCATCGCCTTCCGATTGGGTGCCGTCTTTTCAATCGACCATGCCTGCAGCGCCGGCTGAACAGAACCGAATCCAAATCCATAAAGCACTGCCGCAATGTAAAGTACTGCTTCACTCGGCATCCATGCAAGCAGCAGCATTCCAGCCATGATGAGTACCGTTGAAGGCACGAATACGGCTCGATGTCCCCTTCTGTCATATAGTCGGCCCGCGAATAATCTCGTGACCATAAGGGCCATTGCATATACTAAAAAGTACCACTGAATTCCATCTACACCTTTTTCCGCTGTATACAGAGGAAGGAAGGTTGCAATTCCACCAAATGTAACGGAGATGAAGAAAATGAGCAAAGATGGCTGAAGGGCACTTTTTTCATAAATATCAAACCTTTTGGCTCTGACAGCCGCCGAAGGATCACTTTCCACTTTTTGATACCGAATAAGTGATGCTGCAATGATGGCAAGCAATCCTAATAAAGAGCAGATTAAAAACAACTCTTGAAACGGAAGTACCGTAACTAGGAAAAGACCCAATGATGGCCCGAATGCCAGTGCTAAGTTACCCGATAATCCGTAATACCCCATCCCCTCACCCCGCCGTTTCGCAGGGATTATATCGGAAGCAATCGTTCCTGAAGCCGTTGAAGAAAATCCCCAGCCGACGCCCTGTACAATCCGCATCATGAATAACAAGCCGATGCTCCCCATGAAACCGAAGGAACCCACTGACAAAGCAAAAATGGCTAACCCAGCAAGAAAAACGATGCGCCTTCCTTTCGTCTCCAATAATCTTCCGGCAATTGGCCGGACAAGCAAGGCCGAAAAAGTGAAGATTCCAAGGACAGCCCCCACAAGACGATCATCACCGCCAAGCTGTTCCACAAACAACGGGAGGGTCGGCATCGTCATTTGAAAACCCATGAAGATGCACATATTTGCCAAACAGATCATGATGAAATCACGTGTCCAGATTTTATCAGTCCCTCTTACCCGTTCATCCACTAAGGTTTCCCTCATATTCCTTCACCTTCTAATTATAATAGTCATTGCCAGTTTACTAAAATTGGTTAAAATAAGCGAATGATTTATTTCGTGTACCTAAATATATATATATAAATAAAAGCCCAATATGACATAGGGCTCCCCCTTTAACAATCATGATCATTTCCGTCCACTTACCTTCCGTATGCGAACCATTATTTTAGATTCTCCATGCTGTAATGCATTAAACCATTGCCTCTATTCATCCGTAACGGCTCTTAGCTGAAACGCATCCCTCCAGCATAATGGATTTTCCTTACATTCAAATTTTAATAAAACATCCCCTGAAACAACCATTCTGCAAGTGAAGGATGGTTCTACACCCTATCTTATTAAATTCCAAAAACATCTAAAAGGAAAAACTTTAAATGTTTTTCCTTATCTCCTTAAGTAAAGGGGATGCATAACTGAAAAAAGCCGATCCCAATTGGATCGGCTTTTCATGCTTCACGACTATTTCGTTATCTCGATTTTCCCATTATTCGTTTCCAATTTAACTAGATTTTCACCTTTGCCAATGACAGTATCGCCCTCATACTTACCAAGGATATCCACTCTCCCATTGTCAACATGAACATCGAAAGTTGTATTCGTCGGTTCATTCTCCGTTTTGATCATGATTTTACCATTATTACTTTCGAGTTCGATCTGCCTATCCAAGTCTTTCGTGACTAATGTGATTTTACCGTTATTCGATGAACCAACTAGTTTTCCCTCCACATTATTAAGCTCTACTTTTCCATTAGCAGATTTCACTTCAACTTTTTCGGTTATTATATCATTTAATTCTACCCGGCCATTTTGAGATTTCACATTTAGATTTTCACTTTTCAATCCTGATATTTGCAATTTTCCATTATCGGATTCGGCGACAAAGGATTTATAAGATTCATCAGGCACATACACCTTTAAATGTAAGGATTGAATATGAAAACCAAAGCTAAACGTACGTCGATCCTTTAATTGTACCGAAAGCTTCTTCCCTTCCACATCTGCAGTGAAATCCAACTTGGAAACATCCATCCCTTTTGAAACCAACTCTATCCTGGTCTCCTTATCCTTCGTTGGCACGATCTCTACAGCTGCATTGTCAGCGTCGATCTGAATGTCCGTCACGATTTCCGAAATCGTTTTTTCCTCTGTAGTCGTTTCCTTATTCGTCATTTGGGAAAACGTAAACAGACTTCCTATTACCCCGATCAATAACAATACAAGTGCAATGATCGATAATTTTTTTACATTAATCATTTTTCAAACCGCCTTTCACAAGGGAAGCGTTAAATTTTAAATAGCGAATGAATCCTTTAGTTAAAGCACTCGTAGCGACAAACATTCCCATGGCAATGAAAATGCCAATCCCGCATAGTCCCAATGCGAAGAAAAGATCGAATAATTGAAAGTTACCTAACACAAGGTTAAACAGAGCGCCAAGCGGAGCAAGAATGAACGCTATCGCCGAAACCCACCCTGCAATGACAACTCCGATCAAGGCTATAAATGGTCCCAAAACGATCACTAAATTAAAGAACCCCAAACCAATGACTGCCCAAACTGCCCGCATAACATTACCTGCAGAAGTCGTTTGTTCTACCTGACCAAGATGATAGGTTGCCATCAGTTCCTTGGAAATCTGTTTAGGATTCCCAAGGGATTTGGAGATTTCCTGCTCTGACTTCCCTTCTTCCATTCCAATTTCGAAATACTCTTCGTAATCTTGAAGGATATCTTCCCGTTCCTCTAAGGAAAGTCTGGTTAAAGAGGCATTCAATTGTTTTAAAAATTGTTCTTTATTCATTGGTTCACACCTTCCTTGATTAATTGGTTGACCCCATTGGAAAATTCATTCCATTCCATCAGCAGTTCTTGAAGGTATCTCCGTCCTTTTTCGGTTAATGTATAATATTTGCGCGGAGGCCCTTCTGTTGATTCTTGCAAATATGTCGTAAAATACTCTTCCTTCGTCAATCGTCTTAAAAGTGGATATACCGACCCTTCCGATATTTCAATTTGATCCGAAATCTTCTGTACAAGTTCATACCCATAGCGATCCTGCTTATCCAGTAACACCAGAACACACAGTTCCAGGACACCTTTCTTAAATTGTACATTCATAGTAGTACCTTCACTCCTTCCAAAAGTTTTTCAGTATAGTTCAATAAACAGTACTGAACACCGAACAATACATCTTATGTAAATAATTTACCACATGGTACTGTTCATTGCAAGGTACTATAAATATTTTTATGTCTTACACGCATTCCAATAAGGGTAGAAGAAAATTAGCATTATATTCAAAGCCGCAAGAGAATACGATGTATAATAGTAAAATGTGGAAGGAGGAGTTACTTTGGCCAACAAAGCAATAACAAAGAAGCAATTCGATTTTCTTGAACATGAATTTAATTACCTTGAAAAGGAAGGAGTCATCTCCCGGCAAGAAAAAGTGAGGATGTTAGGTTCCTATGATGTAAAAGGCAATTTGAACTTCATCACGATTCTATTATCCATTGGGGCACTTCTTTTAGGTTTAGGCGTATTGACCTTCGTAGCCAGCAATTGGATCTATTTAAGTAAAGCGGTTAAATTCCTGCTTATCATTGCATGCCTAATCGGAGTGAACTTTGCTGGCGTGAAGGTGCAGGCACGCTTTCCCAAAACGTCCCGAAGTCTGCATTATGCAGGTATCCTGATCTTTGGTGCAGGGATATTTCTAGTCGAGCAGATGTTTAACATTAGCATCAATTTCAACAATTCCTTTTTATTATGGGCGATTGGAACGGTATTCATTGGATACTATTTGAAGGATGTTTTCATCCTCCTTTTTACATCTTTCCTGCTTTTCATTTATTTGAACGGAAGTATATTCGTTGATGAAACATCTTATCCGCTTGCCATTCTTGTGTTTCTACCGGCTTTATACATTCTGTTAAAGAAATTCGATTACCCTAATTATCTGACCTTTTTCATTAACGCTTTAGCCATCAATACAATTGCCTTATTTCTTATGGAATTCGTGCCGAAACTAGGGTTTGAAAATTCGAATACGATTGTCCTTTCCATCTTGTTTGTACTGGGTATCGTGCTTGCCTATATTCCGGTAAGAGCCAAATTACAAAACATCACACACATACAAGGGCATATCTTACATGGTTTAACCGCACTCTTCCTTACCTTTGATTTCTCAATCTGGTTTCCTATAGCTTATTTCGTTTTTCTGCTTTATCTGATTCTAAAAGGCAGTTTGACCAGCATCGTGATAATATGTGCACTGATTTTTAGATATTACATCTACTCCTTTGACTTCCTGCCAAAATCGCTTACATTCATCATCGGTGGAATCATGCTCATCGGTTTTGGCTTCTTCTTTGAAAACCAACGAAAAAAAGGAGGGGAACTCAATGAGTAATCCATCATTCCGGCCACTCATCGTATTTTCCATTCCAGTCTTGATTTTGTTAATCTTGGCATTTCCCCCGGTCTGGACAACAATGACAGGAGATGTAATCAAAATCAAAACAGCCCCGGTCGACCCGACTGATTTGTTTAGGGGAAGCTATGTGGCTTTGAAATACGAAATTGAATCAGTAAAGCCGTCGCAAGTCGATGACTCGATTAAAACCGAGTTCAATATAAGGAATATGGGTGATTTTAAAAAGGTATATGTACGTTTAAAACAAAATAAGGATGGACTATATGTTGTTGATTACGTAACGAAAGAAAAACCCGTCGAAGGCGTGTACCTAAAAGGGGAATTGGAAGTCCCTTATGACCTGCAAAATGCTAAAACCATTCAGATCAGATACGGTCTGGACAATTATTTCGCATCCGAAGAAAAGGCAAAGGAAATGGAGAAGGAAGCATTGGCCAATCCTTCAGTGGCCGTCGTAAAAGTTCGTAATGGCCATGTTGTTTTAACCGATATCATCATTGAATGAATGGCCCCGGATATGACTAGCAAAAAGAGCATCGGTTTTTCGATGCTCTTTTGTTTTCTGGACTATTATCATGTGGAATTCAGATTGTTACTTAATGACCCGTTTTGCCCCTATATATTTTTCTTTCCAATATTCATCACTCATTTTGACCACTTTGACCCCTTTGGTGGTGGTCCCGACAAATGTGCCATTTCCATAATAGATTCCTACAAAAGAGACCTGCCCTTTCTTACCTGTCGCATAGAAGACCAAATCGCCCGCTTTCAAATCTTTTTGCTTCACGGCCTTTCCGGTTTTATACTGGTCCGCACTCGTTCTTGGAATCTTCATTTCTGTGGCGGCATTTTTATATACATATTGGGTAAGACCGCTAGCATCAAACCCTTTAGGGGTCGTCCCTCCATATTTATATTTGCTTCCCACCTGCTTCTTTGCCAAAGCGGCAACTTCATCACCATAATTGATAGAGGCTGAAGCATTAGCCGGACTGAATATGAATGCCGTCAATAATGCCCCTACTAAAACTATGGCTGCAAACCATTTTGAAACTGGTAAACGATAACTCATCCTTTTTCCTCCCCAAACTGAAAATGAACCACAATTTTAAATGTATGTTACATTTCGGTTTTTAGACCAAATCATTTTCGGCGATCGTCATCCCTGCAAAAAAAATAACCAGATAACGCCGTTGTCTAGCTAATACGGTGCTATCTGGTATACTCTACTTTTCAGTAACTGAAAGAATAGTGTCCATTACTTAGGTTCCTTGTATTGTCGTGCATTTTCACTATCACTTAAACCTTTAGTTGTATGATCGACCACACCGCCGACCCCAAAGAATGTAAGCGCTATGAAGTTAATGATGCCTAAAGCGCCGTTCAATGCATCATCAGTAATGGTAAAGCCTATAGGAGTAATGAAATTGTTTATGAACGCGGCAACCATCTGCGCCAATATTAAAAGCCCAGGAAGGAGTACAGTGAATATAAACGTAGGGTTCTTAAGACGCACTTTCCAGTTGATCATTGCTTTTCCCCCTCTCTATCCTATTAAGTCCGCTTCATGAAGATTGTCGCGGACCTGCTATATTTTATGCGGCTTGTCCTTCTTACGTTCGGAAATTCCATTCATAATCTATCACGCTAGTTTCCCATAAACATAAAAAAAGCCCATCAGAGGATGGACCTTCAAAGTAGTTCTTAAAAACACTAGAGAGCGCCACACTTTAACAAGTAAGTAACAGCTTCCTCAGGCTCTATATTCTCCTCGGTGTGCCCGTGATCGAACGTTCTTAAAACCTGAATATATTAAATGCTAGATTTTTCACACTCCATTTTTTCCTGCAAAAACACTCTGATCCGTTCAGCAGCTTCTGTCAATCTCTCGGCCGGCTGGACCAAGGCCATCCGGACATACCCTTCACCCTGCTTCCCAAAAGCATCGCCTGGAACGACCGTTACCCCTGCTTTTTCAATCAATGCATAGGCAAAATCCCGTGATTTCCAGCCAGCAGGAATTTGGGCCCAAATAAACATCGTAGCTGCTGTTTTCGGTACATGCCATCCTCCTTCCGCAAGACCTGAAATCAAGGCATCACGTCGGGACTGGTATTCCTTAACCTGTTCGGATAGCAGCGAAAGATTGGAAGTTAGCGCCATTTCGGCAGCTTTTTGAATAGGATAAAAAACCCCATAATCGATGTGTGATTTCAGCGTTCCCAGGATGTTCAGCGCCTCTTGATTGCCCACTGCATACCCAATGCGGCAGCCGGCCATATTAAAAGTTTTGGAAAGTGAGTTAAATTCAATCCCCACTTCCTTGGCACCAGGAATGGACATAAAACTAATTTGCGGATGATCATCAAAAATCAATTCCGAATAAGCAAAATCGTGAACCACCATTATTTCATTCTTTTTCGCAAACGATATAACGTCCGAAAAGAAAGTCTCATCAGCCAGGGCCGTGACAGGATTTCCAGGATAACTGATGATCATCATTTTCGTCTTTTTCAGTATTTCATCCGGAATTTCGTTGAGCTGCGGCAGGAATCCATTTTCGGCAGTAAGCGGCATCGGATGAATGATTCCGCCGGCAAGTTCCACACTCGCTTCATAAATTGGATATCCTGGATCTGGCACCAGCACATAATCTCCAGGGTTTATCATCGCCGTTGCCAAGTGCGCAAGGCCATCCTGTGACCCCATCAGTTGGAGAACTTCCCTTTCTGCATCCAGCTCCACTCCATAACGCATCCGATAAAAATAACGGACTGCCTCATGGAATTCAGGCGTACCTTTTAACGTATACCCGTAGGAATTGCGATCCTGCGCATACTTCACAAGTGTATCCACTACAAAGTCAGGCGGTGGTAGATCCGGACTTCCAACACTCAAATCGATAACATCCCGCCCCCGTTTCATTGCATCCTGCTTGCGGGCCGCCAACTCTGAAAATATTCCTGTTGTGAATCTTCCGACTTTTTCAGATGGAGTCATATTCATTCCGCCATTCCCCTCCATTAATAATGATTTTCTATCTATCATTATAGCAATCTTTCTCGAGTATTTTAAGAATTCATAAGTATCTGTTCGAGAGCCTCATCAAGATGATCGAATTTAAATGCATACCCCGCCTTTTCCAATCTCTAAGGTATGCCCCACCGGCTTTTTAATATCAATTCCGTTTCGGTTCCCATAAAGAAAGCCCCCATTTCAAGAATGGGAGTTGGACAGGGAAGTCCTATCCGAATATTCATGAACTTTCTCAAATGAGCCATCAATTCACGATTTGTAACTGGCTGCGGCGAAGAACAATTGAACACCCCGCTCAGCTCCTGATTCTTTCTTAGAAAATGGACAATCTTCTATATGTATCAAAATGAATTTCTAATTTCCTGATCCTTTATGGCCTCCCAGTCCGAATTTAACCAAATTCCTATATGGGGTCATCACTCCCCCATCTCGCATATAACCAACCCACTTTCGTTTATGAGTCAATAGTATGAATAATAACGAGCGCCTTCTATGTGAAGTAATTCACATAAATTATACCATGTTATTACATTAAATGGTAGCAACACCTGCCGCTGTACAATAATTGGTGAACTTGTCCAAGCAAAAGGGAAAATTACACATAAATTAGTAATGTGGAAATTTATAAAACAAAGGGGATGATTTCAGTGTCAAACAAAAAGCTAAGAAGAGTTGTTAATTCTGGAACTGGTAATTCCGGAACTGGCAATAGCAGCCTTAGGTCTGCCTTGAGAAGAGTCTTACAAAATTTATTAAACAATAATAGAGGTACTTCAATTAAGGAACCTACTTCCATCAAGCAACCCACTTCTGTCAAAGAATTTGAAAACTAGAAGGTTGCTTTTTTGAGATTAACATGGAATCCCTTTGGACCTATCTAAAGGGATTCCGTGTTATGTATTTACATGTACCAGCTATATATGTCTAGTGAATAACTGTTATATCTAATAGAGATAAAGGAGAAGTTATGATGTATTTTTTTCGAGACTGGAAACCTAAAAAGGATATAAAGAAATTAACGGATATCACCGTAAAAAATTTTCGGGTTTCTTCCGATAAAGTGAATGAAATTCTGCAAAAGTCACACAAGGTACTTGTGATTTGTAATGATAAAGGTAAAGTAGTGGGATTCATTTGTTATAATCTTTATTTATATAAAGTGGCTCATATTAATTATGTAGTCATTGACAAAAAATATAGAGGAAAGGGAATTCTGCAAGCCCTTTTACCCGAATTAGTAGAATATGTGAGAAATAAAGGAATCCTTGTAGTGTCCGGTTTCGTGAACAAAAATAACCATGAGGCATTGCAAAAGTTTAGAGCCCTTGGTTTTAAACCGATTTTTATTTATCATGATGACATTCTAATTCAATCACTGATTTAAGAAGGTTCTCTTGAAGCTTATAGCGTAAATAAGAAGAAAGATCGATCAAAATACATTCTGTTTCACCTCCTATTAACTGGAATTTAATTCCTGATACCAATACAAATAAGCGGGAATAGGATTATAGGGATATATGAATTCCCTGTTCCTCCATGCAATGAATAACTAGGGAAGGAAAGCCTGTAAATTCTACACGGATTCATAGGCATTTTCCCTGTAGTCTCTTCAACCTTACTTATAATCTTACTCCACTCTCCGATGCTTCTTTTTCGTGCAACATTTCATATATTCAAGGCAACTCTATTAAAAAAACAGTATGCAACGTTTGTCATTCCTAGGCTTGATCGTAGAGTTCCCATTAAAAAGGTCAACCAGTAAACGCTAGTGAACCTATCATATGTTTATCTTTTTGAATAAAACTGGAGCGGAACTATATTGGAAGGAATCGCAAAAATTTATTACCCTAGTCATAATATTTTTCTATATTTTCAAAATAAACCCATTCCTGTATAGTGAGTGTATACCTTCTAAAAGGGGAGATATAATGAAATCGATAGAACTAATCATCTTAAATCTGGAAGAGGTTAGAAGAAGAAACATTAAACTATGGACTTCAATACCTAAAGGCACACTCCATTGGAAACCGGACGACAAGGCAATGAGCTGTTTAGAAATGGTTAGACATGTCCTTGATAGTGAGCATTATTATCATTTATCCATTAAAAATCAAGGCAGCTTACCAGTTTATGAATCACCATATGAAAAACAGCCGCTTAGCTCCGTGGAAGCTGAATTAAACTTTGCTGAACCATACAGGCGTGATTTTTTGGAAACAATCATGTCCTTCAGCGAAGACGACTTATCCACAATTAAAATTGATCGATCTGACGTAGGATATATCAGGGATTTAGGAGACATGTTGCTAAGAATCGCTTATCATGAGTCTGTACATACTGGTCAATTATTGGACTATTTAAGAACTGCTGGAGTCCCTAGAATAAGCGTTTGGGATTAATCAAATCATTTTCAAAGGTGTTTCATCATCCTGAAGCACCACACTGTAGGCAACTCGATGAAAATCGTGTTTGTCTGCAGTTTTTTTTGCTTGTACGATTTGGACGTTGATTTCCGCTTCAGGCACCGTCAAGGTAGATCACGTGGATCTAATTTCCGGTGAAGTAACCGGGAAAGCAGAGCCTGGAACACCTGCTTATAATAAAGCCACCAATGATACGACAAAAGTGGTTAAACGCTTTACAAGTAAAGACTGGAAAACCGATCGCGATGGTTTTCATGCCATCACTTACAAAGTCAAACCGATAAGGATCAATATTACCGTTTGCGCGGCACGAATCTAGGGGAAAATGTCTCTGGAGAAACGATGGACGGTGAACCGCTGATCGATAAAAAGACTGAAATCGAGGATAACGAAACGCGTTTTTCAGAAATAAACAATCGTAACTATAAAGACCTTTGGTTTTATTCAAACCCTATATTCGTCAGCGTAGAGGATAAATAATCATGGTAAACACTAAGTTAGAAAGAATACTGCAATAGTTCTGGACGGCTTCAAAAAGCCCCTCTCCCACTTAGCGGAAGAGGGGCTTTTGACCCCTTAGAATTTTAATGTACACTTCCCTTCCCTTTCGTTTTATTTCACTTCCTTGCATGAAAAACCGTATAATTCACCAAGTTTCATTAACACTAATGATATAAGTTATTTTCATTGACTTTTTTCCTTTTCTTGTATAGTATCACAGAGTATCAATCCCTATCAGATTACTAGGAGGTTTACCCAAATGAAAAAAATGGTTGCACTTTTATCGCTATTGTTAGCTTTCACGGTTGTACTTACCGCTTGTGGTACCGATACAAAAAATGAGGCAAACGATACCGGCAATAAATCTTCTTCACAAGAAAGTCTATATGATAAAGTCAAAAAAGATGGCGTATTAACTGTTGGAACAGAAGGTACATATCCTCCTTTCACATTCCACGATGATTCAGATAAACTTACGGGGTTTGATGTTGAAATTGCTAAAGAAGTGGCAAAACGCCTTGGAGTGAAAGCTGAATTCAAGGAAACACAATGGGACGGCATGTTTGCAGGCTTGGATGCTAAACGTTTTGATATGATCGCAAACCAAGTGGGCATCGATGAAGACCGTCAAAAGAAATATGATTTCTCTGACCCATATATTCAATCAGGAGCCGTATTGCTTGTACACAAAGATAATACGGATATTAAATCCTTCGATGATTTAAAAGGCAAGACCTCTGCACAATCTTTAACAAGTAACTACAATGATCTAGCCAAATCACATGGTGCTGAAGTTACAGGTATTGAAGGATTTTCACAATCCGTACAGCTTATTGGTTCTAAACGTGTAGATGCGACGATCAATGACAAATTATCTTACCTTGATTATAAAAAGCAACATCCGGATGCACCTATCAAAGTGGCTGATGAGGAAGAAAGCGGAGTCGCAAGTGGTTTAATGTTCAGAAAAGACAGCGGCAAATTAGTGGAAGAAGTAAATAAAGCACTTAAAGCAATGAAAGACGACGGCACGTACGCGAAGATCTCGGATAAATGGTTTGGTGAAGATGTTTCTCCTAAGTAATATTTTCACCGACCCCGAGCGTATGAACCAGCTTGTTTCCATCGCTCAAACCTCCCTCTATCCGATGATAGAGGGAGCTATTCAATATACGATTCCACTAACATTGATCACATTCGTTCTCGGCCTTATTCTTGCTGTACTCACAGCATTGGCTAGATTATCTTCCATTAGAATTCTTCAAATAATTGCGCGTGTATATGTGTCAATCATCCGCGGGACACCTTTACTTGTGCAATTATTTATCATTTTCTATGGACTTCCAAATTTAGGTGTCACCATCAATCCTTTCATATCGGCTATTATAGGATTCTCTTTAAATGTAGGAGCATACGCTTCGGAAATTATACGAGCAGCCATTTTATCGATACCAAAAGGGCAATGGGAAGCAGGCTATTCAATCGGGATGACATATACCCAAGCTTTAAAGCGGATCGTCTTGCCGCAAGCAGCACGGGTATCCGTTCCCCCATTATCCAACACGTTCATTAGCCTTTTAAAAGATACATCGCTTGCATCACTCATTCTTGTAACGGAATTATTCCGTAAAGCTCAAGAAATCGCTGCAAAAAACTATGAATTTTTACTACTTTACATGGAAGCAGCTGCTTTATATTGGATTTTGTGTACGATTCTATCTTTCATTCAAGGAAGTTTAGAGGAGAGACTTAATCGTTATGTAGCAAAATAAGAACCGCAGTAGTTAAAGGAGATTTTAAAATGATCAACATTAAGAATCTTCATAAATCGTTTGGTGACCTTGAAGTATTAAAGGGCATCGATTTGGAAGTGAAGCAAGGCAAAGTCATTGTATTGATCGGTCCTTCCGGTTCAGGAAAAACAACCTTTCTTCGGTGTTTGAATCTCCTTGAGGTGCCCACGGACGGGACGATTGAAATCGATGAAACGGTAATGGACTTCAAAAAACCCGTTAGAAAAAATTCGATTACATCTTTTCGCAGTTTGACAGGGATGGTTTTCCAAAGCTATAACCTTTTCCCCCACAAAACAGCATTGGAAAATGTAATGGAAGGCCCCATCATTGTAAAAAACATCGCCAAACATCAAGCGAAAGAAACGGCGGCTGCCCTGCTTACAAAGGTGGGCTTAGGTGAAAAAATCGATTTTTATCCGTTTCAATTGTCCGGCGGTCAGCAGCAACGGGTCGGAATTGCAAGGGCCCTGGCCATGGAGCCTAAGGTGATGCTATTCGATGAACCCACTTCCGCTTTGGATCCCGAACTAGTGGGAGACGTCCTGCAGGTCATGAAAGAACTGGCGAAAGATGAAGGCATGACAATGATCGTGGTAACCCATGAAATGCGTTTCGCCCGCGAAGTCGCCGATGAAGTCATTTTCATGGATGAAGGAAAAATAATGGAGCGGGGAACACCCGAGCAGATTTTCACAAACCCTAAAGAAGCGCGCACACGAAAATTCCTCAATATGATTCAATAAAAAAACGGTACTATTCAAGCACCGCTCGCAACTTCCCCCCATTTTTAGAAATGGGGGGTTTTGCCCATCATTATATCAATGAGATGCTTGGACATGTTTAGCCTGTGTCCGTGCATGGTATAGCTGAAAAAGAATCAAAGCAAAAACGGAAAGGATGGCACCCGATATAAATGGTAAATCAATCGAAATCGAAAATAACCAACCGCCGATCGGAGGACCCGCAATCCTGCCGAACGAATCGAAGGAAGATAGCAATCCCGTGACACTGCCATGGCCCGACATGGAACTTTTGGTAAGCAGGGCCGAAATGGCAGGCCGGATGAACCCATTACCCACTCCGAAAATCGTCAGGAAGACCGCCGATGTCCAGAACCCGGAAGAAAACAGGATGAGAATGAAACCGACTGCCGAGACGATGATTCCCATTCGGATGACCGCGCCTTCCCCATATTTCTTTGTCATCCTGCCCACTAATCCACCTTGAACGATCGCACTCCCAAACCCCATGATCATAAAGATATAGCCTAATTGCACAAGACTTATATCAGCCTTTTTGGCTGCAAAATAGGCGAAAGTCGTTTCTAGTCCTGCCATTGAAAGGGTGACGATCATTTGCAAAAAGAACATGGTTTTAAGCGGCCCTCTAAAGGCTTTCCACATGGACTCTTTATTTTTTGATTGTTGGGCCCTCTTCTCTACTGTATGTGATTCCTTCAGTATCGCAATCACTAAGAATAAAGTAATCAAAGAGGATATTCCTGCAATGTAAAACGGCAAGTTCAAACTTGATTTGGAGAATACCCCGCCAATCGCCGGTCCAAAGATGAATCCAAGCCCTGTGGCGGCCCCGATGATTCCCATCCCTTTTCCCCGATCTTCCGGCGTCGTGATGTCAGCCACATACGCCATTGCGGTTGGCATGTTTGCCGATGACAAAATCCCGCCAATGATTCTGGCTGCAAATAATACCCATAGGGAATCTGCCGAAGCCTGGATGAAAAACGAAAGGGCCAGTCCAGCAATCCCGATAATCATGACAGGCTTACGCCCTATCCGGTCAGATATACGTCCCCATATCGGGGCAAAAAATAATTGCATCAGTGAATAAACAGCCATTAAAAGGCCAAGCTCTGTGGGACTGCCACCAACCTTTTCAGCAAGGAACGGAATGACGGGAATGATGATCCCAAATCCGACCATGACTAAAAACATCACTAAAAAAAGTACGGGTAACACCTTTTTTGTTTCCATTATATTTTTCTCCTTTTATTTCTTCCACATTCGCTACGTACATTGGAACGAATTCCTAAAATCCCATTACTTAGCATAATCTACCTGGCAATACTTTAAACAGTTTATCATACAACCTTTACCAAATCAGTATGAAGCACGACCTTCTTTCGGAAACTCCCTTAAATAAATAAGAACCAGGCTAAAATATCCTCAACTCTACAGTCATTTCTCATGTAATGGCACTTCGTTATTTTCACTGTGTTTCGTGAATCAATGGCATGAGTTCGTTAAAAATCTTTTCCTCCCCTTATTTTTTCTTAAGGGGTACTCTATACTGTAGGGTATGATTGATGTTTGGGAGGTAGAAGAATGTCTAATGATCAGTGGATTTTAATTATTGACGATGAAGAAGATTTGGCACGTCTCATGGAGACAGTTTTACATAAAGAAGGTATCCCCAATATTATTACGGCGGGGACGATTGCGGATGGGTGGGCAAAGTTTCAAAAGTTCGATCCATCACTAGTCTTGCTGGATATCATGCTGCCAGATGGTGAAGGCTATGACTTATGCAAGCAAATTCGTGAAGTGTCGAATGTGCCGATTTTATTTTTGTCGGCAAAGGATGAGGAAATTGATAAGCTTTTGGGGTTGGCGATTGGCGGGGATGATTATATTACCAAACCATTCAGTCCGAAAGAAGTTGCCTATCGAGTAAAGGCGCAGCTTAGGCGGGCGGGCTATACAGAGGAAAAAACCTCACCGAAAAAATTGCAAATTGGTCCATTTGAGCTTAGTTCAAATGAAAATGAAGTGAAAAAGGATGGCAAAACCCTTGAGCTGACAGCTAAAGAAATCGGTCTGATGAGCTGTTTTATGCATCATCCGAATCAGATCTTGAGCAAGGAAACTTTGTTTGAACATGTGTGGGGCGATGATTTCTTTGGCTCTGATAATACAGTGATGGTCCATATTCGCCGTTTACGCGAAAAAATAGAAGCAGATCCTTCAAAGCCAACTTTTTTAATAACCGTTAAAGGGCTTGGTTATAAATTACAGACCAAGGGTGAAACAAGATGAAGTGGAAATTGACACGGCGCTTTTTAGGATCCGTTGTGACAATTGTCGTAATCGTAGGAATCGTAAATACAATTTTACTTTTATGCTTACTCTTTGTTCATTTCGACACGGAAGAGGAATCTGCGGAGAACTTTAGCCGATCTTTTTCAAAATATGTAGAACTAATAGATGACAAACCAATGGTAAATGAAGAAGGGCTGGAAAAACTGCGGAACACGAACGCCTGGATACAATTTTTGAATGATAAGGGTGAACAAGTAGCAGCCTATTACACACCTCAAAAATTGCAAACCGTATATTCTCCTGTTGAAATCGTCCAAATGTATAAGTATAAAGAAATTGATGCAGAGACGACTGTTTTTGCCGGCGAAGCTCATGATTTCAGCTATTTTGTAGGGGTTAAAGATCGAGGAATAGGCCGATATGTACTGTCCTATAATTATGTTCACATTTTAAAGTACTTCAACCTCATACTTTTACTGTTTTTAACGGTGGATATCATTATTGCCCTAGTAATTGGACTATTATTTGGTAAAAGATTAACGACACCACTTAACACTTTAATAGAAGGAATTCAGCAGCTTCGTGAAAGACGCTTTAAAAAGATGAGTATACCAAAAGGCGTCTATGAAGATGTATTTCACAATATGAATGAACTATCGGTAAAGTTAGATCAGTATGAAAAAGAACGTGATCAACTCGACCAAATGCGTGAGGAATGGATTAGCAATGTTTCTCATGACATGAAGACACCACTTGCATCCATCCATGGTTATACAGAGTTGATGAAAGACAATGCCCATGAATTAACACCACAAGAATTGTATGAGTTTACATCCATTATTAATAGACAGTCCGTATATATGAAAAATCTGTTGGATGACCTCAATTTAACGATGCGTTTACGCAACCAAAGACTTCCTTTGCAATTTGAAGATCTTGATATCGTTGGGTTTATAAGAGAAATGACGATAGAGCTCTTAAATGATTCACAATTTGGTGATCGAGAGGTCGAATTTGAGGCAAATGTGGATAAAGCAATGCATAAAGTCGATAAAAATTTACTGAAACGGGCAATTTTTAACTTTATCTACAATGCGCTCGTACATAATGATGAAAATGTCGTCGTGAAAATACAAATTGATGATATTCATCTACAATCAGAACATCATACCCAGATCACCATTGCCGATAATGGCCGCGGTATTCCCTCCAAAGATTTGGATCAGGTTTTTGAACGCTACTATCGAGGTACGAATACTGCCAGTAAACATGGGACCGGCTTAGGAATGGCCATTGCAAGGGACATTATCCTGGCTCATAAAGGTAAACTGGATTTGACTAGCATTGAAAATAAGGGAACAACCATCACGATACTTTTATAATTATTTTTTCTTACAGAGAAAGGGCTGTCCTAACTTACAGACAGCCCTTCTTCCTATTTATTTTGGTTGTGCCTTTTTTGGAATATCCTCAAATTTCACTTCATCATATGACGAAACTTCATCACCATTTTTCACGTACATCTTTAAGTAAGCATCTTTTCGAAGATTTTTTTGTGCCGTGAATTCAAGCGGTATCGTTTCACCATCTGCATTTTTGGCGTCAAGTTTATAAGAATAGTAAGTCATCACTGTACCATCATCCAGTTTGGTTTCATGCTGCACCCCATCCTCTGTAATTTGCAAATAATAATTATCGGCATTCATGCGATTAAAGTCAATTTTAGTAAGCGCGAATACTCCTGCCGCTCCAAGTATGAACAATATGCCAACTACCATAAAAAATTTCTTCATTTAGATCACCCTTCTGTTTTATTATTTTGTGTGATAATACGATTATAAGAAGCTACCGTTAAGATATAATACAGACCGTAAATAATCGTATAAGCGATCATCCAGATCAATACAGGTTTTGCCAGATTCATCATCAATAAGCCCGAGAAGGCTTTTAACGCAACCGCACTGTGCAATAGCCCGACTGCCAGCGGGACGAAAAAGATTACAAACACTTGTGATGCAATGGATTTCCGCATTTCTTTTGCGTTAACGCCCATTTTATGAAGCATATTGTATTGTGATTTATCTTCCTCAGCTTCCGTTAGAACTTTAAAGTAAATGATACTGCCTGTTGCCGCTAAAAAAACCAGACCAAGAAAACTGCCGATAAAGAGCAATGATCCTACACTTTCAATGCTTGCTTGAAAATCTTGAGGCGCACTGGAAAATAGAGCTTCTTCAGGTATTTGTTTTGATATTTTTTCAGATAAATCCACGGAGGCTTGATCAACACCGATAGCACGATAGTTCAGGGCTTCCCCTTCTTTTTGCAATGATTTAAATTGATCATTCGATACAACCACTGCAATGCCTGCTGTTTTGGCATTTAAAACCGTTTGTGTTTTAAAGCTTTGGAATGTTATCGCCGTGTTGTTTTCTGTCCTTATTGTCTTGTCCTTGTATTCAGGTGAGAATCTTTTGTCATATCCAATATCTAAAATGACTGCTTTGCCATGATTCACATGCAATGCTTCCTTACCCTGTACATCTGCCAATTTGTTATATGTTCTTTCATCGATTACCGTGTAAATCTTTTTATCCGAGTTATCGAATGCTGATTCCTCGCTAAGTTCTTTCGTATTAAATGTGATGGATAGCGCTTCAACATTTTCATCATACTTTGTATCTGGCAAAACGGCGGTGACTTGATGATCGCTTTTAGCATCCGTTTGCTGATACATGAAGGTATTCGGATCAACGGTCATAACTTGGTCATTCGCGTTGTAATAAAGACCATAAACCGCACCTCCAGCCGTTACCGTTGTAGCACTTAACACCGCAATTACGGTCAATGTCCTTGCATTCCCCCGAATGCGATAAAGCAATTGCGAGACCGTCATCAGATGCAGGCCTTTCCATAGCCATTTTTCATTTTTCTTGATCACGGCTAACACAAAGCCTGTCACGCTATGAAACAATAAAAATGTACCGGCAATAACAGTTGTCAAAATAATGAGTGCCGTCATCAAAAAGCCAATCTTTTCCCACACTTTAGAAGTAAAAAGATCTTGCATCGCCAACCAATATCCGATGACAATCAGGAAAATTCCCAGAAAGGCTACAATCATAGATGGCTTCGGAGCCGCTTCCCCTTTTTTCGATGCATGGAAAAGATCAATTAGTTTAAATTGGTAAATTAAACGATAGCCCTGGAATGATGTCACCAAGAAAATAATAAGAAATACGATAGAGGTGTTCAAAGCTGCAGATCCTGAAAATGTAAAAGGTGCGATGACATCATAGCCCATTAAATAGATCAAGATCGTCATGAACCCTTTTGAACATAGAAATCCAAGTAAAATCCCTACAACTAATGAAACCAATCCTAGCAATAGATTTTCAAAGAAGAGCATAAAGCCAATCTGGCGATTACGTACGCCAAGCAATGCATATAATGCCACTTCTTTTTTACGTTTTTTCATGAAAAATGAATTGGAATAGGCAATAAAAATGGCAACGAAAAAAATCAGGATGACGGCCGCACCACTCATTAATGAACCTAATTTCTGTGATGAAGCCGTTTGTTCTGCAACTGCATCACTATACTTCAATGTTACAAATGTGAAGTAGATGATAATGCTAAATACCATGGATGCGATATATATAAAATATTGGGAAAGGTTCCGGGCAATATTTTTTCTCGCCAGACTAAATAACGTCATCTACCTCACCTCCAATTGTTGCAAGGACATCCATGATTTCTTGGAAGAAAGCTTTACGCGATTGGCCACGACGATAAATTTCTGTTGAAAGTGTACCATCCTTGATGAAAATGATCCGCCGGCAGAAGCTTGCGGCATATGCATCATGTGTCACCATCATGATGGTGGAATTATTATTTTCATTTAGTTCACTTAAGCTTTCCAGCAGACCTGTTGCAGATTTTGAATCAAGTGCACCTGTTGGCTCATCTGCCAGGATCAATGCCGGCTCTGTCACAAGCGCTCTGGCTGCAGCTGTTCTTTGCTTTTGCCCACCGGAGATTTGGTATGGATATTTAGCTAATAAATCTTCAATCCCAAATACTTTAGCAATACGGTTCACCAATGCAGTAATTTCTTTGGCTGGAATTTTCGCAATCGCCAGTGGCAATAATATATTTTCCTTCACAGTCAATGAGTCTAGCAAATTGTAGTCCTGGAAGATGAAACCCAGATTTTCACGTCTGAAATCCGTTAATTCCGCCCCTTTCATATCGTGAATGCTCGTATCATTCATATAAATTTTCCCCTCAGTCGGCGAGTCGATAGTTGCCAACATATTGAGCAATGTCGATTTCCCCGCTCCAGAAGGTCCCATGATTCCTACAAACTCCCCTGCATGAATGTCAAAAGATATATTTTCCAACGCCGTATAGGCAGCGCTTGATTTACCATATGTTTTTTTTATATTTTCCACTTTTAATAATGGTTCCATTTGTTTCACCTCTTCAGTATTGTTGATACATTTATCTTACATGCTCATTCTTACAGCATCTTTGTGCCAACCTTACAGCAAGCTTAAATCCATCAAAAAAACGCCTTCCACTTATGGAAGACGTTAAAGTAAAAGTATTTAACTTTGCTTCAGAAGCCTGCGGTCGATAACAAAATTACCAAATGGAATGAATGAAACGATGAAAATCATCGCCATTTTTAAAAAGGACCATTTTGATATGATGCTCACATAAAGTAATAAAAGCCCAAACACGACAAACAGGAAACCATGGATGCTGCCTAAAATGAGTGTTGCTTCCCCAATATCCAATATGTACTTAATGGGCATACCAATGGCAAGCAATAAAACATATGAGATTCCCTCAATTATTGTAATAAACCGAAACCATCCAATAGCTGTCGAAAACATTCGCTCATCCCCTTATTCATTGTACAAGTACGGCACACAAATCCAGCTTCCTGTCCTCAATCCAAAATCCGTTACTCTATCATATTATATTACGGAGACACCCACTAATAAATAGTACCAGGTTTTCCTAAAAGTAGAACAACAAAAGCCCAATCAAAGGATTGGGCCCTTAACAAAGTAGGTGAAATTTCACTTAAAGATGTTCAATTCCGAAACCAATTCGCTCCCTCATCCATGTGCACGAAGGGAATATCCGTATCAATTACACCTTTGATTTGTCTTAAATCAACATCTTCCCCTTCGAGCCATTTCGCAAAATCTATGGAAGTCGGCTCTTGGTTCCCTCCCAAGGCAATCCAAGCTTTCATCTCTTTAGGTAAATAAGCGGATGTATGAATCGTTCCCGCCCAGCTGCTATATAAATCCGAGAAGACACCTTGATTGGTATCATTAAACAACCGATAAGCATCGTAGGCTGAAGAAAGTTTCCCTTCATGATCCTGGATGATCTCCAATCGGCGTCTCGAATCGATAAGATGGTTACGGTTTTCATTTTTCATGATTTCAAAGTGATTGGTACAGGCATTTGACGTGCGCACCTCTACATTTCTTGGGGAGGTTTCCACAATATAGGTATTTCCGCTTTTATCATAGACGACGTAAGTGAAAGAATGACGATGCGGGATTTCCTTCAACATCGCCACCGCTTCCTGAACGTCCGCACAAGATTCAACAATCAGTCTGCCAATCATGCAGCAGATGAAACCATCACCAGGGTTCTTGCGATTCATGAAATTATAGCCTATCACCAATCCTTTTTCGTTCATTCCATCCATCCGGCCAGTCCCTCGCTGACTAGGGCCGATGCTTGAGTACCCTTGATCGGTTGGCTGGAATAAGACATAGCGTCCTTCATAAGTCTTCGGGTGGTAATCATAATTGCGAATGAGATAATCATTGCCTGTCATGATCGAACAGCCCGACCGGACATAATCCAATCGGTATCCACCGAACTCTTGAAGCACGCGGTCCATTGGCCATTTCAGTGCTTCTTGCAATCCGAGTAATTCTTCCCAAACTCCAGGGGCGAATTGTGTAATGGCTCTCTTGACCTCTTCTTCTTCAACCGTAAACCTCGGCTGCCTGATCTTCCACTGATCTTCACGGTTCTTTACCGTTAGCGAATCTTTTAATTCCTCCCCTTGCATGTATCCAAACTCATAATGTGTACCCCGAAATTGTATGACATCACTATATATTTGCTTCACGGCTTATCCCTCATTTACAATAGTTGCTATTCAAATTAAGGATACTTGAACTATTGTTGAAAATAAAGAAGATAAGCCTTTAAAATTCATGAAAAAACTCACTACCCCGTACCCCCCTCATAATCTGTAACTAGGCACATTTATGAGGGGGACGTATCATGGAGATGGAATTAACGGCACTCCATTGCTAGGCGTGGCGATAGCGATTGAACCTTTTTGGTCACGGAATAGCATTATCAGGGTAAACGAGGAAGAATTCACTTTAATAAGACGAACTTATACTGTATTTGAGGAGTCCTGCTTATGGAAAACTTATCCTAAAATAGAAAAGACCTGCTTCATGTTGTAAAAGGGTATATATGAATTCTCCTTTTGATTTTTGACTCGTTTTACAATGCTGTATAAGTAAGGAACAAAAAAAGGCCTAGTAATCCAGACCTCTTATCGGGGAAAGTGATTCCACTAATAAAACCAACTACCTTTTAGATTTATCTTTTATAGTTTTTGCTATTGCTAAAAGAACTATAAATCCGATAATACCCACGAAACCTAATATATTAATTATAGTAGACAATCCGATTCTTCCTTTCCGTTAATAATCTTATTCATTATTTTGAATAACAACTCTAAAGGAACCAAAAGTTTGTTGACTCTGATAATTATCAGCATTTACTTAATAAGGAAGTGGGAAGGTGGTGAGCTGGAAATTATTTCTTCATTCAACGTCGGGTAGATTAGTTTATGGTGGAACAGTGGTATATAAGACGTCTGTGTTATCTCTAACTGCAACTTGTTCCCAATCTTTTATAGCTATGATTGCATATCTGATTCCAGCATTTGTCTCATTTCCGGCAGAGAACTTAAGTTCCTTGCCTTCTTTTTCAGTCATAATTGATTGCAACTTTTCCTGACTATTTGTCATAGATATATTTTCATTGAATCCATCCTTTATAATAGCATCAGGTTTTACTTGCTTTACTTTTTAACAACTTTCCCGTTTGGCGGATTTGTTGATGGAATACCGAATACTTAATACTTGTTCTAAAATCCCTGCCCTGTTTAGGTCGAGCTCCTTCAATTTATACTCTGGCTTTTGAACGATTACAAAAGTCAATTCACTTGAGTCGGAACGAATAGGAACAGTAACATTAAAGTTTATTGAGCTGTTAGGTTTCATATCAAAGAAATATTTATTTACGTCCTGCTCCTTATTTTTAACCTTAAATTTCACTTATTTATAATCTTCAAAAACAAGTAAAGCATACTTTCTGACCTCACCAATGTGGTTATCTACTGAGGCAACAACTGACACTTCATTGTCAGTACTATTAAGTATACTTCCTTCATCGATAACTTTACTTTTCAATTTTCCCACCCCATATCCAACCGAACCATAATCAGCTGCATTCGTTACT
>NZ_JBHZPD010000015.1:0-65141 GCF_042787955.1 Peribacillus sp. YIM B13477
CATATTTGGATTAATGTGAAATGTGAACCTGGTTTGTTGGATTATTGGCGTCAGATTTACCATTCGGTAGTTCCGGCTTTTCATCTTAATAAGGACCATTGGAATTCGATAATTCTTGACGGTACTGTTCCAAAGGAAGACATTTACGAAATGATAAAACAAAGCTATATGTTAACTAAAAAAAATAATAGTAAAGTTAATTTCAAAAAGTGAAGGCATTGATTCAGCAGGTAGGATCTATGCCTTTTTCTGTGGAACTTACCATGATTGTGAAATAATCCAATTACAAGTAACGGGTGCTTTAGCTAAAGATCAGAGCTGTCTTTAAGGCAGCTTTTTCTTATGGAACTATCGGGGCAGTTTAGTTGAATAAAAAATTTCTATAACAGTCCTAATTTATCTATTTTTCCTAATTTACTTTGGCAAGTCATTCACTTCATATGCAACCCGTACTCCAGATTCAATCGCCCCTTGCATCCAACCGTGGGTAAGTGAAGTATGTTCACCGGCAAAGTGCACTCTTCCTTCAGGTATAGGCATATAAGGATACAACTCGGTTTCCTGACTCGGTTCAAAAGCAGTGAAAGCTCCAGAGGAATATTCATTATCGACCCAACTAAAGGAAGTTCCTGACACAAACTCAGAATAGACTTGGTCTCCGTAAATTTCAGCTAAGTTCTTTAAAGCATATTGAATGCGTTTTTCGTTGGATAGACCGTTCCATGTTAAAGCCTCATCCGCCCATGTATAGCTTGCCAAAACCACAGCAGGTCCTTTTGTACCAATCCCCTGACTTGGGTAATAAGTGAATCGAATCGGAAGGTCAGTTATGGATTTACCACCATATTGATGGTGTCTTTCCCAAAACCTGCTTTTAAACTCGATTCCGATTTTTGTTGCGCTCATATAGTTCAGTTCACGAATAGCTCTCCGTTTATAATAGGAAAAAGAATGGTATGGTTCAACTTTCACAAATCGTAACACTGTAAAGGGGAGAGTTATGATGGCAAGGTCACCAGTTATGGTGGAATCCTCTAAGGTGTGCTGATGGGTGGAATGGATGGTTACTCTGTTGTTATGTTGGACAATTTTCGTCATCTTTTGATTGAACATAATAACTTCTTTTAATTGCGGGAGAAATGCCTTTGGCAGCAGATCCATACCACCGGTTATCTCATAGAAACGATTTGCTCTGAAGGAAGCCTCTTCTCGCAAAACTTCAATAAATGACATCCCCATATATGCTTCTAAGTCAAGGAGTACACCGATCATATCAACCGCGCCATCTGAAAAAGTCGTTCCATATTGATAATGGTAAGAGTTTAAGAAAGTACCTAGTGAGTAGTTTTTAAATTCTTTTTCTACGAGATGCCAATTTCTCGTTGGGTCTTGTTTAATAAAATCAAGAATTGGCTGTGTAGCTAATTTCACCAGATCCTCTGCGCTTTTACCTCTTTCATTTGGGGCAACGGGAAAGTTTAGAATACCAGGAGAACGTTCAAAAATGTTAAGACGTGTTTTGATTCCATTGAGATAAAGAATATCCATTGGAGTTCGGTTAATAAACAGGTTTAGGGTTAGCCCGAATTTTTTAATATACTCTAAGGTCAAAAAATGAACATCAGGAATACGCATTGGGCCTAGGTTAAAATAAAGCCCATTACTAAAGGGGGAGCGTATGGTATAGGCACGTCCGCCTACCCTGTTGTTTGCTTCAAGGATTGTGACGTTGTGCCCGGCCTCCTGCAATAGAGAAGCCGTAACCAGTCCTGCTAGTCCTGCGCCAACAATAGTAATATGTTTGGGAACTTGCGACTTTTTAAGACCATTTCTAATAATGCTAATCATTTGTTGAGTCGTTAATTGATAATTTATGTTATTAGGCATCTCTTCTCCTCCAGTGAATAGATTTTTACATTGTATTCACTTGTATAGATGCATATGTGTTCCTACTATATACAGATAAATAAAGTAAAGATAAATTCTACTTTTTAGCTGGGGCACAAATAATTATTAAATAAAAAAGGGGGCCCCTCCATTCAGTGATAGGAAAAACCTTATAACACTTACACAGGTATACTTTCTACGAAGAAGTGCCTGGAGGATTTAGCGTTAAGTTCTGTGTTAAAAACAAGTTACTTGGAGATAGATTTTAAACTAACAGGCGCTTTACTTTAATAAGGAAGGTTGCTGAGGTAACCTTTTTCTTACGGAACTAACTGGTGCGTTAGTTCATTACCAAAAATGATCAATCTTTTTTATAAAAGAATAATCCAATTAAATATTATAAGGGCATGTTTGATTAATCTTTTTTCAAGACATACTCCTTCTATTTATTTATCAAGGTTTCTTGTATTAATTTGACCAAACTTTGTTTCAAAGCTACATCTACTTTCTCTTAAGGAGCTGAGACCTATGATTCTAGGTTCTTCCCATGTTGTTAAAGGAATATCCGAAACTAGCGATTATGTAACTCCATTCACAGCCTTTGGCCCATGGATTGCCATTCTAATTATGGCTTTTATTGTAGGGTGTCTGTATTTAGGATTTAGAAGAAGATCTAAAAAATAAGTTGTGTTTGAAAAAGGGGAGGGTATAGATAGTGCCTTCCCCTTCTTTGTCTAATTGGATCAATAATAAAGATAGTGTTGACTTGCAATAACTAGAAATAAGACCAGGCGAGGGTTACGCCTCCATCCTTATCAATCTTTTTTTATAAAAGAATAATCCAATTTAATATAATAAGGGCAGGTTTTGGTTAATCTTTTTTCAAAACATGCCCTTTACTGATGTTGAAAGAATTATTAGTAATTGAGGGATAATAACTTCCCTGATATATTTAGCTCCCTTTTTCTGGACTGTATAGGTCTAATACTTAATATTTCTTATGCAACTATCGGGGCAGGTTAGTTGAAGATAAGCTGGAACTATTTTGTAATGTAAACGTCTAAATTTATGGAGGTGTATGATGAAAAAAATAATAAATTTTACTTCTCTTTTTGTCTTTATGGTGTTATTGGTCGGATGTATTGGGGAAGAAAAAGGACAATTATCAAGAGTAGATGTTCAAAAAATTGATACAGAAGGAAAATACGAAGATGTCGTAATGATAACAGATAGAGAATCAATAGAGCTGCTAATGCAGGCATTTGAACAAATCAAATGGGATGATAAAGTGGTTAAAATGGCTAGAAAACCAGACGTAGAAGCTACTTTGTTTTACACTTTTGATGAAAATAAACCTGAAAGACTTTATGAATATGAAATTTGGTTTAATGAAAGTTCAGGTACAGCAACAATTATTAGCAATAATGAAAACGAAAGTTATGGAGAGTTAGATAAAGATAATGCACAAGCCCTAAAAAATAATTTTCTTAATTAACAGTAATAGGTGCTTTAGCAGAAGATCAGAGCTGCCTTTAAGTTAGCAGTTTTTTCTTTATGGCACGGCAGATTAGTTCAGGTAGCATAGTTTATTCGAACTGTGTAACATAATCATTTTAAAATTACTTTGGAATATTTTTTGATTTACTACGAATCCTAATTTTAGGAGGCGACAAAAATGAAAAAACAAGAAAAATCAAAAAATATTGGCCAAAAAGCCGATTCAATGAATGCCTTGGATCAAGGGTTAAACTTGTTTCCACAAATAGTTAATAACGCTACTGGTATGGACAAGGGGAACGACGGTAAAATAAATAAAGATGATTAAATTGAACGCCTTTTTTGTGGCGTTTTTCTATCTTTTCTAATGATTTTCTCCATCCTACTTCCTCCTTCACTTGTCAACTCAATTAATAAGTCTTATAGAACTATCGGGTGCGTTAGCTGAAGATCAGAGCTGTCTTTAAGGCAGCTTTTTCTTATGGAACTAAAGGGGTAGTTTAGTTGAAGAGGAGAATTAGTTATTTAGCCTTTATTTTACATTCTAAAAAACACCTGAATTTTTGTTATTACCTAGTTTCCAAAAACTATCTACATATTTGGTATAGAGTCAACAGATACTAACAAAAAATGTTAAAGGAATGAGAAAAATGATGGATTTTTTAGAAGACATATCTACCTTACCTTATGTATTAAAGGCATTGTTAATTTTTTGTACTGCAATTATTCTTCTGCGTATCGCAGGAAAGAGATCACTTGCAGAAACAACAGTTTCGGAAGCTGTGTTAAGGATTTCGATTGGTGCTGTACTAATCCAACCTTTAGCATTGAAAGAGGAATGGCAAGCAGTATATGCTGGAGCTTTGCTCATTATAGGAATTGTATTATTAGCAAAAATACAAATATGGTTTCCAAAATCCAGAAAGTTTATTAATGGAGTACCATCAATACTAATTAAAGATGGAAAGGTAAAGTTAGAAGAGCTAAAAAAAGCCAGATTAACGACAGATGAGATACAAAGTGCACTTCGCCAAAAAAATATAGGAAATGTCGAAGATGTTGAATTGGCGATATTAGAGCCCAATGGTAAAATAGCGACTAGCCTAAAGCCAAACAAAGCACCCGCAACCAAAGAAGATATTCAAAAAATTTTAGATATCTTAGCTGAGAATGGTATTCGTTCCTCATCACAAAATCAGTCTGAAGCGAAAACGCCACCATTATTTAAAGAAGCTTATGACGAGGGAGACATAGTGGACTATAAATCTTAGAGACATTAAATAAGCTGTTTTTTAGTACAAAGATAATACACAATACATAAGCAATTTTCTTCAACTAACGGGTGCTTTAGTTCATTAACAGGGGTTGTTGCGGCAGCCTTTTTCTTATTGCACTAAAGGGGCAGGTTAGTTTAAGAACAAAAGATTTATAACCATAAGGAAGACTTATGGTTATAAATAACAACTTTAAAATTTCCTTATCATTCCATTTGGCGTAAAATTGGAAATAGCAAAAGTAATATCCATTTGAAGTCAGAGGAGAAGGATATAAATGCCCTTTATTTTTAAAGCAATTGACCATATTCAGCTCGCTGCTCCTAAAGATAGTGAGGACACTGCAAGAAAATTTTTTAAGAATATTTTTGGTTTTGACGAGGTTGAAAAACCTGAAGAATTAAAGAAACGTGGCGGGGTTTGGTTTGAATTTGGAAATTATCAAATACATATAGGAATCGAAGAACCATTTTATCCAGCCAAAAAGGCACATCCTGCTTTTGAAATAGAAAATATAGAGGAATTAAAAAAACATCTGGTAACAAACGGTATTGATGTTATTGAAGACGATAAACTTCCAGGAGCTAAAAGGTTCTATATTTCCGATCCTTTTGGTAACCGTATGGAATTGTTAGAGTGGATTAAAGAGTAAACACCTTCTTATTGCAAACTAACGGGTGCTTTACTTCAATGCCAGGAGCTGATCAACAGCTCCTTTTCTTAATGAATTAACGGGGCAGGTTAATCCAATAAAGTTGTTGGAAAATTGTGTTAAAATTAAATGTAAAGGGAGGGGTACTATGAAACTATTTGGTGTGGCACTTTTATTTTCAGGGATAAATTTAATGGGATTAAGTGGTTTAGAAAAGGTACTTATTTTTTTAGCTTATAATGGTGACATACATCAAATACAAGCTATTCTTGATTTAACTCCCACATACATTTGGGGCATAACAAATTTCACCTTTGGATTTGGATTGGTATTATTCATAGTAGGTGTAGGTGTTTTTTTAAAACAAATAAAAACAAAAAACGGTGAAATAAGTACATAAATTTTACGGCACTAAAGAACTAACAGGTGCGTTAGCTGAAGATCGAAGCTGTCTTTAAGGAGCTTTTTCTTATGGAACTAAAGGGGCAGGATAGTGGAAGTTGGAAGAGGACATTCCAATAAATAAATAGAATAAATTTGATATAGAGAACTCTAATGACGGTGGTGGTCATATTGAAAAAAATTCCAAATAAAATACATATTATAGGTTCAGTTGGTAGTGGAAAAACAACCTTAGCAAGAGAGTTATCCTCTAAGTTAAATATCCCACTTTATGAATTGGATAATGTTATTTGGAAAAGGTATGAATCTGGAGATATTAGAAGAACTGAAGAAGAAAGAGAAGAACATTTTAATACTATTATTCATTCTGAAACATGGATCGTAGAGGGGGTTCATAATGAAGAATGGGTGTCTAATAGTTTTCGTAATGCGGAATTAATTATTTTCTTAGATACAAATTATTCAGTGAGAATCTATCGAATAATAAAAAGATTTATCTTACAAAAGATTGGATTAGAAAGGTCAAACTATAAACCCTCATTAAATATATTTTTTAAAATGTTTAAGTGGAATATATACTTCGAAGAAGTAGGGAAACCAAATTTCTATAATAAATTTGGGATATACGATAATAAGATATTAGTTGTGACAAATAAGAAAGAAATTAAAAATTACTTCAACTAACATGTGCTTTAGCTGAAGATTTGAGCTGTCTTAAGGCAGCTTTTTCTTTATTCAACTATCGGGGCAGTTTAGTTGAAGAAAAACTTTTGGATAATTATAGTAAATATATGCAAGAATAAGTATCCAAAATAGGGAGGATTTCTTATGATATATGATAATCTAAATAAAACAATTACCACTAAAAGGCTAGTACTAAGACTGTTTCAAAAACCTGATGCAGTAGCTGTTACTAAACTTTGTAATAATTATAATATTTATAAAAATACATTGTACCTACCTTATCCATACTCTATAGATGATGCTTTATCATGGATTGAGCATCATCTTGATAATTTTAATGCTAATAAATCATATGAATTTGCTATAACAGATAACGAAAGTGGAGAATTATATGGAGCTATAGCGCTATCTAACAACCAAAAGTTTAATAATGGTGAATTAGCCTATTGGATTGGTGAAAAATTTTGGGGAAATGGATATGCTACAGAGGCAGCTCAAGCTATATTAAATTTTGCATTTGAAGAAAAGCAATACCATAAAGTATTTGCTCGTTACTTTAATTCAAATCCAGCTTCAGGAAGAGTGATGCAAAAATTAGGATTGAAAAAAGAAGGGATATTAATTGACCATGTGAGGAAAGAAAATCGATTTGAAGACCTAGTGTATTATGGAATTATTAACTTAGTAGGATTATAGATTATACTGCTTATTTGTAATTGGTTTCGTTTTTGGGTGGAGATATGCTGAATTATTCGCCAAATAGTGGACCGACAGTGAATTAGTGGGTTCAACCAGAAATATCTGGCTGAACTTATTTTACTAAAAGGTGCGTTAGCGAGATCATAGCTGTCTTTAAGGCAGCTTTTTCTGGCAGGTTTGTAAAAGAATGCAGGTACTAAGATTTTTCTGAAACTGAAAAAATTAAAATCTTGAGGGAGAGTAAAATGAAAGATATTCATGATGAAAGCACATGGCCTGTTTGGGCTAATGAGACAATAGACATTGTCGAACCAAATCCTAAGTGGGTAGAAAAAGGTAATCAGGAAAAAGTACTTCTTCTTAATCTTCTTTCAACTTTCGGCATAACGGAAATTCAACATTATGGAAGTACATCTATTCCAAATTTACCAGCTAAACCAATCATTGATTTAATGGCTAAAATTGATTCATTTCAAAAAATAAAAGAAATATCTTCATTGTTAGCTAATCGCGACTGGAATTATGTACCACCTAACATAGACAATCGACCTTGGCAAAGATTTTTTGTGAAAGTAATTAACGACAAACGAGTAGTACATTTACATATTTTACTTGAGGGAGAAGAACGGTGGGATAATCAGCTACTTTTTCGTGATTTATTACAGACTAATCAGCAGTTTATTGATGAATACGCTATTCTTAAAAGAAATTTAGCAAAAAAATATAGCAATGATCGTGAAGCGTACACTAAAGCAAAAACAGAATTTATCAATTATGTTCTTAAATCTTAGTTGTGAACTAATATAAGTTTGTAAAGAAATGTACTTAAACTAACGGGTGCGTTAGCTGAAGATCAGAGCTGTCTTTAAGGCAGCTTTTTCTTATTGAACTATCGGGGCAGGTTAGTTGAAGATTATGGTAACATTTGTACTAACTGAAAGGGGGAAATTAGGTATGAACGATAAAGAGAAAATCTATTATGAACGAGGAACGGAGGAACTAAAATTAAAAAATATTCGTGCTCATAAACTTGTTCAAGAATTTAACAATAGTGCTATAGAAGATTTCTCAAAAAGAGAAGAAATAATAAAGAATTTGTTTGGTACTGTAGGTGTTGATCCTAGTATTGAACACAATTTCCATTGTGATTTGGGCTACAATATCCACGTTGGCGATAATTTCTATGATGGCTATAACTGCACTATTTTAGATATGGCAGAAGTTAGGGTTGGTGACAACTGTATGATAGGCCCCAATGTAGGGATATATACGGCTGGTCATTCAATCGAACCCAAGGATAGGAACAAGAGTGGATATGGAATACCAATTATAATTGGAAACGATGTATGGATTGGTGGAAGTTGCATAATCCTGGCTGGAGTCACGATTGGAGATAATTCAATCGTTGCTGCTGGTTCTGTTGTTACAAAAAATGTTCCTGCAAATACGATAGTGGCTGGAAACCCAGCAAAGATACTAAAAAGTATTTAATTTTCCAGTTGTCCTTTGTTGAACTAACGGGTGCGTTAGTTCTTTAAAGAGCTGTGACGATCACTCTTTTTCTTGTGGAGCTAATGGGGTAATTTAATATAATAAGAATTATAGAAAGTATAAAGGACCGGAAATTCACTATATTAAAGGGTGGGAAATGACATGCCAAGAAAGTACCGATTATATCAAATTGATTCATTTACGAAAGAAAAATTATCGGGTAATCCTGCTGGTGTAATTACAAATGCAGATGGTTTATCTTCGGGTGAGATGCAGAGGATTGCAAGAGAGCTAAACAATTCGGAAACGGCATTTATCTTTAAATCAGCCAATAGTGAATCTGATGTACATATTCGTTTTTTTACGCCTACACATGAGGTTCCCATTTGTGGACATGCGACGATTGCGGCCCACTATGCTCGTGCAGTTGAAAATAGTTTAAATACAGGTAAAGTTTATCATAAAACCGGTGCCGGCATTTTACCAGTCGATGTGATTAATGAAGATAATGATTACAAAATTATAATGACGCAGGGTAGTATTAGTTTTGAAACGGTGATTGATGGTGTAGCTTTGGAAAACATATTAACGGCTCTCAATATTAGTGAAAAAGATTTATTAGAAGATTGTCCAGTACAAATCGTTTCTACCGGGCATTCCAAGGTGATGATTGGAATTAGGAGTTCGGAACTTCTTCACCAATTAAACCCTAATATGGATCTACTTACAAAAGTCAGTGGATTAATTAATTGCAATGGTTTCTATGTTTTTACGATGAATGCTCCCGACTCGGAAATTTTAATTCATGGAAGAATGTTTGCTCCTGCAATTGGTATTAACGAAGACCCTGTTACGGGTAATGCGAACGGTCCTTTAGGCGCATACTTAATACACCATGGACTTGTCAAACATGATAATTCTTTATTCAGTTTTAAAGCAGTGCAGGGCGAAGCTATAAAACGGTCGGGTATCATTGATGTCCAAGTGAAAATTTGTAATCAGGAACCAGAGGAAGTAAGGATTGCGGGAAATGCTGTAATCGTATTTAAGTCCGAGTTATTACTTGAATAGCCATTCAACGTGCGTTAGCTTAAGATCGAAGCTGTCTCAAGGCAGCCTTTTTCTTATGGCACTAACGGGGCAGGATAGTTGAAGAAGGATTATAATGATATATTACTAAAATGGAGGAGATTATTGAACCAAACTAGAAAAGAGTAGACAACCAAGCATTTGTTAAAAAAGGTTTGATGAGGAAATTAAGTTATATTATTGAAAAATTCTTCTTAGTTAGCTATAAAACAAAAAAGCTAACAAGGATGTTAGCTAAACTCTGCTACTTGTTAGATTGAAAAAAGAACAGTTTAATTTCTTCTTCACTCGCACTTGTTCCAATTTATCCGTTGTCTTTCTTACTATCTTTAGAATTTTTTTTGAATATCTTATGTTCTTTTAGGTCTTGTATTTCTTTTCTTAATTCTGAAATTTCAAATTCGATATTCACAAGTTTTATTGATAAAGAAGCCAGTATTATATTTTCTTGTTTAATGTCTGAAACTACATTATCGATTTTCTCTAATTTTTGATATAACGAAACCAGCTCTGTATTTTCTTGTTTTTCAGGAACTTTCGTTACAGGTGACGTAGAGCTTTGTTTGTTTTTACTAATCCCCGTAACAGTATTCATAAGCGTATCATTTTTTAGAAGAGTTGTGGCCAGCTGCATAATAGTAATTGTTTAGTTATGGATGAAAAATATCCCTTCAATGAAGATAATAACACACAAAACTTTGGGCTGAATGGAAAGTTAAAATCATGAGGTTGAAGAAGAATCTCAAATAGCATAGCCTGCAAAAAAGAACGCAAACTAAAATTACTGGTTGCCGATAACGAAAAAGGATAAAAATTACACAGTATCATTAAATAGTATGTTTAATTAATGTTGGCATCCAAGTCATTTAACTGAATCAAACTACAGGGGGTGAAAAAATGTCTAAAAATAAAAATAAGCAATTGAAGAATAATGATGCTTTACCTAAAACAGATGTAGAATTTGCGAATAATGGACTGGAAAAAATAGCATTAAAAGCCCAGGAACGCAAAAAAAAGTAAGCATATGTGACTTTGAACTGTCCCCCAAAGAAAATGATGTTTTTTTGGGGGATACTAAAATAACCGTCCCAAAATTAACATTTTGTTTCCCTATATCTTCTTGTATACCTCTGTGAATTCAAAGTTAGAACTTATTATTAAAGAATATAATCGTTATCAGTAGTAGTAACTCGTCAAAAAAAAGCCTTTGCTCCATGGGAGTAAAGGCAAGAATTAATCATTTCATTTTTCGTAAATTCGCTTATTGGTTAAGAACATCAGCGGAAATTTCACTAATCCATAAGACTGACACAATATCCTCTCTCCATCCTGATTGTAAGAGTCACTAGGACTACCATTCCCCTCATGAACTTAACTTAACTTATTTAATTTACCCCATTCTACTACTTGTCCATAAAGCTTAGCATGAACTATATTGTTCCCAGGGATAATTTGCAGTTAAAAATGCAGCCAATTCCTTACTTTTTTGTTTCCTTTCCTTACGAATTCTTGCTCGATCAGGTGCGGTTTCATGTAATTTTCGCTCTTCTTCTGTTTCTGGAATGACTTGTGGAACACGTGTTGGCCGGTTATGTTGATCTAGTGCTACGAAAGTTAATAGTGCAGTTGCTGCGATTTTACGATTACCGCTTTTTAAGTCTTCTGCAATAATTTTTACAAAGACTTCCATTGAAGAGGTACCTGTCCATGTTACATAAGATTCAAAAGAGACTGAATCTGTTGTTCGAACTGGATGTAAAAAATCAACTGAATCTGTTGAGGCAGTTACACATTCCCTACGGCTATGACGCGCTGCAGAAGTTGAGGATACCTGATCCAAGTGACTCATCAAACGACCACCGAACAAAGTATTATGATTATTTACATCATTTGGGAAAATACGACTTGTTCTTACAACTCTTGATTCTTTACAGTATTTAGTTTCCATTTAAATATCTCCCTTTAATTAATAAACATCTTCATATCTATTTCTAAAATAGTGAAACTGTCTCGTTCATATCGATTCGATTTTGAACAAGGTTCTAGTACGTCTATCTTTCTTTTGATAATCCTGACTAATTTAAAGAAGGAATGTAAAAAGTTATAATTAGCTAAAAATTCTGAATTTTTATGATTTAACTAAATCAAAATCATTAAAATAAATTACTTCTGTTAGGATTTTACAACCCTGCATCCTCCTGAAAGCATCTTTAGCTTCTTTTTCAGAGTCAAACTCATATATTTTAATGTTGTTCTTTGAATGAACAGTGATTACCCACATAAAAGGCCTCCAATAAAAAGTTTTTTAAATGTGTTTTTCCATTAGATGATTTTATAACCATCGAAAACGAGAAGATTCAGCGGTCTTTCTTCTTCCAAACAATAAGCTGCTATACGCATGATGAATTATTCTATAAATGGTTCTTTATTTTAGAGTTAAGGACATATTTTGTGTACCTCCTAAGTTTTTATATCTATATTAATCTACAATGCAAGTATCGGGCCAACTTGTAACTCGCAGAATTAAAAGAGTATTAGCGACTTTAGACTGCCAAATTTTTTTGCATGAATAATTTTTTGTGTGGAGATAGCAAGATATTTTTGCATCCATCTGCCACTTTCACAAAAAAGATTAAGCTGTGTATATACCACCAAATTTAATAAAGTTACTTAAATAAATTATGAAGTTTAGCCCCGATTCTCAACTAACGGGTGTGTTAGCTGAGAATCGGAGCTGTCTTTAAGGCAGCTCTTTTCTTATAGAACTAACGGGGCAGGATAGTTGAAGAGTACTGTTTGATCTTTATTCAACAATTTGCGCCATATTCTGGAGTAAGAAAGGAAATCAGATGCTTCATCTGGAATTTGTAAGTTATGCCTGAAAAGAGCATTATTTTAGTAAAAGGGGGAGAGGGGTGGATAAGTTATTACAAGAAATCATAAATTGGGTCAGAATGACTGATGAACAAATTGTTATTGGCATTTCAGGACATGGTGCTGCTGGAAAAAGCGACGTTTGCCAATAGGCTCGCAATCCTACTAAATCAAAATGAAGTGAATTATATTAATGCAGATCCATATATTGTTAGTTCGAACATACGAAAACATGCAGTTATCGACTATACATATCAAAACGAAAATCATCGTTATAAAATGACAGCTTGCCATCCATCAGCTCATCATTTGCATTCTTTAGAAGGAGATGTTCAGATGGTTAGAGATGGTTTAGATTTATATACAATAGATAAGCATTATATGAAAAGTGAGTTAATTTCTTCGAAAAACAAAGTAACGATTGTAGAAGGAATGAGTGTCGCATTTATTAATCCAGATTTATTTGATTTAAAAATTTACTTCTATACAGATGGTGAAACGGAATTAATGAGAAGTTCGAGCCGTGATGTTGTTGAGAGAGGAACCAATATCAATTATTTAAGGCAGTCTCATGAAGAACGTCGGATTCAGTACGAAGTATTTATGCATCCATACAGTCAGCGTTTTGATATTATTATCAAAACTTTTGATGAAGCAATATGTCTAGAAAAAAATACATTTGAATTTAAATACAGTAAACGGGTGCATTAACTGAAGATCGGAGTTGTCTTTAAGGCAGCTTTTTTTATGGAACTATTGGGGCAGGATAGCTCAACAAGGGTTTGTTTATTTTGAGAGATAATATTTTGTTTTTGGAGGGAATTATGAGGGAAATTACTTTGTCTAATGGAAAAACAGTTGAAGTCGAATGTTTAAGTTGTGCTTTAACAAGTGGGGAAATAGAGCCGGATGGTGGTGTAATAGTCGAAACTGAATATTTTCATGCTCACCAAGACGTTGCATATCCCATTAAAGGTTTAGTAATTTTAGCATCTAAACGCCATATTAAGTGCTTGGACGAGTTAAATGACTTAGAAAAGGTTGATTACATAAACTTATTATCCAAGATTAGAAAGGCTCAAAGGGAAGTATTAGGGATTGAACATGTTTATTACTTTTATAATGAAGATACTACCCACCATTTTCATACTTGGATGGTTCCTCGATATGAATGGATGTACGATTTTGGACGTTCTGTGGAATCTGTTAGACCAGTTTTGCTCCATGCAAGAAACAAATTGAATAATGATGAAAATGTAAAAAGTGTAATTGATGGAATAAAGGCTTTAAAAAAAGAACTATACACTTAATCCTTCCTTGTCCCACTAACAGTTGCTTTGGCAGCTCTTTTTCTTATGCAACAATCGGTGCAGGGCAGGTTAAAGAAGGGATTTGGACTACGAATAAAAGACATTCTGTTTTCAAGAATGTCTTTTATTAATTTAGTATTGTATTTTAAGCTTTTCTTTTTCAACAATATCCTTAGCAATATCTTCGATGGTTACATTTTCCAGTTCCTTTTCCATAGCAAATTGAGCCGCTGACAACACAGGAGTGATCGAATCTTGAATGTTCCTGCCCACAAGGCAATCAGGGTGCGGATTTTCATGCATACTAAACAATTCTTTTTCCTGCACAACATCGACCGCCTTATAAACGTTAAGTAATGTTATATAAGAAGGTTCCTTGGCTAGTTTTGCCCCTGCAATACCAGGTTGTACTTCAATTAACCCTGCCTTTTTTAACATACCCATAATTTTTCTTATCAAGGTTGGGTTTGTGTTTACGCTCCCCGCTAAGAACTCCGATGAGCTTATTCCCTCTTTATTTAATTCAATAAGAGCTAATATATGAACACCAACGGTAAATCGGCTGCTGATGGACATATCATTCACCTACCTTTTACTTCATCGCAAAGTTTATTACACGGATAATCATGTATTTAATTTGATTACAACGTATTATACCTTAAAATTTGAAGAAAATATAAAAGGTTTATAAATTGGTTGACAAGACAAATACATGTATCTATTATAAATACATGTATTAGATATAGATACAGGTTAATGGATGTTTAATTTGAATATAAAAAATTATTGGAGGAATCCCAAATGAAAATATTAGTAACAGGAGCAACAGGAAAGTTGGGAACGAAAGTTGTAGAAACCTTATTGAAAACTGTACCAGCTAATCAACTGGCTGTAAGTGTGCGAAATCCAGAGAAAGCTGAAGAATTAAGAACTCGCGGAGTAGACGTACGTCAAGGAGATTTTGATCGTCCAGAAACATTGGATACAGCTTTTGCAGGAATTGATCGCTTGTTAATTATTTCTGCGGATGGAGACAACGAAACAAGGATACGTCAGCATTCAAATGCGGTAGTTGCGGCAGAGCGTGCTGGAGTTAAATTTATTGCTTATACTAGCTTGGCCAATGCAAAGGAAAGTAAAAATTTTCTTGCTCCAACGCATCAGGCAACAGAAGAATCCATTCTGAAAACAGGCATTCCATACTCCTTCTTACGCAACAACTGGTATTTGGAGAATGAAATTTCAAGTATTCAAGGTGTTCAAGCAGGAGCTCCTTGGGTGACATCAGCAGGAAATGGCAAGGTAGGATGGGCACTACAACAAGATTATGCAGAAGCTGCGGCATCGGTACTATCTGGTAACGGACATGAAAATACAATCTATGAGCTTTCAGGCAAGTTATTGACTCAGGAAGAACTTGCATCTGCAGTTGGTAATGTATTGGGTAAAGAAGTACCTGTTCAACAGGTTGATGATGCTACTTATGCTGATATTATGAAAAATGTTGGCTTACCTGATTTCCTTATTCCTATGCTCGTTGATATCCAAAAAGGCGTTCGAGAAGGCACCCTTGAAGTAGAAAGCAATGATTTCGAAAAACTTCTTGGACGGTCAGCTACACCAATTAGTGAGGGCTTAACTCAAATCATTAAAGGTATCTCTTGAACAGCATTATTGAACTTAGTTTAAATTAGAAAGGTCGGTCGGTTTTAAATATAAGAATCATGCAACGCCAATAAGAGATTACTTGTATTCAATATGTAAAATGTTCATGGGGAAGGTTGCTAAGGCAGCCTTTTTCTTATAGAGCTAAAGGGGCAGAATAGTTGAAGACGGATAGGGAAAGACAACATCCACCCAGCGATTAATTTGGTTGATGGAGCTAACAAGACGCTTAACGATCACATCTCGGTTAGCCATAAGGACACGAAGTTTTTCAAATGATCTGAAGTGGAACGAATGAAGGCATAGTAGCCATTCTTTACCATATCAGCGATGACAAGGGCATCTTTTTTATCACTTTTGGATTGCGTATTATCACGATTTTCTTTGTTTCTTTTGACATTAAGGATTGACCGTAACGACATCCATGTTTTGTTTGACTAGCCACTTTGAGAGGTTCATCCAATAATGACCGGTAGGTTCCATTCCGACTATCGTGGTGTCTAGGTTTTTCATGTGTTTTAGTTCCTTGATCCAGTTTAGTATCTAGTAAAACTATGCTAGAGTCCCTGGAGATTGGATTGTTCCTATGCCGGTCAACTTATCCTTAAAAGATGCATGGTTTTTGGAACAGCAGGGTTTACGGCTGACCTTTCTATCATAGCTTTAGAGGAGAAAGGTATGGATATAATTAAAAATCCTAGGATTCTAGTCACTGGTTCAACTGGTGGAGTAGGTTGTATTGCTTTACAAATTTTATCTAAAATTGGTTACAAAAATATTGCTGCTTTAGTTCGAAAAGAACACCAAATAGAGGTAGCTATATCTATAGGAGCTACCGATGTCATTTTTGTAAATGAATTAGGAGTGCAAAATAAACCATTAAATAAGCAAAAGTTTGACTTTGTCCTAGATACTGTTGGTGGGGAAATTGCTTCTGTATTAATTACTCAAATTTCTTATGGTGGATGTATGAGTATGTGTGGGAAAGCAGGTGGTATAAAACTAACATCAACAGTATTGCCGTTTATACTTAGAGGGCTTCTGTAAATGTACCAATAAAAGATCGTGGTTATATTTGGGAGAAAATAGTGAATGAATGGAATATTTCTCAAACTACTCTAATAAGTGAAATTTCACTTGAAGAATTACCTCAAACGATTGAAGCGATTAAAAATGGTCACCATTTGGGAAGAACAATTATTAAATATTAAAAACATTTAACCTTTTTCAAGAAGTAAACAACGCTTATCTTAGTTAGCTGAAGATCAGAGCTGTCTTTAAGGCAGCTTTTTCTTATGGAACCATCGGGGCAGCTAGTTGAAGAGTACATAAGGAGTTATTCAACAATTGGCCAGATTGCGAAGGAAGAATTGCGCTGACTTACAAAAGGTAAAATAGTAAGGATAAATAGTGGTGAACCGAAAAGAAGGCGCTTTTAAGTGAAACTATTATTTGGAATTTAATGCATAAGCCCCTTTAGTTTAAGTAGAAACCTTCAAAGTCTCAATGGACGGGATCATGGTCCCAAGCACCGTAAGTCCTACCCTGATGTAAACCATTCGATGGCTATTGCCAAAGAAGAGATCTTCGGCCCTGTTGTAGCGGCAATGCCGTTTGATGATTTAAATGATTTGATTGTAAAAGTAAATGATTCCGATTTCGGTTTAGCTTCTGGAATTTGGACACAGGATATTAAGAAAGCTCACTACCTCGCACAACGGATTTAAGTGGGTACAGAATGGGTCAACTGCTATAATGCATTTATGCAGCAAGTCCATTTGGCGGCTACACGCAATCTGGTATTGATCGTGAAATGGGAAGTAACGTATTAGTTAACTATACAGAAGTGAAGAGTGTCTGGGTGAACATGGACTAAGTCCTCCAACTCTTCCATTTTATATAAAATCATTTTAGTAAGAGGTGAGACGTGTACGGAACGTGTGACAACGTTTATACATGTCTTTTTTTGTAGCAGACTAACAAACCACTTTAACCTCTTATATTTAACCAAATGGCATAAGGGAGACACCTTCTTTTTTAAAGTGGTCCATATACACATGTCTAGTTAGGTACTAATAAAATTCCTTGATTTAAAAAGTAGAAAAAGTGCTAGGACATGTAAGTTATGTCTAGGGACATTTAAAATTCAGAAAATTATAATAAGTTTATCAAATTAAAAAAGAGGAGGTTATAGTCAAAAGAAAATATTCAACCTATTACGTTAGCAGAACGTAGGCTCCTTGCCAGCTAGTTGAGCAACAAACTTCCAATGGAAGGAAACTAGGATACGCCCCATCGCTTCATGGAGGTGGCTTTTAAAAAATGGAAAGAAGGTGTATCCCATAAAAGCATGAAAAGGGGTATTAATCGCCGAGTTTATTGGCTGCTTTATTCTGATTTTCTTTGGTGCTGGCTGTGTCGCTGCTCTTGTCTTAAATGATGCCCAATACACGATTTAGGGTTTAGCCATCATTTGGGGAATAGCGGTGAGTTTGGCTCTATATTTAACCTCAGCGATTATAGGGGGAGGACTGTATCACTCTCTCATTGGAAAGTATCTACCTTCTAAAGACACTGCGTCTCTGAAAATAGTAAGCACTCAGGAAGAAATTACTGCTTCTACGGAAACACACATCTTAAAAAATTATCTAACCAAATACTGATAGAAAGAGGGATATTTCTTATGCTGCGTTCAAAACGATTTGAGATTTTAGAAGAAAGACCCGTGAATAAAGATGGATTTGTCAAAGAATGGCCAGAAATGGGATTTGTTGCAATGACAGGTCCTAATGATCCAAAGCCTTCTATCAAAGTAGAAAATGGCACGATTGTAGAATTGGATGAAAAAAGACGAGAAGACTTCGATATGCTCGACCAGTTTATTGCCGATTATACGATTGATGCAAGCGTAACGGAAAAAATCATGGCTCTTGACAGCTTGGAAATTGCCCGAAAACTTGTGGATATTAATGTCCCTCGTTCAGAAATCGTAGAGCTGTCAAAAGGACTCACGCCAGCAAAAGTGTTGGAAGTACTTAATCATATGAATGTCGTGGAAATGATGATGGCTTTACAAAAGATGAGGGCAAGAAAAACGCCGTCCAACCAATGTCATGTCACGAACGTGCGTGATAATCCTGTCCTCATGGCGGCGGACGCTGCAGAAGCGGGAGTTTACGGATTTGATGAACAGGAAACAACTGTTGGAGTTGTTCGTTATGCCCCCTTCAATGCGTTAGCATTACTCGTTGGTTCCCAAACCGCGAGAGGAGGAATCTTAACACAGGATTCATTAGAAGAAGCGACAGAACTTCGTTTAGCCATGCTTGGATTAACGTCTTACGCTGAAACCATTTCAATTTATGGTACAGAGTCTGTGTTCATGGACGGAGATGATACCCCATGGTCCAAATCATTTTTAGCCTCTGCATATGCTTCACGCGGTGCTAAAATGCGCTTTACATCAGGTACAGGTTCAGAAGTGCAAATGGCCGGAGCTGAAGGGAAATCCATGCTCTATTTAGAAATTCGCTGCGTGATGATGGCCAAGGGAGCAGGCGTGCAAGGGCTACAAAATGGTTCCATTAGTTGTATTGGTATACCAGCCTCTGTACCGAGCGGAATCCGCGCCGTGTTAGCAGAAAATTTGGCGACTACCTTGTTTGATATGGAAGTAGCATCAGGAAACGACCAAACGTTTTCCCATTCGGAAATCAGACGTAGCGCTAAAATGCTGTGCCAAATGCTACCTGGTACAGATTTTATCTTTGCTGGATTTAGTGCTGTACCGAACAACGAGGATATGTTTGCAGGATCAAATATGGATTCCAGCGATCTGGATGATTACTTGATTCTTCAGCGCGACATGATGGTGGACGGCGGTTTAAAACCAGTAAGCGAAGAAGAGGTAATCAAAGTCCGTTATCAAGCGGCGAAAGCGTTGCAAGCTATTTTTGATGAGCTAGGATTCCCGGTCATTACAGATGAAGAAGTGGAAGCTGCCACTTATGCCAACAGTAGCGAAGATATGCCGACAAGAAACGTGGTAGAGGACTTAAAGTCGGCCGAGCAGATTTTACAGGATGGGATTTCAGGATTTGACATCGCGCTTATTTTAGCGAAACGCGGATATCGACAAACAGCTGAACGGATTTTCGATTTGTTAAAACAAAGGGTTGCTGGTGACTATTTGCATACATCAGCCATTATCAATAAGGATAATGTGGTGATAAGTGCGGTCAATGATGAAAATGACTATAAAGGACCTGGAACGGGCTATCGCCTTAGTCCGGAAAGATGGGAAGAAATCAAAAACATTCGTCAAGCTATCAGTCCGAAAGACTTTGATTAAAGGAGGGAGCAAACATGACGGTACCAACATTTTCTATTGAAATGAAATTAACTGAAATTGGGACGCCAGCAAAAGGAACGAACGCAAGAGAAGTGATAGTAGCCTTAGGCCCAGCTTTTGGAAAAGAGATGAATAAAACAATCGTGAAAGTTGATCACGCTTTGGTTCTGCGTGAAATCCTATCTGGAATTGAAGAGCAGGGAGCCGTTCCCCGGGTGATTCGTAGCTTGCGAACGGCTGACTTAGCTTTTATGGCGCATGGAGCAGCCCAAATAAGTGGTTCAGGTATCAGCATTGGCTTGCAGTCGAGGGGAACGATTGTAATCCACCAGCGCGATTTGGATCCGCTAAGTAATCTTGAATTATTCCCTCAATCTCCAGTCATTACGTTAGACATGTACCGGGAGATTGGACGGAATGCTGCCATGTATGCGTTAGGGGAAAGCCCTAATCCAGTACTGGTAGTAAATGACGAAATGACACGTCCTAAATATCAGGCGGCAGCTGCATTGCTTTATTTAAAAGAGTGTCAGTCACTGGTTCCAGAACAGAAGCCAGTTGAATTGAAAGCCGAATTTTTCATAAAAGAATAGGGGGATGAACATGGAAAATACAATGAAAGAAAAAACAGAATTTCTAACAAAAGAAGACTATCCACTAGGTTCAAAAAGGCCGGATTTATTGTTTACACCTAGAGAACAGGCTTACAACGATTTAACATTGGATGCTGCTTTAAAAGGAGAGATAACAGGAGCTGATTTACGTATAAGCCCCAAAACGCTTGAAATGCATGCAAACATTAGTGAAAGTTTAGGAAGAACACAACTCGCGAAAAATTTTCGCCGAGCAGCTGAAATGATCAAAATATCTGATGCCCGTATACTAGAAATCTATAATGCTTTGCGCCCGAACCGTTCTACGAAAGAAGAGCTTTTAGCGATTGCCGATGAATTAGAAGAAGAATACGAAGCGACAGAAAACGCAGAATTAATCCGTGAAGCGGCAAATGTGTACGAAAGACGCGGAAGATTAAAGAAGAATGAGGACTAAAGGTGTGGTCAAAAAAATTTTAGCCGGTGTAGATATCGGCAATTCATCCACTGAAGTAGCAATCGCGTGTGTGGAGGAGGACCATGCATATTTTCTTTCCCAACATTTAGTCAAAACTACGGGTATTAAAGGAACGACTGATAATGTGAAGGGCATCCGTCTTGCTTTGCAGGAAGCGGTCAAAAAAGCAGATATTGAGTTGAAGGATATTGATCTTATCAGATTGAATGATGCTGTGCCAGTCATTGGCGATTTGGCCATGGATCTTATTAGCGAAACGATTATCACGGAATCGTCCATGATTGGCCATAATCCGGATACCCCAGGCGGAGCCGGTTTAGGTGTTGGGACAACGGTTTTAATCGATCAATTGTTGAACGTCGAAGAAAAAGAGCAGGATTATATCGCCGTGATTCCTAATTTATTTGATTATGAATGGGTGGCTCACCGCCTAAATCAGGCAAAAAGCGTAGGAATTTCTGTTACCGGGGCAATTGTACAAAAGGATGATGGGGTGTTAATACACAATCGACTGTACAAAAAAATTCCTATCGTCGATGAGGTTGCGTTGATTGATAAAGTTCCTCTTTTAAAGTTGGCCGCGATTGAAGTTGCTTTACCAGGTCATGTCATTCGAACATTAAGTAATCCATACGGGCTCTCTACTGTCTTTCAGTTGGATCCGGACCAGACGTTACAAATTGCTTTAGTCGCTAAAGCATTAGTTGGCAACCGTTCTGCCGTAGTAATCCGGACACCGCAGGGGGAAGTCGTTGAACGGAAAATAGAAGCGGGACGATTCATGTTAATTGGGACAAACAACCGGCAGCTAGAAGTATCCATTAACGATGGGGCAGAATCCATTATGAAAAAGTATGAAAAACTGGAAACGCTGATAGACGTCAAGGGAGAAACAGGAACTAATGTCGGAGGGATGTTTAACGGGCTCCGTCATGATTTAGCTCAACTCACCGGACAATCACCCCTTGAAATTACCATCTCAGATCTTCTAGCGGTTGATGCGGTAATCCCGACCTCCATTAGCGGTTCCATGGCGGGTGAGCTTTCCATGGAAAGTGGCGTCGCATTAGCCTCCATGGTCAAAACAGATAAAGTGCCGGTCCAAAAAGTGGCTTCTTTATTGGAAAAAGAAATGGGCATCGAGGTTGAAGTGGGAGGAGTTGAAGCGGAAATGGCCATCCGCGGGGCCTTAACGACTCCCGGCACGAGAAAACCAATTGTCATTCTCGATATGGGCGGTGGCTCAACCGATGCTGCCATGATGAATGAATCCGGCAACATCATCTCAAGCCACTTGGCTGGTGCAGGAGACATGGTAACGATGCTGATTAATTCTGAACTCGCATTGAGAGACAAGGAACTAGCTGAAAAAATAAAAAAATTCCCTTTAGGAAAAGTGCTGAGCTTGTTCCATATGCAACTAGAAGATGGAACAATGTTATTTTCTGAAGATCCTTTTCCTCCGTATACCTTCGGAAAAGTAGTCATTCGGGAAGAAAAAGATCTCACGCCATTATCAACCAAGGTATCCATGGAAAAGGTCAGGGAAATACGCCGCAGCGCCAAGCGAAGAGTATTTTTAACGAATGCTCTGCGTGCGCTTAAGCGAGTAATCCCAACAGGCAATTTAAAACACTTGTCCTTTGTTGTCATGGTGGGGGGATCGGCACTTGACTTTGAAATTCCACAAATGTTGACAGAAGAACTAGGTAAGTATGGTATCGTTGCCGGTTTTGCCAATATTCGCGGTACAGAAGGCCCAAGAAATGCGGTGGCAACCGGTTTGGTCTTATCCTCTATCAGGCATGAGGTATTCAAATGAATAAACGAGACGTATACATTACAATTTTATATAACAGCGCACTTTCCCCTAGACAAATTCAAGAAGTGTGTGCGGGCTTGGAAGAAGAAGGGGTTCCATTCTTACTTCAAGAGGGGAACAAAGCAAGTAGTTTTATAGAACTAGGGTGGGAAGCAGCATCTATATCCCCTTTGCAAGTTGGTATAGGCATTGAACAAAATGGCGATTTATGTTTACATCACGAAAAATTGAAACCAGAAGAACCCTATTTACAGGACAGCCTTCAAAACGGGCGCAGATTAGGAAAGAACGCGGCTCGTCTAATCAAAGGCTTACCCTTAATCTTTTTAATAGGAAAGGATGAAAAATATGGAGCAGATTAATTTAGAATTAGCAAAAAAACTAATTGAGGGTGCTGAAAAGGTAGCAAACGAAATCGAAGTCCCTATGGTCATTAGCATTGTGGATGAAGGAGGGAACTTCATAGCCTGCCATCGAATGGATGATGCTTTATTGGTCAGTGTGGATATTGCCCAAAACAAAGCCTGGACTTCAGTAGCAATGAAAATGCCCACAGCAGACTTAGCTCAGGCAGCAGGAATGGGAAAAGAACTTTACGGTATTAATACAACCAATAATGGACGGGTTGTCGTGTTCGGCGGAGGCATTCCTTTACGCAAAAAAGGCCGAATTATTGGGGCAATTGGCGTAAGCGGCGGCTCGGTCGAGGAGGATATACGAGTAGCCCAAGCGGCTGTTAATGTGCTGAATGATATAGAATTAACTTCTAGTCTCATCAGATAGGGTCCGTATGGTATTCATTGGAGGTCTACCTGCCATCCAGTTAATATAGCCATGTTAATATCCATGGAGCCAACGATTCAATCTGTTTGATGAAAGTTAAATTGGTTAGTATGTTTGAAATGAAAGACAAAATAAAGAGATTGCAAAAAATGAAGATTTACACAAAATCCGGTGATAAAGTTGAAATAATATCCTTGTATATCGAAATAGAATGTAACAAGGCATCTATTTCTGTAGAAGCTTAAGGAACGGGTGGTGAAGCTAATTCCATGATTGGATTAGCTCTTTCGTTGTATTGGCCCGTTATGTGCATTACCATCCCTTTATCGAAGGAGACAATATACTTTTTAGCTAGAGAGGAATAAGCTATAATGATAGGTATAAATGTTACAAAAAGTGTAAATTCCACAATATAAAGTAAATTGATAAGGAGGTACATGGTGAATGCATTTACATTACGGAGCATTGTGAATGTTGAGACTCTTCAGGAAATCCAGGAGCGATTTTCCGATGTGACTGGTTTGGGAGTCATCATTGCAGATGATCAAGGAGTGCCTGTCACCAGTCCAACTAATTTCACAAATTTTTGCAAACATATGCGTTCCTCACAGGAAGGAATGCGATGCTGTGTATGGTCTGATAAAAAGGTGGGACAGATTGCGGCTAAACAAGCAAAGCCAAGCATCCATTATTGCCATTCTGGTCTAGTTGATATAGCTGCTCCTATTGTTCTTAACGATAAACACCTTGGATCTGTTCTGTGTGGCCAGGTGTTACTAGAAGATCAAGATGAAAAGCAGTTGGACAAGATTCGAGAGAAAACAAAACACTTGCCAATTGATCAAGAACTCCTCCAACTTTATTTTGAAAAGATTGAATTTACAAGTCAAAAAAAGATCGAAGCATCAACAGAAATGCTGCAGCTTGTTGCCAATTATATCGTCAAATTGGGCGCTAATAACCTTGTACAAGAAGAGCTAAATGAGAAGAATCAAAAACTAATGGAAGAGATAAAAGTTCGTTCCAGACTGGAGAAACTCCTTCAGGAAACACAATTAAAGGTATTGCAATCACAGATTAATCCGCACTTTTTATTTAACACTTTGAACACCATTTCACGACTTGCCTATTTAGAGAATGCGGAACAGACACAAAATGTGACGTACTCGCTAGCTAAAATCATGAGATACAGCCTGCGAAATATAGACCAGCTTGTTTCATTAAGGGAAGAACTGGATTACACAAGAAATTACTTGAATATTCAACAATCTCGTTTCCGTAATCAAATTCATTACGAAGAGATAATAGACTTTGATACAGAAGCCATAAAAATGCCCATTCTTTCTATCCAGCCTATAATTGAAAACGCTATCATCCATGGATTTGAGCCACAGGATAGTAGAGTGGTTATTAATATTCACGGATTTTTAGTAGATAACCACGTAGTGTTAGAAATTTCTGATACAGGAGTGGGGATGACGGAAGAAAAAGTAGCCTCTATTTTTTCGCACTCAGGAGTGGGAAAAAACAGTCATACCACAGGAATTGGGATGAATAACGTACAAAAACGAATTCAATATTATTTTGGAGAAGAGTACGGGATTACTGCCATTGAAAGTCAACCAGAAGTTGGTACAACGGTGCGGCTCGTCCTTCCAAATTCAGGAGGAGTTTTGTATTGAATGTGATGATAGTGGATGATGAACCATTAGAACGGGAAGTATTAACGATGATGATTAATAGAGAAAACCTCGCAATAAGCCACTTATTTGAAGCTAAAAATGGAGCGGATGCTGTAGACCTGGCGAAGCAAAATCGCATGGATATCGTTCTAATGGATATTAAAATGCCTATTATGGATGGCTTGGCAGCAGCAGAAATAATCAAAAACGATGTTCCAGACTGTCGCATCATTTTCCTTACAGCGTATGATGAGTGTGACTTAGCCAACCGGACGAGTAAATTGGAAGCAGATGATTATTTATTAAAACCAGCTCATCAGAATGAGATCAGACAAACATTAATTAAATATATACCGGTGGTAAAAAGCCCGGCTCCACCCTCTTTAAAAGCATCCTGCACGCATGACGATGTTGTAACCCTTATAGAATATATAGAAAACCATCTTCATTTAGATTTAAACTTAGACACATTATCTAGATTAGTTTACCTTAACGGTCAGTACCTCAGCAGACTGTTTAAACAAGAGACGGGCTGCACTATCACTCACTATATAACGTCCCGTCGGCTGGAAAAAGCGAAACAGCATCTTAGCTACAGTAGGGAAACTGTAATGGAAATAAGCGAGAAATGCGGATTTACCGATTCCAATTATTTTGCTAGGGTGTTCAAAAAATACGAAGGAATCACACCTACGCAATTTCAGCAGAAATCTCTTTTGTCAAGAAAGAAAAGAATCAATACATTCAATAATTTTGTGATGTAAAGTAGATTTTTTGCAATGGAACACAAGAAAGAGTTGAATTACCTGGAGGCACACCGGCTGGATCGTCAGCTGGTGCGTTCATGCATGGAGAAAAAAAACCTTTTTTCTCGATTTAGAGCAGGCATCGAGCCTGCATGACGGTTGCTTGATGCAACCTCTAAAACTTACAGTAGCGCCTTCGGGTAGAAGGAACAATTTGCTGAGCAAATATTCTACGCTCGTAATAAAAGTCAGAATGTTACTCCTTAGCTTTCTTCTTACTTTATCTTTACCTTTACAATTTTTCCTCCAGCCTTTTTACCCGCCTGTTCCATTAGTATTTTTAATTCACATGGGGTACGCTAATCAAAATAAAGGCGTTCACGTTGAGGCCATGATGTAATTAGGGCAAAAAAAAAGAGACACTAAAAGAGTCTCTTTTTTTGCCTTGTTTGCATGGGGCAAGTCAGTTTAATAATATAAGAATTTTTTTTACCTTGGAAAATAGGTTGGATTTAGCCTTTTTTTATTCAAGATGTTTTTTTTGATAGGCGATTTGTTATGGTATCTTCTTGTGGTGAAGTTTGCCGGATATAAAAGGCAAGTATGAATGCAACTATGGTCAAACCTGTTGCTATCATGAATGCATCATCCACTCCCATTACGCTGCCTTGTTTAATTGCCATCGCCATTTGTGATGTATTATCCGGTGATATGTTCCTTTGAGATAAGATTTCCTGAACATGTTTCGTTCCTTGGTTTGTCATGATGGACACAAAGAATGCCATGCCAACAGCACCTGCCACCATTCTCAATGTATTGACCATTGCTGTGCCATATTTATTTAGGCTAAGTGCCAATTCATTTAATCCGGCTGTGAAGATAGGCATCATCAGTATCGACATTCCGAACATTCTAATGGTATATACCCACACCACATAAGAATAGGACGTATCTGTTTGAAGCCGCGTTAAAAGATAGGTTGTAATGATAGTGATGGCAAGTCCGCTCACCGCAAGCCATCTCGCACCAAATCGATCAAACAGCTTACCTGTGATAGGAGACATGATCCCCATTAAAATCCCGCCAGGCAATAGCATGAGACCGGATTCCATCGGAGTGAACCCACGGATATTCTGCATATAGATCGGCATGATGATCATTCCAGAGAACATACCCATGGTTGCGATGATGTTGATGATTGTCGTTAAAGTGAACATCCGATATCGAAAAATTCTAAATTCCAAAATAGGATGAGATACAGTAAATTGCCTCCAGACAAATAAAACTAAACTGATTCCTCCAACAAGGAACATCGTCAGTACTTCGGGACTGCCCCAGCCCTTGGTACCGCCAGTAGCAAATCCATATAGAACCCCGCCGAATCCGATAGTGGATAGAATTACACCCAGTTTATCGAGTTTAGGCCGGCTGGTTTTCCCTACTTTTTTAATGATGAAAATGGCAAAGATGAAGTCAAGCAGGGCAAATGGGAAAATGATAAAAAACAGAACCCGCCAAGAGTAGTTTTGAATAATCCATCCTGATAGTGTAGGTCCTACAGCTGGGGCAAAATTCATCGCGATACCAAATATACCCATTGCGAAACCGCGTCTGTTAGGCGGAAATAAAGTGAAAATCACATTTGTGATCAACGGGAACAAAATCCCCGCACCTGCTGCTTGAACCACACGTCCGATCAATAAGACGGAGAAGCTGGGGGCAATTCCACATAAAAAAGTTCCTAAGGCGAAGAGTCCCATCGAAGCTAGATATAATTGTCTTGTATTAAATCGTTCCATTAAGAAAGCGGTAATCGGGATGACAATCCCATTGACCAATAAGAAAATAGTAGTAAGCCAATTCGCTGTTGCAGCTGATATGTCAAAATGAGTCATTAATTGAGGCAATGCGATATTAATTAAAGTCTGATTTAAGAAAGCGACTAGAGCACCAGCCAGCATCACCGCAAACATGGGACCTGTACGTACTTTAGTGATGGCTGTTTTGTCGTGATTCATTATTATGGCACGTCCTTTCCGCTAGGATAGTACAAATTGTACTGCCTGCTATTTTTAAAAGTTTAGAAACTAATTCGTCTCACGAAGTATTAGTGTAAACCCACCTATATTTTCCGGTAAAAATACAGCATTTAAGGAGATCCACCTCAATTACGGCTTTTTTTGAGGTGTTTATTCTTTATTAACCACTCACTTGAAAATAGTTCAGGATACATTATCTCTTGGAAATCCCCCAGGTTAACATCCATTCTACAGGTATATCATATTTCAAACAATAATCCCCCATATAATACTTAAAATGTCCCAGAGAAATTTGTGCACTAGGTATAAATACTTTAACATTCTACCATTCGTATTCACTAAAAAATAGTTAATTAATGTTGAATAATAAAATCACGACTTTTCCGTATTTTATGAATAATTAATTTTTAAATATTCAAAATAATTATTGCAATCAATGTACTGGTTAATTATAATACAAAGCATAACAAATAAAACATTATGAGGGGGTGAAATAATTGAATATTGCAGGGATGAATATAACTTTTAGGCATTTCCCTTTTCATTATTTTTTGGATTGCATGGACAACCTTGGGATTAATAGCATTGAGTTATGGGGTGGGGAACCACATTTGTATGTTTATCGAAACATATTAGGAAATATAAGGAGTTTGAGAAGGGAAATTAAGTCTAGAAATATGAAAATCATCTGCTATACTCCAGAACAATGTATTTATCCTTATAACATTGCATCCTCGGATGCTAATTGGCGGAAAAAAAGCATGGAATATTTTATGGAGAATCTTTACGCCGCGTTGGAGTTAGACACAAACATGATGCTTATCACTTCTGGAATAGGGGACTTTTCTGTTTCACAAGACGAATCATGGAAGTATGCAAGTGACACAATCTTTCAATTAACCAAAGTAGCTGAGAAGGAAGGTTTGATTCTTGCTTTAGAGCCATTGACAAAGCATGAATCCAATCTCGTAATTGACTCTAAAGGGCTAAAGAAAATGTTAGTGGAAATCCAATCTCCTTCACTAAAAGGAATGATAGATACGGTTTCCATGCAACTGGCAGGTGAAACACCTGATGAGTACTTTTCCTTTCTTCCCGAATTATGCCATTTTCACCTAATCGATGGAGATGGTCAATCAGATGCACATTTGGCACTTGATGATGGTGTTTTAAATTGGAGGGAATATTTAACAAGCCTTCAAAGCCATCGTTACAAAGGAAGTTGTACTTTAGAGATTATGGGATCAAATTATTATCAAAATCCAAGCGATGCAATCAAGAAATCAATTGAAAAAGTTAGGGAATTGGGAATTTAATCATCTAATTTGGAGGAACTCTTTATGAGTAATGGCACACTTACACGAAAACTGGGTTTTTGGTCTGCTCTGGCTATTGCTGTTGGAACTACTATAGGGTCGGGTATTTTTGTCTCATCCGGTGATGTTGCAAAGGCTGCGGGTACTCCTTCCATTTCCATTCTAGCCTGGATAATAGGCGGGGTGATTGCCATTCCGCAAGTAATGGTGCTGGCGGAGTTATCGACAGCATACCCCCAAAATGGAAGCGGTTACGTTTATTTGAATAAAGCTGGGTGGAGGCCTCTGGCATTTTTATATGGATGGGCCACTTTCTGGGCGTTGGATCCTCCATCCATATCGATTATGGCTTTAGCGATCGTTTCTTATTTAGCAACCTTTTTCCCATTTTTCTCTGGGGTCGCCGGGAAATTATTGGGTATTGCGATCATCCTGCTCATCACGTCGATTCATTATCGAAGTGTTAAGGAAGGAGGTCTTTTCCAAGTCATTATCACGGCTATCAAGATCATTCCTTTCCTGATTGTCATTGTCTTGGGAATTATGTACATGAACCCTGATAACTTTGCTTATACACCAGGACCTGGTGCCCAAAAGTCAAGTTTAATAGGTGGTGTATCCGCAACCACATGGGCATATACGGGAATGGCTGCGATTTGTTTCATGGCTGGGGAGTTCAAAAATCCAGGGAAAATACTTCCACGAGCTCTTATTAGTTCGGTATTCATCGTGTTGGCTTTATATACACTGTTAGCCGTTTGTGTCATCGGTTTGATGCCGTTTGATGAATTAATCAACTCCAATGCGGCTGTTTCTGAAGCTGTAAAATATATTCCGGGATTATCTGATATTGCATCATCATTCGTGGCGATTACGGCGATTATTGTTATCTTGGGTTCGCTGAGTTCTTGCATAATGTTTCAGCCCCGCCTAGAGTACGCAATGGCAAAGGACGGACTATTCTTTCAACGTTTTGCAAGAGTTCATCCTAAATATGAAACTCCAAGTTTCTCTATCATCGTTCAGGTTACATATGCATGTATACTTGTGTGCTTCAGTAATTTAACTGTGTTACTTGGCTATTTCACGCTGATTCAATTGGTAATTAACATCCTGGACTTTGCCGCTGTTTATAAATGCCGTAAAAGGGATGATTATAATCCAATCTATCGTATGCCAATGTGGAGGTTAACGACGGTTTTAGCTATTCTTGGAGCATCATGGCTGGCCTGGGGAACATTTACTTGGGCGCCTATTCAAGGAGTGATTGCAGCGCTGATCGTTATCGTAACAGGTCTGCCGGTATACTATTATTGGGAAAGGAAATATGGATTAAAGAAAAATAACGACAGCGATATCGTGGCTTAGCAGAATGATAAGGGAAGTTAGGCCTTCTTTTGATAAACCAAAAAATTTTAAAATAAAACGATTGTGCAAATTATTATGTTTAGATATAATACAAGGCATAACAAATAAACGGGGATAAGGGAGGAAGCTGTTAATGCTAAAGTTTGATGAGGAGTTATTTCTAAATCTTGTAGAAAAAGAGGGCCTTGCTTTTAGAGGCCAGATTGAAGAAATCGTAGATGGAATCACAAAAAGGGGTTACAGCAATATTTTCCTTATCGGTGCTGGTGGCACCATAGCCATGATGTATCCATATGAATACATTTTAAAATCAAATTCTACCATCGATGTCCATGCAGAAATTGCTGCTGAGTTCATGGTGATGAATCATAAGCATTTCAGCAAAGATTCAGTCTGCATTTTTACATCTGTATCCGGGACTACTCAAGAAACAGTTGCAGCGGCTGAATATTGTAAAGAAAAAGGCGCCACTACAATCGCTTTAGTTGCAGAGCCAAATACTCCGTTAACACAAATTGCGGATTACTGTATAACGACTGGTTCTGAAACGCACTCTTTTGATACTTTCTTTATGCTTTTGTACATGGTCGTCTTCCGTTTCATGCATAACAACAATGAATTCCCGCAATATGAACAATTCAAGAAGGAGGTTTCTCTACTTCCGCGTGCAATTCTAGATGCCGTTAAATCTTTTGACAAAAAAGCAGAGGAATTCGCCATTACACATAAAGACACGGATTACCACATGATGGTCGGTTCTGGTAACCTATGGGGAAACACTTATTCATATGCCATGTGCATTTTAGAGGAAATGCAATGGATCCAAGCGAAATCCATCCACGCTGCAGAGTTTTTCCATGGTACGCTTGAACTTGTTGTTGAAGATACAAGTGTTATTTTATTAAAAGGGGAAGATGAAACTAGACCACTGATGGACCGTGTAGAGAGATTTGTAGAAAAAATCTCAAAAAATATAGCGGTTATTGATACCAAAAGCTTTGAAATGGAAGGCATCAGTGAAGAATTCAGAAAGCACTTTTCAGTTAGCATCAACTGGTCAGTATTAAGTCGAATCAGCGTATACCTTGAGCGTGAGAGAAATCATCCATTAACACTTAGAAGATACTATCGCCAAATGGAATATTAAGATAAGTGGAGCACTACTTAGTAGTGCTCTTAAGTTTAAAGAAAGCGGGGGAAAATGATGAGAACGGTTACAGTCGGAGATAACTGTATGGATGTTTATCAAAAGAGCGGGGAGGTCTATCCTGGCGGTAATCCTTTAAATGTGGCTGTCTATTTAAGAGGGTTAGGTGCTGAATCTGCTTATATCGGCTGGGTGGGCTCCGATCAATACAGTGAAAAAATGGTTAAAGCGATACAGGAAAAAGGTGTTGATATTTCTCATCTTTCGCGGAAAGAAGGAAAAACAGCTGTTACCTTTGTTGAAATGGTAGGAAATGACCGCAGGTTTGGAGAATACGATGAAGGTGTCATGAAACATTTCCGCTTAACGACGGAAGAACTCCATTACATTCAAACATACCAGCTCATACATTCAGGGATTTGGGGACATGCGGATAAGTACTATTCCTTATTTAAAGAAAATGGAATGCTCACGTCTTTTGATTTCTCAGATCAGCTAGATCACGATCTAGTGAAGACTTTACCACAGTTTGTTGATTATCCTTTTTTCTCTTATACGAAGGATGATGCTTTTATCCGCAAATTTTTAAAAGATGTAAAAAATCAAGGATCTAAAATTGCGGTCGCCACTTTAGGTGAAAATGGTTCACTTGCCTATGACGGCATTCAATTTTATCAATGCGGTGCCGTTGAAGCGAATGTGGTGGATACAATGGGTGCGGGGGATTCCTTCATATCCGGTTTTATTTATGGATTATTGAAAGGGCAATCTATCGGAAATTGCTTAGAATTGGGTACAGAGTCTGCTGCGAAAACCATTAGCTATTTCGGTGCGTGGTGACTGGGACTGTAAATCATGTATAATAGGTAGTAAATAATAAATTTTTTACGGATAAGGATGAATCTAATATGAATTTAAATCCTTCAACTCCCCAGCCACTATATATGCAAATAAGGCAAATGTTGAAGAATGATATTCAGAACGGTAAATACAAACCAGATGAACAAATCCCAACCGAAGCAGAACTTTGTGAAACTTATAACGTTAGCCGCATCACCATTCGAAAAGCAATCGAGGAATTGGTTAAGGAAGGAACACTGACACGTATTCCGCGCAGGGGTACCTTTGTTGCATCTAATAAGTTTCATAATGAGTTGTTATCCATAAGTGGATTCTCAGAGTTTAGTCATCAGCTTGGGAAGATACCGAATTCCCGGATTTTAAAAAGTGAGGTCATAGCAGCACCAAAAGATGTTGCAGGTCATCTCCTCATTGAAGAAGGAAGCCCCGTTCTCGAACTGGAGCGACTCATGTATGTAGATGAGCGTCCGCTTTTCTACGATACCGCTCATTATTCGTTACTTCGTTTTCCGGATTTGGAAAAGAAGATTGCAAGGGATGAATCAACTTATAAGATCCTATTGGAAGATTACCATACCGAAATAGTCAGTAACGATAAAATTATAGACGTGATTGGTGCTACAAAAATCCATGCTAAATATTTAGAATGCGATATTGGCGCAAATTTATTTAGAATAGTGAAGATTGCTTTCGATGCAAACGACCAGCCTGTGCACCTCTCGACGTTCATGTGTGAAACCAACAAGGTCAATCTGACTGTTCATCGGGCAAAATAGGTCATGCCATTAATTTGGCATGACCTATTTAAACATCTAGTTTTGATTTTCCTCCTCCAAACTTTCTTCTTTGATCATCGCATTTAAAATATCCTTACAATTAAAGCATAAGATATTCTTGTTATCTAAAAGAATACCGTTCAGAAAACCAGCCGTACAATACACATCATGTGCACAGCGAACACAAGAGCCAACTAGTTCATCCATCGGTACATCCCCCTATTCAGGAAATGGTATATAGTTTAGTGTTCTATTTTGTATAAAGGTAAAGACCAAAATCTTGCATAACGGAAGTGTGCCCCATTTGCCGTAACATGGTAGCTATATTGCCACGATGATATGATCCGTGAGTGACAAGGTGTAATACCGATTCGGAAATGGTAGTTTCAAGCGACCCAGCATATGGGTTATCCACAACCATTATCTTTTCCATATCCACTGTACTCAGAAGTGCTTTGTTTCTTTCGTACAAGTCTATAAATATTTTTTTCATTTCCTCAATACTTTTCTTTTCCACCTCTTTTTTTAATTCACTAGAAGATGCCATTGCTTCATCCATACTTATACCAGAGATAATATCAAACCACGTGTAATCTGTCAGATAAATGTGAGACAACACTTTTGATACCGACGAAAAACCACTCTGGATTTCCTTATGGTAAATGTGTTCTGGAAGTTCATTTAACCGATCGATGATGACTCCATTTGCCCATGCGTGATAGTTATACATTTCTAATACTGGCTCGGGGTGATTCATTAAAAAAACCTCCATAAACACAAGTTTTTTCGTATTGGACAATTTATGCAGTAAGAACAAAGTATTCAGGTATATTCAATACAGCATATTCATTAATATGCTGTTCTATAATTTATATAACAATTCCTCCTTATGATTCTTCGGGTATATGTGCTCCTCAAATGTAATATATATATAAATAAGAGGTTTTGAGATAATACGAGCTACGAACATTCGGGTTATAAATGAATAGATAGTGGAGCATCACATATAGGCTTTTTTTCTTGCAGGAAAATAGCACCCAATATCGAACTGATAGTAAAGGAGATGGTAATATGAATCTGAGGATCAAATATAGGCTTTATATCCATGTAGACGGAAAACTTATTCCAGAACAGTATGACCGATACGAGATACTAAACGTCAGGGAAGGTATAGATCCCAATGATACTAAGGATTACCAAGAGCTTAGTAAAAAATTGAGTAAGTCGATTAATCGGCCTTTAAATGAATTTGAAATAAAAAACTATGAAACAATGTAATTGCATCCCCTCTGGAGGGAAATGATTATTTCGTTTTCGAATTTATTCTCCTTCATTACAACGAAATTCTTAACGTTTAAAAGTGTAAATAAGAGAACCGTTTATAACCTGTAGCTTGCTAAATGATCCTCCTCCTTATAATAATAAATGTAAAAATATAAGGAGAGAGGAGATTTATGATCATGCATATATTTATTAGGTGAAAAATGGGTATAAATAAGCAAAACCTTTGTATTCATTGCAGAACCTCCGTGATTTTTCAATTTTTCTAACCTTTATCAGTAGATTTCTATGCGCAGTCGGAAGAGTCTTTAAAACGGATTACCTGGGTGTTTAACTAGAATCTTATAAAAGTTTATTAAAATCCATTTTTCATTATTTAATGATAAATGGATTTTTTGTTTTTTTGGAAATATAAACAAAATGATTTTTGAACCGTGAATCGGCTATCTGGATCCAACAAAAAGTACATACTAATGCCGATGCTGCAAAAGGATTAGTTTGTTTTGACCAGTGACGAATTTCTTGAGGCATAATAAAAAATCACTCGAAAATTAAGGTTTTTTAAGAAGTCCGCTTTAAGTCAAGAGGTTAGGGCGGAAGCTGGATGATACCAGCTGGACTGCCATTATGGATAACTCTTGTCCATTAATACAAAAAGAAAACGACTGTTGGACTTCACTAACATTTATCCATGTAAAAAATATTTATTAGGTCAATGTGGTGATTCCTGTATAACTCCTGTAATCACGATTTTAGTTATTCAACAAAAAAATCAGAAAATTATTGTTTTTCTGAAATATACGTTTTATAATTTACCTAATAAACGTTAGGTGGGGATGAATTGAAAAGGCAAGAATTAATAGATGCAGCTCTTTTGCATTATTCACTACATGGATACCAAGGAGCTACCATGAAGAAAATTGCGGATGAAGTGGGAATAAAACCAGCATCCATTTATTTTTTTTATAAAAACAAAGAGGAATTATTTATTGCTGCATTTCAACATTTACTTGATAACCATTTAGCTGAAATGAAACGAATTTTAGCTGAATCAAGTTCACGATCTGTTGATCGGATTTTTAGTGAAATGCTTCATGGGATCGTTAAGTATCACAAAGATGATGAGCAAGGGACTATGGCATATATATCGTTGGTTACATCACCCATTCCGGAAATTAAATTATATTTACAAAAGTATTTGTTACATTTTAATGATTGGATGGTCAGTTCACTTGAGGATCTCTTGAGGCAGAGTTATCCGAGCCTTTCTACTGACGAAATGGACCAAATCATTAAGCAATTTGTTTTACTCGGGAATGGATTATTCTGGGGTATTAACTTGTATGAGGGACAGGATTTAATGGAACAAGTTCAGATTGCAGATCGATTCATCAGCTCCATGTTTAGAGATATAGAGAGGAAATATGGGCCACTGTCCAAAAGTGAATAGCCAAACGGAATGGTTGCCTAAAAGGGGGTGATATAAATAATGAAATCATGACAAAGAATTAAAATTGGTTTAGCAGGTCTAATAAAAATAAAGGAGTGTATTCCAATTAAAATTAAAGTAATCATGCCGGTTATATCGGACATTTTTAATGAAGAAATTAGAAGAGAGATTAAATCATATGTTACCGAAAACACTGAAGTAGGGGTTTGCAATCTTGATTATGGGCCTGAATCAATTGAAAGCGAATATGATGAAGCACTATGTATACCTAATTTCCTGGAAAAAGCAAAGCAGGCTGAAGAAGAGGGGTATCAGGGTGTAATTAGTGATTGTTTTGGAGATCCAGGTGTGAAGCCTGCAAGAGAAATATTGAATATCCCAGTTGTTGGACCGTGTGAGTCTTCCATGCTTGTTGCGAGCTCATTAGCAAAATCCTTTTCTATTGTAACGGTGCTGCCCAACGTTGTGCCCATGATTGAAAACATAAGCAAAACTCTTGGTGTAGATGGGAATGTCGCTTCTATTAGATATGTAAATATTCCTGTTCTGGAAGTTCAAGACAAGGAAAAGTTAAAAAATGCATTGTTTGACGAAATGATAAAAGCGATTGAACAGGATAATGCCCATGCTTTAGTGTTAGGATGTACAGGCTTTATGGGTATTGCAGCGGAGCTTCAGGAACGATTATCGCAAAAAGGTTATGATGTTCCAGTTATCGATCCCGCATTTGCAGCCACAAAGATGCTTGAAATTTTAATTGCTATGGGGGTTAAACAAAGCCGCTTGACCTACATGACTCCACCTTCTAAACAGAGAGTAAAACGTTCATAGACTTTTAAGGAGGATACCTAAAAGGTTTTATTCATATGGAGATAATTGACTGAATATTCGAAAAAAATTGTATCCATCATACAAAAGAGCATTAAAAAGCAGGGAAATCTCCTAGTTGATTGATAAAGCTGGGGAGTAAATCATAGGGGGTGAATTTTATGGAAGATCATACAAAGTTGGGAGACGATTACTCTCTATCAAGAGTTCCGCAAAATGCGAGATTGCCAATGTGGGATATCATGATTGTCAGGGTTGGTGCCCTAGCTACACTTTCCCAATTTATGCTTGGGGCGGCATTAGGATACGGAATGACTTTTTGGCAGGCATTTTGGGCGATGATGTTTGGAAGTGTCATTTTACAGGTTATTAGTTTTCTAATCGGTTATGCCGGTGCACGTGAAGGCCTTTCAACTAGTCTTTTGTCGCGTTGGACAGGATTCGGCAGGTATGGTTCGAGTATCATTGGCGCGGTCATCGCTTTTTGTACAATAGGCTGGTTTGGAGTACAGAACACTGTTTTTGCTAATGGTTTGGTGGAAGCTGCCGACGGTAAATTGACTCTCCCAATTGCAGCTGCCATCACCGGATTAGGCGTAACCGTACTGGTTATATTTGGTTTTAAACTATTGAGCATGACAGCCAAAATTACCGTTCCTGCCTTTCTATTAGTGGTAGGGATTGGCATCTATCAAGTTCTCGGTGATCATTCCATTTTCAGTTTAATGGGCACGCCTCCTCCGGGAGAAAGTCTTTCCCTTGGCGTTGGTGCAACAATGGTTGCTGGAGGATTCATTATTGGTGCCGTAATCACACCTGACTTCAGTCGGTTTGCCCGAAACGGCAAGGATGTTTTTTGGATGACTACCATTGGTACATTAGTGGGTGAACTTGGTGTAGGAATGATCGCTGTGTTAATGGCCCATGCAGCAAAAACGAGCGATGTTGTCAGCATCATGCTGCAAACGTCTGGCTGGCTTGGTGCTGCAGTTGTCGTTTTTTCCACAGTGAAAATTAATAACGTAAACTTATATTCCTCTTCGCTTGGCTTTACTAATATTTTCGATTCTGTTTTTAAGATCAAGATGAATCGAGGACTCGTTACACTTGTAATTGGTGCTATCGGAACTTTGCTTTCCATTATGGGCATTCTCGATAGATTTGTAGACTTCCTTGTTTTACTTGGAATCATGATACCTCCAATAGCGGGAATTATGGTGGTTGATTATTTCGTGCTGAAAACGTATCGAAAAGCTCTTGATGAAAGCAGAGAGAAAGGAACATTGCCATCTGAGCCCGAAAAGCTGAATCCAGTTACTTTAGTTGCCTGGGCAGCAGGATTTGCAAGCGGCTACTTTATTACAGTTGGCATACCATCTATCAATTCCCTTTTAATAAGCGGCATTATCTATTACGCAGGTGTGTTATTTATAAAATCTATCAAAGGAAAAAAAGAGAATAGGGATCATATCGCATCATAATTTTTGAAGTCGGAGGTTTTGAGAAAATGAGGAGATTAGGTAAACAGGAAATTGAAGATATAGCAGTAGGTGCGGCTTTACTCGGAACAGGCGGGGGAGGAGATCCTTACATTGGTAAACTAATGGCTTTACAGGCAATTGAAGAATACGGGGAAATCACATTGTTGGATGTGGATGAAGTTCCTGATGACGCATTAGTGGTTCCTTCCGCGATGATGGGAGCACCGACGGTAATGTTGGAAAAAGCTCCGAGTGGAGAAGAAGCAACTGCAGCTTTCGAAAACCTCGAATCCTATTTGGGAAAAAAGATTTTTGCAACGATGCCGATTGAAGCGGGCGGAGTGAATTCGATGGTGCCCCTTGCACTTGCTGCAAAGCTTGGCTTGCCTGTGGTGGATGTTGATGGGATGGGGAGAGCATTTCCGGAATTGCAAATGGTCACTTTTTATTTGGACGGAATTGCTGCTACTCCGATGGTGCTTGCGGATGAGAAAGGAAATACTTCACTGCTCTCAACCATAAACAATGTCTGGACAGAGAGGATTGCCCGTGCCGCAACGATTGAAATGGGCGGTTCCACAATGACAGCGATTTATCCAATGACAGGAAAGAATATTAAGGAAAGCGGAATTAAAAATATACTGACCTTAGAAGAACAAATCGGCAAGACAATCAGGCTTGCAAAGCAAAATAATGTTGATCCAATAAAAGAAGTGTTGAATAAGGCGGACGGGTTTGAATTGTTCCGTGGAAAAGTGAGTGATATCAACCGCAAGACAGAGTCGGGATTTGCTAGAGGTGTGGCAACATTTGAGGGAATCAATGAGTACAAGGGAGAAAAACTCGAGGTGCGATTCCAAAACGAGCATTTAATTGCACAGACGGAAGAACGCTTGCTTTGCGTAACTCCAGATTTAATTGCCGTGCTTGATGCAGAAACAGGCTTGCCGATCACTACTGAAGGGATCAGGTATGGAGCAAGATGCGTGGTAATCGGAATGCCATGCCATCCAAAGTGGCGAACCGAAAAGGGAATTGAAGCAGTTGGCCCAAAATACTTTGGCTATGAAGTCGATTATGTTCCTGTTGAAGAACTAATGAAAAAAGGAGGGCTAGTATAATGGGTGTTTATCGAATAGGAATTGATGTCGGGGGAACCCATACAGATGCAGTGCTTTTAGATCAATATAATCAGGTCATTTCGGAAACGAAATCACCGACAACGGAGGATGTTTCCATAGGCATCTATACAGCAATGAGAAAAATAATCGATGACGCAAAGGTTCCTCGGGAGCAAATTAAATATGCAATGCTGGGTACGACCCATTGTACAAATGCTATTGTTGAACGAAAGAGATTAAACAATATCGCCATAATCCGTATTGGTGCTCCTGCTACTTTAGCGGTTAAACCGCTTATCGGCGTACCTGATGACCTTCGCGCCGTCCTCGGAAAATACGTATACCTAATCCGCGGCGGACATGAATTTGATGGCCGGGAGATTGTTGATTTAGATGAAGCGCATTTGTATCAAATTGCCGAAGAAATCAAGGGGAAAGTGGATTCCATCGCGATAACTTCCGTCTTTTCACCTGTATCGCAAACACACGAACAAAGAGCAAGTGAAATTTTCAAAGAAGTACTCGGAGAAGAAATCTCAATTTCTTTATCTTCAGAAATTGGATCAGTCGGTTTACTGGAAAGGGAAAATGCGACGATTCTTAATGCTGCTGTCGTGAATGTCGCTAAAACGACAGCGGACGGATTCATCAATGCACTGAAGAATGAAGGAATTGAGGCAAAAGTATTCTTTTGCCAAAATGATGGGACATTAATGTCAATCGAATATGCAGTCAAATACCCAATCTTCACAGTTGCTTGCGGTCCGACTAACTCTTTAAGGGGAGCATCCTATTTGAGTGAATTAACCGATGCAATCGTTTTGGATGTTGGGGGAACAACTACGGATATCGGTGTCCTCGTTCAATCGTTTCCAAGGGAATCTTCTTTGGCAGTAGAGATAGGAGGAGCCAGAACAAACTTCCGGATGCCTGATTTAATCTCGATTGGACTTGGAGGAGGTACAATAATCCGCATAGGAGAAAATGGAGAGTTCACGATTGGACCAGACAGTGTCGGTTACCGATTGCCAGAAAAAGCCTTGATTTTCGGAGGTGATACTTTAACAACAACGGATGTTGCTGTGGCTCTTGGAAAAGTGGAACTTGGGGATGCTTCAAAAGTGGCTCACCTTGATAAGGAGCTATTAAATAGAATCTATTTAAGCATGGTCAATCTGGTCGAAGAAGCTATCGATAAGATGAAAACAAGCGCTGCACCAGTGCCTGTCATTCTCGTTGGGGGTGGAAGCATCCTCTTACCTGAGGAATTAAAAGGTGCATCTGAAGTCATACGCCCATTACATTCAGGTGTAGCAAATGCCATTGGGTCGGCTATCTCCCAGGTTAGCGGGCAAATTGAAAAAGTATATGCACTAGCTGAAATAGGAAGGGAAGCGGCATTGGAACAGGCCAAGGAAATAGCGATGTCAGAAGCTATCAGTGCTGGAGCCGATCCTCAAACGCTTGTTATTGTCGACATAGAAGATGTACCTTTAGCGTATATGCCTGGGAATGCAACCCGTATTCGTGTGAAAGCTGCTGGTGATTTAGCCCAGTCTGAAATGAATGAACTGGTTTAGTTGATGCAGGGGGTAAGGAGCTTTTCATTGAGCGGAGGAAGCTTCCCTTTAGTTAAATAAGTGGAAAAAGAAAAGCGCTAAGGGTAGTGGAATTGACGAAAATATGACGCATATTTATTTCTTCCTCTCTTGAATTTTTACAATAATGGGAAAAAAAGTGTTTCCTCTGCTAATGCACTAGGCATAGTGCTCGGAACAGTAATTGTGCTTTTGAAAGAAGAATTCCAGATCATATGAAATAAACTGTGATGGTTACAATTGGTGTGGCTATTATAGTTCATAGTCTCGACATGGCTTTGAAGTGTAACGACTTTTATATTGTAATTGTCAGTTTAGTAGTGTGCGCTATAATTGGGGGAATGGATGAAGTATAAAAATTCCACCCAGACCAATTATTATATATAGCCAAACATTGATAATAATAAGATCTATGTAAAACTCTCTTGTATCAAGAGAGTTTTTTTCATGAAAATTTATTTAGCTAATATGGATTTTTGTTAACGGCGAGCTAAAAAGAGGGGGAAAAGGGTGATATGTTTTAAATAAAAGTTTTTCACATTCTCTTTTATAGACTTGATTTTTACTTGGTCCTGTTTGCGGATTGTTGTTAATGCTTATGAAGAAAAAAGCTGATGATAAGGAAAAATAAGAGCTAATTTACAAAATCTTAACATTTGGTTTATGTGGAATTAATGTTTACTGATTATGATAAAACCGTAATAAACAGTAATAAACATTAAAGATTCCACACTAAATGGAGGCACTTTTTATGAATCGCACATTCAAGAAGAATTGTTACAAGTCTATTCAAGCTTTGATGTTAGGGGGGAGTGTACTGGGATTAGCCGCTTGTGGAGCTACTAATGAGGAGGCTACTCCAGTGGTTAAGGATCCAAGTTCGTTAACCTTGAAAGAAATTGAAACAAAGGCAAAAGAAGAGGGGACCATTAATAGTGTCGGTATGCCTGATTCATGGGCTAACTGGGGAGAAACTTGGAATGAAGTGATAAAAAAATATAAATTGGAACACAATGATACAGATTTGTCCAGTGCCGAAGAGATTGCCAAAATGGAATCTGAAGGAGAGAATGCAACAGCCGATATCGGCGATGTAGGGATTTCCTTTGGGCCAATCGCGGAACAAAAAGAATTAACGATGCCATATAAAACTTCCTATTGGGACGAGGTACCTGAGTGGGCAAAAGATGACAATGGAGATTGGGTTGTTGGCTACCAAGGAACGATTGCATTCTTTACTAATAAAGAATTAGTAGATAACCCGCCTAAATCTTGGGATGACATATTAAAAGGGGATTATAAAGTAACAGTTGGAGATGTTCAGCGTGGTACACAGAATCAAATGGCCGTACTTGCTGCCGCTATCGCTAACGGCGGTGATGAAACAAATCTCCAACCAGGAATTGACTTTTTTGCTAAGCTTGCCAAGCAAGGCCGCCTTAGTTTAACTGATGCCAAGCCGGCTAACATCGAAAAAGGGGAAGTGGAAGTTGCCCTTGTTTGGGATTTCAATGCTCTTGGGTACGCTGACCAAATTGACCGCGATCAATTTGAAGTGACCATTCCAAGTGAAGGTTCAGTCGTAAGCGGCTACGCAACCATTATTAACAAATTTGCAAAGCATCCGCATGCGGCGATGGCAACTAGAGAATATATCTTAAGCGATGAAGGACAAATTAATTTAGCTAAAGGATTTGCCCGTCCAATTCGCGATGTAGAACTTCCGAAAGAAGTAGCTGAAAAAATGGTTCCAGAAGAACAGTACAAAAATGCAAAACCAATTGAAGATTACAAAGCTTGGGAAGAAACGGCTAAAAATTTACCTCAGATTTGGCAAGAAGAGGTGTTAGTCCATGTCAAATAAAGTAATAGCAATTGTTGTTGATGGTATGAGATACGATAAAGCATGCGAAGCGCTGGGATTTATTCAGCATTTAGTCGAAACGAATCAAGCGTCACTTTACAAAGTTAAGTCGGAGCTTCCAAGTCTTTCCCGTCCATTATATGAAGTGTTGTTAACAGGTACGCCGGCTTCAATGAATGGGATTACGTCCAATCAAGCCGTTCGTTTATCTACTGAGAAAAGTCTCTTTCATCTTACGAAAGAAAACGGGTTAAGAAACGGAACAGTGTCCTATTACTGGGTAAGCGAACTTTATAATCGTGCGCCATTCCATTTTATTGAAGACCGTGAGCAAGAAGATGAATCCAATCCAATTCAATACGGAAAATTTTATTGGGACGATGACTATCCAGATAGCCATGTGTTAATGGATGCAGAAGCTATACGTAGAAAGTATGACCCTCACTTTTTATATATTCATCCGCTCGGTGTAGATGTAAAAGGAGAAATTTTTGGCTCGGAATCAAAAGAATATCGTGAGCAAATCCTAAAAATGGGAAGCTTGTTGGCACAACTATTGCCCATTTGGATCAAAGAAGGTTACCACATATTAATTACATCGGATCATGGCATGAGTGAATATGGCAACCATGGCGGCATAACTGATGGTGAACGTGATGTACCGCTCTTTATCATTAGTCCAAAAGTTGAGCCTGGTATTTATGGTGAAGTGGTTCCGCAATTAGCTTTTGCACCGCTCGTTTGTGAACTATTAAATATTGAGCCGTCCGATAAAATGATTTCATATCAATTTCCAGGTCTGAAAGGAAAAGTCACCTTGTAAAAACATTAAATGATGATTCAAGATTGACTGGAATTGGCTTAACGAATGTACTGTTAGACCAATTCCAAAATTGTTAGAGAACATAGAGGAGCGAGAAGTCTTGCGAAAAATAAAAAAACAAAAAATTTACTTATTAGCTCTTTTACTGCCATTTATTATGTTTGTGATTGGATTTGAGATAGGACCATTAGTGGCAATGATTAAAAATAGTTTTTATGCAGATGATGGAATTCAAGTTACGATTGATCAATACTTAACCATATTCAAAAGTGAATTTTACTTACAAGCCATTAAAAATAGCCTGGTCATTTCCTTGTTTTCTGCTATAACTTCTGTGATTGTAGCAGTCATTGCAGCCTATTCGTTTACAAAGTTCTCTCAAAAAATACAAAACCGACTACTGATGGTTACCAATATGACGTCAAACTTTGAAGGGATTCCCCTTTCATTTTCATATATTATCTTACTTGGAAACAATGGGTTGTTTACGTTGCTATTTGCCAAGATTGGTTGGGACCTGTTTGCAGATTTTAATTTATATTCCTGGACAGGCCTCATTCTTGTTTATATTTATTTTCAAATTCCGCTTGCCATTATGCTCATTTACCCATCTTATCAAGGAATTAGGCAACAATGGAAAGAAGCATCTTCATTATTAGGAGGGTCAACATTTTCATTTTGGCTTCGGATAGGGGTTCCAGTTCTTTTACCTAGTATTGTAGGTACATTCAGTATTTTGTTTGCTAATGCGATGGGAGCCTACGCAACAGCCTATGCATTGGTCGGCAGCAACTTTAACATATTGTCATTGCAAATTGCTTCTCTAGTTGCTAGTGATGTTGCATTAAAGCCGCAGCTAGGTAGTGCATTGGGAGTCCTTCTAGCAACGACCATGATAGGGGCGATGTGGTTCAATGAACGAATGATGCGTAGAGTTAGGAGGGATTTACGATGAAGTCTTCATTGACATTTCATAAATTATTTGTTGGATTACTAGTTATATATTTATTAATTCCGCTTGTAGGAACACTTTTATTCTCGATTGCTGGTAAATGGGATCATACGATTTTACCTGAGAGTTATACGCTGAAATGGTATATTGAACTGTTTCAAGATGAACGGTTTTATGATGCTTTCCGACGAACACTGTTTTTAATTGTCATGTCTGTAGGTCTTAGTGTTGTTATTATGCTTCCGACAATTTTTATTATCACGGTATATTTCAGTAAATGGGAAGGATTACTCCAAGCCGCAGCCATGCTTCCTTATGGAGTTCCTCCCATTGTTGGAGCTGTTGGATTAATCAAGCTTTATTCTGCTGGACCGATTCAAATAGCCGGAACACCTTGGATTTTAATTGGTGCTTATTTCATAACCATTCTACCATTTATGTATCAAGGAATTCGTAACAGCCTTCGTACGCTTAATGCTGTACAACTTGTTGATGCAGCTGAATTACTCGGTGCTACAAAATTCCAAGCCTTTCGTACGGTGGTGTTTCCAAATATCATATCTGGAATTTTAGTGTCTACCTTATTATCTGTCTCTCTTTTATTTAGTGAGTTTGCTTTTGCCAATTTGCTTGTCGGGGGCCGATTCGAAACCCTTCAAATTTATCTATCCGACAAACTAAACAGCAGTGGTCACTTAACAAGTGCAATTGTTATTACCTATTATTCAATGATTTTACTTTTAACGGGGACTGTATTAAAGCTTACGTTTAGAAACAAAAGAAATCCTGTCGGGTCAAAATAAGAAGCGAATTCCTTCATTTTTTTAAGAAAAATACCGTCATAAAATACTACTTTAGAAGGTGAAAACTAATGAGCTATGTAACCATCGAACAAGTGACTAAGGGATATGACAATCAATTAGTTTTAAATAATATTTCTTTAACATTAAAAAAAGGTGAATTTGCTACACTTCTTGGGCAAAGCGGGTGCGGAAAAAGTACATTATTACGTTCCATTGCGGGACTTGAAGACGTTGATGTAGGAAGAATCTTAATTGATGGAAAAGATATTACTGATTTATCACCGCGTCAGCGTGAAGTCGGTATGGTGTTTCAGTCTTATGCGCTTTTCCCGAATATGAATGTTTTTGATAATATCGCTTACGGCCTTAAAATGAAAAAGGTGAAAAATCTTAAGTCAAAAGTGAATAATATGATTGATATGGTTGATTTAATAGGAAAAGAAGAGTCTTATCCTCATCAATTATCTGGTGGACAACAGCAGAGGGTTGCTCTTGCCCGTGCGCTTGTCATGGAGCCAAAAGTACTGCTTCTGGATGAGCCGTTAAGCGCATTGGATGCTAAAATCAGAAAAAGTCTGCAAAAAGAATTAAAGAGAATACAGAAAGAATTAGATATTACAACTATTTTTGTTACACATGATCAGGAAGAAGCAATGACGATGTCTGATCGAATTTTTGTCATGAATAAAGGACAAGTTGTACAATCCGGTTCTCCATCAGAAATTTATACTTCTCCAGTCAATACATTTGTTGCAAAATTTATCGGGAATTATAATGTCTGTAATATGGAAGTTTTCCGTAAACTTGTTCGCACCACAGAATTAAAAGGGAATGAAGTTGCCATTCGTCCAGAAGTTTTACAATTAGTTTCTGTTGGTGAGGACAGCTTGGACTTACAAGGAAAATGGGAAATTAAAGGATTTGTTAAAGATGTTTCCATGGCAGGGAATGTTTTAAGATATGAAGTAGAAACAGAGGAGTGCGCTTTTCATGTAGACTATCTTCACCACCGTGGGGAAATGTTTGAGCAAGGAGCACGCGTTCAAATTCTTGTACCGAAGAAAGAATGCATTATGTTATAAAGTATTGATGATCGAGGGGGAGAAATATGTCTGTTTTGCCTGAAGAAAGAAAGAATGAAATTTTAAAAGAACTTAACAAAATGGGAAAAGTAAAAGTTATAGAATTAGTTGATCAATTTAATGTTTCAGAGGAAACGATTCGACGCGATTTGATGATATTAGAGGAAAAAGGACTGTTAAAGAGGGTTTACGGTGGAGCGATTAAAACAGTCTTTGAATTTGAGGAGCCTCCATTTACACAGCGTACAACGGTGAATCAAGAAGCAAAAATCAAGGTTGGGAAAAAAGCGGTGGAACTCATTTCCAACGGAGATGTGATTGCCATTGATGTAGGTACAACCATGCTTGAATTTGCCCAGTGTATTGAAAATAAAAAAGACATTACGATTTTAACCAATTCTCTTCCTGTGTCGTCTGTGTTGACCGAATTGCTCAATCAAAATAAGTTTACAGGACAAATTCTATTACTGGGAGGACAAATTGATCCAAAGCATCAATCCATATGCGGGGGTCTCACTGAACAAATGTTAAGTCAATTTAATATCGATAAAGCGTTCATTTCAGCTGGTGGTGTTTCCATTCAAAGTGGTGTTAGTAATTATCATTTACGTGAAACATTAGTTTCACGCAAAATGGTCGAGGTATCAAAGCAAGTCATATTGCTAACGGATTACTCTAAAATTGGTGTTGACACCTTTTGTAAAGTTTGTCCTCTAGAAAAAGTAGATGTGATTGTCTGCGAGCAGCCATTTCCAGAGGAATGGAGAAATGATTCAAAATTAGAGGAAGTCAATTGGATTCAAGCATAGCCCATAAAAGAGATGGAAGAGGGAGTACTCTCTTTTTTTGATAGCAGCAAAAAAAAGCTAGAAAGAAAATTTAATAGATAGAATGAAAAGGAGCTATATAGCATGAGTTTCATTGCGATAGACTTAGACGGAACATTATTAAACGACCAGAATGAAATTAGTGAAGAAAATATAAAGGCGATTCAATATGCCCAAAATAGAGGCTTTGAAGTAGTTATTTCAACAGGACGGGCTTATTTTGACGTTCAAACAATATGTGAAAAAGCCGGGATATCCCCATTTGTAATCGGGACAAATGGAGCAACCATTCATTCAAAAAGCGCAAAGTGCATTTCTTCTATTACGATAACTAAAGATCGTGTTGAATCCATTCTCCAATGGTTAGATGAACGGAATTATTATTACGAAGTGTTCACTGATAAAGCCATCTATGCTCTTAAAAAAGGAAGAGAACATTTCCATAACGAGATTAAAAGTTTGAAAAGCGCAGATTTGAATCCAGATATGAAAGAATTAGTTGAAATAGCGGAAAGGCAATTTGACCAGTTTGGATATGTTTTAGTTGAAAACTATCATGATATCTTAAAACAGGAGGAAGAATTCCATAACATTTTAGCATGTTCTTTTGATGAAAATAAATTAGAGGAAGCCTGGAACCAATTCAAAAAGTTTGATGAGTTGATGGTCGTTTCATCTGCTGATCATAACATTGAGATTACCAGTAAAAGAGCTTCAAAAGGAATAGCCCTTGAAAAATTGGCTTTCTTGATGAATGGCTCATTAGATAAGGCAATGGCAATCGGGGACAGCAACAATGATTTATCCATGTTCCAGAAAGTTGGATACAGCGTAGCGATGGGAAATGCAAAAGATGTCATAAAAACTGTTTGTACAACGACAACCCTTAATAATGATGAAAATGGGGTAGCTTATGCGATTTATCGATATATGGAGAACTTCGTGGTTCAAAAATAAGTGTCAATGCCAAAGGAGAGAGCGATAAAATGGCATGGATATATATCATAATGGCAGGACTTTTGGAAATTGTCTGGGTGATTGGTCTTAAACATTCATACGGATTCACCAAAATTATACCTAGTATATTTACGGTAGTTATTATAATCTTTAGTTTCTTTTTACTTTCAAAAGCTTTACATTCAATACCATTAGGAACTGGTTACGCCATTTTCACTGGATTGGGAACGGTTGGAACTGTAGTAATTGGGATGCTTTTTTGGGGTGAGACCATTGATCCACTGAAAGTATTTTTTATGGCTTTAATGATATTAGGGATAATTGGAATAAAAGTCAATCCAGCAGAGCCTAAACATTAAAGGAAATGAACGGAAATACAAGGTTAGGGGATGATTCAATGGCTTGGTTTTTTCTTATTATTGCCGGATTTGCCGAGATTGGTAGTGTTATTAGCCTGAAGCGTGCAGACGGCTTTAAAAAATTGCTCCCCTCTGTAGCGTGTCTTTTTTTGGGTAGTTTAAGCTTTTATTTTCTTTCCTTGTCATTAACTTCACTTCCAGTGGGTACTGCCTATGCAATATGGACCAGTATCGGCTCAGTTGGAAGTGTTTTAGCAGGAATGATCTTCTTTAATGAACCTAGAAGTTTAAGATTAAACCTATTCATTATTTGTATCATTGTAGGCGCTATAGGTATTAAAATGACTTCTGGACATTAATCGAAAAAGACTATTAATTTATGGAGCTAATTGATGATTCCCGTATGGTGCGGGAGTCATTCTATTTAGGCTTCATTGGTAACGAATTGTATTCTTCTATATATTATTCAATTAATTAGTGTAACTCATCAAAATTATTCAAAATGGTTTGTTAAGCGGACCTGTAGAAAAAAGTGGCGCAGCAGTTTCTATAGCCTGCTTAGTTGGATATGCCCCTTCTATGTTTGGATTTATTCTACATGGAAGCATGTTCGATCGATCACCAGGAATAGAAGGCAAAAGACTTGTCTTTTTGACAATGATTGCGTTGGGAGTCAAAGGTTTTATTATAAACAGCTAGTTAAAATCGTAAACAAATAAAAGAAAATCAACAAAAAAACTAAATACTTAATAAAAGGTGGGGAAAAAATGAAAATTGGATTGGAAACAGAAAGCTATCACTTGCAATTTATTACAGGGCGAATGGATATTTTCGGTTTTATCAGAAAAACAGCTGAATTGGGATTAGACGGAGTCATGATCAATATTGTTCCATGGCCAGGGTTGTCAGGATGGGGCACTTTAGAATCATTTGAACCGGAATATTTAGAGAGAGTAAGAAAAGAAATTCAAAAGTATGGATTTTTCGCTGAAATAGACACAAATGGAAGCGATCCGGAACATCTAAAAGAAGTCATTAAAGCATCACATAGAATCGGAGCGGATGTGATTCGCACGTATACATGCTTGGGAGAGTATGATCCGGAAAGATTGAAAAAAGCACCAGAAGATATCAAACAAATTGTACCATTATTAGAGAAATACAGGATAAAACTAGCTGTGGAAAATCATGAGGAAGAGTTAACAGATGAGGTTATTCAAATTATAAATGAAGTCAACAGCCCTTGGGTTAGCGCTCATTGTGATGTGGGCAACGGAATGATGGCATGGGAGGATCCGGTTGAAGCTGTAAGGAAATTAGCACCATATGCATTCACAACCCATTTTAAAGATCATATTATCATTCATGATGGCGAGGATTATAGGGTATGTGGTGTACCAGTAGGGACAGGCAATATTGATACAGAAGAATGTTTTAAAATACTGGTTGAGAAATCTACCCTAACTAGAATCAACGTTGAAATGTGTTTTCCATATGCCATCAATTTTAAGAGAGAGCATGGTGCTGGCGGAGTCTTTGCGGTTGGAGAAGGAGCTTTCAAAGTTGAACAACCTCCTTATGATTTAAGTGTCATTAAACCATTGGATTACTATTATCCTCCAAAAGAACTTTTAGAACAAATGATTGAAGATCAAGAAAAAGGTACAGAGCAATCGGTTAAGTATACCCTTGCTTTACGCGATAAATATTGCCGATAAATAATATGTAGAAGCAGGGTTGTTGTATAATTTTGTTCATATAATAAAAATTATTGCAGCAGTTCCAGCTGATACTTGCTATTGAGTTGATAGAGAGCCTCTTTTGATTGCCAACATTACTGTCAATTTGCTTTACGAATACCAACACACAAGTTCTTTAATAAGTGTCGCCTGTCCAGTTATAGGAACGGATACGTAGTTCATTATGACAAGAAAAAGCCCCTCTCATTTAAGAGAGGGGCTTCAGTTTGTAGACAAAAGGGGTTCGGAATTAAAATTCTGAACCCCTTTTGAAATTCCCTTTGACTTTTCGCCTAAAGTTAAGAGATTCGGCTCTACGGGCCCACAAGTTAGGCCATTTTTGGACCTCGCCATGTCCAATTGGCCATCTTCGTTAAATTAATGGCAGCGAAAGTAAGCATCGCCTGCATTGACAATTTTTTAAGTCCCCTTAAAGTAGTCCAACGTATACCATGCTTTTCTTTTGCATCTGCGAATACACGCTCAATCGTTTCTTTACACTTTGCATATATAGGTTTTACATCTTGATGATGACGCAGATGATCTGCTTCTTCCACATGTGTTTGCCAGATATGCCGTGTCACCACTTTTTGACAGTCTTTGCTTTCTGTACACCGAGATAAAAATGAGCATGTTGTACAAATTTGTTTTGGCAATTTGTACTCGCGATAGCCCTCTTTATTTGTTGTTGAGTACTTTAAAGTTTCGCCCGAAGGACAAAGGTAACAATCAAAATGTTCATCGTATACATAGTCCTGTTTGCGGAAAAATCCTTCTTTGGTGCGAGGACGTGTATAAGGTACTAAAATAACTGGATCAATACTTGGGCGTCCTAACTCTGAATACATATCTTTCACCAAGTCATAAATGAAAGTGAAGTCAATGGCAGCCTCCATTTTACGAACCAAATGGTTCGGTGGCACCAGTTGATCTAAAGTAATCATTTCAAGTTGATCTCGCTGAATAGAATCATGTTTAGAAAGCATCCTCATCACCTCAAGTTTTAATACTTCTATTTTAAAACAAAAATGACTCCAGGCAAAAGTGTTCTATCAAGGTAAGACAAAGTTGATTGGAACGGAAGGTACGAGACTCCTGCGGGAAAAGCGCGTCTAGGGGAGACCCCGCAGGTGAAAGCCGAGGGCCGACCGCCCGCGGAAAGCGAGTGCCCTACGTTCCAATCAACGTCCAAATTATACAAGTCATAAAAATAGACAAACTCGATTTTCATCGAGTTTGTCTACAGTCTGAAGCTCCTCCCATTAAAGAGAGGGGCTTTTTCTTATTCTGATTTTTGACTTTTTCTGCACTTTTTCACTGATTCAGTATATACTTACGATGTTTCATCCTGCCGTGCATTTTTTTGTAAAAGATCTCGGATTTCCTTTAAATATTGCTCGGATGCCGGTACCGCTTCCAATACCTCTTCCTCGTTCGCTTGTTTTTTTCTAATAAGAGAATTCGCTACCTTCATAAATATGAAAATCGCAAATGAAATGATCAAGAAATCAATCACAGCTTGGACAAATTGACCGTATTGAACAACTGCTTTTCCAACTGGGAAAGATAACGAAGAAACATTGACCCCACCTAATAAAATTTCTATTAGCGGTATGATAATATTATCGACTAGTGATGAAACGATCTTCCCGAAAGCAGCACCCATTACTACAGCTATCGCAAGATCGAGAACGTTTCCTTTGGTAATAAATTCCCTGAATTCTTTTATCATTGTAACTACACCTTTCTTTTTTCAATTGATAAAAGCATATCAGAAACATGGTGAAAATTAAATAGTGTAAGAGGCATCCATAATTCAAAAGATAGGACCATCCAACCGTTTAATCATTTGAATCCGTTAATATAATGCCAATCACGACACTCCGATCAAAGGAGATAAAACGTTGGAAGGGCAGAACGGGAACGACTATGGCGTCATTTTTCAATGTCACGCAAGGCCGTTTTCACCAACTTGAGGAATGGAGTGAATATAAATGTATACGTTTGGCGATAATTATATTATTGTACTACCCCCTAAGTGGTACTCCTCCATTGTTAAAAGCCCTTCTCTTAATTGAGAGGGGTTTTTTGTTTTGGGATTTGTTAAATGATTTTTGTTAATAGGAGGAGGATTTTACGTTTCATTTGGAGAATGTTTTGACAAATGGGGGTGGAATAATTGCGACAACATATTGAACAGGATTTATCTAAAGAGGATATTTTTAGGATGATTGTTAAGCACCTTGATGTATTTCCGTTGACTAGTATAGAGGCTATAAGAGAAGTGATCAGAAGTTCTTTAAATCAAAGAGGCTTGATAGGGGGGATAACCAAACAAACAGGAGCCGCTACATATAACCGAAAAATATCAGACCAGGATATCCAATTAATAAATGATTGTATTTGTGACCTTTTAAATAGCCGCGTTATCCAACCTGGTATTAATGAAGTTAATCAGGAATTACCTTGGATTTCTGTATCTGATAAAGAGAAACTTAAAGCAATGGTGAACTCCCATTCTTAACTTTTCAAATATAAAAGCCCTTCTCTATATCGAGAAGGGCCAATTTTATTTGAATATATGAATCCAAAATAGCAATTTTATAAACATCTCTAATTAATTGTATGTTTCACCTGTAAGGTGAGATTCAAACATATCGATAATTTCAAGGAATCGTTCGGCCTCACGGAAAACGTGATCAGCCAAAAGTGGATGGATAATGCTCTTGATTTTGCATTCTTCGATTAAATCCCTGGCCGTTTTCTTAAAGTCTCGAAGTGATACGACGGAAACACGGTTCTGATCTAGAAATTGATCCAAAAGAGGGGCGGTTTGTGATTGCGGTTTCATGGACTCTAAGTCAACAGCTTGAAAGACTAATTGATCAAAATCATTACTGAAGTTTCGCGCCATATCCACCAGCTTTCTTTCCGATGGATCAAGGAGATGTCCGATGAATTTTGCATGATCCGCCATGATTCTTAAAAAGAAAACATTTTCTTTGATGATCGCATCTGCGAGAGGTTTCAATTTACCCTCATTTAATTCTTTTAATCGTTTTCTAAAATAATTGGCTTCCCTGCTTGTATGGTCAACTAATAGCGGGAAATTGTTCGCACCAGGCAATTTACACGTGAGTATTAATCCTAATATTTTTCTTTTAAACAAAAATATTCCTGTAGCAGCTTGCTGCACCTCCGAGTTAAATCTCCTGATCTGTTCGGGATCAGCTTGATTTGTTAATGAATGGGATTGCTGTTCTATCCGTTCAAACAAATGATAAAACTGATTAGCTTCCTCAATTAACTGTGTATCTTCACATCTAAAACCAAGTCTTAGAAATAACGAGTGTTCCTTCATTATTCTTGACCAAAAACGAATCTCATCTAAAGAGCGTGCAACAAACATTCCCGAGTTATTCCTCATATTGGCTTCCTGTGTATTCTCATTCATAACTAATGCCCCCTTTTAACAAATCCATCATTAAAAGCATATTAACGAGGGGGCATTATTATTCTGCTCGAATTGCAAATCCTATCATTACCGATATCCTTTTAACATCTCAAACCAATGAGTTTTTTTGTTTTCTAGGAAAAATACCGTGATTCATCCATGTTCTTGAAGAAAAGTAAGCGAGTATTAAGGAAGGGAAATGGATTTCGAACTGAGGGGTGTACAAAAATCCTGGACGATTTGAGTCTTATCTAAAGGCTGTTTTCACATACTTTGTTGCTATTTACCAGGTAGTGAGTTTTGGTTGATTTCCCCTCCAGATGCTCGCTTTCCGCGGGGCGGGCGGTGAGCCTCCTCGGCGTAAACGCCTGTGGGGTCTCACCTGTCCCGCTGCTCCCGCAGGAGTCTCGCACTTCCGCTCCAATCAACCTTAAATAGTTTCGTTTAAAAACAACAATCTTTACGAAAAGAGCCTATCTAAAAAACCCTTAGACTTAAATCATTCTAAGGGTTTTTACATTTAATTTATCCGTTTCAATAAGTTACAAAAGATAGTCATTTGTCAGCAAGTTCATTTATTTTTTTCGTAAGCTCATTAAACTTTTGGTCGAGTTCTGTGTACGCTTTATCGTTTGGAGTCATAAAGCTAAGCTTTCCTAAAACTTCTTGTCTTTCTGTTTCAAGCGTTAATCGCAGTTCTTCCAGATCATCTCTTTTTAAGGGTGATTCATACAATTGCTTTTGTATGCGATTATTTGAAATGACGAGTTTGCTGCTTGTCGTTTTTTCGAGAAAATATCGATCATGCGAAACGACAAGTAGCGTTCCGGTGTACTGTGCTAAGGTATCCTCAAGTTGTTCCCGTGAAGCTAAGTCCAGGTGATTTGTCGGTTCATCCAAAATGAGCACATCTTTTTCCTCTAATATATATTCCATTAACTTACATTTCACTCGCTCACCCATACTCATATTCTTAATGGGTTCTGTCCAATGAGATACCGTGAAGCCTAAATGCTTCATTAAAGTTTGAACCTGCCCTCTAGACTCGAAAGTTTCTTTATGAAATAGCTGGGCGGGTGTTAGTTCAAGTGGTAAATCAAACACTTCCTGCGTCAAATAGCCTGTTTTTGCAGATGGTGAAATCCATACATCGCCCGCATAAGTTTCATGTCCAAGGATAATTTTTAATAATGTAGTCTTTCCGCTGCCATTGGGACCCATTATGGAAACCTTCTCACCATGTTGAATCGTGAAATTGACGTTTTTAAATAGTGTTCGACCGTTAAAAGACTTAGTTAATTTCTTAACTTCCAAAAAACGTTTTCCCATCTTGTTTTTTGCATTAATTGAAAAGCGTACAGTATATTCTGACTCAACAGGTTCAGTTTTTGCTTTTTCAAGCTCTTTTTCAAGACGCTTTTGTTTAGACTTTACCTGTGCATCCATGCGCTTTGCTTTTACGCGATAGTATTCCTTAATTCCTTCCTTTTTGGTCGATTGGGAATGGGCTTTTTTTGACCAAGAAGTGATTTCTTTCATTTGTCCCTCAATCCGTTCAACCATTTTTTGCTGTTTTTCATATTCACGTTGTTGTGTAAGTCTTTTCTGTTTGCGAACCTCCATATAACTGGAATAATTCCCTCTGTGCTCAATTAGCTTTTTATCTTCAATCGACCAAATTTTCGTTGCTACAGCATCCAAAAAATAACGATCGTGCGAAACAAAAATGATGGTACCTCCATAATTTTTAATTTGTCCTTTGAGGAATTCTAAACTTTCCTCATCAAGGTGGTTCGTCGGTTCATCTAATAGTAAAAGGTCAGCATCTTTAGAAAGTCCTTTTGCTAACCGGGCTTTCAGTTTTTCTCCCCCGCTTAATTGTGGGAAGTCATGTCTTGGTACATGCATTTTATCAAGTAATTTAACTTCTGAAGGCGTCTTATCTTCTGAAGAATGGGACTCGACTTCTTGTTCAACCATAAAAACGTTCACGTCTTGCTGCAGCCATTGGATTTGTCCATGTGCAGGCTCTAAATCATTATTGATTAATTGCAACAACGTAGATTTTCCGGCACCATTTTTACCAATGATACCGATGATCTCGCCTTGTTGAACTGTAGCATTAACTTTTTCAAAAATGTTCTGGTCCAATACTTCATAACTAATATTGGTTAATTTTAAAAGTTCTTTCATATAATCCATCCCTCTCTTTAAGGGAGAATAAAAAAAATCCTCCCCAGTTCATATGGAAGGATTAGTCGTACCTGTGCATTATCAAATAAGAGCTATTTTCACGATAGCTCTAAAATTTATAGAAAATGGGCAGACTAATCCTATTTTGTATGATTTGAAATATGCGATTTCAAATTTTAAAAATAAGATTAGTTAATCATCGGCCACCCATCATCCCTTCTGATATTAATAGAATCAGTATAGCATAAAATAATCTTTGAAAACAAAAGGAAACAGCATAATACTTTGCTTTCAATCTAAATTTAAGGCTGTTTTAACATACTTTGTTGCTATTTACCAAGTAGTGAGGTGTGGTTAATTTTCCCTCCAGATGCTCGCTTCCGCTCCAATCAACCTTAAATAGTTTCGTTTTAAAAACAACAATCTTTACGAAAAGAGCCAAATTTAAAGATTTAAAATTGTTTTAACCCAATCAAATATCTTATTATAAGGTGGGCAGCGGGCAACAAGACTGCAGTTTTCACTATATGATGTTTTTATAAGGGATATGTTAAAATCATAAAACATTTACCCCCATAGGGTTATTTCCTTAAGGAGGACTTTAATATGGAATATATCAAGGGAATCGATGTTTCACATTGGCAAGGTACTATAAATTGGGGGGAAGTTGCAAAGGCAGGCGTGAAGTTCGTTTTCATTAAAGCAACAGAGGGAACGAGTTATTCTAAGCTATCCTATTTCAAAGAAAATGCACCACTAGCATTGGCAGCGGGATTGAAAGTCGGGGCCTATCATTATGCAAAGTTTGCAACTGCTGCAGAAGCAAAGGCTGAGGCTGCTTATTTTTTAGATTCAATCAGCTCGTTTGCTTTAAATTACCCTGTTGTTCTTGATCTTGAGGAAAATAAAAAAAAGGCAAATAAAAAAACGCTGACCGATGCCGCAATCGCTTTTTTAGCAGCCATTGAAAAAGCTGGCTACACGGCTATGCTGTATACTGGTAAATATTTTCTCGAAAATGATTTAGAGGAATCAAGGTTGAAGAATTACGCTTTTTGGATTGCAAGATACAACAGGACGTTGGGACGCAGCACGGACATTTGGCAGCATTCCGATTCAGGTAAGGTAAGTGGGATCAGCACAAAGGTGGATTTGAATATAGCCTATAGGGATTTTACAAATACCATAAATACTTTTAGGACTGATGAACCACGTGCATTTAAAACTGAAACAATCTCAACTTATACTGTAACAAAAGGCGACACACTTAGCTTCATTGCAAAAAAACATAAAACAACCGTAAAATCGCTTGTCAGTCTAAACGGAATTAAAGACCCAGACAAAATTTATATCGGTCAAAAATTAAGATTGAAATGAGCAAAGGAACTTTTTAATACGAGGGGTAAGGTCAAAACAAGTAAGGGGAGCGGGTGTGTGAGACTCCTGCGGGAAAAGCAAGTCCAGGGGGAGACCCCACAGGCGCAAAGGCGCCGAGGAGGCTTCTCGGAACGCCCGCGGAAAGCGAATGCCTGGAGAGTAGATCAACGTACAATTTGGACAAATCCTTAATTTACTGTAGACAAACTGGCTCTTCTTATTAAAGAGGAGCTTATTTTAATGGATATTATATTTCTTTAAGTTCGTCTATTGCTACGTCTGATCTTTCCTCTAATGGTCCTCTTAGATGTACTGTAGCTGTTCTTCCATCTTCATTTAAATTATCAATCCAAACTGAAGTGCCATTATATCTAACCTCAATGTCAGATGAAGACGAAAGAATCTGCTTTACACGCTTAGCATCCATATAAATCCCTCCCTGTTAATTAGTCTTCCTATTATTTAGGGAAATCCTTGATTTTATTCATTTGAATAATATTGCAACTAAATCATATAAGGAACAATGATGTTTACCTTTCCATATTATCCGCCGCGGTAGCTCTCTTTTTAATTAAGCTTGTATGTAGAGATGGGGATTATTAACATTTTAAATATTGAGTCAAATGAAAGTGACTATGTTTTTATTACGAATACTCCGTACAATTACAGACGCAGGAACAACATAAAAACATTTTACAGAAATATCATTTAATGGCAGAATAGGAATTGAGTTGGAGCTTTTCGGAGTGCGAAGATATAAATCCTAACTTTTCCCAATTGGAATGAAGTCTAAGCATAAAAGAATATTATAGCGCTGATGGATGCTTTACTTTAAAGAGGGAGTATGCTAATTGGACGGAAGGATTGAATAAGGAAGAAGAGAAGATGGGACAATATTGGAGGAGAAAGTGTTGTTGGGTTTTAAGTTATATACGCATTCTTTTACATGCTTTTAGGGGGGTATCATGGAACTATCGTTATTATTGGAATATGGCTGGGTGTTAATTATTCTAATTTTTTTAGAAGGTTTATTATCTGCTGATAATGCATTGGTTTTAGCTATAATGTCAAAGCATTTACCAAAAGAACAGCAAAAAAAAGCGATTAATATTGGGTTGCTTTTGGCTTTTATATTTAGGATTGGTGCAATCTTCATCATTTCGTACCTTTTCCATGTTTGGCAAGTTCAAGCAATTGGGGCTGCATATCTGATTTTCATTTCATTAAAGCATTTATTAAAAAGGGATCACGGAGAAAAAGAAAAAAAAGGGAAAAGCTACCGGATGACCGTTGCGCAAATTGCATTGGCTGATATTGCTTTTGCTATTGATTCCATTTTAGCTGCAGTCGCTCTAGTCATTGCCTTGCCAGATACGCCAATGGGGGATATAGGAGGAATGGATGGGGCAAAATTCATTGTTATTTTATTAGGGGCCATTGCAGGTTTAATCGTCATCCGGTTTGCGGCAGGATACTTCGTTAAGGTACTGACGGAGCGACCTAGCCTCGAAACGGCAGCCATGTTAATCGTTGGTTGGGTAGGGGTTAAGTTATTAATGCATACCCTTGCACATCCAGCCGTACACATTATCTCTCACGATTTTGTTGAAGGACCGGTTTGGAATATAATCTTTTGGTCAGTCATGCTTCTTATCGCTATAGGCGGATGGTTTTTATCTGGAAAAACAGAGAAAAAAAGTGAAGGTAAATAAAGTATATATTCTTTGAAAATTTTAAAAAGACCGAATAAAATTTTTCGGTCTTTTTTTGGTTCTTTATAGATTCGGTAATAATTTTACTTCAACAGGCCTAACCGAAAACCATAAACCACTTCCTGTGTACGGTTCTTGGCTTTAAACTTTGTCATTAAACTTCTTACATAATCTCTAACGGTATGCTCGCTTAATTGCAGCAATTCGGCCATTGTTTTATTGTTATAACCCTCAGCCAGCAAATTTAAAATCATGGCTTCCCGTTCGGTCAATTGTATGTCGGTACCAATTGATACCTCATCATCCTTTCTTGATAAATATACACCGAGCCGTTTTCCGACTTGTTCAAGTAAAGTCATTTCATCCATTGAATAATCGAATTCCTTTCCTAATTGATCAAAGGTCAGCTAGCCGAACACTTGCTGGTCATGAACAATCGGTACAAAAATGACAGATGAAAGATTAAATAGCTGTATATGTTCCTCTTTAATGTAAATATGGGGATTCTTTATAAATACCGGCTTTTTTGAATTGAATACCATGGATTGCTTGGAGCTGACGTGTCCCCTCATACTCTGAACTTTTGGCAGCTCGGATCCAATGGTGCCATGAAATTGATTGGACCAAGGAATATAAGCATAAAAAACACATCTTTTATAGTTAAAGAACTCCTCACATTTTTTTAGGATAAAAGCAAAATCCTTAAATCCTGTTGAGATAATTAAAAGTTCATCCAATTGGTCCAGTAGCTGCAGTCTTTTAAGTTCTGCATGCTCTTGTTTGGATTTGTGGTGTTGCTCCGGTTCGTCGCCTGTCCACTTGTTATAGCTATGGATGAGATGAGAGAAAATGGATAATAAGAACATAAGGATGGAAAGGGTTTGGGCATGTTTCAGGTTTACCAATGAGGTAACGATGGACTTTTCAAAGATCAATCGGAACATGCTGAAATGCTTTTCATTTAAAAGGGGTAAATGTGATTGTAGCCAAGTATCCATGTACTCTTCGTATGTGTCTTTTACGTCCTCGATATTTGGAGCGGAAAAAAATAGTAAAAATGATTCCAGTAATGTTTGAATGAAACACATTATGCCACTGATGGCGAACAAAATAAAGGTTCGGTCATAAACGCTTCCTCCATTGCAGGCTTGATTGGCGCCCCTGATCATGTACTATACGGTGCAAGCAAGGGAGCGGTCCGGACAATGACTAAAGATGCTGCCACCCGAGTATGCTTCAAAAGGGGTACGTGTAAACTCGATTCATCCAGGATATATCGATACCGGGATGGCGGACTATGCTTCTGAACAAACGGGCAGTTCAAAAGATGAATTGGGTAAAGAAATCCCATTGGGACATCTGGGCAGCGTCAATCATGTGGCGAATACAGTGCTTTTCATTGCCTCGGACGAATCTTCCTATACGACGGGTACTGAATTTGTGATGGACGGCGGAGCGACTGCTCGCTAAAACCCGACTTTCTAGCGGGTAGTAGAAACTAAAAACTAAGGAGTGTTTAGATATGAGATTAGAAAATAAAGTGGCAATCGTAACAGGGGGTGCAAGCGGGATTGGAGCAAGTACGGCTAAATTATTTGCAGAAGAAGGAGCAAAAGTGGTCATTGCCGATTTTGCTGATCATGGACAAGCGGTGTCAGAAGAGTTAAATGGAAACGGGTATGATACTTTTTTTGTTAAAACTGACGTGACGAATGAAAATGACGTAAAGAATATGATCGAAGAGACGGTTAACAAATATGGAAAACTGGATATCATGTTCGCAAACGCAGGAATTGCAAGAGACGGAAACATTCATGAGTTAAGCTACGAGCAATGGCAAAAAACGATTGATATTAATTTATCCGGTGTCTTCCTATCCGATAAATATGCGATAGCGCAAATGCAAAAACAATCTACTGGCGGCGCCATTGTCAATACAGGCTCCATCCATAGCCATGCAGGGAAACCGGGGGTAACAGCCTATTCTGCTGCAAAGGGCGGTGTCAAACTATTGACACAAACATTAGGTGCGACTTATGCGAAAGATGGCATTCGTGTCAATGCAGTTTGCCCTGGATATATAGATACACCACTTATTGCCAAAGCACAAGGTGAAATTAGACAAGGTTTGATCGATTTACATCCAATCGGCCGTTTAGGCAGAGCGGAAGAAGTGGCTAAAGCTGTTCTCTTCCTTGCAAGTGAAGATGCATCATTTGTTACTGGCACTAGCCTAATTGTCGACGGCGGTTATACGGCCGTATAAAACCGTGTAAGGGTTAATAGCTAGTTCTATCAATCAGGCAAATCGTTAGATGTGATAATTGCATGTGAAATTGAGCTTCTTCCGTAAGATGAGTGGTGTTAGATTACTCAACTCTGCTGGAGGGCTCTTTTTTTTGCATAATATAAAAAAATATCGGGGAATGCTAAAAACATTTCCTTGGAAGAAGAAACGATACAAGCAGTTGCAGGGGAGAGGGAATTCAGTAATTTTTATGTTTAAGGAGGATACTTTTCTACTTTTTTGAATGTGCAGCGATAAATAAGGCCAAACGGGTAATTTGATTACGATCTAGATTGGTCGCTTTAATAAAATAGTATATGGACGTATGCTAATATCTTTACTAGTTTAGATTAGCCTGGTTTTGAGAAAAAAGAATAAATTAAACTAGATTAGATTAATTTTATTTAGTCACATTATTAGGTATTTTTGTTTCTTATGAGCAAAGTATTTCCTCGAAATTAGGGCAAGTTCAATACTTTACCATTGTTAGAATTAATAAAGTAAATAACTGTCACGTTACCAAGTGAAAAACCTGTTACATATAAGAAGCAGAAATGGAGCGTTCATATTTAAACGTTTTTCTTAAGCTAACGTACACCCAGCGATCCCGAAGATAAGGCTAGTAATGGCTCCATTTTGATTGACAAGGTTTTACCTTCAGATTAAAATTTTCCTTAGGGAAACTTTTTTACCTTAGTGCATATAATGCCGTTAAAGTGAAGTGTGGTAGATAACCACTTTATTTTTTTGGATCGATGTTGCCTTTGGTAAACATTATTAGTTTATCGAAAAATTATTTACAAAGGAGATGTTTGCAATGAATTCCGCACTTCCCGTTAAGAGTTTGTTTGTATCCTAACATGGTAATGAAGCGGTAAACCAAGGTGAATTGGTTGGGGTTATCGGTCCAAATGGGGAAGGGAAATAAACATTATTAATAGGTTTGTTAAACTTAATCCCGAAGGATAAGTCAATATTCAAATATCCGGAAAAAGTATTAACGAGCTCAGAAAATCTGTTCCATATGTACCGCAAGAAGCAATATTGAATGAGGTTTTCTAATTACTGTTTTGGATCTGTATTTCTCGGAACGTACCCCCATCTAGGTTTATTTTAAAAAAAGAAAAAGAATGAGCACTTAAGGTTTGCAAATGGGGTAGTTGGAGAAATTTCAAGAGATAAAAAACAAGGGTATTTTTTAGCAATGGAGCTTGCAAAAATACTGAAAAAGTTTTTACGGATGTTTTTGAATAGATACGACTAAGACTAAGACAATTTAATAGCCTTGTGAAAATTGTTGTTAACCAGTATAACTACTTATTTTTAAGGAGGATTTAATAATGATAGTTAAGTTTATAAGAGAAAATATTTACGCGTCATTTATGCTGACAATACTTCGTATATTTATAGGGTGGCAGTGGTTGAATGCAGGGTGGAGTAAAATAACTAGTGGGAAATTTGATGCATCTGGATTCATTACAGGTGCAATAGGAAAAGTAACTGGTGAACATCCATCTGTTCAATCTTGGTGGGCTGACTTTTTAGGTGACTTTGCATTACCAAATGTAGGGATATTCAATATTCTAGTTCCATGGGGTGAATTTTTAGTCGGACTTGGATTACTTTTAGGAACTTTTACAACTTTTGCTGTATTAATGGGAGTGCTAATGAACTTTTCCTACATGTTCTCTGGAGCAACGAGTACAAACCCACAGATGGTTTTAATTGAAATATTTATCCTTGTTGCAGGCTTTAATGCAGCGAGAATAGGTTTAGATCATTGGATAATCCCATTCCTAAGAAAACAAATATTTAGAAAAAAGGAACAAGAAGTCACTATGCACAGTTAGAGATAAAGTTATTCACCCATAACTTTACAACATATAAGAGTGAAGAAAATAATTAAAAACTCAGGAGTTTGTAGAAAAAAGGGTTTTATCTAAAATTTAAAACAGAGTTGATTGGAGCGTGTGTGGGAGACTCCTGCGGGAAAGGCACGTCGAGGGAGACCCCACAGGCGCAAAAGCACCGAGGGCGGGCCGCCCGCGAAAAACGAGTGCCCTATGTTCCAAGCGACGTTCAAGGTTTTATAAACCTAAATAAAATGGAGACAAACTTGTTCTTCAGCGAGTTCGTCTACAGTCTGAACTCAGTTCTTTCTTACTTTGGAAATGAGCTTTTTGTATTTCGCGTCATATCATTTTTATTGTTGATCCTATAATTAGCTTAATAGCGTATTTCGTAAAAGACACTTTTACGAAGGAGCATTTTCTTACAAAATGGCCTTATATTAATATCGCAAAAGTATAAACAAAAGAGAAGGTTAGTTCAATGATGAAAGTGGAAGTGAATCCAATTAATAGTATTTTTATGTTAAAGTTATACAGTTGATATTTTATTACATAATTTCAATAGGAAGGAACAAAATCTGTATGATAAAGGAAGGGTTAAATGGCGAAAAGAATATTAGGTAGTATGTTGTTTTTATTACTAGGCATGGCTAGTTTTACTTTTTTATCTGGCTTAAAAGTTGAAGCAGCAGATCCAGTGCATACTGTATCCTCTCAAGAAACGGTAGAATCGATTGCAGCGATCTATGATATATCGACAAAGCAATTAATGGATATGAATGGTTTACCGGATGGTAAGTTATATATTGGCCAGAAGTTAACCATTCAAAATGCTTATACTCCTTCGAACTATCAGTGGTCAGAGAGAGGGAAACAAATTGGGAATTATGCGAAAACTTTTACAGGATTTAAAAAAACGGCTGGACAAGAGACACCTATCAAAGGGTTTGATTCTAGCGGATTGATTCATTGGGTACTCTCCCGGCAAAAGGTGCCTATCGACCGTTTGTCAGTTGAAGGCTATTATAAGCAAGGAATGGATACAAATACTCCTAAGGCTGGAGATGTTATATTTTTTCTGGAAAAGGGGAGTTCAAAAGTCGTGACCGCAGGGATCTATCTGGGGGGAAATCAGTTCGTTAATTCTGGATACGGAGCGGAGACAGTTCAGGTGAGATCTACCATGGAAAAATATTTTGCACAATACCAAGCCGAGTATAAAACGTATACACCAAAAGGAGAGCATGTCGTTCAAAATAATGAAACACTTAAAAGTATCTCGGATAATTACGGTGTATCGGTGGATACAATCAAAAAGCGTAACGCGTTACCGACTGATAGCTTGATGCAGGGACAGTATCTTCAAATATACAGCAGTCCCTTGTATCCATTTTATGCAAATCAAGAGGCTTCCTATGATAAAGCTTATGATGTCATAAAGTATGCTTATACTTTACGTGGGTTTACCTATGTTTTCGGAGAATATGATCCGATGATTGGAATGGATTGCAGCGGTTTTATCTATTGGGCCATGAAGGAGCAGGGCATTTCCCTTAAACGGGGTTCGGCAGCGGACTACTATTCCTTGCTGCCGAAACTCAGAGATCCAAAGGCGGG
>NZ_JBHZPD010000016.1:0-62582 GCF_042787955.1 Peribacillus sp. YIM B13477
CACGGCAGTTAAGCTCTTCAGCGCCGATGGTAGTTGGGGGTTTCCCCCTGTGAGAGTAGGACGCCGCCAAGCCATTTAAAAAGATCAGCCATCCGGCTGGTCTTTTTTTGTTTGTAATTAAAAAATTTTTCCGTTTGCAGGGACAGTACGGGCTGGCCTTATTTGAATTGGTTGCCATATCATGAGGAGGAATGGATGAGCTGGGGAAAAGGGGCAGAATTCTTAAGGAGAAGAAAAATTTCAGGTTTTACATCCATCTATATAGGGTATTTATGTAAGATATTTCAACTTTAATGTTCAATGGGGTATGTAACTACATATAATTTGGAGAAAATGGATATTACAGAAAGAAAATGCGTTTAAGTTGCAAAATGCATTATTCCTTGTATAATAATAGTCAAATATAGTCAAAGTCAGAATGGAGGAGGCTGAGTGAGAAACATATCTGATGTTATCGAAACTTATTTGAAGCAAGTACTTGAAATAAGTCAAAAAGATATCTTGGAGATAAAAAGAAGTGAAATAGCGGATAAATTTCAGTGTGTTCCTTCTCAAATCAATTACGTAATAAATACCAGGTTTACCATCGAGAGAGGTTATGTTGTAGAGAGTAAGCGTGGAGGCGGCGGTTATATACGCATCATGAAAGTGGAATCACAGGATTCCGTGCAACTTATCAACCACTTATTATCGCTTATTGGTTCCAGGGTAACTCAATCGATGGCTGAAGGAGTAATTTCACGGCTGATGAATGAAGACGTCATTAATGAAAGAGAAGCAAAGATTATGATGAGCGTCATAGATAGATCGGTGATTTATATCGACCTGCCTGACCGCGATGAGCTTAGGGCAAGAATTTTAACAGCGATGCTTACTACTTTAAAATATAAATGAAACTGGCAGAGGTGATGAACGTTGATTTGCCAAGAATGTCATCAAAGGCCTGCTACCCTGCACTTCACCAAAATCATCAATGGGAAAAAGACTGAAGTCATGATTTGTGAGAAATGTGCTCAGGAAAAAGGTGAAATGTTCATGGAGGCAGGTGGACCTGGTTTTTCAATAAATAATTTATTAGCAGGATTGTTGAATATGGAGTCGAATATTCAACAGACAAAGGCAAATGCATTTCCGAAAACGGAAGAGAGGCGCTGCCCGCATTGTCATCGATCTTATAAAGAATTTGTCCATATTGGCAAGTTTGGCTGTGCCGAATGTTATAAAACGTTCAATGAACAGTTAAATCCCATTTTAAAGAGGGTTCATAGCGGCAATACAGCACACATAGGGAAAATTCCAAAAAGGATTGGCGGCGCCATATATCTTCGAAAGCAAATTTTGGATTTGAAAGAAGTTTTAAAGGTCCACATTGATCAAGAGGAGTTTGAGAAGGCGGCAGAAGTAAGAGATAAGGTTCGTTCCCTTGAAAAAAGGTATGAAGCACAAGAGGGAGGCGAGGAATTATGAGCTTGGAAAAGTTTGTAGAAAACGCCTTGAGTTCCTGGATGAGTGCCGAAGGTCCGGAAATCGATATTGTATTGAGTTCACGGATTCGGCTGGCCAGGAATTTCAAAGACTTTACCTTCCCAACCTCCTTTTCGAACGAAGAAGCTAATAAAATCATTGAATTGATTAAAAAAAGGATCGAAGAGGAAGTAACACCAGAGATTGGGAAATTGGAGCTATTAGAGATTGACCAATTGCAGCCACTGGAAAAGCGCGTTCTGGTTGAAAAACATTTAATCAGTCCTCATTTAGTTGAAGATTCAGCGAAAAGCGCATGTCTCCTTTCGGAAAATGAAGAAATAAGTATCATGATAAACGAAGAGGACCATCTCCGTATTCAATGTTTAATGTCGGGGTTGCAGCTAAAGGAAACCTTAAAGATTGCAAATGTTCTTGACGATTGGATTGAAGAATCCATAGACTATGCATATGATGAAGAAAGAGGATACCTGACTAGTTGTCCGACTAATGTGGGAACAGGGTTAAGGGCTTCAGTCATGATGCATCTGCCGGGTCTGGTCCTTACACAGCAGATGAATAATATCATACCGGCTATCAATCAATTGGGGTTGGTGGTTCGAGGGATTTATGGAGAGGGCAGTCAAGCGTTGGGGAATATTTTTCAAATTTCCAATCAAATCACTCTTGGAAAATCGGAAAGGGATATCGTTGAAGATCTAACGAGTGTAGTGCAACAAATCATAGCCCAGGAACGGTCAGCGAGGGATGCATTGGCGAGGACTTCCCACATACAATTAGAAGATAGAATTTTCCGTTCATATGGGGTTTTGTCCAATGCTCGAATAATCGAGACAAAGGAAGCAGCTACATGTATCTCCGATGTTAGGTTAGGGATAGATCTTGGGTATATAAAGAGTATTTCCAAAAGCATTCTAAATGAATTGATGATTTTGACGCAGTCGGGATTTTTACAAAAGTACGCAGGCGGCCCTTTAAGACCCCATGAAAGGGATATCCGTAGAGCAGCACTCATCCGGGAACGCTTGAATTTCACGGAATCTTCCTCCTCATAGAGGTTATTGACCCCTTTAGGGAGAATTAAATTTCATGTAATAGATATGGAGCAAGAATAAGCTTCTGCCATTACTTAGAGAATTGCCAGCAATTTTATTCAAAACGAAAATTCTTAAGGAGGAATTCCCTATGATGTTTGGTCGTTTTACTGAAAGAGCCCAGAAAGTATTAGCATTAGCCCAAGAAGAAGCAATCCGTTTAGGTCATAATAATATTGGCACGGAACATATTTTACTGGGCCTGGTCCGAGAGGGTGATGGTATTGCAGCCAAAGCGTTATATGCTCTTGGATTGGGTCCGGAGAAGATTCAGAAAGAAGTGGAAAATTTAATTGGCCGTGGACAGGATACGGCTCAAACGATACATTATACCCCAAGAGCCAAGAAGGTCATTGAGCTTTCCATGGATGAAGCAAGAAAATTAGGTCACTCATATGTTGGGACAGAGCATGTCCTTCTAGGTCTTATACGAGAAGGGGAAGGTGTCGCTGCCCGCGTATTGAATAATCTGGGAGTAAGTTTAAATAAAGCCCGACAACAAGTATTACAACTTTTGGGCAGCAATGAATCAGGTGGTCATCAAGGTTCAGCCGCTGCAAATGCAAGCACGCCGACACTAGATGGCCTTGCCCGTGATTTAACGGCGATTGCCAGGGAAGGAAGCTTGGATCCGGTTATCGGAAGAAGTAAGGAAATACAGCGTGTCATTGAGGTATTAAGCCGTCGTACAAAAAATAACCCAGTATTGATCGGTGAACCTGGCGTTGGTAAAACAGCCATTGCTGAAGGGCTTGCCCAACAGATTATCAATAATGAGGTACCTGAGATTTTACGTGATAAACGCGTCATGACACTTGATATGGGTACTGTTGTGGCTGGCACTAAATACCGGGGTGAATTTGAGGATCGGTTGAAGAAAGTCATGGATGAAATACGCCAGGCAGGTAATATCATCCTATTCATCGATGAATTGCATACATTGATTGGTGCAGGTGGTGCAGAAGGTGCCATCGATGCCTCCAATATCCTTAAACCATCATTGGCCCGTGGTGAATTACAATGTATCGGTGCTACAACTTTGGATGAGTACCGCAAGTATATTGAAAAGGATGCTGCCCTTGAACGTCGCTTCCAGCCAATCCAAGTCGATGAACCGACAATTGAGGAATCCATCCAAATTCTCAAAGGTCTTCGTGACCGTTATGAGGCACATCACCGCGTATCGATCACTGACGAAGCGATTGATGCTGCAGTCAAATTATCAGACCGTTATATTTCCGATCGCTTTTTACCTGATAAAGCGATTGACTTGATTGATGAAGCTGGTTCCAAAGTTAGGCTGCGCTCATACACAACGCCACCTAACCTAAAGGAACTTGAAGTGAAACTAGATGATGTTCGCAAGGAAAAGGATGCTTCCGTTCAAAGTCAGGAATTTGAAAAAGCTGCTTCGCTTCGCGATACAGAACAACGCTTAAGAGAACAATTGGAAGAAACGAAAAAAACTTGGAAAGAAAAACAAGGGCAGGAAAACAGTGAAGTGACCGTGGATGACATTGCACACGTCGTATCCAGCTGGACGGGAGTGCCGGTCACTAAATTGGCGCAAACGGAGTCAGACAAACTGCTTAATATGGAGTCAATCCTCCATGATCGTGTAATTGGGCAGGAAGAGGCCGTCATTGCGGTTTCTAAAGCAGTACGACGTGCAAGGGCAGGTTTGAAAGATCCTAAGCGTCCAATTGGTTCATTCATCTTCTTGGGGCCTACAGGGGTCGGTAAAACCGAGCTAGCCCGTGCTTTGGCTGAATCCATTTTTGGTGATGAAGATGCCATGATCCGCATCGATATGTCCGAATATATGGAGAAACATTCGACTTCACGTCTTGTTGGATCGCCTCCAGGATATGTTGGGTACGAAGAAGGCGGTCAGTTAACGGAAAAAGTGCGGAGGAAACCATACTCCGTCGTTCTTCTTGATGAAATAGAAAAGGCGCATCCGGATGTCTTCAATATTCTTCTTCAAGTGTTGGAAGACGGAAGACTGACAGATTCCAAGGGGCGTACTGTCGATTTCAGGAATACCATTCTGATCATGACATCGAATGTAGGGGCGTCTGCCTTGAAAACTGATAAGTATGTCGGCTTTAACATCCAGGATACTGGGCAGGACTATAAAAATATGAAAGGGAAAGTGATGGAAGAACTCAAACGTGCATTCCGTCCGGAATTCCTGAATCGTATTGATGAAACTATCGTGTTCCACTCATTAGAGAAAGATCATTTGAAACAAATCGTTACATTAATGTCAAATCAGCTTACTACCCGTTTGAAAGAACAGGAGATATACTTGGAGCTGACAGATGCGGCTAGAGAAAAAATTGCCACGGAAGGTTTTGATCCGGAATATGGGGCAAGGCCAATCCGCAGGGCGCTTCAGAAGCATGTAGAGGATTATCTATCCGAAGAGTTGCTTAAAGGCAACGTGAAAAAAGGGCAAACGGTAGTAATGGATGTCGTGAATAATGAGTTTGCAATCCGACAAGGCGAGCCTGTTAATGTAAGTGAATAACCTGATCCTAAACTTCGAGGTACACGCAGATTCTTTTGCAGTGTACCTCTGTTTTTTATCCATAGGTAGATATGAGTATAAACGGGACAAGCAAAGTGAATATTTTTTTAAAAAAACTTAGCCTTAAGAAGGTTTAAATAAAACAGAGATATAATATCCTTAATATAGATATTTTTTCCAAAGGAAGAGGAGTAATTTATGGCTGTAAAAAAGAAAACGAAATTTATGTGTCAGTCTTGTGGGTATGAGTCCGCGAAATGGATGGGGAAATGCCCAGGCTGCGGTGAATGGAACAAAATGGTCGAGGAAACCGAAATCGTTAAACCTGCAAGAAAAGGCGCTTTTACCCATTCAGAGGTTAGAGTTTCCGGGGAACGGGAGAAGGCAGCACCCATAACGACCATTCAATCGGAAAAAGAACCACGCATTAAGACGGATCTAATGGAATTGAATCGTGCTCTTGGGGGCGGGATCGTACAGGGATCACTTGTATTGATCGGAGGGGACCCGGGTATCGGTAAGTCCACCCTGCTTTTACAGGTATCATCCCAATTGGCGCATAAACAGAAAAAAGTGCTTTATATATCAGGTGAAGAATCAGTCAAGCAAACCAAATTGAGAGCGGACCGGCTTGGGACCATGTCGGAAAATCTATTCGTTTATTCTGAAACCGATATGGACTATATCCAACAAGCAATTACAGACGTTAAACCGGATTTGGTCATTATTGACTCGATTCAAACGGTTTACCATTCGGAGGTTACATCTGCCCCGGGAAGCGTTTCACAAGTGAGGGAATGCACAGCCTCACTCATGCGCATTGCTAAAACGAACGGGATTGCGATTTTTATCGTCGGTCACGTTACAAAAGAAGGGGCCATTGCGGGACCACGGCTGCTTGAGCACATGGTTGACACCGTATTATATTTTGAAGGTGAAAGACACCATACATATCGAATTATACGTGCGGTTAAAAATCGCTTTGGTTCGACGAATGAGATGGGTATTTTTGAAATGAAAGAACATGGATTGGAAGAGGTGGCGAATCCATCGGAAATTTTCCTTGAAGAACGGTCGCAAGGAGCTTCGGGGTCCACAGTCGTCGCATCCATGGAGGGCACAAGGCCGGTGCTTGTTGAAATTCAAGCATTGATTTCTCCTACGAGTTTTGGCAATCCGAGGCGGATGGCCACGGGAATTGATCACAATCGAGTTTCGCTTTTAATGGCTGTCCTGGAAAAGAGAGTGGGCTTGCTGCTCCAAAACCAAGATGCGTATTTAAAGGTTGCTGGCGGTGTCAAGCTGGATGAACCGGCAATTGACCTCGCTGTCGCAATAAGCATTGCATCAAGCTTCCGTGATAAACCAACAAACCCTGCCGATTGCATCATTGGTGAAGTGGGGCTGACTGGTGAAGTTAGAAGGGTGTCTCGAATTGAACAAAGGGTGCAGGAAGCAGCGAAATTAGGGTTTGAGCGGGCTATCATACCGGCTAATAATATAGGAGGGTGGACCGCGCCGAAAGGTATTAAGATCATTGGTGTTTCATCGGTTTCGGAGGCTCTTAAACAATCGTTAGGGGGTTAAGCATGACAGATAAAAAAGGGTATGAGAAAACAAAATTGGAAATTCTGCAAATCGTAGCACCGGGTACCCCGCTTCGGGAGGGTATTGAAAATGTCCTGAGGGCGAACACGGGCGGTTTGATAGTGGCCGGATATAATGAGAAGGTGCGAACGATCGTGGATGGCGGCTTCGAAATCAACTGCAGCTGTACCCCCAGTACATTATATGAGTTGGCGAAGATGGACGGGGCCATCATTTTAAATGAAACCGCCGATAAGATCATTTTCGCAAATGCCCAATTAGTGCCTGATAACAGTACACCTTCCACTGAAACGGGAATGAGGCATAGGACAGCGGAACGGGTGGCAAGGGAGACCAAGTCGTTGGTCATCGCAATCTCACAACGCCGGAATGTCATCACTTTATATCAGGGCAATTTCCGGTATGCCCTTAAAGATATAGGAGTCATACTTGCCAAGGCTAATTTAGCCATCCAGACCTTGGAAAAATACAAGGTGGTCCTGCAGCAGAGCATATCGGTTTTAGGAGCGCTCGAGTTTGAGGAAATCGTGACCTATGCCGATCTTTTGCAGGTATTTCACCGTTATGTGATGGTGCTCAGGATCAAGGCGGAGCTGCTGACGTACCTTAATGAGCTTGGTACGGAAGGAAGGCTGATCCGTTTGCAAATGAATGAAATCCTGGCAGATATCGAAACGGAAGGGAAATGGCTTATCAAGGATTATACCTCCAGTAATGATGAAAATCCCGAGGAAATCATTTTTAGGCTTCAAGAGTTGGCCATGCAGGAAAAATTGGATGAAAGCATTCTTCTTAAGGTGCTGGGCTATCATGGATACATTCATCTTGATGAGTCAGTACATCCCCGTGGTTACCGTATTCTTCATAAAATCCCACGCTTGCCGGGTTTGATCATCGAAAATTTAGTGAAACAGTTCGGAAGCTTTAGTGAAGTCAATAAAGCTACGGTTGAAAACCTTGACGACGTGGAGGGCATAGGAGAAGTCCGGGCCAATAAAATTAAAGAAGGACTCCGAATTTTGAAAAATCAGCTGGTCACAAATAGAAGGATGTAAGGTGCAGCCGGCTTTAAAAATACTCCTGAACGGGCTTGAAATTGATTGGTGTTTATTTTTGACACTCAAAACTCGGGGTGCTAGGCTAATATTACGAAAAAGAGAAGAATTCATATTTGTAAATCCACTAATTCCTTAAGTGAATTTAACGTATATAGTGAAAACGAATTTTCGAAGGTTTCATTTTATTTTATTGGTCAATAATGAGTAGAAGGAGGTGAAAGGGATGTTAAAACGCATTATACAAGCATGCTTCTTAATAGTAGGCGGAACACTTGGTATGTTGCTTATTCCGGAATTATTAACTGTTCTACATGCAGACGATATTGCTTTATTAAACAATCCTTATGTAAGTGTACTGTTGGGTGCCATTATCTTTTATCTTATAACTTTTTGGGCAGTAGATCACGTGATCTATTTTATGAAATGGCTGGAGGAACAGCTTGTAAAGATACCGATTACGGATATAATCTTTGGCAGCGTAGGTCTTTTAGTTGGATTGCTGGCAGCGTTCTTGGTTGGATCCGCATTCAGTGCCATCAAGGTGGTTCCTATCATCCTTACGCTTTTATTTGGATATCTTGGTTTTCAGGTGGGCTTTAAAAAACGCGATGAGCTATTGAGTTTATTCACGAAAAGCAATAAGAAAAAGAACACGGATGGTGAAGCAAGCGAAGAGGATGAAGAGGGGTATAGCAAGCGCCTGAAGATTCTCGATACAAGCGTCATCATTGATGGCAGAATTGCGGATATTTGTCAGACAGGCTTTCTGGAGGGTACCATAGTCATTCCTCAATTCGTATTAAACGAATTGCAGCACATTGCCGATTCATCTGATGCATTGAAAAGGAATCGTGGAAGGCGCGGTTTGGATATCCTGAATCGGATTCAAAAAGACCTGCCGATTAAAGTGGAGATGTACGAGGGGGATTTTGAAGACATTCAGGAAGTGGACAGTAAACTGGTGAAGCTTGCCAAAATATCGGGCGGAATGGTCGTTACCAATGATTTCAATTTAAACAAAGTATGCGAGTTTCAAAATGTGGCGGTACTTAATATCAATGACCTGGCCAATGCCGTAAAACCTGTTGTGCTTCCTGGGGAAGAGATGAACGTTCAGGTCATAAAGGACGGGAAAGAGCAGAACCAGGGCATCGCTTATTTGGACGATGGAACCATGATCGTTGTCGAGGGTGGCCGTGACCATATCGGGAAACGGATCGATGTACTTGTCACAAGTGTATTGCAAACCTCTGCAGGCCGCATGATATTCGCTAAACCGAAACTATTAGAAAAAGCATTATAAAGAAGAGTAGGAGAAACCGTTATGTTTTATGAAGTAGTGATACCTGCAGCTGGACAAGGCAAAAGAATGAAAGCGGGCAAGAATAAACTTTTTATTGAACTATCGGGTATCCCGATCATTGTTTATACACTGCGTGTCTTCGAAGAAGATCCTGACTGCCGGGGGATTATCCTTTCGATAAACCCGGCAGAAAAGGATTATTTCAATCAATTGATAGCAGCGTATGGTCTTAAAAAGGTCAAGAAACTGGTCATGGGTGGCAAGGAGCGGCAACAAAGCGTTTATAATGGACTGCAACATGCAGATGAAGACATCGTCCTGGTCCATGACGGTGCCCGCCCTTTTATTACCCTAGGTCAAATCAGTGAATTGACTACTGCCGCCTCCCTTCATGGAGGTGCCGTAATTGCAGTGCCTGTTAAGGATACGATTAAAAAAGCGGCAAACAAAAAGGTATTGGAAACAGTGGAACGATCAAGCTTGTGGGCGGTGCAAACTCCACAAGCTTTTCGTGTATCCATATTAAAAAGGGCGTATGAACAGGCAGAAGCTGAAGGATTTTTAGGGACGGACGATGCAAGTTTACTAGAGCGGATCAATGAACAGGTAGTTATTATTGAGGGCAATTATGATAATATTAAGATTACGACTCAGGAAGACCTTTATTTTGCAGAAGCGATTTTACATAAACAACAACATGGAAAACGATGATTGGGGAGAATGATATGTTTAGAATAGGACAAGGATATGACGTTCATCAGCTTGTGGAAGGCAGGCCTTTGATAATTGGCGGGATTACGATTCCGTATGAGAAAGGACTGCTGGGTCATTCGGATGCGGATGTCCTTCTGCATACTGTTGCCGATGCCTGCTTGGGGGCAATTGGTGCAGGGGATATCGGTAAGCATTTTCCGGATACGGACCCTGAATTTAAAGATGCCGATTCGGCAAAACTGCTGCAGTATATTTGGGCGATCGTAAAAAAAGAAGGATATTCCCTAGGCAATGCGGATTGTACAATCATTGCACAAAGCCCGAAAATGGCACCTTATATCGAGGAAATGCGAGGCAGGATTGCAGAACTTTTAGATGCCTCGATAGACAGGATTAATGTAAAGGCGACCACTACGGAGAAACTTGGATTTACAGGCAGGGGCGAAGGAATCGCGGCACAGGCTGTTGTCTTATTGGTCAAATCAAACTAAATCGTTTTTAGAGTGGATGCCTTTATCCCAATGTATTTAAATGATAATATAAACAATAGAATAGAACGACTGGGAGGTCTATATATATCATGAGCAGCGATATTCGAGTTCGCTATGCACCGAGTCCGACTGGACATTTACATATTGGTAATGCACGGACTGCTTTATTTAATTATTTATACGCACGAAATAAAGGCGGGAAATTCATCATCCGTATTGAAGATACCGACCAAAAGAGAAATATTGAAGGCGGAGAGGAAAGTCAGCTTAAATATTTGAAATGGCTTGGCATGGATTGGGATGAAGGTGTTGATGTTGGCGGTGAATACGGTCCATACCGTCAATCCGAAAGGAACGACCTTTATCAGGAATTGTATCAAGAGCTTTTGGATAAGGGTTTAGCATATAAATGCTATTGTACGGAAGAAGAGCTTGAAGCAGAGCGTGAAGGACAGGTCGAACGCAATGAAACGCCAAAATATTCCGGGAAGTGCAAGCATTTAACTGAGGAAGAGCAAGCGGAACTAGTGGCACAAGGAAGAAAACCGAGCATTCGCTTTGCCGTTCCAGCTGGGAAGGTCCTTACCTTCAAAGATATGGTCAAGGATGAGGTTTCATTTGAAACGGATGGCTTTGGTGATTTTGTCATCGTTAAAAAAGATGGCATTCCAACTTATAACTTTGCAGTGGCCGTCGATGATCACTTGATGAAGATTTCCCATGTCCTTCGCGGTGATGATCATATCTCCAATACTCCAAAACAATTGATGATTTATGAAGCTTTCGGCTGGGAACCGCCGGTATTCGGACATATGACGCTGATTGTAAACGAAAGCAGGAAGAAACTGAGTAAACGTGATGAGTCGATCATTCAATTCATTGAGCAATATGAAGAGCTTGGTTATGTACCTGAAGCTTTATTCAATTTCATTACATTACTAGGATGGTCTCCGGTCGGGGAGGAAGAGATATTCACGAAGGAAGAATTCATTAATCTTTTCGATGCTGACCGTCTGTCTAAATCACCTGCACTTTTCGATAAGCAAAAGCTTACTTGGATGAATAATCAATATGTGAAGCAATTGGACGTCAATCGTGCAGTGGAATTGTCATTGCCTCACTTAATTAAAGCCGGGAAGGTTTCAGAGACACTGACCGCCGAAGAAGAAGAGTGGGTACATGGGCTTGTTTCACTTTTTCAAGAACAGATGAGCTATGGAGCGGAAATAGTCGAGCTTTCTGAACTGTTTTTCAAGGATGACGTCGAGTTCGAGCAAGAAGCTAAGGAAGTGCTGGCTGAAGAACAGGTACCGGAAGTCATGAAAGCTTTCCTTCAGGAGATCGAAGGGCTTGAAGAATTTAATGCGGATGAAATCAAGAAGTCGATTAAAGCCGTACAAAAAAGCACAGGGCATAAAGGGAAAAAATTATTCATGCCGATAAGGGCTGCCGTCACAGGTCAAACACATGGTCCTGACTTGCCTAAGGCAATTTCATTACTGGGCCAAGAAAAAATTAAACAGCGTATTCAGAGTATTTTATATTAACAATTTGTCGAAAATGTAATATAGTATTTAATAATCTTACAAAAGAACGCGTAGATGGGGAGAAGTAAGTAAACGAAGCTTTTTAGAGAGAACCATAACCTGCTGAAAGTGGTTCAGGCCTCTCGTTTTCTGAAATGCACCCTTGAGTCCTTTGCTGAACTAACCTATAGTAGGCACAGGCGGAATGTCCTCCGTTACAGGGATTAAAGTTGGGGATGAAAAAACAGGAAAAAGCTTTACCTGGTTCGTACATTCCAAACAGAGTGGAACCGCGCTTCAAGCGTCTCTGTCTATTTGGACAGAGACGCTTTTTTATATGCTTTAAAAGCTTCAAAAGGGGATGTTGGAAAAGGACGGAACATAGGGGGGAATCATTTTGTTAAAGATGTTTAAAGAAGATATCGAAGTGGTTTTTGATCAAGATCCTGCTGCGCGCAGCTATTTGGAAGTCATATTGACGTACGCGGGTTTACATGCGATTTGGAGTCATAGGATGGCTCACGCACTATTTAAGAGGAAATTCTTTTTCCTGGCGAGAAGCATATCTCAAATCAGCCGGTTTTTTACCGGAATTGAAATTCATCCAGGGGCTACGATTGGCCGTCGTTTCTTCATTGACCATGGTATGGGGATCGTCATTGGCGAAACTTGTGAAATTGGCGACAATGTATCCGTCTTTCAAGGTGTAACCCTTGGGGGGACCGGAAAAGAAAAGGGAAAACGTCATCCTACGATAAAGGATAATGTTTTGATAGCTACAGGAGCAAAAGTGCTGGGTTCCATCACTGTTGGGGAAAACTCGAAAATCGGTGCGGGATCGGTCGTTTTAAAGGAAGTGCCACCTAATTCTACAGTGGTGGGCATTCCAGGTAAAGTGGTCATTCAAGATGGTATCAAAATCAATAAAGACCTAAATCATTGTGATCTTCCTGATCCAATCGCTGATCGCTTTAAGGAATTGGATAGTGAAATCAGAGCCTTAAGAGCAAGGTTGGCCGAACAGAAGCAGGAAGAAAGGAGTCTATAATATGGCGATTAAAATATATAACACAGCAACAAGAAAAAAGGAAACCTTCGTCCCGATTGAAGAGGGAAAAGTGAAGATGTATGTATGCGGACCCACTGTCTATAATTACATTCATATTGGCAATGCAAGACCGGCAATCGTATTCGATACCGTTCGTAGGTATTTGGATTACCGTGGATATGATGTGCAATTCGTTTCGAACTTCACGGATGTGGATGATAAGCTGATTCGCGCGGCAAAAGAATTGGGGGAAGATGTCCCGACCATATCTGAGCGTTTCATCAAGGCGTATTTTGAAGACGTGTCGGCACTGGGCTGCAAAAAAGCGGATGCTCACCCGACCGTAATGGAGAACATGGATGCAATCATTGAATTCATCTCGGCGCTAATCGAGAAAGGTTTCGCTTATGAATCGGAAGGGGATGTGTACTACCGCACTCGTAAGTTTGAAGGATATGGCAAGCTTTCACATCAGTCCATCGATGAGCTTCGAGTGGGGGCACGTATTGAAATAGGGGAGAAAAAACAAGATGCCCTTGATTTTGCCCTTTGGAAAGCGGCTAAGGATGATGAAATATCATGGGAGAGCCCATGGGGTAAGGGGCGTCCTGGTTGGCATATCGAATGCTCCGCAATGGTCAAAAAGTATTTGGGGGATACCATCGATATTCATGCAGGAGGTCAAGATCTGGCATTCCCGCATCATGAAAATGAAATTGCACAATCCGAAGCATTGACGGGTAAGACCTTTGCGAATTATTGGATGCATAATGGGTATATAAATATTGAGAATGAAAAAATGTCTAAGTCCTTAGGCAATTTCGTCCTTGTGCATGACATCATTCAGAAGCATGATCCACAAGTGTTACGCTTCTTCATGTTATCAGTACATTACCGTCATCCGATCAATTATAGTGAAGAAGTGCTTGAAAATGTAAAAGCGTCCCTTGAACGCTTAAGGACATCATATCAAAATTTAAAGCATCGCCTTCAAGTAAGTGACGGATTGACTGAGAATAATGATGTTTGGTTGGAGAAGCTGAATGATTTACATGAACAATTCATTAAGGAAATGGACGATGATTTCAACACGGCTAATGCAATATCCATGCTTTTTGAACTTTCCAAACAGGCAAATTATTACTTGATGGAGAAAAACACAGACAAGGAAGTAATTGATGCTTTCCTTGATAAATTCAACACCTTATTTTCTGTCCTCGGTTTGTCCCTTGAAGAAGAGGGGCTACTGGATGAAGAAATTGAAGGGTTGATACAGCAAAGGATTCAAGCGCGGAAAGATCGCAATTTTGGCTTATCTGATGAAATTCGCGATCGCTTGAAAAACATGAATATCATATTAGAGGATACCCCTCAAGGTACAAGATGGAAAAGAGGGTAATTAATGCTTCATTACGATAGTAAGGTAGATGCAAAAATGCTGAACAGTCTTGCTTTAGCATATATAGGTGATGCTGTATACGAAACGTATATACGGCATCACCTCATTCAAAAAGGGGCGGTCAAGCCCAATCTACTTCACAAAAAAGCTACATCTTTTGTAGCTGCTAAAGCGCAAAATAAAATCATCCACTTCTTTCTGGAGTCAGATTGGCTATCGGAAGAGGAATCCGCTGTCGTTCGGCGCGGCCGAAATGCGAAATCCGGTACGGTACCGAAGAATACAGATGTGCAAACGTATCGCTACAGTACAGCCTTCGAGGCTCTTATGGGATTTTTGTATTTATCCGGTCGAATAGAAAGAATGGAAGAACTCATCAAAAAATCCATTGAATACATTGAAGAAGAAAAGGGGAGTAACCCATGAGCGAAGAATATATCATTGGCAGAAACCCCGTATTGGAGGCACTTCGCTCCGAACGGGAAGTTAATAAAATTTGGATAGCCGAGGGCTCGCAAAAAGGCTCGATGCAACCACTTATCGGTCTCGCGAAGGAAAAGAAGGTTCTCGTGCAAATCGTACCGAAGAAAAAAATTGACCAAATGGTAGAAGGCATCCATCAAGGCGTTATCGCGCAAGTGGCTGCATATGAATATGTGGAACTGGATGACTTATTCGCTAAAGCGGCTGAACGGGACGAAGCACCTTTTTTCATGATCCTTGATGAGGTTGAAGATCCGCATAATTTAGGTTCGATCATGAGGACGGCCGATGCAGTCGGGGCCCATGGAATCATCATACCGAAAAGAAGAGCGGTTGGCTTGACGGCAACAGTGGCTAAAGCTTCGACTGGTGCAATCGAATATATTCCTGTAGCTCGCGTTACAAATTTGGCAAGAGCGGTGGAAGAATTGAAAGAGCGAGGGGTATGGATAGTCGGTACCGATGCGAAAGGCAGCGATGATTACCGTAACATGGACGGAAAGATGCCTATCGGACTTGTTATCGGCAGCGAAGGAAAAGGCATGGCCCGGTTAATGAAAGAGAAATGTGATTTTCTCATCCGTCTTCCAATGGCAGGAAAAGTAACTTCGTTAAATGCATCGGTAGCAGCCGGTTTATTGATGTATGAGGTTTATAGAAAAAGAAATCCCCTAGGGCAATGACGAAATGAATATTCTGTTGGTGGACGGTTATAACATTATTGGAGCTTGGCCGGAACTGAGAGAATTAAAAGAACGGGATCTTGCTGCTGCAAGGGACCGATTGATAGAAATGATGGCGGAATATCAAGCATTTACCGGATACCGTGTAATTGTCGTATTTGATGCTCAATATGTTCAGGGAATTGCCCGCATATTCAAAAATCACAAAGTTGACGTAATTTTTACAAAAGAAAATGAAACTGCGGATGAAAGAATAGAAAAGATGGCCATCGAACTGAATAATGTCAAAACGCAAATTCAAGTGGCAACCTCTGACTTCACGGAACAGTGGGTGATCTTTGGCCAAGGGGCTCTAAGGAAATCTGCTCGTGAACTGCTAATTGAAATGGAAGAAATTCAAGGCGAAATCAAGAAAGATGTAAGAAAAACAACAACGATAAGACCAGTTGCTAAAATTCCTTTAAGTGAAGAAGTGGCAGAAATTTTCGAAAAATGGCGCCGGGGGAAAATTTGAACCATTGACGGGTAAAATTTACCTGCTGTATAATATTTCTATCTGAGTCAGGTCAGGGGGATATAATGTGGGTCTCAAATTCGGAATGAAGCTGAACGAAAAGTATCTTCAGTTTGAGGATGATGAATTGATAGGGTTGGTGCACACTGGAGACAGTGAAGCGCTTGATTATTTGATCCAAAAGTATCGTAATTTTGTAAGAGCGAAGGCAAGGACTTATTTCTTGATTGGTGCCGATAAGGAAGACATCGTGCAAGAAGGTATGATTGGTTTATATAAAGCCGTCCGTGATTTTAAAGGGGATAAGTTATCTTCTTTTAAAGCATTTGCAGAACTATGCATTACGAGGCAGATCATTACAGCTATCAAAACAGCAACACGTCAAAAACATATTCCGCTCAATTCCTATGTTTCCCTGGACAAGCCAATTTATGATGAGGAATCGGACCGAACTCTAATGGATATCATATCGGGTACGAAGGTTTTGGACCCGGAAGAACTGATCATCAACCAAGAAGAGTTTGACGATATCGAATTAAAGATGGCCGAGCTCCTGAGTGATCTTGAGAGAAAAGTGTTAGCTCTTTACCTGGATGGACAAACCTACCAAGAAATTTCGGAAGAGTTGAACCGGCATGTTAAGTCAATCGACAACGCCCTTCAGCGGGTGAAAAGAAAGCTCGAGCGCTATCTGGAAGTAAGGGAAATCAGTTTATAATCCCTCCGCTTTTTCCGCTTAATTTCATCTGTCCCTTCTCCACATGGAAGTTTTTTATTCACTAAGATTTTTAGATGCAAGCCGATGTTTTGATTTACGTTGTCCATAATGGGTGGAACCCGCTTTGATATTGACAATAAAAAACAGTCGTGATAAGGTTTTATGGATATAGTAGATAGGATAGGTGTATCTAATGCGAAAAAAAATAGTTCTTGCCTGCAACGATTGCGGTTCAAGAAATTATAGTTATGAGAGCAAACAATCGACAAGCGGCGAACGGCTGGAAATCAAGAAATTTTGCAGTACGTGCAACTCACACTCGATTCACAAAGAAACGAAATAACCGTTTTATAAATAGATTGACAGAAGCTTCTAATGCTTGGAGGTACATTCATGAAACGTTTTACCGAATTTTTCAGCGGAGTCGCTCGCGAAATGCAAAAGGTAAGCTGGCCGAAACGCAAGGAGCTTACCAAATATACAATCGTGGTGGTAACGACTGTAGTATTTATGGCTTTATTCTTTACAGTGGTCGATTTGGGTATTTCCGAATTAATTCGCTTAGTTATTGAATAAGAGATTCGAAAATAAGGTATAATAGTGATAGAATAATATGTGTCAGCAGAAAAGCCCGGAAACGGGTTTTTTAATTTGTCTTTTTTAATAAGTGAAGAAGTTCAAAAACGAGTGCTGCTGTAATACGAATCATCACAATATATTCTAGTTAAGTTCGGGATGACGCCTGTATGGTTTTTTGGCTAAAACGTTCAAAGATAAAGATTAATAAAGAAAATGATCGATTGCAGGGAGGGAAGGACGTTAAAGTCCTAACACATGGAAAAGAATTGGTATGTAGTTCACACCTATTCAGGTTATGAGAACAAGGTTAAAGCTAACTTGGAAAAACGTGTTGAAACTATGGGGATGGAAGACAAGATCTTTCGCGTTGTAGTTCCAGAAGAAGAAGAAACAGAAGTGAAAGATGGCAAAAAGAAAGTGACCAAAAAGAAAGTGTTTCCAGGTTATGTGTTGGTTGAGATCATCATGACGGATGATTCATGGTATGTTGTCCGGAATACGCCTGGGGTAACAGGTTTTGTGGGTTCATCTGGAGCTGGGTCAAAACCGACTGCATTGCTTCCGGAGGAAATTGAAGTCGTTCTTAAACGCATGGGCGTAGATGAAAGCAAAATCGAAGTTGATTTTGAAATCGGTGATACGGTTCAAGTTAAAGAAGGACCATTTGCAACTTTTGCAGGACCGATTGAAGAACTTGATAAAGACAAAGGGAAAGTAAGGGTCCTAGTCAATATGTTCGGCCGTGATACACCGGTAGAACTTGATTTTAATCAAGTGGAAAAATTATAAACGGAAAAAAACTTGAAATTGCCTTTTGAAAGTGGTAAAATTTCAAAGGTCAGTATGTTTCAATTTTTAGGCCTCAACGATACAAGCATTCTTTATTAATATATAAAGAATTCAAGATGAGTGGGAGGGTATTACCCTATTACCACATCACGGACTTATAAGGAGGTGTGTCTCGTGGCTAAAAAAGTAATTAAAATGGTTAAATTGCAAATTCCTGCTGGTAAAGCGAATCCGGCACCGCCAGTCGGTCCTGCATTAGGTCAAGCTGGTGTAAACATCATGGGATTCTGTAAGGAGTTCAACGCTCGTACAGCAGATCAAGCTGGTCTAATTATTCCTGTTGAAATCACGGTATTTGAAGACCGTTCATTTACATTCATTACAAAAACTCCACCGGCTGCAGTATTGCTTAAGAAAGTAGCTGGTATCGAGTCTGGTTCTGGTGAACCTAACCGTAATAAAGTTGCTACAGTCAAGCGTGATCAAGTGCGCGAGATTGCTGAAACTAAAATGCCTGACCTAAACGCTGCAAGCGTCGAAGCTGCAATGCGTATGGTTGAAGGTACTGCTCGCAGCATGGGTATTGTCATCGAAGACTAATCCATGTAATTGCTATTTGTTTCTACGGGGTTGCGATTGATACTCGCAACCTTTATTCGTGGGAGGTCATTCCGTTAAAACCACAATTTAGGAGGATTTATATCATGGCAAAAAAAGGTAAAAAGTATCTTGAAGCAGCTAAGCTTGTAGAAGTTTCTAAGGCTTATGCTGTAACTGAAGCAATCGAAGTTGCTAAAAAAGCAAACTTCGCAAAATTCGATGCGACTGTTGAAGTTGCTTTCCGTTTAGGCGTAGACCCTAAGAAAGCTGACCAACAAATTCGTGGAGCTGTTGTTCTTCCGAATGGTACTGGTAAAACTCAACGCGTATTAGTATTCGCAAAAGGCGAAAAAGCAAAAGAAGCGGAAGCTGCTGGTGCTGACTACGTTGGCGAATCTGACTACATCAACAAAATCCAACAAGGATGGTTCGAATTCGATGTAATCGTTGCGACTCCAGACATGATGGGTGAAGTTGGTAAACTTGGCCGTGTATTAGGACCTAAAGGTTTAATGCCTAACCCTAAAACTGGCACAGTAACTTTCGATGTAACGAAAGCTGTTAATGAAATCAAAGCTGGTAAAGTTGAATACCGCGTAGATAAAGCTGGTAACATCCATGCTCCAATCGGTAAAGTATCTTTCGAAGATGCTAAACTAGTGGAAAACTTCACTACTATCTATGATACATTATTGAAAGTTAAACCTGCGGCTGCTAAAGGAACTTACATGAAAAACGTTTCTGTAACAACTACAATGGGCCCTGGCGTGAAAGTTGATCCTTCTTCTTTCAAATAAATAATTGACATACCAAAACTATTATTGTTATAATAAGTTTTGTTGTGAATAAATGAATACTATTTGTACCGTAGACAGTAGGTGCTCATTACGAGCTTAATTCCCTGCCGAGGTAATTCGATAATAATAGTCCTTGACTATGACTTTTGAAATTACTGCCTTCATGTCTGCAATAGAGATGAAGGCTTTTTCTTTGAAACGGTATAAATGTTTTCAAGCAAATCTACAGGAGGTGTAAGGATGAACGCAATTATTGAACAAAAGCAAAAAATCGTTGCTGAGATTTCTGAAAAGTTAACTTCAAGCCAATCAACAGTAGTTGTTGACTACCGTGGATTGACTGTTGCTGAAGTAACAGAACTTCGTAAGCAACTTCGTGAAGCTGGCGTTGAGTTTAAAGTTTACAAAAACTCTATGACTCGCCGTGCTGCTGAAAGTGCTGAACTTAGCGCTTTGAACGAATCATTAACAGGTCCAAACGCAATTGCATTCTCAACTGAAGATGTTATTGCGCCAGCAAAAATCCTTAACGATTTTGCGAAAAAACATGAAGCGTTAGAAATCAAAGCTGGAGTTATCGAAGGAAATGTTGCAACTGCTGAAGAAATTAAAGCTCTTGCAGAACTACCTTCACGCGAAGGCCTACTTTCAATGCTACTCAGCGTGCTACAAGCACCTATGCGCGGACTTGCTCTTGCTACAAAAGCTGTTGCAGAGCAAAAAGAAGAACAAGGCGCGTAAGCTAACCGCTTATTTAGCCTGCTGATTCAAAAAAAACCAACCATTTCGAGGAGGAAATAAAAATGACTAAAGATCAAATCATTGAAGCAGTTAAAAACATGACTGTTTTAGAATTAAACGACCTTGTAAAAGCAATCGAAGAAGAATTTGGCGTAACTGCTGCTGCACCTGTAGCTGTAGCTGCTGCTGGTGGCGCTGCTGCTGAAGAAAAAACTGAGTTTGATGTAGTTCTTACATCAGCTGGAGATCAAAAAATCAAAGTTATCAAAGCTGTACGTGAAGTTACAGGTCTTGGACTTAAAGAAGCAAAAGAACTTGTTGACAACACTCCAAAAGCAATCAAAGAAGGCGCTTCTAAAGAAGAAGCTGAAGAAATCAAAGCTAAACTTGAAGAAGTTGGAGCTGGCGTTGAAGTTAAGTAATCTTGCATAAACAAAAAGCTCGCTATCATTGGCGGGCTTTTTTTCTTCATTTTTAAAGAAATGACGGGAACTGGCCGTTAATGGTTTGGTAACGAGGATATCGTTACTGGAATATTCCGGCGTGCAAGCATCCATTCTTCAATTCTCTTCTCTCATTAAATCTTCAATATTCCTTTCTGATAGGGGGAGATGACTCTGACAGAACATTACTACTCACATAAACCGGATGTCGTAAGCAATCCGAAATTTTGGGATTTCACATTAAAGGGACGTACATTTCGCTTCAAAAGTGATAATGGTGTTTTTTCGAAAAAGGAAGTTGATTTCGGATCGCGTCTTTTGGTTGAGAGTTTCAACCTTAGTGAAGCTGTAGAAGGAAATATTCTCGATGTTGGTTGCGGGTATGGACCGATCGGGATATCGATTGCGGCAGCTTATCCCGATAGAACGATAGAAATGATTGATATAAATAGCCGGGCAGTTGAATTGTCAAAAGAGAATGCTGCTTCTAATGGGATCGCAAATGTGAAGATTTACGAAAGCGATCGTTTTGACAAAGTTGCCTCCAATCAATTCGCAGCGATACTTACGAACCCTCCCATTCGCGCAGGTAAAAGTGTAGTCCACGAAATTTTAGAAGAAAGCTATCGCAGTTTGGTAGCAGGTGGAGAATTATGGGTTGTCATTCAAAAAAAACAAGGGGCTCCATCCGCAATGGATAAAATGGAGCAATTATTTGGAAATGTTGAAGTGCCTGTTAAGAAAAAAGGTTACTATATACTATTATCCAAAAAGGTTTGACTCTAAATTTTCGCTATGTTAGTATTATAAAATGCATATATATAATTCCGTAACTATGCAATTTTTATACCATTGGTGTATAATCAATGGATAATATGGGAAAAATATATAAATAATAGTTCGTTTTATGAGAAATAGTGGTTTTTAAAATAAAAACCATTTTCTTTTTGTCTATGGAAATGATTCCTTTTCCGAGGCAAATGGATCCTTATAACGCTTGATTTAAGGGGTGAATCAGTTGACAGGTCAACTTGTTCAGTATGGACGACACCGCCAACGTAGAAGTTATGCAAGAATCAGTGAGGTTTTGGACCTTCCGAATCTGATTGAAATTCAAACAGCTTCTTATCAATGGTTTCTAGATGTAGGTTTAAAGGAAATGTTCCAGGATATTTCTCCTATTGAGGATTTTACAGGTAATTTATCGTTAGAATTCATCGATTACAGCTTAGCTGAGCCGAAGTATTCTGTGGAAGAAACAAAAGAACGCGATGTTACGTATTCTGCACCACTTCGTGTGAAAGTGCGCCTTGTTAACAAAGAAACAGGGGAAGTAAAAGACCAAGATGTATTTATGGGCGACTTCCCGCTGATGACTGAAACAGGTACATTTGTCATCAATGGTGCTGAACGGGTAATTGTATCCCAATTAGTGCGCTCACCGAGTGTTTACTACAATGGGAAAATGGATAAAAACGGTAAGCTTGGGTTCTCTGCGACCGTTATTCCTAACCGTGGCGCATGGCTCGAATACGAAACAGACGCCAAGGATGTTGTGTATGTTCGAATCGACCGCACCAGGAAATTACCGATCACGGTATTGATGCGTGCCCTTGGATTCGGAACAGATCAAGAAATCATCGATTTGATCGGTGACAACGAATACCTTCGCAACACTCTTGAAAAGGATAACACCGAGAGTGTGGAAAAAGCATTACTAGAAATCTATGAGCGTCTACGCCCAGGTGAACCGCCTACTGTCGAAAACGCGAAAAGTCTTTTAGTATCACGCTTTTTTGATCCGAAACGTTATGATTTAGCTAATGTAGGCCGTTATAAAATAAACAAAAAACTGCATATTAAGAACCGTTTATTCGGACAACGTATTGCAGAGACTTTGATTGATCCTGAAACGGGAGAAATCATTGTTGAAAAAGGTACAATGCTTGATCGTCGGACTCTTGATAGGATTCTGCCTCATATCGAAGGTGGAATAGGATTCAAAACATTCCATCCTTCAGGTGGTGTAGTAGAGGAAGAAACTCTTCTTCAACCTATTAAAGTGTTTGCACCAAACGATGCTGAAGGCGAAAAAGTGATCAATATCATCGGTAATGCTTATGTGACCGACCAGGTCAAAAACATTACACCGGCTGATATCATTTCTTCCATCAGTTATTTCTTTAATTTATTGCATGGTGTGGGAATCACGGATGACATTGACCATTTAGGTAACCGTCGTCTGCGTTCCGTTGGTGAATTGCTGCAGAACCAATTCAGAATTGGTTTATCCCGTATGGAGCGTGTTGTCCGTGAAAGAATGTCAATTCAGGATACGAACACAATCACTCCACAACAACTAATCAACATTCGCCCGGTCATTGCATCCATTAAAGAGTTCTTTGGAAGTTCACAGCTTTCCCAGTTCATGGATCAAACGAACCCGTTGGCTGAGTTGACGCATAAACGTCGTCTATCTGCATTGGGACCTGGTGGTCTGACACGTGAGCGTGCTGGCTTTGAAGTACGTGACGTTCATTATTCCCACTATGGCCGCATGTGTCCGATTGAAACGCCTGAGGGACCGAATATTGGTTTGATTAACTCGTTATCCAGTTTTGCAAAGGTTAACCCATATGGCTTCATTGAAACACCATACCGCCGTGTGGACCCTGAAACAGGTAAAATTACAAGCCAAATCGATTACTTAACAGCTGATGAGGAAGATAACTATGTAGTTGCCCAAGCGAATGTACGACTGTCGGATGACGGCTCATTCCTTGATAACGATGTTGTTGCACGTTTCCGTGGTGAAAATACCGTTGTTCCGCGTGACCGCGTAGATTACATGGATGTATCTCCTAAACAGGTTGTATCTGCCGCGACTGCATGTATTCCTTTCTTGGAAAACGATGACTCCAACCGTGCCCTTATGGGAGCGAACATGCAACGTCAAGCAGTTCCTTTGCTTCAACCGGAAGCCCCTCGGGTAGGAACGGGTATGGAGTATGTTTCAGCGAAAGACTCCGGTGCTGCCGTAATCTGTAAACACCCTGGTATCGTAGAGCACGTTGAATCACGTGAAGTATGGGTACGTAGGGTAAGTGAAGTAGACGGGCAGCAAGTAAAAGGAAATCTTGATAAATATCGTCTATTAAAATTCATTCGTTCCAACCAAGGAACGTGCTATAATCAACGCCCTATCGTAAGTGTTGGCGACAATGTCGTAACAGGTGAAATTCTTGCTGATGGTCCTTCAATGGAAAAAGGTGAGTTGGCACTTGGACGTAACGTATTGGTAGCCTTCATGACATGGGATGGATATAACTATGAAGATGCCATCATCATGAGTGAACGATTGGTTAAAGATGATGTGTACACTTCCATTCATATTGAAGAATATGAATCTGAATCACGCGATACAAAATTAGGGCCTGAAGAAATCACCCGTGATATCCCTAACGTAGGGGAAGATGCGCTTCGTAATCTTGATGAGCGCGGAATTATCCGTGTGGGTGCTGAAGTGAAAGACGGAGACCTTCTCGTTGGTAAAGTCACGCCTAAAGGTGTAACGGAACTGACTGCTGAGGAACGTCTATTACATGCAATCTTCGGTGAAAAAGCACGTGAAGTAAGGGATACATCACTTCGTGTACCTCACGGCGGCGGAGGAATCGTTCTTGATGTTAAAGTATTTAACAGAGAAGACGGCGATGAACTGCCTCCTGGTGTAAACCAACTCGCACGTGTATATATCGTTCAAAAACGTAAAATCCATGAAGGCGATAAAATGGCCGGACGACATGGTAACAAAGGGGTAATCTCCAGGATTCTTCCTGAAGAAGATATGCCTTATCTGCCGGACGGCACTCCAGTCGACATCATGTTAAACCCATTGGGTGTACCTTCACGTATGAACATCGGTCAGGTGTTGGAGCTACACTTGGGTATGGCTGCACGCGCACTTGGCATTCATGTAGCATCCCCTGTATTCGATGGTGCCACTGAGGAAGACGTTTGGGGTACGATTGAAGAAGCCGGGATGTCCCGTGATGCAAAAACTGTCCTTTATGATGGTCGTTCAGGTGAAGCATTCGATAACCGTGTATCAGTTGGTGTCATGTACATGATCAAACTGGCGCATATGGTCGATGATAAACTTCATGCACGTTCAACTGGACCTTACTCCCTTGTTACGCAGCAACCACTTGGTGGTAAAGCGCAATTTGGTGGACAGCGTTTCGGTGAGATGGAAGTATGGGCACTTGAAGCTTATGGTGCCGCTTATACATTACAAGAAATCCTAACCGTTAAATCAGATGATGTCGTGGGTCGTGTTAAAACGTACGAAGCGATTGTCAAAGGTGAAAATGTCCCTGAACCAGGCGTTCCTGAGTCATTCAAAGTATTGATTAAGGAGCTTCAAAGTTTAGGATTGGATGTTAAAATCCTCAATGCCGAAGATCGTGAAATCGAAATGCGTGATTTGGAAGATGAAGATGAAGCCAACCAAGCAGACAAATTAAGCCTTGATTCAGAAACTAAAGATATGGTTGCTTCCGAAGTAGGGGCACCTGTCAAAGAATAAAATTAAATATAAACATATCAGTTATATATTACCTGCTCTGACTGGCAGCGAGATGTTCATTAGAAAATCATGCTGCCTTGTTAGAGCCTTATTGATTCAATCAACCATCATCCGGTGTAAGATTGCCTCATAACGTGACGGCAATCAAGGGTTAAAACTGGAGATTAAAAGGGAGGTAGGCCCCTTGTTAGACGTTAATAATTTTGAGTATATGAAAATTGGTCTTGCTTCACCAGACAAGATTCGTTCTTGGTCCCATGGAGAAGTTAAAAAACCAGAAACAATCAACTATCGTACGTTAAAGCCAGAAAAAGACGGTTTATTCTGTGAGAGAATTTTTGGACCTCAAAAGGACTGGGAATGTCATTGCGGAAAATATAAACGTGTTCGTTATAAAGGCGTAGTCTGTGACCGTTGTGGAGTTGAAGTCACCCGTGCTAAGGTGCGTCGTGAGCGTATGGGTCATATTGAGCTGGCAGCACCAGTTTCACACATATGGTATTTTAAAGGAATTCCTAGCCGTATGGGACTTGTTCTTGATATGTCTCCACGGGCTTTGGAAGAAGTTATTTACTTTGCATCTTACGTAGTAACTGAAACGGGCGATACAACTTTAGAAAAGAAACAGCTTCTTTCTGAAAAGGAATATCGTACATACCGTGAAAAATACGGTAAGAAATTCCAAGCTGCCATGGGTGCGGAAGCTATTAAAAAACTTTTACAAGATATTGATACGGAAAAGGAAGTAGAGTCGTTGAAAGAGGAGCTTAAAACAGCTCAAGGACAACGCAGAACCCGTGCAATCAAACGCTTGGAAGTGCTTGAAGCATTCCGTAACTCCGGAAATGAGCCTTCATGGATGATCCTTGACGTGCTTCCGGTCATTCCACCGGAGCTTCGTCCTATGGTTCAACTTGATGGAGGACGTTTTGCCACATCTGATTTAAATGATTTATATCGCCGTGTTATCAACCGTAATAATCGGTTGAAAAGATTACTGGACCTTGGAGCACCAAGCATTATCGTTCAAAATGAGAAGCGTATGCTGCAAGAAGCTGTCGATGCTCTTATCGATAATGGCCGTCGTGGCCGTCCGGTAACTGGACCAGGTAACCGTCCGTTAAAATCTTTATCTCACATGTTAAAAGGTAAACAAGGTCGTTTCCGTCAAAACCTTCTTGGTAAACGTGTTGATTACTCTGGCCGTTCCGTTATCGTAGTCGGACCAAACTTAAAGATGTACCAATGTGGTCTTCCGAAAGAAATGGCGATTGAATTATTCAAACCATTCGTAATGAAGGAGCTTGTTCAAAGAGGTCTGGCGCATAACATCAAATCCGCTAAGCGCAAAATTGAACGTTTATCTCCTGAAATATGGGATGTCCTAGAAGAAGTTATTAGAGAACACCCAGTACTATTGAACCGTGCACCGACTCTTCATAGACTTGGGATCCAAGCATTTGAACCAACGTTGGTTGAAGGTCGCGCAATTCGTTTGCATCCGCTCGTATGTACAGCTTACAACGCTGACTTTGACGGTGACCAAATGGCGGTCCACGTTCCTCTATCTTCTGAAGCACAAGCCGAAGCACGCATGCTTATGCTTGCAGCACAGAACATTTTGAACCCTAAAGATGGTAAACCTGTCGTTACACCTTCTCAAGATATGGTATTAGGTAACTATTACTTAACATTGGAAAGAGAAGGCGCTATCGGTGAGGGTATGATCTTTAAAGATACAAGTGAAGCATTACTTGCATACCAAAACGGATATGTACACTTACATTCCCGTTGTGCCGTACATGCATCGTCACTAAATAATGAAACATTCACTGAAGAACAAAACGGCCAACTTCTAATTACGACTGTTGGAAAATTGATCTTCAATGAAATTTTACCTAAATCATTCCCGTATATTAACGAACCGACACGTTATAATCTGGAAACCAAAACTCCAGAGAAATATTTTGTCGAAAAAGGCGCTAATATCCCTGAATTGATTAAGTCCCAACCTGCTATCGATCCTTTCAAGAAGAAAATTCTTGGAAATATCATCGCGGAAGTCTTTAAACGCTTTAAAATTACCGAAACATCCAAAATGCTTGACCGGATGAAAGATCTTGGATTCAAATATTCGACAAAAGCTGGTATTACCGTTGGTGTGGCTGATATTGTCGTTTTAAAAGAAAAACAAGAAATCATTACTGAGGCTCAAACCAAAGTGGATAACGTCTTGAAACAATTCAGACGCGGTCTTATTACTGAGGATGAGCGTTATGATCGCGTCATTTCGATTTGGAGTGCTGCCAAGGATACCATTCAGTCCAAACTTATGGACTCCCTGGACCGACGCAACCCGATCTTCATGATGAGTGATTCCGGTGCCCGTGGTAATGCTTCCAACTTTACGCAGCTTGCTGGTATGCGTGGTTTGATGGCCAACCCGGCTGGACGTATCATTGAATTACCGATCAAATCAAGTTTCCGTGAAGGTTTAACCGTGTTGGAGTACTTCATCTCTACACATGGTGCGCGTAAAGGTCTTGCCGATACAGCGCTTAAAACGGCCGATTCCGGTTACCTTACCCGTCGACTTGTTGACGTTGCCCAAGATGTCATCATCCGTGATGACGATTGTGGAACGGACCGCGGCTTGAAAATTTCAGCCTTGAGAGAGGGTACTGAAATAATTGAGCATCTTGAAGAGCGTCTAGTTGGCCGTTATGCAAGAAAAGCGATCAGACATCCAGAAACAAATGAAGTAATCGTGGCTGAAAACGATCTTATTACTGAAGATCTTGCTAACTATATTGAATCACTTGGAATCGAAACAGCATGGATCCGTTCTGCCTTTACATGTAACACCAGCCATGGTGTATGTAAAAAATGTTATGGACGCAACTTGGCTACCGGTCAAGAAGTTGAAGTGGGCGAAGCAGTCGGTATCATTGCCGCTCAATCAATCGGAGAACCTGGTACACAGTTGACGATGCGTACATTCCATACAGGTGGGGTTGCTGGGGACGATATCACTCAAGGTCTTCCTCGTATCCAAGAAATATTTGAAGCAAGAAATCCTAAAGGTCAAGCTGTCATTTCCGAAATTGAAGGAACGATTGTTTCCATCAATGAAATTCGGGATAAACAACAGGAAATCGTTGTTCAAGGTGCTGTTGAATCACGCACATATACTGCGCCGTACACAGCACGTTTAAGAGTAACTGTTGATACACCTGTCCGTCGTGGTGAAGAGTTGACAGAGGGTTCCATCGATCCGAAAGAATTGTTGAAGGTTACAGACGTGCTTACTGTTCAGGAATACCTGCTTCATGAAGTTCAAAAAGTATACCGGATGCAAGGTGTTGAAATCGGTGATAAGCACATCGAGGTAATGGTTAGACAAATGATGCGTAAAGTCCGTGTGCTTGATGCAGGTGAAACTGAAGTGCTTCCAGGAACATTATTGGATGTCAACCAGTTCACTACTGCAAACACTGATGCATTGCTGACCAACAAATTACCGGCTACAGGCCGTCCTGTATTGCTAGGTATCACAAAAGCATCTCTTGAAACGGATTCCTTCTTGTCCGCCGCGTCATTCCAAGAAACAACTAGGGTCTTGACTGATGCAGCAATAAAAGGAAAACGTGATGAATTGCTTGGGCTTAAAGAAAATGTCATCATCGGTAAACTTGTCCCTGCAGGAACGGGAATGCTTAGATACAGAAAAGCAAACCCTGTCGTTGTTGACGAAAGTGCCGATACAGTAACAGTGGATTAATGGAAAAAGGACCAGCCCAATAATTTAAACTGAAAACCACACTCCCGTTTCCTATTGGAGGAGATGAAGGATCAGAATTAATTGAGCTGGTCTCTCTTATTACTAAAGGCCAGCTGAAAAGCCTATGAGAATTTGATAATTTCCGTTTGGGAAAATTGAAAATCTTAATAGAATTATGTAAGGAAAACCTTTTGCTTGAATTATTTTTTTGAAAGAAGTTGACAGTATCCGACTTATAATGATACTATAGCAAAGGTGCTCCTATGTTACCCTGTAACTTTGGAGGATATGGACCATGTCTTATGAAAAAGTAATACAGGCAAAGTCAGTGATTATAGGGACGAAGCAAGCAGTTAGAGCTCTTAAAAACAATTTAATTCAAGAAGTTATCATCGCTGATGATGCAGATATATACTTGACTGGGCGTGTCGTTGAGACCGCCAAAGAATTGGATGTTCCTATCACATATGTTGATTCGATGAGAATGCTTGGCAAAGCATGTGGTATTGATGTCGGAGCAGCAACTGTTGCCATTAAAAAGTAAAAATGTTTTTGCAATAATATTTGCAAAGACTTTGTTTTTACCCATTTATGAACCACCTGGATGTGTGGTACTAGAAATGAAAACGTGAAGGGAGGAAAAATGTAATGCCTACTATTAATCAATTAGTGCGTAAAGGACGCGAGTCTAAAGAGGTTAATTCAAAATCTCCAGCACTTAACAAAGGCTACAACAGCTTTAAAAAAGCACAAACTAACGTATCATCTCCGCAAAAACGTGGTGTTTGCACTCGTGTGGGTACTATGACACCGAAAAAACCAAACTCCGCGTTACGTAAATATGCGCGTGTACGTTTAACAAACGGTATCGAGGTAACAGCTTATATCCCAGGTATCGGTCACAACCTACAAGAACACAGCGTGGTTCTTATCCGTGGCGGACGTGTAAAAGATTTACCAGGGGTACGTTACCATATCGTACGTGGTGCTCTTGATACAGCTGGAGTTAACAATCGTATGCAAGGCCGTTCTAAATACGGTACTAAGCGTCCGAAAGCAGCAAAAAAATAATCTAAAACCAAAATTGAACTTTCTTGAAAGGAGGAAATATAATGCCTCGTAAAGGACCTGTAACGAAAAGAGACGTATTACCAGATCCAATATATAATTCAAAACTTGTGACTCGCTTAATCAACAAATTAATGGTTGATGGACAAAGAGGTAAATCACAAAAAATTCTTTACTCTGCATTTGATTTAATCAAAGAACGTACTGGCAATGAGCCGATCGAAGTTTTCGATCAAGCACTTAAAAACATCATGCCTGTACTAGAAGTAAAAGCACGCCGTGTGGGTGGAGCTAACTACCAAGTACCAGTTGAGGTGCGTCCAGACCGTAAATCGACTCTAGGACTTCGTTGGTTAGTAAACTACTCTCGCCTTCGTGGAGAAAAAACGATGGAAGAGCGTTTAGCTTATGAAATCATGGATGCTGCCAACAATACTGGAGCAGCAGTTAAGAAACGTGAAGATACACACAAAATGGCTGAAGCCAACAAAGCTTTCGCACATTATCGCTGGTAAGATTAATCACTATAAAATCCTTATAGAAGGAAGGAGAAAGACAAATGGCAAGAGAGTTCTCCTTAGCAAACACTCGTAATATCGGTATCATGGCTCACATCGATGCTGGTAAAACGACAACAACAGAACGTGTTCTATATTATACTGGTAAAATTCACAAAATCGGTGAAACGCACGAAGGTGCTTCACAAATGGACTGGATGGAACAGGAACAAGAACGCGGAATCACGATCACTTCCGCTGCAACAACTGCGCAGTGGAAAGGTCACCGTGTAAACATCATCGATACACCGGGACACGTAGACTTCACAGTTGAAGTTGAACGTTCTTTGCGCGTACTTGATGGAGCTGTAGCTGTACTTGATGCCCAATCAGGTGTTGAGCCTCAAACTGAAACGGTTTGGCGCCAAGCTACAACTTATGGTGTACCACGTGTCGTATTCGTAAATAAAATGGACAAAATCGGTGCAGACTTCTTGTATTCAGTTGGAACTATCCACGATCGTTTACAAGCTAACGCTCACCCAGTTCAGTTACCAATCGGAGCAGAGGATCAATTCTCTGCAATCATTGACCTAATTGAAATGAAAACTCATTTCTACGGTAATGACCTAGGAACTGATATCACTATCGGTGAAATTCCTGAAGAACACCGGGAATTAGCTGAAGAATACCGAGAAAAGTTAATTGAAGCAGTAGCAGAAGTTAATGAAGACTTAATGGAAAAATACCTTGGCGGCGAAGAAATCAGCATTGCTGAATTAAAAGCAGCCATCCGTACAGCAACCGTTAATGTTGAATTCTTCCCAGTTATCTGCGGTTCGGCTTTCAAAAACAAAGGTGTTCAATTAATGCTTGATAACGTTATCGACTTCCTTCCTTCTCCATTGGATGTACCAGCTATCAAAGGTACATTACCGGATTCAGAAGATGAAGTTGAACGTCATTCAGATGATTCTGAACCGTTCTCTGCTTTAGCGTTTAAAGTTATGACTGACCCTTACGTTGGTAAACTTACATTCTTCCGTGTGTACTCTGGTACACTAGAATCAGGATCTTATGTAATCAACTCAACTAAAGGAAAACGTGAGCGTATTGGACGTATCCTTCAAATGCACGCAAACAGCCGTGAAGAAATTTCTACTGTATATGCAGGAGATATCGCAGCAGCCGTTGGTTTGAAAGATACTACAACTGGAGATACTCTATGTGATGACAAGAACCAAGTAATTCTTGAGTCCATGGTATTCCCAGAGCCAGTTATCTCTCTATCAGTTGAGCCGAAATCAAAAGCAGACCAAGACAAAATGTCTCAAGCTTTACAAAAGCTTCAAGATGAAGATCCAACATTCCGTGCGCATACTGACCAAGAAACTGGTCAAACAATCATCGCTGGTATGGGTGAACTTCACTTGGACATCCTTGTTGACCGTATGCGTCGCGAATTCAAAGTGGAAGCAAACGTTGGTGCTCCTCAAGTAGCATACCGTGAAACTTTCCGTGGTTCAGCTAAAGTTGAAGGTAAATTCGTTCGCCAATCTGGTGGTCGTGGACAATTTGGACACGTATGGATCGAATTTGGTCCAAACGAAGAAGGTAAAGGATTCGAATTTGAAAATGCTATCGTCGGTGGTGTAGTACCACGTGAATATATCCCTGCTGTACAAGCTGGATTAGTTGATTCACTTGACCGTGGTGTACTTGCTGGTTACCCGCTAGTCGACATCAAAGCTAAATTATTCGACGGATCTTACCATGACGTTGACTCCAATGAAATGGCATTTAAAATCGCTGCATCTATGGCACTTAAAAATGCAGCATCTAAATGTAGTCCTGTCATCCTTGAACCGATCATGAAAGTGGAAGTAGTTATTCCAGAAGATTATCTAGGCGACATCATGGGAGATATCACATCTCGTCGTGGTCGTGTAGAAGGTATGGAAGCTCGCGGTAACACGCAAATGGTTAAAGCGATGGTTCCACTATCTGAAATGTTCGGATATGCTACATCTTTACGTTCTAACACTCAAGGACGCGGAACATTCTCTATGCACTTCGATCATTATGAAGAAGTACCTAAGAGCATTTCTGAAGAAATCATCAAAAAAAATAAAGGTGAATAATTGATTTTCATCTCTTATTAAAGTATAACTATCTTATGTAAGCTGTGATGGAAGAATTAGTCTTCTTTCACAGCCCCTATATACTTAATTTTTTATTTATAATTTTAAGGAGGAATTCCTAATGGGAAAAGCTAAATTTGATCGTTCAAAACCGCACGTTAACGTTGGAACAATTGGTCACGTTGACCATGGTAAAACAACTCTAACTGCTGCAATCACAACTGTACTTGCTAAATCTGGTGGAGCTGAAGCTCGCGCTTATGACCAAATCGATGGTGCTCCAGAAGAAAGAGAACGTGGTATCACAATCTCTACTGCACACGTTGAGTACGAAACAGCTACTCGTCACTATGCACACGTTGACTGCCCAGGACATGCTGACTATGTTAAAAACATGATCACAGGTGCTGCACAAATGGACGGCGGAATCCTAGTAGTATCTGCTGCTGATGGCCCAATGCCACAAACTCGTGAGCACATCCTTCTTTCTCGTCAAGTAGGTGTACCATACCTAGTAGTATTCATGAACAAATGCGACATGGTAGATGACGAAGAACTTCTTGAATTAGTAGAAATGGAAATCCGTGATCTACTATCTGAATACGAATTCCCTGGCGATGACATTCCAGTTATCAAAGGATCTGCCCTAAAAGCTCTTCAAGGAGAAGCTGCTTGGGAAGAAAAAATCCATGAATTAATGACAGCTGTTGACGAGTACATCCCAGAACCAACTCGTGACACTGACAAGCCATTCATGATGCCAGTTGAGGATGTATTCTCAATCACTGGTCGTGGAACAGTTGCAACTGGTCGTGTTGAGCGTGGACAAGTTAAAGTCGGTGACGTTGTTGACATCATCGGTTTCAACGAAGAGTCTAAACCAACAACTGTAACTGGTGTTGAAATGTTCCGTAAACTTCTTGACTATGCTGAAGCTGGTGACAACATCGGTGCACTTCTTCGTGGTGTATCCCGTGAAGATATCCAACGTGGACAAGTTCTTGCTAAACCAAGCACTATCACTCCGCACACAAAGTTCAAAGCTGAAGTTTATGTTCTTTCTAAAGAAGAAGGTGGACGTCACACTCCATTCTTTACAAACTACCGTCCTCAGTTCTACTTCCGTACAACTGACGTAACTGGTATTTGTAACCTTCCTGAAGGCGTAGAAATGGTTATGCCTGGAGATAACATCGAAATGACTGTAGAACTTATCGCTCCAATCGCTATCGAAGAAGGTACTAAATTCTCTATCCGTGAGGGTGGACGTACTGTAGGCGCTGGCGTAGTTGCTACAATCCAAGAATAATTGATTGATAAAACAATATTGGAAGGGACGCCTTCCGGAAGAAGCAGATGGGACGCCATCTGCTTCTTTTTTATTTGTAAAGAATATTCATTCTTTCTTCTATAATAACTGGAGTTTATTTAATGGGTTTCTTGATAATTACAAATGAAGAAAATGGATACGAAAGACCTCGTAGAATGTACTTGTAAATACTTGTGATAGTATGTATAATAATAAAAGTGTGTTGCACAAGAAAAAATATAAGTTTGACTTGCATTTCACTTGTGTTATATGTATAATAGACAATGTTGGTCTTTGACTGCGATGATATGGAAGGTTGCTGACACACCCGGCCGCTTTGCCATGGCGAGTGTGTGGGAAATTTCCATTGAGAAGGTCTATTTTAAAATAGGCGAAAAGGAGGGAAAATTATGGCAAAACAAAAAATTCGTATCCGTTTAAAAGCATATGATCACAGAATCCTTGATCAATCTGCTGAGAAAATTGTTGAAACTGCAAAACGTTCTGGTGCGGCTGTATCTGGTCCGATTCCATTACCTACTGAAAGATCGGTATACACGATCCTACGTGCGGTTCATAAATACAAAGATTCTCGTGAACAATTCGAAATGCGTACGCATAAACGTCTAATCGACATCGTTAACCCAACTCCACAAACAGTTGACTCATTGATGCGTTTAGATTTACCATCAGGCGTTGACATTGAAATTAAATTATAATTCATATAAATATGAACAATTACTCTAGGAGGTGTGACTTATGACCAAAGGAATCTTAGGAAGAAAAATCGGTATGACTCAAGTTTTTGCTGAAAACGGTGAACTTATTCCGGTAACAGTTATCGAAGCAGCTAATAACGTGGTTCTTCAAAAGAAAACTGTTGAAACTGATGGCTATGAAGCAGTTCAAGTTGGTTTTGAAAACAAACGTGAAAAGCTTTCTAACAAACCTGAAAAGGGCCATGTTGAAAAAGCAAATACTACTCCTAAGCGCTTCATTCGCGAATTCCGCGGAACGGATCTTACTGAATATGAGATCGGTCAAGAAGTCAATGTTAGTATTTTCGCTGAAGGCGATTTAGTAGATGTATCAGGAATTTCAAAAGGTAAAGGTTTCCAAGGCTCTATCAAGCGTCATGGACAATCTCGCGGACCTATGTCTCATGGTTCTCGTTACCACCGTCGCCCAGGTTCAATGGGTCCTGTAGCTCCAAACCGCGTATTCAAAGGTAAACTTTTACCAGGACGTATGGGTGGAGATCAAATCACTGTTCAAAACTTAGCTATCGTTAAAGTTGATGTTGAACGTAACCTACTATTGATCAAAGGTAATGTACCTGGTGCTAGAAAAGCATTGATCAAAGTTAAATCTGCTGTTAAAGCAAAGTAATTTCTGAGAAAGGAGGAGCAATAGAATGCCAAAAGTTACATTGTTCAACCAAACAGGTTCACAAGTTGGCGACATCGAACTAAATGAATCCATCTTTGGTATCGAACCTAATAATCACGTATTATTTGAAGCAATCATCATGCAACGAGCTTCCTTACGTCAAGGAACTCATAAAGTTAAAAACCGTTCTGAAGTTGCAGGCGGTGGACGTAAACCTTGGAAACAAAAAGGAACTGGACGTGCGCGTCAAGGTTCTATCCGTTCTCCACAATGGCGTGGCGGTGGCGTTGTTTTTGGACCAACTCCAAGATCTTACGCTTACAAGCTACCTAAAAAGGTACGTCGTTTAGCTATTAAATCTGCATTGTCTGCAAAGGCATTGGAAGAGAACATTTTGGTACTTGAAAGCTTGTCTTTCGAAGCTCCAAAAACAAAAGAGTTTGTAGCGGTACTTAAAAACCTTTCTGTAGATACTAAAACGTTAGTGGTTACTGACGGTTTAGATGAGAAAGTTGCTCTTTCTGCACGTAACATCCCTGGTGTTACTGTAGTTGAAGCTGATGGTCTTAATGTTCTTGATGTTGTTTCACACAACAAATTGATCTTGACTAAATCAGCTGTCGAAAAAGTAGAGGAGGTGCTTGCATAATGGATGCACGCGATATCATTAAGCGCCCCGTAATCACTGAACGCTCTTCAGACATAATGGCTGAAAAGAAATATACTTTTGAAGTTGATGTTAGAGCTAATAAAACTCAAGTTAAAGATGCTGTTCAAGAAATTTTCGGCGTTAAAGTTGAGAAAGTAAACATCATGAACTACAAAGGTAAATTCAAACGCATGGGCAAACATGCAGGCTATACTAACAAGCGCCGTAAAGCTATTGTTAAATTAACTGCTGACAGCAAAGAAATCGAGCTATTCGAGGCTTAATTCATTAGAGAAGGAGGGAAATACAAATGGCGATTAAGAAGTATAAACCTACCTCTAACGGTCGACGTAATATGACAACTTCCGATTTTGCTGAGATCACTACAGACAAACCGGAAAAATCATTACTTGCTCCTTTACACAGCAAAGGCGGCCGTAATAACCAAGGTAAGTTAACAGTTCGTCATCAAGGTGGCGGCCACAAGCGTCAATACCGTATCATCGATTTCAAACGGAATAAAGATGGTATACCAGGACGCGTTGCTACTATTGAGTACGATCCAAATCGTTCTGCAAACATTGCATTAATTAATTACGTTGATGGAGAAAAACGTTATATCCTAGCTCCGAAAAACCTAGAAGTAGGTTTGGAAGTTATGTCAGGTCCAGAAGCTGACATCAAAGTGGGTAACGCACTACCTCTAATTAACATCCCAGTTGGTACAGTAATTCATAACATCGAGCTTAAACCAGGAAAAGGTGGACAATTAGTCCGTTCAGCAGGTACATCTGCTCAAGTACTTGGTAAAGAAGGCCGTTATGTACTTGTACGTTTAAACTCAGGTGAGGTTCGTATGATTCTTGCTACTTGCCGTGCTTCAATCGGTCAAGTCGGTAATGAACAACATGAACTTATCAACATTGGTAAAGCTGGCCGTAACCGTTGGTTAGGTAAACGCCCAACAGTTCGTGGATCTGTAATGAACCCGAATGATCACCCACACGGTGGTGGTGAAGGTAAAGCGCCAATCGGACGTAAATCACCAATGTCTCCATGGGGTAAACCTACTCTTGGATTCAAAACTCGTAAGAAGAAAAATAAATCCGATAAATTTATCGTACGTCGTCGTAAAAAATAACGGGATTGAGCTACGGTTCATAAATAGAACCGTAGAACAGTCACGAAGGGAGGTACTCGCATGGGTCGTAGCTTAAAAAAAGGGCCTTTTGTTGATGATCATTTATTGGTAAAAGTTGAAAAATTAAATGAAGCTGACAAGAAACAGGTAGTAAAAACTTGGTCTCGTCGCTCAACAATCTTCCCGCAATTCATCGGACACACAATCGCCGTTTATGACGGTCGTAAGCACGTGCCGGTTTATGTAACAGAAGATATGGTAGGTCACAAACTAGGCGAATTCGCGCCTACACGCACTTATAAAGGTCACGCAAGTGATGACAAGAAAACAAGACGTTAATGAGAGGAGGGCATCTCATGCAAGCTAAAGCTGTCGCTAAAACAGTTCGTATTGCTCCTCGTAAAGTGCGTTTAGTCGCAGATTTAATTCGAGGAAAACAAGTAGGTGAAGCAGTAGCGATTCTTCGCTTAACACCAAAATCTGCTTCTCCAGTCGTAGAAAAAATTCTGAAATCTGCTATCGCAAATGCAGAACATAACTACGAAATGGATATTAATAACCTAGTCGTTTCAGAAGCATACGTTAATGAAGGACCAACATTAAAACGTTTCCGTCCTCGCGCTCAAGGTCGTGCGAGTGCAATTAACAAACGTACTAGTCATATTACAATCGTTGTATCAGAAAAGAAGGAGGGGTAATCTGTGGGTCAAAAGGTAAATCCAATCGGTATGCGTATCGGGATAATCCGTGACTGGGAATCCAAATGGTACGCTGATAAAGACTACGCAGTTCTTTTGCATGAAGACATCAAAGTTCGTGAATATATCGCGAAACGTCTAAATGATGCTTCTGTTTCAAAAGTTGAAATCGAGCGTGCAGCTAACCGTATCAATGTATCTGTCCACACTGCTAAACCAGGAATGGTTATCGGTAAAGGCGGTACTGAGGTCGAAGCACTTCGTAAAGCTTTGAACCAGTTGACTGGCAAAAGAGTTCATATCAATATCATCGAAATTAAAAGAGCAGATCTTGACGCAAAATTGGTTGCAGAAAACATCGCTCGTCAATTAGAAAACCGTGTTTCATTCCGTCGTGCTCAAAAGCAAGCTATCCAACGTACTATGCGTTCTGGAGCAAAAGGAATCAAAACTCAAGTTTCTGGTCGTCTTGGCGGTGCTGATATTGCTCGTGCTGAACATTACAGCGAAGGAACAGTTCCACTTCACACACTTCGTGCAGACATAGACTATGCTCATGCTGAAGCAGATACTACTTACGGTAAGCTAGGCGTGAAAGTTTGGATCTACCGTGGAGAAGTTCTTCCTACTAAGAAGAAATCTGAGGAAGGAGGAAAATAATATGTTATTGCCAAAACGCGTAAAATACCGTCGTGAACACCGCGGTAAGATGAGAGGGATGGCTAAGGGCGGCACTGAAGTTCACTTCGGAGAATTTGGACTTCAAGCTCAAGAAGCTTCCTGGATCACAAACCGTCAAATCGAAGCAGCTCGTATTGCGATGACTCGTTATATGAAACGTGGAGGGAAAGTTTGGATCAAAATCTTCCCAAGCAAACCTTACACAGCTAAGCCGCTTGAAGTACGGATGGGTTCCGGTAAAGGTGCTCCTGAAGGATGGGTAGCAGTTGTTAAACCGGGCAAAGTTATGTTTGAAATCTCTGGTGTATCTGAAGAGGTGGCAAGAGAAGCATTGCGCCTTGCAGCACACAAACTTCCAATCAAATGCAAGTTTGTAAAAAGAGAGGAAATTGGTGGTGAAACAAATGAAAGCTAATGAAATCAAAGATCTAACCACTGCTGAAATTGAACAAAAACTAAAATCTCTTAAAGAAGAACTATTTAATCTTCGTTTCCAGTTAGCTACTGGACAACTTGAAAATACAGCTCGCATCCGTGAAGTTCGCAAATCGATTGCTCGTATGAAAACAGTTGTTCGTCAAAGAGAAATCGGTGTCACTAATCGATAATGAATGGAGGTTTGCAGAATGAGCGAACGCAACCAACGCAAAATCTACACTGGACGCGTAGTATCCGACAAAATGGATAAAACAGTTACAGTTGTTGTAGAGACCTATAAAAAGCATTCTTTATACGGTAAACGCGTGAAATATTCTAAAAAGTTTAAAGCTCATGACGAGCTAAACGAAGCTAAAGCAGGCGACGTAGTACGTATCATGGAAACTCGTCCACTTTCAGCTACAAAACGCTTCCGTCTTGTAGAAGTAGTAGAAAAAGCAGTAATCATTTAATCTAGTTCGGATTAAGCTAATTCCGAAGGGAGGTACCGTACATGATTCAACAAGAATCTCGTTTAAAAGTCGCTGACAATTCAGGTGCTCGTGAAGTGCTAACAATTAAAGTCCTAGGTGGTTCAGGCCGTAAGACTGCAAACATCGGTGATATCATCGTTTGTACAGTTAAACAGGCAACACCAGGAGGCGTTGTTAAAAAAGGTGAAGTCGTTAAGGCTGTTGTTGTCCGTACAAAACGTGGTATGCGTCGTCCTGACGGTTCTTACATTCGTTTCGATGAAAACGCATGTGTAATTATCCGTGACGATAAGAGCCCACGTGGAACACGTATTTTTGGACCTGTTGCTCGTGAATTACGTGACAATAGTTTCATGAAGATCGTTTCTCTTGCTCCAGAAGTTCTATAATATGTAAAATTTGTATAAAGCCTTTCAAGGAGGTGCCAAGCTAATGCATGTTAAAAAAGGTGACAAAGTCGTAGTCATCTCTGGTAAGGACAAAGGCAAACAAGGAACAATTCTTTCTGCATATCCGAAACAAAATCGTGTACTTGTTGAAGGAATTAACATCGTGAAAAAGCATTCAAAGCCATCTCAACTTAATCCACAAGGTGGAATTATCAGTAAAGAAGCTGCTATTCACGTATCCAATGTAATGCCACTTGATCCTAAATCAGGTAAACCGACTCGTGTTGGATATAAGATCGAAAATGGTAAAAAAGTACGCGTAGCTAAAATATCAGGTGAATCTTTAGATAAATAAGTCATAAATGAAGGGAGGTACACTAAGCAATGAGCCGCCTTAAAGAAAAATTCAAAAGTGAAATTACACCGTCATTGATGGGTAAATTCAACTATCAATCAGTAATGCAAGTACCAAACATTGAGAAAATCGTTATTAACATGGGTGTGGGTGACGCAGTTTCTAACTCGAAAGCTTTAGATACAGCTGTTGAAGAACTTACATTGATCACAGGTCAAAAACCAGTTATAACAAAAGCAAAAAAATCAATCGCAGGTTTCCGTTTGCGTGAAGGTATGCCTATCGGAGCGAAAGTTACATTACGTGGTGAGCGTATGTATCAATTCCTTGATAAGCTAGTATCTGTATCTTTACCGCGTGTACGTGATTTCCGCGGCGTTTCAAAGAAATCCTTTGACGGACGTGGAAACTATACATTAGGCGTTAAAGAACAACTTATCTTCCCTGAGATTGATTACGATAAAGTGAGCAAAGTTCGTGGTATGGACATCGTTATCGTAACGACTGCCAACACTGACGAAGAAGCTCGTGAACTACTTACTCAAGTTGGAATGCCGTTCCAAAAGTAATCTCTAAATAAAGGGAGGCGAAATCGTGGCTAAAAAGTCTATGATCGTAAAGCAAAAACGCGAACAGAAGTTTAAAGTACAAGAATATACACGTTGCGAACGTTGCGGACGTCCACATTCTGTATTACGTAAATTTAAACTTTGTCGTATTTGTTTCCGCGAACTTGCATATAAAGGACAAATTCCTGGCGTTAAAAAAGCTAGCTGGTAAAACCCGAGTTTGGGAAGGAGGTAAAATATAATGGTCATGACAGATCCTATTGCAGATATGCTTACTCGCATCCGTAATGCGAATATGGTTCGTCACGAAAAACTGGAAGTTCCTGCTTCAAAGATCAAAAAGGAAATTGCTGAGATCTTAAAAAGTGAAGGCTTCGTACGTGACTTTGAATTAATCGAAGACAACAAACAAGGTATCATCCGTATCTTCTTAAAATACGGTGCAAACAACGAACGTGTTATCACTGGTCTAAAACGTATCAGCAAACCTGGTTTGCGTGTATATGCAAAAACTGGAGAGGTACCACGCGTTCTTAACGGTTTAGGTATCGCAATTGTTTCTACTTCTCACGGAGTTTTAACAGACAAAGAAGCTCGCTCTAAACAAGTTGGCGGAGAAGTTTTAGCATACGTTTGGTAATACATTTTCACAAGAATGGAGGTGCACATTATGTCTCGTATAGGTAAAAAACCTATTGAAATCCCTGCAGGCGTAACAGTTACTGTTACTGGAAGTGAAGTAACTGTTAAAGGACCTAAAGGTGAATTATCTAGATCATTCAGTCCTGACCTTTCAATCGTTGTTGAAGAGAACGTGTTAACTGTAACACGCCCGTCTGACGAGAAGACTCACCGTTCTTTACACGGTACTACTCGCGCGCTTATCTCTAACATGATTGAAGGTGTATCAACAGGTTTCGTAAAATCACTTGAACTTATTGGGGTTGGGTACCGTGCACAAAAGCAAGGTAACAAGCTTATCCTTAACGTAGGATATTCCCACCCTGTAGAAATAGAGCCAGAAGCTGGCGTTGAAGTCGAAGTTCCTTCTAATACAAAAGTAATCGTAAAAGGTGCAAGCAAAGAACGTGTAGGAGCTCTAGCAGCTAATATCCGTGATGTTCGCCCGCCAGAACCGTATAAAGGTAAAGGTATCCGTTACGAAGGCGAATTCGTTCGTCGTAAAGAAGGTAAAACAGGTAAGTAATGCCGCATAAGTAAACGAAAGGAGTGACGTAAATGATTACGAAGCTTGATAAAAATGCTACTCGTCAGAAAAGACATGCGCGTGTACGTGCTAAGCTTTCTGGAACAGAAGCTCGTCCTCGTTTAAATGTGTTTCGTTCAAACAAACACATTTACGCACAATTAATTGACGATGCAAAAGGCGTAACATTGGCAAGTGCTTCAACTCTTGATAAAGAGATCGGTATCGAAGCAGGTAGCAATGCTGAAGCAGCTCAAAAAGTTGGCGAACTTATTGCGAAACGTGCTGTTGAAAAAGGTTTCAAAGCTGTGGTTTTTGACCGCGGTGGTTACCTCTTCCATGGTCGTGTTAAAGCATTGGCTGACGCTGCTCGTGAAAACGGCTTAGAATTTTAATGGATAAGGAGGGACATAACAGATGCGTAGCATTGATCCTAATAAATTAGAACTTGAAGAACGCGTAGTTACAGTAAATCGTGTAGCTAAAGTTGTTAAAGGCGGACGTCGTTTCCGTTTCACTGCACTAGTTGTTGTTGGTGATAAAAATGGTCATGTTGGATTTGGTACTGGTAAAGCTCAAGAAGTTCCGGATGCTATCCGTAAAGCTATTGAGGATGCTAAGAAAAATCTAATTACTGTACCAATGGTTGGTACTACTATTCCTCACCTTGTGAACGGTCGCTATGGCGCAGGTCACATTCTATTGAAACCAGCTTCTGAAGGTACAGGAGTAATTGCTGGTGGTCCTGTTCGTGCGGTACTTGAATTAGGCGGAGTTAGCGATATCTTGTCTAAATCACTAGGTACTAATACACCTATTAATATGGTTCGCGCAACAATTGAAGGATTGAAGCAATTGAAACGTGCTGAAGACGTAGCTAAGTTACGTGGAAAATCAGTACAAGAACTGTTAGGATAAGGAGGGAAATCGAATTATGGCTAATAAATTAGAAATCACCCTCACTCGCAGCTTGATTGGTCGTCCTGAAGATCAACGTGTTACAGTTAACACTTTGGGTTTACGCAAAATGCATCAAACGGTTGTTCAAGAAGATAACCCTGCGATTCGCGGTATGATTACCAAAGTTGCTCATCTTGTTACTGTAAAAGAACAATAAAATAATTTTTAACTTAACAAGGAGGTGCCAACATGAAACTTCATGAGTTAAAAGCTGCAGAAGGTTCTCGTAAAGAACGTAAACGTAAAGGTCGCGGTATTGGATCTGGTAACGGTAAAACAGCAGGTAAAGGACACAAAGGACAAAACGCTCGCTCCGGCGGCGGTGTGCGTCTTGGATTTGAAGGGGGTCAAACTCCTCTATTCAGACGTTTACCTAAACGTGGATTTACCAACATCAACCGTAAAGACTATGCTATCGTGAACCTTGATACGTTAAATCTTTTCGAAGACGGTACTGAAGTAACACCAGCTCTTCTACTTGAGACTGGCGTTGTAAGTAAAGAAAAAGCAGGAATCAAGATTCTTGCCAAAGGAAGCATTGAGAAAAAGCTTACTGTTAAAGCTCACAAATTCTCGTCTACTGCTAAAGAAGCTATCGAAGCTGCTGGCGGTAATACAGAGGTGATCTAATGTTTCGCACGATCTCCAATTTTATGCGCGTGGGTGAAATAAGGAATAAGATTATTTTTACCCTTCTAATGTTAATCGTCTATCGCATCGGTACATTTATACCTGTACCGCATGTGAATGCCGATTTTCTCGCTGAACAGGACCAGCTGAGCGTCATCGGGCTTTTAAATACCTTTGGCGGCGGGGCACTGCAAAACTTTTCCATTTTAGCGATGGGTATCATGCCGTACATCACGGCATCCATTATCGTTCAGCTGTTACAGATGGATGTTGTTCCTAAGTTCACTGAATGGTCTAAACAAGGGGAAGCAGGGCGCCGTAAATTAGCGCAATTCACTCGTTACTTCACTATTATCCTAGGATTTATCCAAGCAGTTGGAATGTCCTATGGGTTCAATAATATGTCAGGTGGACAGTTGATTGAAAATCCTGGAATTGCAACATACTTGCTTATTGCGACTGTCTTAACGGCAGGAACAGCTTTTCTTTTGTGGTTAGGGGAGCTGATCACTGCTAAGGGTGTGGGTAATGGGATTTCCATCATTATCTTTGCTGGTATCGTAGCTAGTTTGCCTACTACGGCAAATCAGATTTACGCACAGCAATTTGAAAATGCCGGTGATCAATTATTCTTACGAATCATAACGATTATCCTCATAGTTTTAGCAGTATTAGCAATCGTGGTTGCTGTTATCTTCATTCAGCAGGCATTACGTAAAATTCCTATTCAGTATGCGAAACGTGCTGCGGTAGGTCGTACGCAAATGGGTGGCCAGTCTACTCATTTACCATTGAAAGTAAATGCTGCGGGGGTTATTCCGGTAATCTTTGCAATGGCATTTATTATTACTCCCACTACAATCGCTTCTTTCTTTGGAAAGAACAGCGTGACTAGCTGGATATCAACAAATCTTGATTACACCAAACCAATTGGTATGATCATATATGTTGCTCTTATCATTGCTTTTGCGTATTTTTATGCTTTCATTCAGGTTAATCCTGAACAAATGGCTGAGAATTTGAAAAAGCAAGGTGGCTATGTGCCGGGGATTCGTCCAGGTAAGAGTACACAAGAATATTTAACACGTGTTTTATACCGTTTGACGTTTGTAGGCTCGATATTCTTGGCCATCATTGCCGTTTTACCGGTATTTTTCATTAAGCTTGCTGATCTACCTCAATCTGCACAGATTGGTGGTACCAGTTTGCTGATCGTAGTCGGGGTTGCCCTTGATACGATGAAGCAGCTGGAATCACAACTTGTGAAGAGACACTATAAAGGCTTTATAAAGTAATGAGTTTTGGGAACGGCTTGTTCCCTTTACCCATTATAGAGTTTGAGGGGGAAGAAAATTGAATCTAGTGTTAATGGGTCTGCCGGGTGCTGGTAAAGGCACTCAAGCTGAACAAATCGTAGAAAAATATAATATCCCTCATATCTCTACTGGAGATATGTTCCGAACAGCTATCAAAGATGGAACAGACCTAGGTCTAAAGGCGAAATCATTCATGGACAAAGGCGAATTGGTACCTGATGAAGTTACCATTGGCATCGTACGTGAGCGTTTAAGCAAGGAAGACTGCCTAAGAGGATTTTTGCTTGATGGATTTCCACGTACTGTGGCACAGGCAGAGGCACTTGAAAGCATTCTAACTGATTTAGATCGCAATATGAATTTTGTCATTAATATCGATGTTGATAAAAGCATCTTAATGGAAAGATTGACAGGACGTCGTATTTGCAAATCATGTGGTGCGACATACCATCTTGTATTCAATCCTCCTGCTAAAGATGATGTATGCGACCGCTGCGGCGGAGAATTATATCAACGTGCCGACGATAATGCTGAAACGGTTCAAAATCGCTTAGATGTGAATTTGAAACAAACCAAGCCACTTCTTGATTTCTACGGAGACAAAGGTTACTTGGTCAACATTAACGGACAGCAAGATATTAATAAGGTATTTGAAGATATCGATGTGTTGCTTGGTGCTTTACAAAATTAATCATATGTATTGATTTATGAAATTCATACCATTTTTATAACTTACTAGTTAAACTTGGTGCATTCCTATAATACAAAGGGTATAATGGATTTCGCGAGAGCATTCGCACATTTATTAATCAGGTTCTTGTACTTGGTATTCCCTGAATTGGGCGATTACTTTTTAAGTGATCTTCATGGACATATCCGGTCGGCAAAATTGATGAAGAAATGCAGTGACTCTATTGGGATTCCTAAAGAGTCGTGATATAGAGGGTTGAAAGAAGCTATGTCAGGCGTGCGCCTTTCAAACATCTCCCATGCTATTCAAACCTATGTCGAGACTAATTGCTTCTCTATTTCGAGAGTATGTCGGTCACGGAATCGGTCAAGACTTACATGAGGACCCATAAAATCCTCATTTCGGTCCAACTGATAAAGGTCCTCAGTTAAAGCCTGGTTCTACAAAATGGTGAATACTTGATGCAGAATTGTAAGACTTATGAGGATAATTGGACTGTAGTAATGTTGACGGAAAGATGTGCACCTTTAATAGGTTCACGCATAGAGAAGGGAGAATCACTTTAATGGCGAAAGATGATGTAATTGAAGTAGAAGGCACAGTACAAGAGACTTTGCCAAATGCAATGTTTAAGGTAGAATTAGAAAATGGTCATACTGTTTTAGCTCATGTATCCGGTAAAATTCGTATGCACTTTATTCGCATTTTGCCTGGAGATAAAGTTACGGTTGAGCTTTCCCCGTATGATCTAACTCGCGGCAGAATCACATACCGGTTCAAATAATCCGGTTACGCTCCGATCTGTATAAGGAGGTTAGATAGCAATGAAAGTCAGACCATCAGTCAAACCAATCTGCGAAAAGTGTAAAGTTATCCGCAGAAAAGGTAAAGTAATGGTTATTTGCGAAAACCCTAAACATAAACAAAAACAAGGCTAAATAGAAGGAGGTGCACTCAAGCATGGCACGTATTGCTGGAGTAGATATTCCCCGTGACAAACGTATTGTTATCTCATTAACATATATATATGGTATTGGAAAACAAACAGCGATCAAGATTCTTGCAGAAGCAGGCGTTTCTGAAGAAACTCGCGTTCGTGACTTAACGGAAGACGAATTGAACAAAATTCGTGATATCATTGACAAGCTTAAAGTAGAAGGCGACCTTCGTCGTGAAATCTCCCTAAACATCAAACGTTTAATGGAAATCGGTTCATACCGTGGTTTACGTCACCGTCGTGGTCTTCCTGTTCGCGGTCAAAATACAAAAAACAATGCTCGTACGCGTAAAGGACCTCGTCGTACAGTAGCTAACAAGAAAAAATAATTAGTAAAGGAGGTTACTTTTCATGGCACGTAAAACTAATACACGTAAACGTCGTGTGAAAAAGAATATAGAAACTGGTATTGCACATATTCGTTCAACATTCAATAACACTATCGTTACGATCACTGACTCTCATGGTAATGCTATTTCTTGGTCAAGTGCTGGAGCTCTAGGATTCCGTGGATCTCGTAAATCCACTCCATTTGCTGCACAAATGGCTGCTGAAACAGCTGCTAAAACATCAATTGAACATGGTATGAAAACTCTTGAAGTTACAGTTAAAGGACCTGGTGCTGGACGTGAGGCTGCCATTCGTGCACTTCAAGCTGCTGGCCTAGAAGTAACTGCAATTAAAGATGTAACTCCAGTTCCACATAACGGATGCCGTCCACCAAAACGTCGCCGTGTTTAATTTTTCTGTATAGATTTTGTATTCCTGTCAATAATGGGATATAATACTGAGTTTGCGTTCTTACAGAGGATTAATTTTCAGTTGTTGCGCACAGCGGGAACGTATACATGGGGAATTTCGGTTTAAGTGACTTGTTTACTTGCCGGGGTTTTGACGTTTTGAAGGAGGGTTTATTGATGATCGAAATAGAAAAACCAAAAATCGAAACGGTTGAAATCAACGACGATACCAAGTACGGTAAATTCGTCGTAGAGCCACTAGAGCGTGGGTATGGTACTACATTGGGTAACTCCTTACGTCGTATTCTTTTATCCTCACTCCCAGGTGCTGCTGTCACAGCTATACAAATTGATGGAGTGCTACATGAGTTCTCAACAATTGAAGGCGTCGTGGAAGATGTAACATCTATCATTCTTAATGTGAAAAAACTAGCTCTTAAGATTTACTCTGATGAAGAGAAGACGCTGGAAATTGACGTTCAGGGTGACGGAGTCATCACGGCTGCTGATATCACTCATGATAGTGATGTAGAAATTCTTAATCCGGATTTATATATTGCTACAATTGGTAAAAACGGTCATATGCGTATGCGTTTATCTGCACGTCGCGGCCGCGGCTACACTCCTGCTGTTCAAAACAAGAGAGAAGACCAGCCAATTGGTGTAATTCCAATCGATGCTCTTTACACTCCGGTTTCACGCGTATCTTTCCAAGTTGAAAATACACGTGTTGGACAGTTGTCTAACTTTGACAAGTTAACGTTTGATGTTTGGACTGATGGCAGTACTGGTCCGCAAGAAGCGGTAGCACTTGGAGCTAAGATTTTAACAGAGCATTTAAATATCTTTGTTGGTTTAACCGATGAAGCTCAAAATGCTGAAATCATGGTTGAAAAAGAAGAAGATCAAAAAGAAAAAGTTCTTGAGATGACGATCGAAGAATTAGACCTTTCTGTTCGTTCTTACAACTGCTTGAAACGTGCTGGAATCAATACCGTTCAAGAGCTAGCTCATAAAACGGAAGAAGATATGATGAAAGTACGTAATCTAGGTCGTAAATCACTTGAAGAAGTGAAAGCGAAACTAGAAGAATTAGGCTTAGGTCTTCGTAAAGACGACTGATAACATGGCGGAATCAATCCATTATGTTGTGAGCCTTGTTATTGACACACAATATAGAACTTCAACAAAGGAGGGAATCTCTAATGGGTTACAGAAAGTTAGGACGCACTAGCGCACAACGTAAAGCATTACTTCGTGATTTAGCTACGGATCTTATTATCCATGAGCGCATTGAAACTACTGAAGCACGTGCAAAAGAATTACGTTCTGTAGTAGATAAAATGATCACTCTTGGTAAACGTGGTGACTTGCATGCACGCCGTCAAGCTGCATCTTTCATCCGTAACGAAATCGCTGACGCTGAGAATGGCACAGATGCCCTTCAAAAATTATTCAGTGACGTGGCTCCACGTTATGAAGAACGTCAAGGTGGATACACTCGTATCATGAAAGTTGGTCCACGCCGCGGTGACGGTGCACCAGTCGTGGTTATTGAATTAGTTTAATAACAACGATGAAAAAGGGCGGGACAAATGAATATACTCACTTGTTCTATGCCCTTTTTCTTTTTTTAAATAGAAATTCTGTACTTTAGAAATTCGCATTGAGTGTTACGATGGCTGGCGGAACCTGTATCATGCAGGGAGCCTTCACGTCTAGCTCAAGCATCCCTTCCCGCTTTTGATAAGCGATTATAAGATAACCTGTTTTTCGTAACAGGCCCGCTGTTAGCTGCTCTTAATTTACCGAAAATTCTTTCGGTGGAAGGGGTGCAGCGTTTTTTTATATTTTCAGAAGGAAAAACTACTATATTTATATTGAGTGAGCAGAGCTTAGTTTAGGCGAGTGCAGTCGAGGATGAGGAGGGCCACATGGTGAAGAAGCTGGTTTCTTTAAATAATATTGTTTTTAAATATGAGGGTCAGTCTCGAAACGCCTTGGATGATGTTTCTTTTGATATTCATCAAGGGGAGTGGCTAGCGATTGTCGGACATAATGGTTCTGGCAAGTCGACATTAGCGAAGTTATTGAATGGCCTTCAGTTCGCTAACTCAGGTACCATTACGATTAATGATCAACTTTTGACAGAAGAATCCGTTTGGGATGTACGCCAGAAAATTGGCATGGTTTTTCAAAACCCAGATAATCAATTTGTAGGCACTACAGTTCAGGATGATGTGGCTTTTGGTTTAGAAAACGCCGGTGTTTCTCAGCAGGTTATGGTGGAGCGTGTTCATGGTGCGTTAAATAAGGTTAAGATGAATGCCTTTCTTAATCAAGAGCCGCACCATCTATCCGGCGGTCAAAAGCAAAGAGTGGCCATTGCAGGTGTAATAGCCTTGCAGCCAGACATAATCATCTTAGATGAAGCAACCTCCATGCTTGACCCAAGAGGCCGTGAAGAAGTGCTTGAAACAGTTAGGGAATTAAAACAGGAAAACGAGATCACTGTCATATCAATCACCCATGATCTTGAGGAAGCTGCGAAAGCTGATCGAATGATAGTCATGAACCAAGGTCGGTTATATCGTGAAGGTTCGCCTCAGGATATTTTTGAGTTAGAGGAAGAATTGATTGCTCTTGGTCTGGACATTCCCTTTTCAGTGAAACTAACCAAGGAGTTACAAAAAAATGGTGTTCGTGTAGTTGATGGGCATTTGACAGAGGAAGAGTTGGTGAAGGATTTATGCGAATTACACTCGATGATGTAGAATACCGCTATCAGGTGAATACTCCTTTTGAACATCTAGCCCTTCATGATGTCAATATTTCAATGGAGCCGGGAACCTATACCGCAATCATCGGGCATACAGGGTCCGGGAAATCCACGCTACTGCAGCATTTGAATGCTCTTTTAAAACCGACGAAGGGTCGGGTTTTCATTGGGGATCGGACGATTGAAGCAGGAAGAAAAGAAAAGGCTTTGCGGCCAATAAGACAAAAGGTCGGAATTGTTTTTCAGTTTCCGGAACATCAGTTATTTGATGAAACGGTTGAAAAGGATATATGTTTCGGTCCTATGAATTTTGGCGTTTCTGAAATCGATGCAAAGAAACTGGCCAGGAAAGCCATCGCGCAAGTCGGATTGAATGAGGAAGTTCTTGAAAAGTCTCCATTCGATTTATCCGGTGGACAGATGCGACGGGTGGCCATCGCTGGGGTACTTGCCATGGAGCCGGAAGTATTGGTGCTTGATGAGCCCACAGCGGGACTGGATCCGCGAGGACGCAAAGAAATCATGGATATGTTTTATGATCTGCATAAAGCAAGGGGCATTTCAACGATTCTGGTGACCCATAGCATGGAGGATGCAGCCAAGTACGCGGATGACATCATCATCATGCATAAGGGTACGGTGTTCAAAAAAGGAACCCCCCAGGAAATTTTCTCAGAGCCGGAACAATTAATGGAGCTTGGCCTGGATGTTCCTGATACGGTCCGCTTTCAGCTAAAGCTCCAGAAGGAACTTGGTGTTCGATTTGATCATCCATGTCTTAATATCGGTGATTTAGCGATAGAAATAGATAAAGCCATGAAACGGGGGAACCGCTGATGCTGGATAAAATGATTATCGGGCGTTATGTCCCTGCAAATTCATTGATGCACAAGATGGACCCAAGGGCTAAATTGCTCCTCGTGTTCCTGTTTGTTTGTGTCGTCTTTTTGGCGAATAATGTCGTTTCTTACGGTTTGCTTGCGGTATTCACCATCCTTTTGATCAGTCTTTCCAAAATACCGCTTCGCTATCTTTATAATGGGTTGAAGCCAATCTTTTTCTTGATCGTATTTACATTCCTTCTCCATATATTGTTTACGAAGGAAGGGGAATTGCTTTTTGAATACGGTTGGTTTGAAATCTATGAAGGCGGTTTGATTCAAGGTTTTTTCATATCCATTAGATTTACTTTACTAATCCTTGTTACGTCACTTTTAACTTTGACGACATCCCCGATATCCATTACAGACGGGATGGAAGAGCTGTTGGGACCTTTGAAAAAGTGGAAGATGCCTGTACATGAACTGGCATTGATGATGTCCATTGCCCTTCGATTCATCCCGACGCTAATGGAGGAAACGGAAAAAATCATGAAGGCACAAACTGCAAGGGGCGTTGACTTTTCATCTGGCCCGATAAAGGACAGGGTTAAATCGATTGTACCTCTGCTGGTTCCTTTATTTGTCAGTTCGTTCAAACGGGCCGAAGAATTGGCAACTGCCATGGAATCAAGAGGATACCGTGGCGGGGAAGGCCGCACGAAATATCGCCAATTGAACTGGAAGACGAGTGATAGTCTTTTGATGGTCTCAATAGGTGTTCTAACGGTCATGTTATTTTTATTACGTTCATAATAAGGAAGAGAACTATGCCAAAATATAAATGTGTGATCGCTTATGACGGCACGGATTTTGCTGGCTATCAGGTGCAGCCTGAGAAACGCACCATACAAAGTGAATTCGAGGCAGTCTTGGCCCAAATGCATAAAGGCACAATTATAAAAGTGACTGCTTCAGGCAGGACAGACTCAGGGGTCCATGCAAAGGGGCAGGTACTTCACTTTGAGTCGCCCCTTACATTCCCTACTGAAAATTGGATAAAGGCGTTCAGCGCTCTTCTTCCGACCGATATCATCGCTCTGGAGGTCGATATCGTGCCTGACGATTTTCATGCGAGGTTCCATACTACTGGGAAAGAGTACCGTTATATCGTAGCCCGTTCGAAACTGCGGGATCCGTTTAAGCGGAATTACGCCTATCATTATCCATACCCTTTAAATATGGAGGCGATAAGGGAAGCAATCTCCTATTTGATAGGGACACATGACTTTACAAGTTTTTGTTCGGCAAAAACGGAAGTGGTCGATAAAGTTCGAACCATAAAAGAAATGGATTTTGAAGAGAGCGATGATTTCCTGGTTTTCCGCTTCGTTGGCGAAGGCTTTTTATATAATATGGTGCGTATCTTGGTTGGGACGCTCCTGGATGTCGGCAGCGGCAAGATGTCACCCCATGATATGAGCGGGATTTTGGACAAGAAGGACCGCAGCTTTGCAGGGAAAACAGCCCCAGCCCAAGGCTTATATTTATGGAAAGTATTTTACAAATAAAAATATTTTTAAAGTGATACCAGTTTTTTTACAAATGGGTAATGGGCTGAAATCAGTAATGGAGCGGTTTGATGCGATACTGAGCTTTTCCTGGAGTTGAAGAGAGTGTTTTATAGACAACTTATCCTAGTGTAACATTCCCTTGACAATGAATCTGGGAGAAGTTAATATAATATGGTATGTATTTTAATCCCACGATAAGCCCCGGAAGTTTATTGTGATTGAAAATAAATATAAAAAATTAAAAAGTTTTTTAGGAGGTTAACCATGCGTACGACATTTATGGCGAAAGCTAATGAAGTAGAACGTAAATGGTATGTGATTGACGCTGAAGGCAAAACTTTGGGTCGCCTTTCTACTGAAGTAGCATCCATCTTACGTGGTAAACATAAACCAACTTTTACACCGAACATTGACACTGGTGATCATGTAATTCTTATCAATGTTGAAAAAATCCATTTGACTGGTAAAAAATTGACTGACAAAATTTATTACCGTCACACTATGCATCCAGGCGGTCTTAAAACTAGAACTGCTCTTGAAATGCGTACAAACTACCCTGAGAGAATGCTTGAACTTGCTATCAAAGGTATGCTTCCAAAGAATTCTCTTGGTCGTCAAATCTACAAAAAATTACACGTATACGCTGGAGCTGAGCACCCACACGCTGCTCAACAACCGGAAGTATACGAATTACGCGGATAATTACTAAGGAGGTTACTATCTTGGCACAAGTTCAATATTATGGTACTGGTCGCCGTAAGAGCTCAGTAGCTCGTGTACGTTTAGTACCAGGCGAAGGTCGCATCGTTATTAACGGTCGTGACATCAATGAATATATTCCTTTTGCAGCATTACGTGAAGTTGTTAACCAACCACTAGTTGCAACAGAAACTACTGGAAATTACGACGTTCTAGTAAACGTTAGCGGTGGTGGATATACTGGTCAAGCTGGAGCAATCCGTCACGGTATCGCTCGTGCATTGCTACAAGTTGATCCAGAATACCGTCCATCTCTTAAAACTGCTGGTTTACTAACTCGTGACCCACGTATGAAAGAACGTAAAAAATACGGTCTTAAAGGCGCACGTCGTGCACCTCAGTTCTCAAAACGTTAATTCTATTACCGTTTCGAAAGGCTCTCAACCATATTGGTTGGGGGTCTTTTTTTTTGACCGAAATATTAAAAAAGCATATCCGTGATCTCCCGGATATGCTTTATTTTAAATATTTCAGTTAACAATCTTAGTTTTGAGATTCACCTTCACCTTTATTGATTGCGGCTTTTTTCGGCATGAAGCATGCTATTATTAATGCCACAAAAGATAAGGCCAGCATGAAAACATAGGCATCACTTGAGCCAAGGATGGAAGCTAATGCCTCTAGTCGTATAGCTGTAATGTTTTCATTTTCCATTGATAGCTCAGAGGCATGTGAAGTTGCCTGCATTGTATATACTGTGATGACAACTGCTGTTCCGATGGCACCTGACAATTGGCGAATGGTATTATTTACAGCTGAACCATGGGAACCCAATTCTCTTGGTAAAGCATTCAACCCTGCTGTATTTAATGGCATGGTAATGAAGCTCAAACCAATTCGTAATATTATGGTACGAATCATGATATACATATACGTCGTTGAGTCGCTTATATCTATGACTCCCCACATCGAAACAATGATGAATACCAAACCTGTAATAAAGAGTGGTTTGGCACCGTATTTATCAAACATTTTACCTGTGACTGGGGATAAGAAGGCATTAATCACAGCTCCGGGTAATAGAAGTAAACCTGCTTCAAATGCTGTAAAACCTCGTCCATTTTGCAAGTAGATTGGTAAAAGGATCAAATCCGCATACATGATCATCGTAATTAGTACATTGATGAAGGATGTAAGCGTGAAAGTTTTATACTTGAATACAGTTAAATTTAATAGTGGATCGCTCGATTTCATTTGACGTAAACAGAATAGAGCCGACACGATCATTCCGACGATTATTGCAGTGATGACAACGGGATCATCCCATCCCTTGCTTCCTGCGCTACTAAATCCAAATAATATACAGCCGAAACCAATCGTTGATAAAATGACACTTGTAATATCCAATTTTGCTTTTGTTGTCTCTGTAACATTCATTAAATATTTGAACGCTAGAACGATGACGATTAGTAAGAATGGGATTAACCCAATGAATAGCCATCTCCATGAAACATATTCAATGATAAAACCAGATAAGGTAGGGGCAATGGCCGGGGCAAAAATTATCGCAAAGCCGATTGTCCCCATGATGCTTCCGCGCTTTTCGCTAGGATATAAATATAAAATAACCGTCATCATTAGAGGTATAATAATCCCGGCACCGATTGCTTGAATCATTCTTCCCGTTAACAGCACGCCAAAATTCCCTGCACATGCGCAAAGTACAGAACCGATGAACAAAAAGAACATCGAGCTAATAAAAAGCTGCCTTGTTGTATACCGTTGCATTAAAAAGGCAGTGATTGGCACTAAAACACCGTTCACTAGCATAAACCCTGTAGATAACCATTGTACAGTTGCAGCCGTTACATCAAATACTTCCATTAATCCACTCAATGCAACATTTAATAAAGTCTGATTTAATGTTGATAAAAAACAACCGGCAATCAGTACGATTAATAAAACTTTTTTATTTCTTTCGGTAATGTCCATCGTAAACCCCTTCGTTTTTGACTTGCATTCTCAACACTGTGTCGATAAAATCGATGGTAACAAAAATATATGTTACTTACCATGAACAGTTTTCTTGAAAATGTTCACTAATCGACATAGAAATATATGCTGTTGAGAAAGTTAAAGAAAATCTATAAAGGAGATTAAAATGTCTATACCTAAAAAAGAAGATCCTCGTACAATTCGCTCAAGGGAAATGTTTAAAGATGCTGTCATTGCTCTCTTATGCGAGGACCCCATTATTTCGAATTTAACGGTCCGGGAAATCGCAGCCAAAGCAGGGCTGAATCGGACAACATTTTACCTGCATTATCAGGATATTCAAGATTTATTAACGCAAATCACCGATGAGATTCTAAATGAGCTATCTGAGAAAGTTTTTGCTTTAATACATGCAAAAGACTTATCGGAAAAACAACAGCTAACAAAATTGCTTGATTATTTATATATCCATCGAAATTATTTACTTATTTTATTTAAAACGAATCAGTTTGAAGAACAATTGTTTTCATTATTAAAGCAATTAGTAGAAATAAGAAGGAAGAATACCAAAGAGGATTTACCTGCTGATTATGTTGATATTGACATTAAAACGGCCTCATTGGCAGGCATTATAATATGGTGGTTAAGAAAGGGGCTTCATTTTAGTTCGGATTATATTGCCAATCAAATTTATTTAATGTACAGAGTGCAATGATTCTTAATCCGTTAGAATGAATTTGAATTTCATTAATTCTTTTTAATGACCGGATATAATATGACCCACAACATGCTCCATGCACCCTTCTGCGTCATTTATAAATCCCTGCCAGTCTCCAGCCACAATGCGATTTAACGCCGTGGGGAGGGTGCTTCGGATGTTGGGGCCGGTAGGAACCATTTGTTTACACATGAGTTTATTTATGGAATACTGAATTATTTGTAAAATCGATATTTATTAAGGCTCTGTTTAGGAGTATGATAATACTTAAAAAAAGAAAGAGGACTTCATATGAATTCAACATACTCACCGATTGAAACAACTAAAACAAAAGCCTTGGTCATCAATGCACTATTCATCGCGTTAACCCTTGTAGCGACCATGTTCATCAACATCAAGCTCCCAATAATGGGTAACGGCGGCCTGGTCCATTTGGGCAACGTTCCCCTTTTTATAGCAGCCTTGGTATATGGCAAAAAAACAGGGGCGATAGCAGGCGCCTTCGGTATGGCCTTCTTCGATCTATTCTCCGGTTGGGCAGCATGGGCACCGTTTACATTCGTCATCGTCGGAGCAATGGGCTATCTAGCAGGCCTAATATCCGAAAAGGTACCGGGCAAAAGAGAACTTGTATACACTTTGGCCGTTGCCGTTGCATTGATCATAAAAATCGTGGGCTATTATTTTACTGAAGTTATCCTTTACGGTAACTGGATACAGCCATTCGGCTCCATCCCCGGAAACGTAATGCAGGTCGTAATAGCCGGAATAATCGTCGTGCCTCTAGCTGGCCGATTAAAGAAAAGGGCTGGACAGATATAAAGTGAAACGAATATAGGAAGCCATTCAAACTTTGTGTAATACCGGCGACTGGATATACTGTGCTTTATGAACCTCTGGCAGTTCATCCTGCTAAGTAGGTATGTATTTAAATAAATTCGCTATTATAAAATGGAATATCATGTGAGATAAGGACATCCGTTTATCACGGATGTCCTTTTTATCGATAGATCACAAAGCTTGCTTGAATTTAAGTAAGAACACGACATGAATAATCAGGTGTGATCAATGTAAGGCATGCACAGCTACCCAAGTCGCAAGGTCCGCCTCGAGTAGCATCCTAAATTAACGGGTTACGGGTGATAGCACCAATTTTTTCTGCGAGTAAATATCATCCGAAATGTTTGGGCTGTCCTTTTAAGCTTCTTATGGAAGATAGCATATGATAGGCATTTCAATTACCTGTCGAACCTATCCTCATTATTTTTTGCCAATGGAATAAATGAATGGTTCAAAATAGAACGCTAAAACTAAATTATGTCTTGGGAAATAATTTTGGGAAATGGGGAATTGCCCCGGAGGTGAATTATGGCTGTGATATTAGGTTTACAGGAGATGCAAAGGGAAAGGCAATTGAAGTTCGAACGCAGGTTGCTCAGGGAACTTTCTATCGAGGATATGAAGGGGAGGATTCAGCGTTACTTCGGACAGGATTTGATGGATGTTTTGGAGGAAGGCTACTTCGATGTTGCCATCGAAGCTTATTTATTAGGAGCGAACTATAGTAAGTTTGGCTATTATGGGGAGTCGGAAGATGATGTAAGGTCCAGGTGCTGGAAGGAAGAGAAGTTTCTGGTCGATACTCTTTTTAACTTTATTTTGTATTGGCGGGAAGTTACAGCGAATAACGCCTTCGATGAAGGATTGTTTTATTGTTGTGAAGGATTTGTGGGGGATTGGTGGCTGGACGGTTTTAAGACTGGAGAGAAACGATATAAAATGAAATTGCATTAAGAAGGCAAAATCCCATTCCTTGTTCTAATTCCATGGTTTGTCCCATACTTTTTAGTAGAGAGATCATGGAAGGGGAACGGTCATGCGCAGAAAGCTGAAATATACAGGAATCGCTATGGGATTGTTTGTCCTTTTTTTAATTGTGACTTTTAAATTCGTAGAAGATGATTCTTGGGACTCCTGGAACCTTCCGTTGGCCGGGAAGGTCATCATTCTTGATGCAGGTCACGGGGGAATGGACGGCGGGGCAAATGTACAAGAGATAATGGAAAAGGAAATTGCCCTTTCCGTTTCATTAAAGGTCAGGGACTATTTGCAGGAACAAGGTGCACTTGTCATCATGACCCGTGAGAAGGATGAGGATCTGGCACAGGGTAATACAAAGGGGATCCGCCAGCGAAAACAGGAGGACTTAAGGAATCGGGTTAAAATGATCAATGATTCGGAAGCGGACTTATTCTTAAGCATTCATCTGAACTCTTTTCCATCGGCGTCATCGAAAGGTGCCCAAACCTTTTATACAAGCAGGTTTGAGGAAAATGAACAGGTGGCTAAATTCATTCAGACTGAAATCATCAGAAACCTGGAAAATACAAAGCGTGATGCAAGAACGATCAATCATGTGTATTTGATGAATTATGCTAAGAAACCAGGAGCGCTTGTGGAAATTGGCTTTCTTTCCAATTCTGAGGAAAGGGAACGCCTTATCAGCGATAAATACCAGGAAAAGATTGCCAGTTCAATTTATATGGGGATTTTACGGTACTTCACAGAAGAAAAACTATCGGATGACGAGTGATGTCGGGGTCTTGTAAGGTACAAGGCCTTTTTATCATGGGGAAATAATCTGGCCCAGCATACAAGGCAGATAATAAGTTTTCTTTCGGTAATATGTTATACTGAAAAATGGGAAAATAAAATTCAAAGGGGTGCTCGACTTGTTAACAGAAGAGAAAGTACTGAATTTATTAAAGGATCTTAAAGACCCTTTTCTACATAAAAACCTTGAAGAGACAAATGGAATTATAGAAATCAAAATAAAACCTGAAAAGAATCATGTAAGCGTTAAACTTGCGATTGCGAAAACGGGGACTGCCGAGCAAATGCAAATGCAATCCGAAGTTGTGGACTTGCTGAAAGCGAACGGAGCGGAATCGGTAGGCATCCGTTTCACGGAACTTTCAGAAGAGGAATTAGCCAAGCATCGTGAAAGCATTCCCCAGGGTGAGGCGGACCAAGGTTTGCTTGGACCTAACAGTAAGACAGAATTCATCGCGATTGCCAGTGGTAAAGGCGGAGTGGGAAAATCTACGATCTCAGTGAATTTCGCCACTTCACTTGCTCGTCTAGGCAAAAAGGTCGGACTGGTTGATGCCGATATTTACGGATTCAGCGTACCTGATATGATGGGGATAACAAAACGACCGGTTGTTCGCGGGGAAAAAATCATTCCTGTAGAACGGTTTGGCGTTCAAGTTATCTCAATGGGCTTTTTTGTAGAGGATAACGCGCCGATCATCTGGAGAGGGCCAATGCTGGGTAAAATGCTTAACAGTTTCTTTAATGAAGTGGAATGGGGAGATTTGGACTATTTGGTCCTTGACTTACCGCCGGGTACAGGCGATGTTGCATTGGACGTGCATACGATGCTCCCTTCATGTAAAGAAATCATTGTTACGACACCGCATCCGACTGCAGCCTTCGTTGCTGCAAGAGCTGGTGCCATGGCCATCAAGACAGAACACGAAGTCATTGGTGTCATAGAGAATATGTCATTTTTCGAAAGTAAAACGACCGGTGAAAAGGAATATGTATTCGGAAAAGGCGGCGGAGAGAAGCTTGCAGAAGAGCTTCGTACAGAAGTTTTAGGTCAACTTCCCCTGCAACAGCCAGATTGGAACGAAGAGGACTTTGCTCCATCCATTTACGCAGCGGACCATAGGCTTGGCAGGATTTACGAAGATATTGCTAAAAAGGTCATTGAAAAACTGCAATAAAAAGAAGGCTGATTCCGATTGGGAATCAGCCTTCTTACATTCTTTTTACTTTTTCTCCTTCTCGGCCGCTTTTGTGGCTGCTTTATCCAATTTCTCTTGCATTTTCGCTTGGACGAGAGGACTCTCCATGGTCTCGATGATCAGTTCTTTATAAACCGATCGCATTTCCTTGGTTTTTAATAATTTATTCATTTCTTTTTCCATATCCGGTTCTTTCATTATTTCCATGAGCATTCCACGATACTGAGGATCAGCAGTTAAGTCCTTCAATACCTTTTTATGTTCGTCTTCTAATGCTTTAGCATAAGCGGAAGCAAATTCAGGATCACTAAATGTCTTTTTCCAAAATTCCTTCCCTTTATCTGAAGTGACCATATCTTCAATGGATTTCTTAATGGCATCCGAATCCATAATGAGTTCAGCTTTCGTTTTATCATCAGTAATGATATCCTGGATGGCTTTTTTTCCATCATCTGTCTTCAAGATATCGACGACCATTTTCTTTGTCTCTTCGTACTCCATTTTTTCTGCGCCTGCTCCATTTTGAGCACAACCGGAACAAACGAGTAAGAATGACGTGAAAAGCAAAGCAACTCCCACTCTCATACGCAGGGCCCCTTTCATCCTTCTTACTGTTAATATGGTTCCAATCGGCGATATTATTCCTTGGTGGAATAAGTGGATTTTTCCAAATTTGGTTGGTACAATTAAGGAAATGAATAGAAATGTATGGAGGAAAACAATGAACAGCCGTAATTTAGTTAAATTGTTTTTAACAACATTGCTTATAGGTGGCGTAACTGGTGGAGTTGTAGGGTTCTTGGCTCGATGGAGTGAGTTTAAGCCTTATTTTTCTTCTTTTGAAGTCAGTGCCATCCTATCAACTTTTATTTGGTTATTCGGTGTTGGATTAATTTTCAGTGTCATAAGCCAAGCCGGCTTTTTTGCCTATTTAACAATACATCGTTTTGGTCTGGGGATATTTAAAAGCGCTTCCCTATGGAATGCCGTTCAACTTGTACTCATTCTTTTTGTTGTATTCGATCTTGTTTACCTGCGATATCTTAGCTTTGGTTCAGGCGAGGGAATCAGTTCGTATATCGTGTTAGCATTGGTTGTATTGGCCGCAGGGCTTATTACAGCTTATTTCAAAATGAAACAAACGAATAAACAGTCTTTCATACCGGCCTTGTTTTTCATGGTCGTGGTAACGGTATTGGAGTGGGTACCTGTCCTGAAAACCAATGATGAAGGCTGGCTTTACTTCATGCTGCTTCCATTGCTAGTCTGCAATGCTTATCAATTATTGATCCTTGGCAAATTGATTGAAATTTCACAAAAGGAATTGGCCGATAGAAGAGAGCGTAAGCAAACTCCAGCAAAGGGAAAGATGAAAGCCGGTCAATTAGGTAAAGGCAGCTAACCAATATGTAGGCTGGACCTTACATAAAGAAGTCAAAACAGAAAAACTGCGTACTAAAGGTTCAAGGAGACCATTAGTACGCAGTTTTTTTAGTCAGCGGACTTCCTCACTGCTTGCCGAGGAATTGGAAATCATCTCTGAAACGTTAACGAAGTTTAAATTTTTTGATCGAAGTTCACTTAATAACTCCGGTAATGCTTTATTCGTTTGTTTTGCTGAGTCTGAAGCATGTAATAAAATGATATCACCTTTTTGGGCCTTGGTGATGTTCTGTATGATCCGATCCACACCTGGATTGGTCCAATCCTTCGAATCGATGCTCCAATGGACAACGGTATATCCAAATTTCTCGCTGATCTTCAAGAGTCGTTTATCAAAGTGGCCGGTGGGAGCGCGTAAAAGTTCTATATTCTTTACATTAAGTTTTTTAAATGCTTCCTGGGCTTTAGAAATATCCCGGATGATTTCTTGATCTTCCATTTCGGTATAATCCTTATAATCGTAACCAAGCATGCCGATTTCATACCCTTCTTTCACAATTTCAGCTACTATGTCAGGGTGGCGTTCTGCCCAAGATCCCGAAAGGAAAAAAGTGGCCGATTTAATCTTTTCTCTTTTTAATGTCTCTATTATCGGAGCGGCTTTCTCATCACCCCAGCCAATATTGAACGTGATCGCAACATTCTTTTCCCCTTTATAAACCGCTTTCGGCCCATCTTCCGTTGAAAAAACGGGGGCATGAAGAATGTTTTGTACAAAAAGAAACCAAGCGGTAAAAAGTGCGGTAAGCAAAATTAACGAATAATACTTGATGTTCTTGGCTTGAAGCACCATGAAAAATTTCATTAATCCATCCCCTTGTCCAAAGTACTCTTGTCTTCAAATTTATGCGCGAGGATTATTGTTATGCAAAAAAACGGGTTGAAAATTCATAAAATTGATGGGAATGGGGAAAGATGTCTGATGGAGGTGTGTACCATGCTCGGTTTATTGATCAATGACAAAGAAAAAATGGAATTGGAGTACCTTTTAAAAAGAGAGATGGATGAAATACTATTCGATTTACAGGATGACAGAATCGATCACTTAGTCAAAAGGGCAATAAACGAGAAATATAACATCCTTTTCAGGCTGTTTAAAAGAGTGAGCACCGAGGAGGAAATCCTAATGTATATGAAGGGGAAATCGAATTTATCCAAGTGGAATCAGTCATGAAATTTAAAAGTGAATTAAATTCAAAAAACCTATTGACTATTGATTTATACGCTGGTATATTATAAAAGTTGCTGCAACGTCAAAGCATTTGAAAAAGATTGATAAAAACTTTTTTGAAAAAAGTTATTGACGAAGTGGCAAAAAGATGTTAAGATATTAAAGTCGCTAAGAGAAATGGCGAACAAATTGCTCTTTGAAAACTGAACAAAACAAAGCGCCAACGTTAAATTTTAAGTGAGCACACACTATCAAAAAAG
>NZ_JBHZPD010000017.1:0-57034 GCF_042787955.1 Peribacillus sp. YIM B13477
TTGCTTTTTTGATAGTGTGTGCTCACTTAAAATTTAACGTTGGCGCTTTGTTTTGTTCAGTTTTCAAAGAGCAATATCTTTCGGAACAGCTTATTTATAATAACATTTTCATTACTTCAAGTCAACAACTTTTTTAAAAACTTTTTAAAGTTTGTAATCTGTTTGCAACTCGTTCGTAACGACAGATATAAATATAACACCATTACGTTAACTGTGCAATACCTTTTATAAAGTTTTTTTGAGATAATGTTGTTTTTCTTTTAAACCCTAGAATCCACTCTATTGAAAGGCATGAAATTATAATTAAAAAACAAAAACCGAATTGGACTTACCAGGATCAGGAGCTACGCCCATGATCCCAGCCATCCGAATTCGGCCCTGCAATCAAAACTCATTTTGCTTATATTTAGCGATGTCTCATTAAAGGGAATAACAGGACGTCACGTATGGAAGGAGAATTGGTCAATAGCATAACCAAACGGTCAACACCAATTCCCAGTCCGCCAGTCGGCGGCATTCCGTATTCTAACGCCTCCAAGAAATCTTCATCCATTTCATGAGCTTCATCATTACCTTGCTCTCGTTCTTTCAATTGAGCTTCAAAGCGTTGACGTTGATCAATAGGATCATTAAGTTCAGTGAAGGCATTTGCGTGCTCCCTACCTACTATGAATAACTCAAAACGATCTGTGAAACGGGAATCTTCCGGATTTTTCTTTGCTAAAGGAGAGATTTCCACTGGATGCCCATAGATGAATGTAGGTTGAATTAACTTATCTTCGACCTTTTGTTCAAAGAGTTCATTTACGATATGGCCGAACTCCATGGATTCCTTAACTTCAATCCCATTTTCTTTAGCAAGCTGCTGGGCTTCTTCTTTACTCATTTCAGTCCAGAAGTCCACACCGGTATATTCTTTTACAGCGTCAACCATGTGAAGTCGTTTCCATTCCGGTTTTAACTCTATCTCATACTCCCCATACTGGATGGTAGTCGTCCCAAGAACTTCTTGAGCTATATGGGCAATCAAGTTTTCCGTTAAGCTCATGATATCTTGGTAATCCGCATAAGCTTCGTACAATTCGATCAATGTGAATTCAGGATTGTGCCTTGTGGACACCCCTTCATTTCTGAAAACCCGGCCAATTTCATAAACTTTCTCCAATCCGCCAACGATCAAGCGTTTTAGATGAAGTTCAATGGCAATCCTTAAATTCAAAGGCATATCCAAAGCATTATGGTGAGTAAGGAAAGGTCGCGCAGCTGCTCCACCAGCAACAGAGTGCAATAGCGGCGTCTCCACTTCAAGGTATCCATGATCATCCAAATACCTTCTCATGGCTTGTACAATGCGACTGCGCATGATCAACGTATTTTTGCTTTCTTCATTTGTAATTAAATCGACATAGCGTTTCCTGTAACGCTCTTCAACATCCTTCAAGCCATGAAATTTATCAGGCAACGGGCGAAGTGCTTTAGCAAGGAACACATATTCTTTAGCTTTTATGGAAAGTTCCCCGACTTTCGTTTTGAAGATAACGCCAGTTACCCCTACAAGATCACCAAGATCCGTTTGGTTGAAAATTTGGTAAGAATCTTCCCCTATGTTATCCAAACGGACGTAGATTTGGATTTGGCCGCTAATATCCTGGATATGGGCAAATCCCGCTTTTCCTTTTCCGCGCTTCGTCATGACACGGCCAGCGATCGTAACTTCAATTTCTTTTTCTTCAAGATCTTCCTTTTCTAATTCACCATAAGCACTGATTAACTCTTGAGTGTTATGTGTGCGCTCGAATCTGCTCCCGAAAGGGTCTAGTCCATTATCCATCATCGCTTGCATTTTATCGCGTCTTACCTGCAGTTGGTCATTCAATTCTTCATGACTCACGAAAATCATCTCCATCTTTATTAATAAATGCCTTATATAATTAATCAGAAATTCTTTTGCATACATATTTATTCTTACATAAAGTAAAGGAATTCAACAGCTTTTTATCATAAAACATTGTTTATGTACATATAAAAACTGCCAGGATTACTGGCAGTTTAAGATAAGCGTATTATAGGAAAATAGGAAGGTAATGTCAAACATCAGACCATTTGGATATTTTGTTGCTTCGCTTCAATATCATCAACAAGTCCATAGAGAAGCTTCACAACATCTTCCCTTGTTTCACAATCATTAATTCCTTTGCGTGCCGTTGCATTCCCTTTAACACCCTTTAAATACCAAGAAGCATGCTTACGCATTTCACGAACGGCGACATTTTCATTTTTCAACGCAATCAGACGATCCATATGAAGCACGCAAACATCCATCTTTTCACGAACTGAAGGCTCATCCATCAGTTGACCGGTTTCAAGATATTTTACAGTCCGGTAAATCATCCACGGGTTACCTAGAGCTGCACGGCCGATCATGACTCCATCAACACCCGTTTCCTTCAGCATTCTTTCCGCATCCTGTGGAGTTTCCACATCACCGTTACCGATAAGGGGAATATTAATTGATTTCTTCACTTCACGGATGATGTCCCAGTTAGCTTTTCCTTCATACATTTGAACACGTGTTCTGCCATGCATGGAAACAGCTTTACCACCTGCGCGTTCAACAGCCTGGGCATTTTGAATCGCAAAAACGTGTTCATCATCCCAGCCTATGCGCATTTTTACCGTTACCGGCTTTTCAACAGCATCAACCACCGCTGAAACCATCTCATAAATTTTGTTTGGATCGAGAAGCCACTTCGCACCCGCATCACATTTAGTGATTTTAGGGACAGGGCAGCCCATGTTGATATCAATGATGTCAGCAGTTGTATTTTTATCTACAAATTGCGCAGCTTCGACCAAAGATTTCTTTTCACCGCCAAAGATTTGCAAACTTAACGGCTTTTCTCTTTCATCTATATAAAGCATATTCATCGTTCTAGCATTTTTAAGAACGATTCCTTTGTCACTGACCATCTCCGCACAAACAAGACCAGCTCCAAATTCCTTGACAGTCAAGCGGAATGCCGAGTTACAGACTCCCGCCATCGGGGCCAGCACTACCTGGTTCTTCATTTCTATATCGCCTATTCTTAACACGTTGTGACCCCCTATAACATTCTTTCATTTATCCTCAGGTGGCTGAAGCTCCTCAATGGAAATATGAAGAATTTCCGCCACTTCCAGTAAAAATGCTTCTGAAGGGTTACGGTTCCCTCGTTCAACTTCTCCCAGCAAGGAAACGGAAACACCTATCTCCCTCGCAAACCCTTCCTGGGTATAACCCTTTAACTTTCGAAAAGCGCGAATACGCCTTCCCCATTTTTCACCTTCCATAATCGAACTCCTTCTTTATCCGAAATCTGTTCAAGCAGGTCGCTCAAAGGTGCACGCATTTGCGGAAGTGATATATCTGGGTCCACTTCCATTAAAGGCACGATAACAAAAGCCCTCTCGCGCATACGAGGGTGCGGGACTGAAAGAATCTCTGTCTCAATATTTTCATGATTATATAACAAAATGTCAAGGTCTAAAGTACGAGGACCCCACCTGATTTCCCTTTTTCTCCCTAAATCCTGTTCAATTTTCATACAAGCGTGAAGTAATTGTTCGGGTTCTAAATCGGTTTTCACTTTAAGGACAGCATTTAAAAAACAGTCCTGGTCTTCATATCCTATCGGGTCCGTTTCATATAAAGAGGAGCATGACACCAATTTGATATGCGGGCTTTCAGACAATAATTGGAAAGCCTTTCGGAATGTTTCAAGGCGATCACCTAAATTCGACCCTATAGAAAGGTAAGCAATATTTCTCACAATCAGCGTCCCCTTACAATCTCTATAGCAACCGAATCATAGTGACCTGCTATTGGAGGATCTGGTTTATAAACCTTGACGGTGCATGTCTCGATGGAAGAATATTTATTAAGCAGTTCAGAGGCTATTTTTTCAGCGACAGCTTCCACTAACTTAAAAGGTTCCCCCTCAACAACATTTTTACACACTTCATATAACTCGCCATAGTTGATTGAGTCTTCAAGGTTGTCACTCTTTCCTGCCTTGGCTAAATCAGTCTGGACGATTAAATCCACTTTAAATCGCTGACCAAGCTTCGTTTCTTCCGGAAAAACTCCATGATAACCGTAAAACTCCATTTTATTCACATATATCTTATCCATATCATTCACCTTTTCCTAATAGAGCATCCATCATCTTTGCAGTCCGTGCCATTTCCTTCACATCATGTACGCGAACCATTTGACAGCCTTGTTGAATGCCATGACAGATTGTGGCGGCCGTTCCTTCCATTCGCTCACTAGGCGGCAGGTCCAGAACATGGCCAATCATGGACTTTCTTGATGTGGCTAACAGAACTGGATAACCTAACGATACCAGCTTATCAAGATTCCTCATCATTTCTAAATTTAACTTTAAATCTTTCGCAAAGCCAATTCCTGGATCGAGTATGATGTTTTCATCCTTGACACCTGCATCCTTCACCAACATGATGCTTTCGAATAAATCTTGAAGTACATCCCGAACAAAATGTCCATATTCCATATTACCCCTGTTATGCATCAAGATGATCGGCACCTTATATTCTGCAGCAACCTTCGACATTAAGGAATCGGCTTTACCTCCCCAAATGTCATTTAATATATGGGCTCCCGCTTTTACCGCCGCTTCCGCCACTCTTGATTTATACGTATCGACCGATATTGGAACCTCAATATTACGGGATATGGCCTCTATAATCGGGGCGACTCTCTCTATTTCCTCTTCCTCCGATATCCTCTCATAATTAGGTCGGGTGGACTCTCCGCCCACATCCAATATATCCGCTCCATCGTTGACCATCCGTTCGGCATGCTTCAAAGCAGCATCTATCCGATTATATTTCCCGCCATCCGAAAAGGAGTCCGGCGTAACATTCAAAATCCCCATAATTAAGGTTTTATTGCTGTAATCCAAATCAAATGAACCGCATTTTATTTTTGACGCTCCAGCTAATGACATCCAACGTTCTCCTTCACTTAAAGAAATCTATATATACGAGTTTACCCATTTACACAGGCATAGTGCAAGCTCCATGAAGATTCGGAACACTTCTGCCAACATTACTGCAAAAAGAAAAGCAAAGCCCCTAAGGAACTTCGCTTCTCATTTTTAGCGTCTTGTCTTACTCAAAGTTATATAATGGCGTACTTAAGTAGCGTTCACCATTACTTGGTATGATGGCAAGTACCTTTTTGCCTTTTCCAAGTTTGTCAGCCACTTTAATGGCAGCTGCGATTGCACCTCCAGAAGAAATTCCGCCAAGGATTCCTTCTTCTTTTGCTGCGCGGCGTGCATAATCAAAGGATTCCTCTGTATTGACTTGAATGATTTCGTCATAGAGATCTGTATTCAATATAGTTGGAATGAAGCCTGCCCCGATTCCTTGGATTTTATGAGGTCCTGGAGTCCCTCCCGATAATACTGGGGAATCCGCAGGTTCAACAGCGTAAATTTTAATGTCAGGGAATTTCTCACGCAGGACTTCACCGGCACCTGTAATGGTTCCGCCAGTACCGATTCCGGCAACGAATGCATCCAGGCCTTCATCTCCAAAGGCTTCAACGATTTCAGGGCCTGTAGTGTTCCGATGTACTTCAGGGTTGGCTTCGTTTTCGAATTGCTGTGGAATGAAGTAACCTTTTTCTTTGGAAAGCTCAGTCGCCTTTGCGATTGCACCCTTCATTCCTTCAGGCCCAGGAGTAAGAACTAATTCTGCTCCATAAGCGCGAAGCAAGTTACGGCGTTCCAAGCTCATCGTCTCCGGCATAACCAGAATTGATTTATATCCCTTTGCCGCAGCTACCATCGCCAGACCTATTCCAGTATTTCCGCTTGTAGGTTCAATGATCGTATCACCTGGTTTAAGGGTACCATTTTTTTCTGCCGCTTCGATCATCGCAAGGGCGATACGGTCTTTTACACTGCTGCCTGGGTTAAAATACTCAAGTTTCAAATAAATATCTGCACTGTTTTCATTTTGAAGCTTGTTTAACTTAACAATAGGTGTTTGTCCAATTAAATCGATTACAGAATTAGCTATACGTGCCATTTTCTCCACTCCCTTATCATTTCAATACCGAGTATGTTTATTGGTTTTATAATTTTAAAGTTACCAGTTTTAATAGTTCATTGTCAATGATTATATACTATATTCTAAATTTTCTCACACAACCATTGACCTACTTTTCTTCCTTCAATCCATAAAACCATTCTACATCAAATTCGTCCCAGAAAATTTTCCCTGAGACCGGTGCCTGAATCTGTTCAAGAGCTATTTGGCGGTGAATCTTGTCTTTAACTTCTTCATATTCATATTGCTTGCCCTCTATTCTTTCATGCAGGTAGAGAACGGCCCAGCCATCCTCCGTTTGGATTGCATCACTCCACTTTTTAACCTTCAATTTCTCGGCAGCGGTAATGTATACCTTGGATACTTGCTCGTTATCCTGTGATATATAACCCATGTCGCCCCCTTGATTGGCAGTAAATTCATCAAGGGACTTTTCCATCGCCAAGACTTCAAAGGAGACACCTTTCATCAGTTCACGTATGACTTGGTCTGCCTGCTTTTTTGTAGACGTGGTAATATGGGAAATATGGAAAGCAGTAGGGATTCTATAGATATCCTTATTATTATCATAATAATTCCGCATTGCCGTTTTGGAAACCGAAACGTCCTTGGTGAGGAGCTTCTCGAGGAGGAGACTCGACTGAATTTCCTGCCTCAATTGATCGTTACTTTTATTAAGGTTCTGACCGGCAGTCCCATACATCGTTTTCATCATTTTAAGTTCACGATCAAGCTCTTCATCCGATATTTTCACTTTGTATTTTTCAGCTGCCTGTTTCACTACCTCTTTATCGACCATTTCCTCAAGTACATCTTCCCCATATCTTTTTTCGAGCTCATTCATCCATGCGTCCCGGGAAATATCCTCCGACCCGACCTTCGCGGCCGTTTCTTCCCCAATGACGGTTTTTGAAATGATTAGTGGTTTTATGACAAAGATAATGATAGTCAATAGGTTCAACAAGGCAAGGCCAGCAATAATCGCCCGAAGCTTGTGTTTTGGCAAACCCTTATCCCCCGTACATTATTTTTTGGTTTCCGCTTCCAGTTCCTCAAGTTGTTCCTTAGAGAATTGGTAGGTCTGATTACAAAAATGACAATGCGCCTCCGCTTGTCCGTCTGTCTCTATAATATCCCGAATCTCAGCCTGCCCCAGGCTGATCAATGCATTCGCAATTCTTTCCCTTGAACATTGACAGGAGAACTGGACATTCACTTTTTCTAATATATTCACATTGCCCTCACCTAAAATTTCGGTTAGGATTTCTTCAGGAGTCATGCCGTTTTGAATCATCTTGGAAACTGGAGTAATCGTGCTTAGTCTTTTTTCGATTTTGGAAATCGTATCATCGGATGTACCCGGCATCAACTGAATGATAAATCCGCCCGCTGCAAGAATTGAATTATCCGGATTCACCAGGACCCCAACCCCCACTGATGAAGGCACCTGTTCGGAAGTAACAAAGTAATAAGTGAAATCTTCACCCAGTTCTCCCGATACAAGCGGTACTTGCCCTGAAAAGTAATCACGAAGACCAATATCTTTCACAACAGTCAACAATCCATCGGTACCCACTGCTTTCCTGACATCCAGCTTACCTTGCTCATTCAAATCAAAATGGGTTTGCGGATGAGTGACATATCCGCGGACTTCCCCCTTTGCATTGCTGTCGACCAGGATGGATCCAATCGGACCACCGCCCTCGATTTTAATCGTCAGCTTTTCTTCACCTTTTAACATTCCACCCATCATAACGCCTGCCGTCATAGCCCGTCCAAGGGCAGCCGAAGCAGTAGGCCATGTATAATGGCGTCGCTGAGCTTCTCCTACGGTGTCTGTTGTTGAAACAGCATATGCACGAACCTGTCCTTCATAACCTAACGCCTTTATTAGATAATCCTTCATTTATATTGCTCCTTTCATGCTTTGTGTTACTTCTTCACTTGCTCACGATTACGTTTATAAATCAGCTGCAAACCCTTCAAGGTCAAAAATGGCTCCACAACGTCAATAACAGTAGACTCGTTAGCAATTAAGGTAGCCAGTCCGCCTGTCGCTATTACCGTTGGTTCTAGATTACTTTGCGCTTTAATTCGATTAACGATTCCTTCTACCTGCCCAACATACCCATACAAAATGCCAGCCTGCATGGCGGACACCGTATTTTTCCCAATAATCCCTTCCGGACGGCTGATTTCTATTCTCGGAAGTTTGGCTGCCTTTGAATAAAGTGCCTCAGTAGAAATATTTATACCCGGGGCAATGGCTCCTCCCATGTATTGTTTATCCTCATTTATGTAGCAATATGTAGTTGCCGTACCAAAATCCACGATAATGAGAGGGCTTCCATATTCCTGAATGCCAGCAACAGCATTAACGATTCGGTCCGCTCCCACCTCACGGGGATTTTCGTATTTAATATTCAATCCAGTTTTTATTCCAGGTCCAACTATAAGCGGTTTAATTCCAAAGTATTTTTTGCACATGCGTTCAAGCGCAAACATAATTGGCGGAACTACCGAAGAAATAATGATTCCATCAAATTGATCAAACGCAAGACTTTCATGCTGCAGCAAAGACTTTATGATCATTCCATACTCATCTTCTGTCTTGTGACGGTTAGTCTCAATTCGCCAATGATATTTTAAAATATCTTCATCGTATACGCCTAATACGGTATTCGTATTCCCAACATCCAATACAAAAATCATCGTTTCATCACTCCGGTAAATTATTCTCCAACATCATACCACACTGTTATTTCCCACGCTATTAGTCGCACTTTTCGGAAGGTATCCCAGGAACTTTATCATAATTAATTTAAAAGTTAAGAAAAGGGTATTTCCGAGGCGGAAATACCCTTTTGAATTTAGTCGATTAAGACTTTTTATTGTCGTCTTCGTTCGGGAAGGAAAGCGGCTGATCTTGAGGTGCACCTTCTTTGATTGGAGGAGTATTCAATCCTTCCTCCGTTATTTCAAGGTCCTCAGGTCCTCTTTTATCCAATGGATCTAATAGGGCCTCTTTTTCTTCCTTCTTCTTATTGATGTTCACCTTTACATTCTCATCAGTGGTTAAATTCCCATTCAGGGCCGTATAATCCCGATCTGGCAATTTACCATTATGGAATAAACCTTTGATTTGTTCCGCATCAAGTGTTTCCACTTCAAGCAGGGTTTTTGCAACCAAATCAAGTTTTTCACGATTTTCAGTAAGGATCTTCTTACATCTTTCGTAAGCTTCCTTGATGATACGTTGAATTTCAAGATCGATTTCATATGCTATTGCATCTGAATAGTTTTGATCATTGTTGAAATCGCGGCCTAGGAAGACCTGACCTTGAGAATTACCGAATTGAAGCGGTCCGAGCTTACTCATTCCATATTCCATAACCATGCTACGAGCTATGCCCGTTGCACGCTGGAAGTCGTTATGCGCACCGGTACTCACTTCTCCGAATGTAACTTCTTCGGCTACACGGCCACCCAATAGTCCTACGATTTTATCTTTTAGCTCAGGTTCCGTCATGAAGAAACGATCTTCTTTAGGCAGCATGACTGCATAACCGCCGGCTTGACCACGAGGGACAATCGTAACTTTATGAACGACTTCGGCATCATCCAGAACCAGCCCAATAATGGTATGGCCTGCTTCATGCCACGCTACGATATTTCTTTCCTTTTTGGAAATGACACGGTTTTTCTTGGCAGGTCCGGCGATAACGCGATCCGAAGCTTCATCCAAATCGGACATGTCGATCTTCTTCTTATCTTGACGGGCAGCAACAAGCGCCGCTTCATTCAGTAAGTTTTCAAGATCTGCACCAGAAAATCCTGGAGTACGCTGAGCGATCGCTTTCAAATCGACTGTTTCCGCTAATGGTTTATTGCGTGCATGCACTTTCAGCACTTCTTCACGGCCCTTAACATCAGGGCGGCCTACCGTTATTTGACGGTCAAAACGTCCCGGACGCAATAATGCCGGATCCAATACATCAGCACGGTTAGTCGCAGCGATGATGATGATTCCTTCATTACCACCGAAACCATCCATTTCCACCAGTAATTGGTTCAATGTCTGTTCACGTTCATCGTGACCGCCACCAAGACCTGCGCCACGTTGACGACCGACTGCATCAATTTCATCGATGAAGATGATACATGGTGCATTCTTCTTAGCATTTTCAAACAAATCACGAACACGGGATGCACCGACACCAACAAACATTTCAACAAAATCAGAACCACTGATTGAGAAGAAAGGAGTTCCGGCTTCACCAGCTACTGCTCGTGCAAGTAAAGTTTTACCTGTACCAGGAGGCCCAACTAAAAGTACCCCTTTAGGAATACGGGCTCCAAGCTCGGCATATTTGCGAGGATCTTTCAAGAATTCAACGACCTCGACAAGTTCCTGCTTTTCTTCGTCCGCCCCGGCAACATCATTGAAGCGAACTTTTTTCTTATCATCATTATACAATTTCGCCTTACTTTTCCCGAAGTTCATGACGCGGCCACCACCGCCGCCCTGAGCTTGGTTAAGTAAAAAGAAGAAGAGGATAAAAATGATTACAAATGGAATGATGGAAGTGAAAAATGTCACCCAGCCACTTGTTTTTTCTGGAGGTTCCACAGTGATGATGTCCTTATCCAACTTGGTTACGGCATCATTTATCCGACTTTGCGAATATTCACTGAAAGGCACGTACGTCACAAAGAATTTGTTTTCCTCATAACCTTTGAGCTTTCCTGTGATTTCAAATACACTGCTTTCGGGCTGCATCGTCAGTGCAGTAACGTCCCCATTCTCCAAATGCTTATAGAATTCATCTTGGGTCATTTTCTCCGTTGGTTCATTGTTATTATTAAAAATGCTTACAATCCCAATGATGACCAAAAAGATCAGTAAATAAAATATGGTATTACGGAAGATCCGATTCATCCCTTACCTCCTCCCACGGGTAAACAAACTATAGTAAATACTATCATATAAAATTAATGAATTACAATAATTTAACACCGCTGTTTTTATCTGGTCTTCCCTTTCAAACAGGTACGATTAATTCGAGTAAATTTCAGGCTTCAATATGCCAATATACGGGAGATTACGATACTTTTCCGCAAAATCAAGACCATATCCGACAACAAATGCATCCGGAACGATGAACCCGGCATAGTCCGGAGTGATATCCACTTTCCTGCCTGTTGGTTTATCCAATAAGGTAACGATTTTAATTGATTTTGCTTTTCGATAACGGAAAAGTTCCGCAAGGTAGCTAAGAGTCAAACCGCTGTCGATAATATCTTCGATGATTAAAATATCCCGGCCTTCAACCGATGTATCAAGGTCCTTGATGATTTTCACTTCACCGGACGATACAGTGGAGTTACCATAGCTCGAAACATCCATAAAGTCCATTTCAAGATGTGTATCCACACGTTTCAGTAAATCTGACATAAATGGCATGGCGCCTTTCAGCACTCCGATGGCCAACGGGAACTTACCTTGGTAATCAGCTTCTAGCTGCGCACCCAATTCCCTTATTTTCAATTGAAGTTCTTCCTCTGATATTAAAACTTTTTCAATGTCGTTTTGCATGGTCATTGTAATTAATTGCCCCCCATGAAGAATTAAGCTTTTTTATATTCTAAGTAAATTAAAGATTTTTCATCAGAAATTATATCCGGCTCAACATTCGACTTCTTTAAACCGGGCAGCCAAATCGCCGTTCCCGTTTGATCGATGATGACCGGCCACACATTTCTTTCTAGCATCGGGATCTTTTCATTAATAAAAATATCCTTTAACTTTTTAGTTCCACCTAATCCCTTGACGGCCATCCGTTCGCCTTCATTCCTGGTTCGGACTGTAAGCGGAAACTGAACAGCTGATTCGGGAAGAATAAAAGAATGATTTCCCCTAAGTACCGGAATTTCTTCTTTTATATAGTGCGCTTTAATCTTATATCCATTCGGAAGAATAGTCTCACCGGGAATTTGTAATTTTAGGGAATATTCACGGCTTTTTTGCCGAAAAAATCTAAACGTGCAAGTTTGATATGATTTTTCCGCAATAAGGCCCTCCGGAAGATGCAATTCTGCAGATGGTTGAGGATTCAAAAACAAAACTAAAAGTTGGTCAATATGTAATGCCGAAAGCGATGAAGGTCTCTCCAAATAAAGATAGTTTAATATTAGTTGAATCGCCCTTCTTTGTAAAGGTTTAGGCATCGCGAGAACCTTATCAATCTGAATAACCGCTTGATCTTTATCCTGCTGGATCCAAACCTCGGACATTTTGCTTGAAACCAGGTTCAAAAAAAACTCTTCATCTTCATATAGCTCTTCACTGAATCGTTGAAAATGCTCATGAACCTTTCTATTTTCCTTCTTTAAAAACGGAAGAACTTCATGTCTAAAACGATTTCTTGCATAGACACCCGTTTCATTGCTCGGATCAAACCTTGGTTCAATATCATGAAGGCCCGCATATTCGATTATTTGGCTTTTCGTGATTTCAAGAAAAGGCCTGATCAGATCCCCTGTATGAAAACGTCTCTTTATAGGAATACCCGCTCTTGCCTTGCCTGTCGCCCCTCTTGTTAATCGCATGAGCATCGTTTCTATTTGATCATCTCCATGATGCCCCAGGACAAGCGTGGAGGCTTGATGCTTATCCATCACTTCCTCATAGAAAGCAAAACGCAGCTTTCTTGACGTTATTTGTGAACTTTCCCCCGTCTGTTCCATCCGGGCAGGAACATCGATCCTTTTTCCCTCAAATGTAATGCCCCACCGTTCACAAATATGCTCGACATATTTATAATCCCCATAGGATTCTTCACCACGAAACATATGGTCAACACTTGCTACAATCATCTCGTAATGAAAAAGAGGTTGAATTTCCTTAAGGATATGGAGAAGCACCAGCGAGTCCGGTCCTCCGGAAACACCTATTAGCAACTTCGAGTTTTCCTTAATCAATTCGTTTCTATAAATGGTGCTCAGAACTTTTTCCTTTAACATACAATCTTCCTTCTTTATGGACAGGCATTAGTTTTATACGATTGAATCATGAAATGGTTTCAACCATTTCATGGCATTCACCTAATAACTATATCATAACAACTGTTCATATATGTAAAGAACATAGAGCATCGATATGATGGCAACCAGCAAAAACGTTTCAAAAAAACCGCCGCTTTTCTTTTTTGATTGGTTTTGGGACCTTCTTGCTTGTCTTGTTGAAGGCTGCACGGTTTGCTGCTGACCCGTCGCTGTCTGGTTCGGGCCCTTTTTCTTCGAATGATTTTGCTTACTCAGCACCGTTACCAGATCCTCCCGCATTTGGATGGCTGAGTCATACTGTCCGCGGAGCGCCTTATCCAACATCTTCCTGTATGGATGCAATTCCTTTTTCTGCTTAATTAAGTCGTTAAGCTGTTTATACCCCTCCCCTTTCTTCTGGAAACGTCCGGGATAGGCAGAATTGATTATAATCATTGCTACAGCGAACAAGTCATATTGCGGATCGGCCTTTCTTGATCCAAGTCCCCAGTACCCCCTGTCAAAAAACTCGGTGAATTCTTTAACAGACCGCCCGATCAAGGTGGTTCCGCCAACATCCACGCACCGTACCTTATAGGCCGGTGATGTCACGATTAAATTCTCGGGTTTCAAATCACCGAACACCCAGCCATTGGAATGCAAGGCAGACAAGCTTGTTAATAGCTGAAGCATCAAGACCCCAATCCATGACGACCCTTTCTTATCAATGAAACGCAAAAAATCGTGTCCATGGATATATTCCATGACATAAAAAGGGAGCTGCTTTCCTGTTTTCATGAAATCATCCGCTTCCAAAAAGGAAGGTCCAAGGGTAGACCCCTGGACCTTTGAAAAGGATTTTAGGATATTCATCTCCGAAATAATGGACGTCCCATTATCACTGAGCTTTAAAGCATAATGACGATTTCCGCTTTCAACCAAATAAACGATCCCGTTCGCTCCACACCCCAATTCCTTAATTATTTTGTACTGGTTTTTATTCCATTTTCCAGTGACCAAACTGCCAGGCAGAAGTTTACATTGATTCCTCAAAGTATTGTTCATCATCATGTGATAACAATCCCCTCAATGAACGTTTTTTATTAAAATGAGTTAAAGCTTCACGAATGGCTGGACCTGTCGGAGTGAGTCCCCCTGTACTGAGCTTAGGAAAAGTTGCCGTCAAGGCTTCGAGGTTCGGGGTCCAATCCAGCAACTTTTCGACGTCATTTCTTTTCCCAGGAAATACGAATACGGAAAAACGGCTGTCACCCATCCTTGCATTCATACTAAGGGAAAGATCTAATAAGGAATCTTTTACTGTAGGCAGTTTATGTTTCATGCTTGCACTGGTATCAACAAGAATCAGTACTTCGAGCTTGCTTGTTTCCCCAAGCTCATCGACCACCTCCATCACTTCTCCCCGTTTATCCGGCGGAAGATCCTCCATCGTTTTTGAATCTCCTAGTATTTGTTGAAGTTCGCGATTGATAACTCCCTGTATCGTTTGAGTCATCGCCTTTTGTGTCACCATCTGGACGGTTTGGGACAACTGCTGCGAATAGACTACTTGACTTACGCCACCTCCTGAACCAGCAATCTTCTCGATTTCCTTAAGTCCCTTTTCATCTATCACATCATTTTCCATTACACCTATGACATTGATGGTTATGCCTTGCTCCCTTGCTAATTCAGCCATGGCAGACGGCTCCTCACCATGATTTGAACATCCGTCGGTTATAAGCAAAATCTGTCTTAATGTTCCTGCTTTCATGTTTTGCTCTCCCTTCCTATCAATTTGTTACCATAATTGACTAAAAAAGGGGAAATTATACGCAAAAGACATTACATCAAGTCATATCATGGAGCGGAATGATTGAAAAGAGTTCATCCCTTAACCTTTTATCCTTCTTCCATTTACACCACCTCATTTTGGGTTTTATTTATTTTATATATAAACGGCCCCTACTGGGCCTTTTTACGTTTTGGGGAAACGGGAATGGATGCCCATTTCGGTGTGTTATGCTTAATTTTCGATGTCACCACTGTCATGTCATCATCTATGATGCCTTTCGTTCGGATGACCTCTTCCAATATTAAATCAGAGATTTCCTGCGGATCGTCAGTTTCCATTTCCTTGATTTTTCGTTTTAGCCAGAACTCGATATTTTCGACATGTGAGGGGCCATCGAACACTCCATCGCTCATCATGATTAATATATCCCCTGCCTTCATCTCTTCTGATACTACATCAACATCGAAATCCTGGATGATCCCCATAGGGAGGTTACTTGATTCAATTTTTATTATCCTATCCCCCCTTTTAATGAAACTCGGTATCGAACAGATTTTTAAAAACTTAGCCCTTGCGTCCTGAAGATCAATCATTGCCAAATCAAGAGTCGAAAATATTTCATCGGTAGTGCGTAGAGATAATACGGAGTTTACGGATTTAATGGCTATTTTTTCTTCTATTCCCGATTGTAAAAATTTTTGTAGCAGCTTCAATGTTTCTGTACTTTCAAAATGGGCCCTTTCCCCATTTCCCATTCCATCACTAATGGCTATTGCGAATTTGCCGCAGCCAATTTCCATGGTCGTAAAACTATCTCCTGATACAAGCCCTCCCCCCTTGGCAGCATGAGCCACACCCGTTTCGACCGTGAATTTTTTTGCTGACCTAAATATCACCTCACATTGCCCGCTTGGATACGTTGCACACTCTTCTGAATGAACGACTATCGTTTCCCCTAAAATGTCTGAAAGCATAGGTGCAATCAATTTTTCACATTCCCCTCTGCCCTGGCAGTATGGGACACTCATCTCTATATCAACATTTCCTTGTTCTAGACTGTATATTTCCACATGGCCTATGTGCAGGCCAAAATCCTGGATGGCTTCCAAAATGGATTCTTCATGTACATGATGATTCTTCCTTTCCCTTTGAATTTCTTTTGCAAAATCATCCATTACTGCCGAAACGCCCCGCAGTTGATCCGCCACTAGCTTCCGACTTTCCTTCACCTGCCTTTTTAATTTTTGGTTAGCTTCAAAATAAGTAAGCTCCTGTGATATCGCCCCAATCACCTGAGGCCCGCGACTGCAATATTTCCCCCATTCTTTCGAAGTTTTTTGGGGGAGCTGACCATTATTTTCACTTAATTGAAGCATGATTTCCTGCATGCCGTCATAGGTTGTATTAAAGTTCTTGGACCAGCATTGTTCCTTTTTAAAACAAAGCTGGCACGTCTTTTCCGTTACATTACTTAAGAAGTAGTCGAATTCTTTCTCATCTTCCTCCAATCTTCCCCTTTCATCCACTTGGGAAAAGCTATTAGAGAGCGCCTCAAATACATGTGAGAATTGCTCCACCCTTTGAGCGGTGACATCCCTCACTTTTCGGGCATACTGCTGCTGTTCATCAGAATTCTCGACTGTTCCCGGTATATGTTTCGCTATTTTGTTGATGATGGATGACGGAGTCAATATAAATAGGGCCACAGCTATAAGTGATTCATAAAGGGTCACCATAATATTATTGGTGCCCTCACCATATAAACCTATCAGTAATGTAGCAATCAAGAGGCCGCTAGCAACCCCTATCTTCCTTCCCTCCTTCAACAGTCCGCCCAGAAGCCCTGAAAATGCGAGAAGGCTCATTTGATATAGACTGGCAATACTTGCCAAACTGAATATCAATCCAGTAACTACACCTACAGTGGAGCCTATGGCGGCCCCTCCCGCCAGCCCGAAGAGGAGGACCAGGTATCGCGAGAATATATGGTCGAGTGATAAATCGTATATCATCCAGCCGATGGTTCCGGTCATCACCGAAGCCAGCAAGATGATGATGCTGACAATTTCCTCCGTCTTTAATGACTGGGACTTTGTCCTAACGGTCAGCATCGGGATGGACTGTATGAAGATTAAAGTTAAAATCATCGCGAGTCCCGCCTCTACTCCTATCATCATCAAGTCGTACAGCTGAATCGTTCGAAATACCAGATATTGCTCGGCCAGGTTGACCAGGAATAGTGAAGCGAAGACGTACATAGACATCGTCTTGAATTGTCCTTCCACGGCGGGCTTCTTGATCTTATGAAATAACAGGAGCAGGAACGCCGATGCAAAGATGACTAAACTATTCGAATAGTGAACGGTCAGCCCACCTGCAATCAATCCGAATAAAGCCAGTGGAGCCCTATCACGTCTCATGAGAAAAACGGCTGCGAAAAACGGAAGTCCAAATGGTGCCAGCTGCGAAAGAATTAAAGCCCTTCCTAATAAAAAACCGATGATTGCTAAAGAGATACCTTTTTTTATGAATATGTCTTCACTCTTCATTTGCAGTTGTTGGATCCAATTGATGGCCCCTGCCTTCGCTTCTTTTAACTGAACATCTCCAAGAGGTTCCATCATAGGTCTTTCCACTTTTTCCATTTCAACACCCCATTCGTATTAGTGATTTTTATTATAAAGAGGGCTTGTCTATTTTTTTGTCAGAATTTTATAAGCGGATAAGAAAAACGTTCGACGAAATTCTTCTTGAATAATCATTTGTATACAGGTTTTTGTGCCATTTTTTCCAATACAGAAACGGGTGTTCTTTTTTTTTTGAAGAAAAGCAAAGTTTTTAGGTTATTTTTGCGGAAAATAACCCGAATAAATAATCAAGAAATGGAAACCGACAAACTTTAATATTTTTGTTGACATTTTTTCTTCACGAATGTAAGATATAACTTGTGCTTCAGTAGCACTTATCATTATGGCGGCGTAGCTCAGCTGGCTAGAGCGTACGGTTCATACCCGTGAGGTCGGGGGTTCGATCCCCTCTGCCGCTATCTTTTATCATGAAACTTTTGGCCCGTTGGTCAAGCGGTTAAGACACCGCCCTTTCACGGCGGTAACACGGGTTCGAATCCCGTACGGGTCATCAAATACCAAAAGCGCCTCTGCACACTTATATCAGTAAGTGTACAGAGGCGCTTTTTTCATGTCGTACTATAATAAAAGAAGACAAGCCGGCAAGCTTGCCTTTATCTACACTATGAATAATTTCACAGGAAAAGTTGCTAAACTATTATTTTTCAGCAGCAGTTTTATCCGCGTCTTCCTCCTCGACCTCCCCGTTTCGTTTCGGTGCTACGTTTTAGGGTCGTTAAGCGGTCTTCGCTATCTTTTAAGAATTTAGCCATTTTTTGCTCAAAGTTTTCTTTCGGTTGGAAACCATTTCCTTTCGAGCGGAAGTCTTTGGAACGGCTGTCATTCCCTCTACCTTGGCGCGGACGTGGTGTGTATGCAGGTTTTTGCTCAACTTCAGGACGGTCTATCGCTTTTTTTATGGACAAGCCAATCTTGCCATCTTTAACGTTGATGACTTTCACCTCAACTGTATCGCCCACTTTTAAATGATCATTGATATCCTTGACATAGTTATCAGCCACTTCACTGATATGGACAAGACCGGTTGAACCTTGAGGTAGCTCTACAAATGCACCAAAATTAGTTATGCCTGTTACTTTACCTTGTAACTTGCTGCCTACTTCGATTGACATAAAAAAAATGTTCCTCCTTAGAAATGTTAAAAAAATCTCTTCACCCTATATTATAACGAAAGTAAAAAAACAGTGTCAATATTAGTCACTATCTTCCTTCCCTTTTGGAAGGGTAAAAATGATTTCACCTTTTTCAGACAAGAAATAATCCCGCCTTGCTATTTTTGCTATATAGTCGTCATCATTAAGCTTTACGATTTCTTCTTTAAGAAGGGTCTCGTCTTTTTTCAATTCAGCTAACTTTCCCTTCAATTCTTGCTTATGCTGAACTTTCTCATCCAGTGCAACATTTTGCGTTATGAGGGTGGAAACGGCAAAAATCAAAAAGACAGCGGCGAAAACTGAGTAAAGGGTTAATCTACGCATTAGACCACGCTTCTTTTTTTCTACGGTTTGTACTTTTTTCTCTTGTTGAGCGACGTAGGGATTTTCTATTTTTGCCACTTTCCGTTTACGCAGGCTACTCATTTTTTATCGCTCCTCATTTCTTTTTATTTCTCCATCCATTTAGCGTTCTAAATATAGAATTCTTTATTTTCAATAAAATCCCTTTTCCTTTATTATAAAACTTCCCGACGTTTTTCGTAACAAAAACCGGCAATAAATTCCATATATAAGTCAGAATCCATTTTAATGGTCTCCAGAATACATTCAAAATAAAGAGAAGTATTTTCCCCGCCCATTTTAATAAGGCCAAAACGAACTTACCTATCCCGATGATGATGGCTAATATGGATACTATTACCCATTTTATCGGTAGAAATATCAGCATGTGAACCGAATTCGCTATAAATCTCGCCAACTTTATCACAAGTATTATCAAAAACTCCAAAAAACGTTGATAGAATCCTTTGAAAAGTGCTTGATAAGCTGAAAAACCGCATAATAAGGCCAAAAATAAATAGAGGCGAAACTCTCCCTCATTCACTAAAAACAAAACATAAAAAATAAGGAGACCCTGAATGATCCAGAAAAGGAGGTCATGGATGAATACAATCCACCTTTTCCTTTCTGAACGATTCAGGAACCGGCTATACGTATCCAGGGCAGCTCCAAAGCCACTGCCCATGCCTATCATCGCAAGCAACGTATAAAATTGGATCGTTAAGGTCATTTGAACAACTTGCCAAAGAATCCTTTAGCTTTCTCCCCTGATTGCTCATCTAAATAAACAAGGTCGAAAATCTTTCCCTTAATGGAAACGATGCCTTTATCAACATCCAAATTCTTCATTTGCAAGTTTTGGCCCCGGATAGATAAGAATCCCATTGACGTTTCGAGCAGAAACTCTTCATTATCAAAGCTTTCGACTTGTTTGACACCGGTAATATCAAGTAAACGGCGGCCTTTCATCGTTACATCATGCTCTTGGGTCGTTCCCTTTGTGTAACCAGCATTCGGATCAATATATTGGCTCATTTTATCATCCCTCACAGTACCACTGATTTTGTACAAGTGTATGTCCGTAAGAGTGGAATTAGAACCAAGCCTGTCCTTACTCCTCCGCTAGCTTTTCTTCCTTTACGATGGTATACATATCTGCAGCCGCTTCTTTTTTCGTCGTTTCTTGAATTTTATCGACACGTACCGTAACAAGCTTTTGACCGAATCTTACTGTCAGCTCATCGCCATCTTTTACATTCGAACTTGCTTTGGCCTGTTGTCCGTTAATCGTGATTCTCCCTTTATCCGCAACTTCTTTCGCAAGTGTGCGGCGCTTGATCAACCTTGAAACCTTTAGGAATTTATCCAATCTCATCGACATTCAAATCTCTCCCTTAATTAAAGTCCTTTAGCTTTTGCTTCATCCCAATATGAATCCAATTCTTCCAATGTATAATCCTCAAATTTTTTGTCTGCCCTTTGAATGCACTCTTCTATATATGTAAAACGCTGATGGAATTTCTGGTTTGCTTTGTAGACGGCTTCTTCCGCTTGTATGTCATAATAACGTGAAATGTTGACAAGCGCAAAAAAGAGGTCGCCCAGCTCTGATTTTATTCTTTCGACATCCCTGTTCGGACTTAATATTTCCTCTTCCAATTCCTGCACTTCTTCCCTTACCTTCTTCCAGGCTTCGGAAACCTCATCCCAATCAAATCCAACCTTCGCGGCCCTTTTTTGATACTCTTCGGCCCGAAGTAAGTTTGGCAGCGATTTCTCAATACCATCCAGTATGGATTTCAGAGCTTTTGATTCGCCCCCCTTTTCACCTTCTTTGATTTTTTGCCAGTTCACCAATACATCTTCCTCACCGTTCACTTCAACATCTCCGAATACATGAGGGTGGCGCCGAATCATTTTTGCCGTAATGCCTTCAATCACATCATCTATCGTGAACATGCCCTCATCTTCGCCGATTTGTGAATGAAGCATCACCTGAAGCAGGACATCCCCAAGTTCACCAACCATACCCTCATCGTCACCTTCATCGATGGAATCAATCAGCTCATATGCTTCTTCTATTAGATATTTCTTCAAGCTTTCATGAGTTTGTTTCTTATCCCACGGACATCCGTCAGGACCTCTAAGTTCTGCGATGACCCGCCGCAGCTTAGAAAACTCCCTATATCGTAAAGCTTCATCTTTAACGGGTGGAACATAAACACTCGTCAAGTTACTTAACTCCATCTGACGGTCGAGTTCGAAGAGGGCGCATTTTGTCACTTTTTCCTGACTGCTGCCTGCCGCAGTTACGATATATACCTCGTAGTCATCCGGTAGCTTTTCCATCAAAGTCAGCTTCACATCGGATGCACTGAATGCGTCATACACCTGTCCGATTATCATATGCTGGGTAATGTGTAAATCATCCGGTGAAAGATCAGTTCCATCCAATAGCTGAAACCCTTCAATTGGATCGATCCTAACAGCCTGAAACAATGGGTCAAGGAAACTTTGCCCGCCTTCGAGCTTAATGGCTATTCCAAGAGCCGGACCCTTTTCAAGCAAAAGCTGTACCGTTTTTTCCGCAACCATCGGATGCCCCGGAACTGCGTATAAAACGGAACGGTTCGAGGCCTCGTGTAATAATGTTTCGGCAATTTCTTCATATACGTCTTCAAATTGGTCATGCTTTTCATATATCCCGTCAAACGCCGTGAAATTTATTCCTTCCCTTTTCAAATCCCCGATTACCGGATGATCAGCCGTTCTGACGTAGCATTGTCCCGTTTGAACCAATTTTTTATAAATCCCTAGTGGAAGCTGCTCTAAATCCCCAGCACCAAGGCCTATTATCGTAATCTCATTCATGATTTCGTATACTCCTATTCGTTATAATAAATCGTTTAAGCTTTGAACCTGCAGGTATAAGTGAAAGTTCTTCTTCACCAAATAAGCCTGCACGAATGGCGGTCATCACAAACACGGCCGCACCGATCCCTACACCAATCAAAGCTTGGACCGTAGCCAACAACCGGCTTTCGCCTGAGGACATCCATTCGAATAAACAATTGAATAAAACAACCGCCGCACCCATGTAAACCGTACTCTTCAAGATTATTAGCACATGCCGCTTTTCAATTAATGTCTTTTTGATATGTACTCTCAATACCACATAAAATAATACCGTCATGATCATATACGCAAGTACTGTTGCCGAGGCCGCTCCCGCGATTTTGTAATGGGGCACCAGGACAAGGTTCAAAGCCCACTTGCTGCCCACCCCCACAATCGTGATGATCACCGGCACGAACGAATGGCCTAAACTTTGAATCACTGCCGCTTCCGCCATTATGAGGGATGTGAATAAAATCGATAAAGAGAATATTGCTAAAGTAATCGTCCCTTTAACATCAGTGAACAGCATATGATTGACAGGCTTCATCGTCACCACCAGACCGATTGCAGCAGCGACCCCGATCGTCGCACTAACACGAAGCGCCAATTTGATCTTATTCAATAATTCAAATTGACTTTTACTCTGAACGAATCCGGATATGACAGGTACTAGCGCCAATGCAAAAGAATTAGCCACGACTGTACCTAGCTGAAGCAAAGGCTGTCCTCGATCATATACCCCTTTCCATTCTTTGGCTTCCCTTTCCCCCATCCCCGTTTCCCTTAGTAGGGAATACAGGTGCAGTGAATCGACAAACTGAAACAAGATAAGGATCAAACCAGTAATGCAAAAGGCCAACCCTTGGAAAACCAGGGCTTTGGAAATTTTGATGAAATTCACCGGTTTGATTCTCATTCGTAAAAAAAGCTTCCATTCTTCTCTTAAAATAACGAAAGCAATAAGCAGTACCAAGCCAGTTATGCCGCCTGTTATCGAACCGAGGACCGCCCCCTTGCCGACAACATATTCAGAGTAGCCCTGATGCACGAATATTGTGGAAAGGACCAGTATCGTCAATACCCTGATGCATTGTTCAGCGACCTGCGAACTTGCCGTCGGTAACATGTCGTTTATTCCTTGAAAATAGCCTCTTAATACAGAAGAAATCGGCATTAATAAATAGGAATAGGCAACGATCCTCAGCAGACCGGCTAAATGCGGATCCTTCATCCATCCTGCAATCCAATCGGCGCCAAGGAATAGTGCAGCAAACATCATGACACTTATCGAACTTAAGACGACGAATGATGTCACCAATATGTCCTTGACCGCAAAGTTATTTTTGGAAGACTCCCGTTCTGCAATAAGTTTGGATATGACTACTGGAAAGCCAATTGTCGATAATGTAAAAGCAACACCGTAGAAGGGATAAACCTGTTGATAGATATAAAACCCGATGTCACCCGCAATGTTCTGATAAGGTATGCGATAGGCCGCGCTCAAAACTTTTACGATAATCGCTGCAGCGCTCAAAATCAGCGCACCTCGAAAAAGTTCATTTGATGTTTTATTAGGCTTTTCAGCCATTCTTTTTCCCCTTTTCACTCATATGTGGTAGTTATTATAGCATAATTCTAATGGTTATTTTTCAATCCCAGCAATACTGTAAATCATTTTCCATATTCACCTCAAAAAATATTCTCCCCCTCTTTATTTCCGCCCCGATCCGGTTAACCTTTTAGAAAGAGCAAAAAGGACAGCGCGAATGCTGCCCTTTCCATCTTTTAAGATATGAATGCATGTCCAAGGTTACTGTTCCATTTGTCTAGCTAGGAAGCTTGCTGCTGTTTCAACCGATTTCTGTTCCACTTCACCAATGGTGCTGTCTTTAGAGAAAATCAAGACGGCACCAATCGGGTCGCCACTCGCAATGATCGGAGCTGCAGTATAAGATTGGACCTCTTCATCATTGGAATCAACGAATGAGACTTGTCCGTTCGGAGACTCCAAAACAGGATTTCTTTCTTCCATGATCTTTTCCACTAGGTCACTAACACTTTTGTTTAAGTATTCTTTTTTGGAGCCGCCTGCCACCGCAATGTAAGTATCCCTGTCACAAATCATAACTGGGTTTCCAAGGCTATCATATAGTGCTTCTGCATATTCCCTTGCAAAATCGCCTAATTCACTAATTGGAGAGTATTTCTTTAGGATGACTTCACCATCTCTGTCCACAAATATTTCCAATGGATCTCCTTCACGAATACGGAGTGTCCTGCGAATTTCCTTCGGGATGACGACTCTTCCTAAATCATCAATTCGGCGAACGATACCAGTTGCTTTCATCTAATGTTGCCTCACTTTCATCTAATTGATTTGATAAATCCTCATTTTGTAGCAAAATCATCACCAGCTATTGTACTTAGTATTTTTCTAATGGTAAGTTCTATGCACTTTGAAAAAATTTTTCTTTTTGTTGCATTTTTTTACCATGGTACCTAAAAAAATTTCTTCAAGAGGACAATCATCAATTCTAGTTTTTAGTGGCTTGCGTCTCTTTTTTTACATACTGTAAACCCTTGGCCATCTCAAATAAGATATTGAGCCATTTGCTTTGTTCCACGCCTTTTATGTGCAGGACCAGCTTCATTCGATTGCCATCCATGCCGAAGCCCACCATACGGCCATACTTCGATCCCAGCTCGAACACTTTTTGTCCATCCACATCGCTGCTGACCTTTTCCCTAAGGAGAATGCTGATTTCCTGCTTTAATTGTTTAATGCTTTCAATTCCGGCCTTTTCAGCATATACCTTCATTTCGGCAATCATGAATAAATAGGAAACCTCTTCTGGATACTCTCCGAAACGATCGATCATTTCATCCTGTAATTCTTCCACTTCTTCAAGTGAAGCGATACCTCTGAACCTTTTATACATTTCTATTTTCTGATGTCCATCCATTATGTAGGCATCAGGGATATAAGCATCCACTTCAACGTCAATTTCCAGTGTGTTCTTCTCTTCGGCTTGTTGGTCATTGCGTTTCGCATCCACCGCTTCTTTCAGCATTTGTGAATACAGATCAAAACCAACAGAATCGATGAAGCCATGTTGTTGAGCCCCTAGAATGTTTCCAGCTCCCCTGATGGATAAATCACGCATCGCGATTTTGAATCCTGAACCCAATTCTGTAAATTCCTTAATGGATTGAAGACGCTTTTCTGCCACTTCCGTCAACACTTTATCTTTCCTATAAGTGAAGAATGCATATGCCACCCGATTGGATCGACCTACACGGCCACGCAGCTGATAGAGCTGTGAAAGTCCCATTCTATCCGCTTCATTCACGATAAGCGTATTGACATTCGGGATATCAACACCCGTCTCTATAATGGTTGTACTTACCAAAACATCATATTCGCCTTCCAAAAAGCCGAACATGACGGCTTCCAGTTCTTGCTCTGTCATTTGCCCATGAGCATAGGTGACGCGGGCATCGGGAACAAGCATGGAAATTTCTTCTGCTTTTCTTGCTATATCCTCTACCCGATTGTAAAGGAAATAAACCTGACCGCCCCTGGCCAATTCCCGTTCTATCGCTTCCGTTACCAATGAGCCATTATACTCCATGACATAAGTTTGGATCGGAAACCGGTTCTCAGGCGGAGTTTCGATGACGGACAGATCCCTCACGCCCAACATCGACATATGAAGGGTCCTCGGAATCGGTGTCGCAGTCAAAGTCAGTACATCCACATTAGTTTTTAACCGTTTGATCTTTTCCTTATGTGTAACGCCAAAGCGCTGTTCTTCATCAATGATAAGCAATCCCAAATCGCGGTACACGATATCTTTGGATAAAATCCTATGCGTGCCAACCACAATATCCACCGTGCCGGCCTTCAATCCTTTTATCGTCTCCGTTTGCTGCTTTTTAGTCCGGAAGCGGCTCATATGGCCAATCGAAATCGGATAATCCTGAAAACGCTCCCTTAATGTTTCATAATGCTGCTGGGCAAGGATTGTGGTCGGAACTAGAAACGCAACCTGCTTCCCATCCATTATGGCTTTAAAAGCGGACCGGATCGCCACCTCTGTCTTCCCATAACCAACATCGCCGCATAATAAACGATCCATCGGCCGTTCCCGTTCCATATCCTTTTTGATTTCGACTATGGAACGTAATTGATCTTCCGTTTCGTTATAAGCGAATGATGTTTCGAATTCCCTCTGCATATCACCATCAGGTGAAAAGGCATAGCCCTTTGCCGCTTCTCTTTCTGCGTATAACTTGATTAAATCATCGGCAATGTTCTCAACGGATGATTGAACCTTGCTTTTGACACGTTTCCATTCCGTACCGCCTAGCTTATAAAGCTTCGGCTCTTTTCCTTCAGAACCGACATATTTTTGGACAAGATCAATTTGGTCGACAGGAACATACAATTTGTCATCCGCTTGATAACGAATATTCAGGTAATCTTTATGGACCCCATTTATTGTAAGGGTTTCAATACCCAAGTATTTACCGATACCGTGGTTAACATGAACGACATAGTCACCGATCTTCAGTTCGGAATAACTCTTGATTCGTTCTGCATTCGATAGTTTCTGTCTCCGTACCGATTTCTTTGACTTCTTATTAAACAATTCCGTTTCCGTGATGATACTGAATTTTTGCATAGGCAATTCAAAGCCGCTATTCAGACTGCCTCGTAAAATCTGTACTTTACCTGGAAGGATGCTGTCAGCATTAAACAGTTCTGCTGCCTCTATATCATAGTCGGCTAAAACCGAATGCAGCTTTTTTACCCGTTCTTCATCCTGTCCAAGTATGACGACTGTATATTTCCCTTTTTTCCAACGTTCCAGTTCAGCTTTGAACACATTCATCTGTCCATGGAAATTTTGCATTTGTTTACTGGCAAAATTCAGGATATTCTGAGGATTCGTATGCGGTACATGCCGTAAAAACAATGAAAGGTATACAAACGGCCTGCTGGATTTCATTATTAATTCCTGCATGGGATGAGCCAATTTAATGTCATGGATAATTTGTCCCTGACTTAAAAGGTCCGTGTACCAACCAGCCTCTTCCTTTTCCAAAGAATCATTGATTTCCTGGATTCTACTGATTTCATCTAAGAAAACCAAACCATTTACCGGTAAATAATCTATTAAACTAGCTGGATCTTCATACGCTAAACTTAAGTATTTAAAGATTTTGTCGGGTATATCCCCCATTTTCAGCTGTTCAAGTTCATAACTGATTGTTTGGACCAGCTGTTCCTTGGTTTTCTCGTCCTTAAGTTTCTTCAAGCTTTTACTTAATCCGCTCTCGAGCCTAGTTATGATTCTTTCGATATGCTCCGTCTCTAGCAAAGCCTCACTGACGGGACCGATCGTCACTTTCTTGAGTTTTTCGATGGATCGCTGATCTTCACTTGAAAAAGTCCTTATTGAATCTATTTCGGTATCGAATAATTCAATTCGTATTGGATTAGGTTCGGTGATCGGGTAAATATCGATGATACCGCCCCTGATACTGAATTCACCTGGAGAAGCAACCATTTCAGACCGGTTATAACCCATGGCAATGAATTTATTAAGTGTAGGTTCAAGCTCGATGTCTTCCCCTAGATTAAACGCTAGCTGATGCCTCTTCCAAATATCCTTTGGAGGAAGCACACGACGCACCCCAGGAATCGGCGCAATGACAATCCCTTTCTTTCCCTCTGCCCAAAAATTCAATGCCTCAACACGTTGGGCCCTTAATTCCGGGCTTGCAACACTCAAATCAGCCGCAATCAATTCATTGGCTGGATATATATATAATTCTTCCTCAGGAATAAAACTTGATAAGTCCTCATGGAATTTTTGTGCTTGCAATAAATTATGGGTAACCAATAAAATAGGCCTATTCGTCTTTTCATATACAGAAGCCAGCAATAGCGATCTCGAGGAACCTGTGAGACCTGAGACGATTTGCTCCTTAAGCCCTTCATCGATGCCGGCTATTAACGAATGAACATCATCTTGTTTGGAGAACAAGTTCTGCAATCCATTCATTTTCTTTCCCCCCTCTCTTTAACGTGCGAAAAACCATTTGCTGTATTTGAACTTGGCCATCACCAAGATCCTCTTTATTAACGGCAACTTTTATGTGCCCTGGTATTCCAGACAAACGGAAAAATGCTTTGGATTTTGTCCAAAGCCCTCTCCGCTAATGAATAATATAATCGTTTTCATATAAATCAGGGTTTCTTTGCAGCGATTCATGGCAATCTTCACATATCGCCCTTACATGCATATCCCCTTCAGAATCATAAACGATCATCTCTTGTCGCTCTTCATCGGTAAGTTGATTAAAACCTAACTGCTCCGTACTCAGTGAGTGTGCCTCGATTGAGCCCAGCTTAGTTCCGCAATGTCGGCATCGATAATGGAGAGCCATTTGGTAACCCCCTATTTTTGTAATAGTGTTAGTATGTACAAAAGTAGAGGGTTTTTATTCAGCGAAACAGGAAGATATTATTCTTTACTTATATCTACTCTCTGCTTATTGGTTATATTCGTTCATGACCTGTATAAATGGTTTTTCCAACCAGGCTTCACATGAAGCTGCGCTTTTTTCGATCGTTGCTCCGACATGATCCCATTCTTCAGGCGAAAAACGCCCTAATACATAGTCAGATACCGGAATGCGGCCAATCGGGCGGCCAATGCCTATTCTGATTCGATTGAATTCCTGTGTACCCAAATGGGCAATTGAAGATTTTATCCCGTTATGACCGCCTGCACTTCCTTTTTGACGAAGGCGAAGCTTTCCTGGAGGCAAATCAAGGTCATCATATATTATGACCACATCCGCGATATCCACCTTAAAGAAATGCATGACAGCCGAAATGGATTCTCCTGACAAATTCATATAGGTTAAAGGTTTAAGCAATAAAACTTTTTCTCCCTTTACCATTCCTGAACCATATATCCCCTTATGTTTTGCTTGATCAAGAGGGATTGACCATCTCCTGGATAACTCATCTATTACTTCAAATCCGACGTTATGCCGGGTTTTTTCATATTGTTTACCGGGGTTCCCTAACCCTACAATAATTTTCATGATTCACACTCCGTCATTACGGTTATTTAGGGAGTTACAATGGGACGAAGTTTTTCCAAGATCCATTGACCTTAGAAAAATAGTACCCTAATTTCAAGCTGGACTGCAAGCGACCGGAGAACTAATTAGGTAAAATCCAATTAAAGGATTCCATTACGAAAAAAATCTGTCCGATTTAAATGGATGCATCCAGAGATTGAAAAGACGTAACTCGTTAAGAGCTACGCCTATTATATCACGATTCACTTGTTTAATCCCGGCATCATGACTCTGGTGATGCCTTGGTTTCCCTGCCTTCTTCATTTTCAGGGATACCGCCATCCTGCTGTTCACCTGTACTTATTTCCTCTTCCTGGCGAGGAGCCAAAACAGATGCAACAACTTCTTCACCATCGTGGCCGATTGTAACTTGCTTATTCGTTTGGATATCGGATATGTAGATTGTATCCCCTACCTGAAGTTCGGTAACGTCAACATCGATGGAGTCAGGAATGTCATTAGGTTTAGCCGTGACCGTCACTTCATGAAGAGACTGCTGAAGGACCCCACCGTCTTTCACGCCTTTACAAACACCGACAAGGTTGATGCGAACTTGTGCCTGTAATTGAGCGGACATATCCACAATTAAAAAGTCTGCATGATAAATGGAGTTTTTTAGTGGATCCTTTTGATAATCAGAGAGCATGACTTTATAACTCTTACCTTCCAAGTCCAAAGAAATGATCCCATTACGGCCTATTTCCTTGATTGTCTTTTGAAGCTCGATATTATTGACGGAAATGGCCGTACTGTCATTTTTATTGCCATATACTATCGCAGGGATTTCGCCGCTTTCCCTCAAATTCCTTAAATTAGAGTGTTTTGAATCCGTACGTTCTTTTGCAGCTAATATATTACTCATACATCCTCCGCCTTCCTAAATATGAATTACAAGTTTCTCTATATTTAACATTTCCCTAAATGGTGAATCATTAAACATGAAAGGTAAAATCCGCTGGGAGCAAGAAGGCGGTAAACATATGGTAAACATAGGAATTCCCTGCAAAATCTTTTTTTCATTCTTTTTTCTCAAATTCACGCGTGAATTGCTTTTTTTTCCATTTTTACCTCAACTTGCATCACTCGGTCAAGGATTTGGGCTGCTAGTGATGAGTATTGAATACTATCCTTTTTCCGTGGTCTCGGCAGATTGATTTCCTTATTCATGACGACTTTGCCTTCTTCGATTAATATGACACGGTCGGCAAGCATTACGGCTTCTTCAACGTCATGTGTAACGAGTAAGGCAGTAAAGTCCCTTTTCCTCCATAGTTCTTCAATCAGCCTTTGCATGCCAATCCTCGTTAAAGCATCCAATGCCCCTAGCGGCTCATCCAAGAGGAGAATGTCAGGTTGGTTCACCAATGCCCTCGCTAATGCAACCCTTTGTTTTTGCCCCCCAGATAAAACGGACGGCCAATCATTTGCTCGATCTGCAAGGCCCACTTGCTCCAGTAATTCCATAGCGTTTGACTTCCAATCCCCTTTCAAGCCTACGCCAATATTTTGAAGGATTTTTTTCCAAGGAAAAAGCCTGCCATCCTGAAACATCGTCCGTGATGATTTATTTAATCCATTCAATGGTTTTCCATTCACCAGTATCTGCCCGCCCGTCGGCTTTTCCAGTCCTGCCACAAGACGAAGCAAGGTGCTCTTTCCACATCCGCTCTTACCGACAATGGCTACGAATTCTCCCTTTTTAAATGTCAGGTCCATCCCCTTTAATACTTCAAACTCCCCAAAATCCTTTCTTACACCCTGCAACTCCAACGAATTTCCATTTTTCATGTTAATGACCTCCTCATTGGTATGACGGATGCCACTTTAAGCATCTTTTTTCAATTATTTTGGCCGCAACGTCCGATATTTTCCCTAATAAGGCATATAAGAGAATACTAAGAACAACAATATCCATCCTCATGAATTCACGGGCATTCATAGCCATATATCCAATTCCGGAATTAGCGGATATTGTTTCTGCGACAATTAATGTGACCCACATGATTCCAAGGGAGAAGCGGATTCCCACCAAAATGGATGGAAAGGCTGCAGGGAGAATCACATTCCAGAATAAAGAAAAACCACTCAACCCATAAACCCTCGCCGCTTCGATTAATCCCTTATCCACCGATTTAACACCATGAAATGTATTTAAATAGATAGGAAATAGAACCCCTAAAGCGACAAGGAAGATTTTCGCTTCTTCATCTATACCAAACCATAGAATCACCAGCGGTATTAAAGCTAAATGCGGAATATTACGCAACATCTGAAGCGAGGTATCGAATAAGGTTTCAGCAATGGATGATAATCCATTTAATAAACCAAGTACAAAACCAATGATTCCGCCTATTAAAAAGCCGATGAAGGCACGCTGAGCACTGATACCGATATAATCAATAAGTTCACCCGTCCCCAGTAATGCAACACCTGCTTGAAACACTTCAGTCGGGGCAGGCAATATCCGTTCCGACAGAATCCCCCACAAGGACAGCAGCTGCCAAGTTACCAAAAGGAGAATGGGCACAAGCCATGATATAAGGTGGAACTTATTGAACTTTTTGTTTAACTTCATCTTCAATTTCACTTCCTTTTGTAGGGTAGTGGTCATTAGCCAATATTTCCCCGAATGGGCTCGTAGCTTTTGAAACGGGTCCTTGCAGCCTTTCAACAGGGAGTAAAGGGAATAATAATTCCGCAACTCTATACGCTTCTTCAAGATGAGGATATCCAGATAAAACAAAGGATTCTATTCCGATTTCTTCATATTCCTTCATTCTGGCAGCAACATTTTCTGCACTCCCTACTAGTGCCGTACCGGCGCCCCCGCGCACTAGACCAACACCCGCCCATAAGTTTGGACTGATTTCGAGTGAATCCCTGCTTCCTTTATGAAGTTGCGACATCCTCTTCTGACCCACTGAATCAAATCGTTCAAAAATATTTTGTGAATTTTCAATCATTTCATCATCCACATATTTAATGAGTTCGTCCGCTGCCTGCCAAGCTTCTTCTTCCGTTTCTCTTACAATGACATGCATTCGTATGCCAAATCTGACCTCACGTCCATATTCTGCTGCCTTTTTACGCACCTTTTCAATTTTCTCAGCCACTTGCACCACGGGCTCACCCCAAGTCAAGTACACATCAATATGCTTTCCCGATATATCGATGGCCGGGTCGGATGAACCTCCGAAATAGAGCGGTGGGTACGGTTTTTGTACAGGTGACAACAGAATATTTCCACCTTCAACCTTTAGATGCTCCCCTTCATAGTCCACACTCTCACCAGACATTTCCTTTCTCCAGATATCGAGAAATTCATTTGTTTGCTCATAGCGTTCCTTATGATTTAGAAACACGCCATCACCTGCCAATTCGACTGGGTCCCCCCCAGTTACAACATTGATCAAAAGACGGCCATTCGACAACCTGTCGAAGCTTGAAGCCATACGCGCAGCCAAGGTTGGCGACATTAAACCTGGACGGATAGCAACTAAAAATTTCATTCTTTCCGTTGCAGAAATCAATGAAGAACCAACTACCCAAGCATCTTCACAGGATCGTCCCGTTGGAAGCAAAGCCCCTTCAAATCCCAAATGATCAACCGCCTGTGCAATTTGTTTTAAATAAGGAAGTGTAATCGCTCTCCCTCCCTTTGTCGATCCTAAATAGCGACTTTCCCCATGTGATGGCAAAAACCAAAATACTTTCATTTCATTTCCCCCTTAATTTTTATTAACATCTGCAGATGCATCTAGAACATTAATTTTGTTTGGAATTAATTTAAGATTGTAAAATGTATCGGCAATATTTTGTTGATCATCCAAAACCGTACTGGAAATCTCCTCAAGTCCGTATTCTTTTCTATTTAATGTTTTTTCCAATGCCTCCACATTCATTCCAATTTCCGGAGATAAAAACTCAGCGACATCCCTTGGGTTTTCTTCAATCCATTTATCAACTTTTATCAGTTCTTCTTTGATGATCTTCAACGCCTCTTCATTCCCGGCAAATGAATCAGTTGCCAAGAAGAATTCTCGATTCGCAACCAGTCCTTCTCCATCCCGGATCGTTTTCGTTTCAAGCTCCAATTCCGCCGCTGATAAAAATGGATCCCATATTACCCAGGCATCGATTTGGTTTCCTTCAAAAGCAGCTCTCGCATCAGCTGGTGGCAAGTAGACGGGCTGAATGTCATCAAGAGTAAGACCTGCTTCCTCTAACGCTTTGACCAATAGGTAATGAACATTTGAACCTTTATTCAAGCCAACCTTCTTTCCCTTTAGCTCTTTCACATTTTTAATAGGTGAATCCTTTTGTACGACTATAGCCTCTCCTGATGGGTTTGCCGGTTGATTGGCAATATAGACAAGTGGTGCCTTGGCTGCTTGTGCAAATATCGGCGGCGCCTCCCCTGTATGCCCAAAATCAATGCTGCCGACATTCAAGGCTTCAAGCAGCTGAGGTCCTGCAGGGAATTCAGTCCAATCGACGGTATATCCCACTTCTTTTAAACGTGTTTCCAGATTCCCTTTTGATTTTAAAATATTTAATGTCCCGAATTTTTGATAACCGATTTGGATGGTTTTCTCTGATTCCTTTGCGTCAGCACTTGTGGAACTGTTCTTTTCCTGCCCGCATGCACTTGCTATCAGCATGATGATGCTGAAGATGGACAGCAGCCATATCTTTCGTTTTTTCTTCATATTCTGCACACCCTTCTTAAACTATTTATATAAAAATAAAAGGCTCCTTTTCTTCACCAATTGGACAATAGGGCAAAATGATGCCTAATGTTCAATGGTAAGTGAAAAGGAGCCTTCGGTAGTCCGATCGGCGTTAACCAGTATGAACTTGCATAGTACAGTTTTTCATTCCATGAATTGTATTTTGTATGGTTATTTTATTATTACTATTCTCATCTGTCAACTAAGAATTAAGTATTTTCTGAAACTTTTAAACAAAAACACGGCGAGCCCGAAAGGCCCGCCGTGTTTCGTTTTATTTGGTTATCAATCGAATAATGTACTGACTGATTGTTCCTCATGCACACGAATGATTGCCTCTGCAATCAAAGGTGCTACAGAAAGACCAACAATTTTATCGATTTTCTTATCTTCAGATAGGGCAATCGAGTTAGTCACGACCAATTCCTTGATCGTTGAATTTTGAATCCTTTCGATGGCAGGACCTGAAAGGACTGGGTGTGTACAACAAGCGTACACTGCTTTAGCACCATTCTCCACAAGGGCATTGGCCGCTAATGTAATAGTTCCTGCAGTATCGATGATGTCATCAATCAGTATTGCTGTCTTCCCTTCAATATTACCAATGATGTTCATGACTTCAGCCACGTTCGGTCTTGGGCGGCGCTTATCGATAATTGCGATCGGTGCTTTTAGGCGATCGGCCATTTTACGGGCACGTGTTACACCACCATGATCTGGGGAAACGATGACGATATCACTTAAATCTTTTTCCTTGAAGAAATCAGCTAAAATCGGAACGGCAACAAGGTGATCGATAAGAATATCGAAGAAACCTTGAATTTGAGGTGCGTGAAGATCTAACGTGATTACACGGTGGGCACCAGCCGTTTCTAAAAGATTTGCGACAAGTTTAGCTGTAATTGGTTCACGCGCACGCGCTTTGCGATCTTGGCGGGCATAACCGTAATATGGCATTACAATATTGATCGTTTTAGCTGAAGCACGTTTAAGAGCATCGATCATAATTAAAAGTTCCATTAAATTTTCATTGACTGGTTGGCTTGTTGATTGGATTACGAATACATCACAGCCACGGATACTTTCTTCAATATTAATTTGAACTTCACCGTCACTGAAACTTGTTACGCTACATTTTCCAAGTTCAACACCGATTGCTGCAGCAATTTCCTGAGCTAAATCGAAGTTTGAATTTAAAGAGAATACTTTTAAATTAGGATCTAAATACTGATTTGACATGATGACCTCCGTCGGTTATTTATTAAATTTCAAATTCTTGACATAATCTTCTTTGTTAACTTGACGAGCCCGGGCAACGGATAGGGCTTGCTGCGGTACATCTTGCGTGATGGTTGAACCAGCAGCTACATATGCCCCTTCTCCTACTGTCACAGGTGCAACCAGATTAGAATTGCAGCCTATGAAGACATTGTCTTCAATCTTCGTCAAATATTTATTTTTCCCGTCGTAATTCACGGTAATAGATCCACAGCCTATATTAACATTCTCCCCAACCTCTGCATCACCAATATAACTCAAATGTGAGGCCTTGCTTCCTTTGCCAAAAACGGTCTTTTTGATTTCGACAAAATTACCGATCTTAACGGAATCCTTAATATCTGATTGAGGTCTAACATGTGCGAATGGACCGATTTTAACAAAACTTCCAATACTGCTTTCGTGCACAACCGATTGGAGGACTTCCGTTCCATCACCAATTTCACAATTACTGATTTCCGTATTCGGGCCAATCAAGCAGTCCTGCCCGATGATACTTTTTCCTTTAATGAATGACCCAGGGTTAATGACTGTATCCTGTCCGATTTGCACATCCGCTTCAATGAAAGTTGTAAGCGGGTCGATGATCGTTACACCGTTCCTCATATGCTTTTCATTGATGCGTTTCCGTAAAATTTGCTCAGCCTGCGATAAAGCCACGCGGTCATTCACACCCAATGTCTCCTCGAATTCACTGGATTGGAAAGCCGTCACCACTTCGCCTTCTTCTTTTAAGATTTCAATAACATCCGGTAAGTAATATTCTCCCTGGACATTTTCATTTGAAACCTTTTTCAGCGCGCTGAATAATGCTTGGTTGTCGAAGCAATATGTACCGGTATTTATTTCCTTAACATATCTTTCTTCTTCCGAAGCATCCTTATGCTCGACGATTTTTTCTACAAGTCCGCCTTCACCGCGAAGGACCCTTCCATAGCCAGCAGGGTTATCTGCATATGCTGTTAAGATTGTTGCTTTCGCCTGACTTTGCTCATGCAAAGCTATAAGCTCTTTCATTGTTTCCGCTTTAATCAGAGGCGTATCACCGCAAATAACAAGGGTCGTGCCACTTTTTGCGGATAAAACGCTTTCCGCTTGCATTACAGCATGTGCCGTACCTAATTGCTGTTCTTGTAAGGCATACTTGCATGAATCACCAAGTTGCTCTTGAACCTTTTCAGCACCATGGCCGATGACTGTTACAATATCTTCTATTTGAAGTTGATTGACTTGATCGATAACATGTTGTACCATTGGTTTCCCGCAAACAGGGTGCAAAACCTTATAAAGCTTAGATTTCATCCTAGTACCTTGCCCAGCGGCCAATATTATTGCATAGCGATTACTCATAACAGGCCTCCATTTTCACCTTTTTATCCACTAAAAATATTATCTCAAATAGTGATTCTTTTCAAGGTAACAATTAAAAGTACATATAATTGTCAACCAATCGGGTGAAAAATTTCCGTTATCCGAGAGCTTACAAATGTCGGCATTGGACCCTGTAGCATTATTTGGCATCATGAAATGAATGATATATGCCCGGTCAATGTACAGTAACATGTTTCCTCCCCTTTATCCCAAAACACCGCCACGACCGCGCCATGCCCTATGTACAAGCCACCTGGCAGCACTGCACCCGTTGTTAACTCCCATTCCGAGATCAGGTTACCGATTCATGTCATTAGAGAGATCCCCTTACAGTAATTTCAATTTCCGGTTGAACAAAAAGGTTTTAAAAATAAAAAGGATGGGTACTTAAACTTTAGATAACACCGTAAGTTTTACAATTCATTTAAGCAAATGTCTGTATGATGAGCGGATAAGTTCTAAACTTATCTGTTTTTGAATAAATAAAAAAGAGCACTACTTATGAAGTAGGCTCTAGATGCACGAATTATTAATTTAAAGTTTAAAAGTAAGGTTATTTTAAGAAGCACCTGCTCCAGCTTCCTCTAATTCAGTTTCAAGTTCTCCCAATCGATGATATTCTGTCAAGACAGCTTCTTGAATTTTCCCGCGTGTCGAGGAATTGATTGGATGAGCGATATCCCGGAATTCTCCATCTGGAGTTCGTTTACTTGGCATTGCTACAAATAAACCATTGTTTCCGTCGATCACACGAATATCATGAACCACAAATTCATTATCCAGTGTAATTGATGCGATAGCTCTCATACGACCATCCGTATTCACACGGCGTAATCTTACGTCAGTTACTTCCATTTAAGCTCACCATCCCTTTTTGTTGTTGTTAAAACTTAAAGTACATATTCAACAAAAAAACGTGAACTCCTTCTATTATCTGTAATTTTTTTAGAAAATTCAGCCTAGTTTTTAAAAATATTAAAAATCACCCATATATTACAGGAAAATTACCCATTACGAATGCCCTGAAAAATAAAAAAACGCCCGTTTATTTAACGAGCGCTACCACTTCTATTTCCACTAGTGCATCTTTAGGAAGGCGAGCAACCTCTACACAAGAGCGGGCAGGTTTGTGAGCAGAAAAGTATTCTCCGTATATTTCATTAATCGAACCGAAATCGTCCATACTTTTAATGAATACTGTAGCCTTAATGACAGTTTCCAATGAAGCCCCAGCTTCTTTCAATACAGCTTGGAGATTCTTAAAGACCTGGTGTGTTTGTTCCTTGACATCCCCTGTCACCATCTCACCAGAAGCAGTAAGCGGGATCTGTCCTGAACTGAAAAATAACGTATCCACGATCACGCCTTGTGAATATGGCCCGATCGCTGCCGGTGCTTCATCCGTATGTATCGTTTTCATGAAATGATTCCCCCTATTCCTTTTTCGTAAAATAATTCCCACGGCTGACCTTGATTTTCTTGTCTCTTTCGACCACCTGTGTCAACTTGATTAAAGAAACATAGTCCTCGACAAGGCACTCCTCCGTATGTTCAGATTCGACCAGCACCGCAATACCGGCAACTGTTGCCTTGAATTCATCCAATAGACTGACCATACCGTTAATGGTACCTCCAGCCTTCATGAAATCGTCTACAATCAATACATTCGAACCCTCAACCAAGCTTCTCTTAGAGAGTACCATAGTCTGGATCCTCTTTGAAGAGCCTGAAACATAATTGATGCTCACTGTAGAACCTTCCGTTACTTTATTATTCCTACTTACAATGACAACTGGAACATTCAAATAATTTGCCACGGCGTATGCTAATGATATCCCTTTGGTTGCCATCGTCATGATGACAGAGACATTTTTCTTGGCATACATTGAGGCGATTATCCTTCCAACCTTATTCACGGTTTGCGGATGCCCTAAGATGTCTGTCATATATAGATAACCCCCAGGAAGTAGCCTTTCGGGACTAGCGATCGTATCGCATAAGCCGTCAATGAAGGCATTGACTTCTTCTTCCTTGATGGAAACAATATATTTCACTCCACCGGCCGCACCTGGAACGGTTGTCAAAGAACCTATCCCGCGTTGTTCAAAGGTATCTTTGATGATTGTCAAATCTTCACTGATCGAGGACTTTGCCGAACTATATCTTTCAGCAAAATAAGTCAGCGAAACAAGTTCCCCTGGATGTTCTAATAAATAATTGGTCATATCGACTAGCCTCTCGCTGCGACGAAATTTCATTGAGACACCCCCTTTGTGAATTCCGAATATTATATAGCAACTATACCACTAATGTACGTTTCTATTCAAGATTGTTTCGATCACCCAGTAAACGGACCGCATAGACTTGATCACAAAATCCGCGAAGACCATTGTAAATCCTCTGCATGCGCGAATCATGTTCCACCAAACCAAAAACGGTCGGACCGCTTCCGCTCATCAAGACCGAATCTGCTCCAAATGTCTTCATTTGATCTTTAATGTTCGCGACCTCCGGGTATAACTGCAATGTCACTTGTTCAAGAACATTCCCCAACCCTTCACATACATCGTGATAATTGTTTTCCATAATAGCCGAAATCATTCCAGGTACATCCGGATGCTCCATTTTTGAAGTTTGGAGCCTTTTGTATATATCGGCAGTCGAAACGCCGATCGTCGGTTTGGCCAAGATGACCCAGCACTTTGGCGGTGCAGGAAGATGCGTGATTTTTTCCCCGCGCCCTCTGGCCAATGCCGTACCTCCATATACACAAAATGAAACATCAGAGCCAATTTCAGCTCCGATTTCCGCAAGTTCATCCATGGAAAGACCAAGCTTCCACAGTCTATTTAAGCCTCTTAAGGTTGCTGCGGCATCACTGCTGCCACCAGCGAGTCCTGCGGCTACAGGTATATTTTTCTCTATAGTTATGGAAACACCTTTATTGATCCCAAAACGTTCCTTTAGAATAAATGCAGCTTGATAAGCCAAATTCCGATGATCATCCGGAACAAATCGATTATGGGATAGAATTTGAATATGATTTCCCGTTATTTCCTTTAGTTCAATTCTATCGGCAAGGTCGACTGTCGTCATGATCATTTCCACCTCATGATACCCATCAGGCCGTTTGAAAAGCACATCCAAAGCCAAATTAATTTTAGCCGGGGCTTTTTCCATAAGCTTCAATATGTCCACCTACTTTAACGTTCTTAAAAGTTCTTGTCCTATTCTATCATATTTGTTTATATTCTAAAGGTTTTTTCATCGTAATTTCAATGTAATGAAACTAAGATTGGCCCTTAGAGGAGAATAGACACATGTAGGCACATTGGGGAGCAACCACTTCCTGCATCCCAAAAGACTTGCTACATATCCAAATAGCATTCACCGATACATAAAAAAACCAGACTCCTTAACTACAATGTAAGCAAAAATGAATAGAGCTATACATTGTATAAAGAGTCCGGCTTCCATCAACATGACGGCATGATACAATTAAGTGTTTTATCTTACTCTTTGTTCACCAATTGACGTTGTGCTTTTTCGATAGCAAGTTTTACCATGTTCCCTGCATCCCTGGCCCGGATTCCTCCCCAGCCTTCTTTCTGGACAACATCGTAAAATCCAAGTTCCTTAGCCAATTCCTCTTTAAGATCATTTGACATAATCCCTTTTTTCCTGCTCAAGCGAAGCAACCCCTTTCACATGCCGTCACATGCCTAGTGTTTGCAACATACGCTATTTCATTACATCCTTTTTAAGCCTTTATTGGGACTCACAGGATATTTTATACAAAACAAAAAGCAGCAAACAAAATTGTTAGCTGCCTCGTTTAAGTTACATCTCTTGTTGTTTGTTTAAAAATGTTAGTTCCACGGTTTCCGTTAAAACATCCGCATAGCTGTAAGATACTCTTTCAAACGCATTTTCATCTTGGTCGAGCTCAATTACAAAAACAGCCGGATAAGTTTCCGCCAAAGTTCCAAATCGTTCTACAGTCTTTCTTCTTCCACCGTTTGCTTTTAAGAGCAATCTTTTACCCAGGTTTGAATCAAGTGCAGTTTTAATATCAGCTAGAGTTTTTGGCATTTTCGGTCCACCTCACTAAGTTAAGTATATCACAATTTAGAAATATACGCAAACAAAATAATAAATTATATCAGCACTTAAAAATGTAGTCAATATATTTTTATCTGAAATTCGGCAAAATCGCGAACAATTTTATTATATCCTGGGAAATGAAAAATTATGTAAACGAACTATTCCATTATTTATTAAGCCGAATTTTCGTAATTAAATCATTGCCTACGAACATTGCTCCACAAATAACCCATTTTTTTGTGAGGATATCCGAATTCTCCCCCTACTAAAAGCAAGCTGCATTCTTTCAAAATGCAGCTCGTTCATTCTTCCTGAAATGGCTTGAAAGGCAACCCGGTCCGCAACACCCCTTTTGTCTCAATTCCCCCAAGCCCCTTCTCTCCCGTTAATGTATTCCGAAGGACATCCCATACATGAATATGATCGGAAAAAGGCGTAAAGCTTATCTTTCCGACGATATATACCGGATCAAGAGCATGTATATTAACACGGGAAGGAGAACTTGCGAAATTTGCACCCGCTTGGATCAGCGATTCAAAATGCGACTGACAAGCCCCGGCAAATATAATCAGTTGGTCTAAATGAGAAACCCTCCTTCTCGCTTCTCTTACTGTCTGTACAAAATCCTTTGAGTGACGGTAGGCATTAATATCGGACATCGGTCCTTTTGATTTTGAATAGGCATCATGACCGGTGACAACAAGAATGTCCGGCCGATAATGATCCAGCAACCCCCCGATCCTTTGGGGCATTTCCTTTTCATTGCAATAGATGCCATTGACCGGAATACCGAATTTCTGATATAGATCCATGCATTTCCTTAAGTAAGATGCATCCCCATCAACATGGAGCACCCTCCCTGGTATTTGGAAATATTCACCGCTATACCGATAGCCATTACTGGATTGATAGCCGTTTTTTTGTTGTTGCAGCTCTAGATCTTGCGTTAATAAGCGGTCAGATTGTTCTTGTAGTACCTCATTCGACCTTTGTCGATCATTTCTTTCATTATCATTAATAAGCATTAAATCTTGAAAAGGTGCATCTGCAATCAGTCGGATATCTTCCCCATAAAGAATAGCTTCACGCCTTCCGTCAATATCACGAATATCAATTACCCGGAACAACACGTCGCATTTATAAGATACCCGACCAACAATATCGTTTATTTGAATATTCATGGCCCCACCCCATGAGAAGACTTATTTTCAGCCCGCCCTAGTTTATTTTCATTCTTAAGTTATGCGAATCAATCTTGAATGGTGAAAGGTGGAGATTGGTTACATTTTCGGGTATGTTCCATCATGATGGACCAATTTCAAAACAAAAAAAGCCGGAAGCTGGGCGTAACCCCATTCCGACTTGAATCTTTCACATTTTCTTTATTTGAAGTTCGGCAATAACGCATCACTTAAGCGGCCAAATTCTTTGATGCTCAATGTTTCGCCGCGTCTGGAAGGATCCACTTCCGCGGCTTCGAGAGCGGCAAGTATGTGTTCCTTTTTTGATTTACCATCTGGCATCTGACTGGTTAAGTTATTTAAAATCGTTTTCCGACGCTGTGCAAAGCATGCCCGGGTCACAGTGAATAAGAAATCCTCATCCAGGACCTCGACGATTGGCTTCACACGCCTAGTAAGGCGGATTACAGCTGAATCAACATTAGGCTGAGGCATGAATACCGTTTTTGGTACGATCATCACTGTTTCGGCTTCTGTATAATATTGAATGGCAATGGATAAAGAACCATATTCCTTTGTCCCAGGTTTTGCGGCAATTCGGTCAGCCACTTCTTTTTGCAGCATGCACACGATGCCTCTAATGGGCAAGTCCTCGGACAATAGCTTTAAAATGATCGGTGTCGTGACATAGTATGGCAGGTTTGCAACAACCATCAAGTCCGAGAATCCGGCAAATTCATCCTCGATGACCTTCTTGACATCAGCCTTAAGAACATCCCCGTGAATGATATTTACATTGTTATAGGGAGACAGTGTATCCGATAAAATGGGCAGTAGACGCTGATCAATCTCAAAGGCCGCAACCTTTTTGCTGCTTTTCGCCAGTTGTTCCGTCAATGCCCCGATTCCCGGCCCAATTTCGATGGCGCCGCTTTCCTCTGTCAAATTGGCATGTTCGACAATACGTTTCAAGATATTCGTATCGATTAAAAAGTTTTGGCCTAAGCTTTTTTTAAAGGAGAATCCGTACTTCTTTAATATTTCTTTCGTTCTGACAGGGGTTGCAATATCCTTATTCATTTTTTTCCTCCTGAATTATCTGTACCATCGCTTTTTCAAAAGCCTCAGTTGATATTTGGAACATTTTTAGTCTCTTATATAACTGTTTACCATTAGTAAACCCGATTTTTAATATAGATCCAAGTTTTTCCCTTCGTTCCTTGGCACCGGATCCCCCGATTAAACCTGCATCTATTAAATCCTGCTGTGAAATCTCTTCTGAAGCCTCTTCATCCATTATTTGGGCATCCTTTAAAGCATTACGAATTGCCTCAGGAGAAGCATGTTCCACACCAATTCCTCTACCTGACTTAGGAAGGGCTTCCTTCTTCGTTAAAAAGGCGTGTTTACACCCTTTTACTTGTTCTGAAATGATATTCCTGATTTTTTGACCAGGAAAATCAGGGTCAGTGAAAATGATGGCTCCACGTGTCTTTTGTGCAAGCCTCACCTGTTCAATACAGGACTCATTCACCGCTGATCCGTTGGTTTCTATTGTATCAGCATTAACAGCCCTTTTTATCGCCACCGTATCGTCTTTTCCTTCTACAATAATAATTTCTTTAATCTTTTTCATGGTTTCCTCCATACAGAAAAGCGCAAGCGCTTTGATTAGCTCTTGGATAAACGTAACCGGTCCCCCGTAAAAAACTTTTTTAGGTAGAGAAGATCATTTATGAAAGTTTACACGCATAAATTGAAATCTTATGAAATGGTGAGACGTCTATCTTATTAAAACAGTTTTACATGGGGTTTTTCAACAAATGGAAAATAAAACGCAAAAAACAGGAGACGAATTCATCTCCTGCGAGAGAAACCTTATTAGTCCAATACGCGAATCTTTACTCTCTTTACACCCCAGCGATAGGCATCATTTTTTGAAGAAAAGAAGACGTCAATCCTATTTCCCTTTATTGCTCCGCCTTTATCAGCTGCTACAGCATAGCCATATCCCTCTACATATACTTTCGACCCCATGGGAATTACGCTTGGATCGACAGCAATGATTTTCGCACCCGGATTACTCTTTAGATCTACTCCTGTGGACGTGACTCCGGAACAGCCCTTACAACTGGCAGTATAAGCTGTTGAAGATACGTATATTTCCTTTCCACTTGAAGAACTAACGTTAGTTACTCCCCGTGATGCCTGCGCAACCGTCGTTCGAGTTCCGACCGTTACAACTTTATCCTGCTTTTTATTAACTACTTTTTCTGAAAGTAATTCTCTTTTGACCTCTTTGCCATTTTCTTTAACAACTTCATATTTCTTGGAAACGAGTCCATCTTTTCCTTCTTTGACAATTTTCTCTTTCCCTTTTGATAAGGAGTCATCTTTTTTAGTTATGACAGCAAAGTCAACTGGTTCTTCCACTACATCGGTGACTTTTTCAATTCGAACTACGTTTACCGTATTCTCAGCTTTAACTTTTTCCGTTAATTCTGGCTCAACTCGATCCAAATCATTGAGTTTTACTCCTTGTTGCTTTAAAAAGTCAGCGACAGTAGTCGAAGTTGACCATACCTGCTTTTCGTCTCCACCCACCACTAATTTCAGTGAAAAGGCTTTGTCTATGGCAACTTCCATATTCGCTTTCAGCTTCGTACTTTTTGAAGGGGTGATCTTATCCTGTTCCTTCACACTTAGATTTTGGTCTTTTAAAAGTTCATCTACCGTATCTGCGGTGGACCAGACTTCCTTCTTCTTACCATCCTGTACCATGACGATTTTTTGTGCAGGCTTCCAAACCACCTCCAAATCATCATCAACCTTTGTGGCTCTTGATGGGTGGACATAGTCTGCGGCTTGAACCTTAATCTCTAAATCTTCCAACATATCATTTACAGTAGCCGCGTGTGTACGCACTACCTCTTTTTTTCCATCTAGCATGATTGTTACTGTATCCTTTGTTCCTTGATATATAAGTATTCCCAATGCTGTAGAAACAAGAATAGCACTGCAAATGGCCATTGCCATTCTCTTCTTCCCAAAAGGTTTGGGAATAAGGTTTTTCATAGTTTTTAATAGAATGAAAAACTCCTCCTTCCTCCCGGTGATTATATAGACTTAGTTATCAAGCTGTCAACCCATTCACTTCTCATTCAGGAAATTACTACCTATTATGCATATTCCATATTGAAAAGGAAAGGGCGACTTCTCGACATAATAAGCCTATAGTTGGAGTGAAATTTGTAGAAACCTCAAAAAAATCGATTTTAGCTAGCAAACCCCGGGAGATATTGTAAAAAAAAATGTCAGTTAATGCCGAATAATTTCTTGGCATTTTCCGTTGTTGCCTGGGAAACTTCCTCTATTGTAAGTTGTTTGATTTCTGCAATTTGTTCAGCGACAAGTTTCACATATGAAGGTTCATTACGCTTCCCTCTATATGGATGTGGAGCCAAGTATGGACAATCGGTCTCAATCAGTAAACGGTCTAAAGGTACGGCTGCTGCCACTTCCTTAGGTTTTTTTGCATTCTTGAAGGTCACAGGGCCTCCCAATGAAATATAAAAATTCATATTGATGCACTCCAAAGCCGTTTCCGCACTTCCGCTAAAGCAATGCATGATGCCTCCAACCCTTGATGCCTCTTCTTCCTTCAGTATGTTCACGATATCCGCGGTCGCCTCCCGATTATGGATGATAATGGGCAGCCCCACCTTTTTGGCCAATCGAATCTGCTTCCTGAACACCTCCATTTGAACATCTTTCGGAGATTTATCCCAATGATAATCCAGGCCCATCTCCCCAATGGCCACAACCTTTGGATGATTGGATAATTCCTCGATCCATTGTAAGTCGTCTTCTGTCATATCTATAGCATCCACAGGATGCCATCCGACTGCGGCATACATGAAATCATAAGTTTCTATTAATTCCATTGCCCTTATAATGGTAGGCCGGTCAAAACCAACGACTACCATATTATCGACCCCTGCTTCCTTAGCTCTTTCTATTACGTCTTCGAGATCCTCGTTGAATTGTTCCGCATTAACATGTACATGTGTGTCAAATAGCATTATTTTTCTTCCTTTCTAGCACTATTTTATAAAAAAATGAAAGTTTTATGTTTCACATTTAGGTAACAAACAGATTACAAAAGAGGCTGTATGCCCAATTAATAAATGTAGAACCAAAAACTAAACCTATATTACGTTACTTTTTCCAAAAGCATAAAGAAAAAAACATAAAAATGTTTCATATGAAACACCTTTATGTTTTCATCCGTTTATTTCACCTTTGAACCATTTGGAATCGATGAATCTATTGTAGCGACTGAGAGCACATCATCCTGGCTTCCCGCCAAAATCATTCCTTGAGAGAGCTCGCCACGAAGTTTAACAGGTTTCAAATTCGTGACACATATCACTTTTTTGCCTACTAAATCTTCTGGTTTATAATGCTGTGCAATGCCTGATACGACTTGCCGTTTCTCATAACCCAAATCAAGCTGAAGTTTAAGAAGCTTATCCGCCTTCTTTACAGGCTCAACTGCCATTACCTCAGCAACACGCAGCTCCACTTTTGTAAAGTCATCAATAGTGATTTCATCAACCTCGGGAATCGTCTCTTCCACTTTTTCCTCGGCCTTAGGGGCATCCCCCTGCATTTGTTCTTTAATATATAAAACTTCCTCTTCCATATCCAAACGAGGGAAAATCGGGTCTCCCTTCAAGACTTTTGTTTCAGCAGGAATTTGACCGAACTCCGCTAAACTGTCCCAGGATTTCAACACATCATCTTTAATGCTAAGCTGAGCAAAGATCTTTTCCGGTGTTTGCGTCAAGAACGGTTTCAAAAGGATTGCCGTCCTGCGTAATGATTCCGCCAAATGAACCATGACACTGGCAAGGTCTTGTTTCTTTGATTCATCTTTAGCAAGAGTCCATGGCTGGGTCTCATCAATGAATTTATTAGTTCTGCTCACGAGTTGCCAAATGGATGTCAGTGCAACTGAAAATTCCATGTTTTCCATTGCTTCCTCATACTTGCCAACCGTTTCTTGGTTCATTTCAAGCAAAGCTTTTTCGAATTCGCCATTGGATCCTTCGTAATTTGGAATCACACCATCAAAATATTTATTGACCATTGCAACTGTTCGATTTAATAAATTCCCTAAATCATTGGCCAGGTCAAAATTGATCCGTTCCACAAACCCTTCCGGTGTAAATACCCCATCGGAACCAAATGGTACTTCACGCAATAAATAGTAGCGTAAAGAATCCAAACCGTAACGATCGATCAATGTAACGGGATCCACTACATTTCCTTTTGATTTGGACATTTTACCATCTTTCATGAGAAGCCATCCGTGTGCGAAGACTTTCTTTGGAAGCGGCACGTCAAGAGCCATTAACATGATCGGCCAATAAATTGTATGGAAACGAACGATTTCCTTTCCGACCAGATGTACATCGGCCGGCCAATAATTCAAGTATTTAGAATCATTGTCCGTTCCATACCCTAATGCCGTTATATAATTGGTCAAAGCATCAATCCATACATAAATGACATGCTTTGGATCTCCCGGCACCTTGATGCCCCAATCGAAAGTAGTACGTGAAACGGCCAGATCTTCCAATCCAGGCTTGATGAAGTTATTGATCATTTCGTTTTTGCGGGATTCCGGCTGAATGAAATCCGGGTTTTCCTCATAAAACTTAAGTAACCGATCCGCATATTTACTCATCTTAAAGAAATAAGATTCCTCTTTCACCTTTTCAACAGGCCTGCCGCAATCAGGACAGTTTCCATTGCTCTCTTCGACTTGACGTTCCGTGAAGAAAGATTCGCAAGGTGTACAATATAATCCTTCATATTGGTCTAAATATATATCACCCTGGTCCAATAACCTTTTGAAAATCTTGGCTACGACCTCTTTATGGCGATCTTCCGTCGTCCTGATGAAATCATCATATGAAATATCAAGCTTTTCCCAGAGTTCTTTGATCCCTGATACGATATTATCTACATATTGCTGTGGAGTGATTCCTTCCTCAGCCGCTTTACGCTGGATTTTTTGACCATGTTCATCAGTTCCTGTTAAATACATGACATCGAAGCCACGCATCCTTTTATAACGAGCCATGGCATCCCCTGCCACTGTCGTATACGCGTGCCCTATATGTAAATTGCCACTCGGATAATATATGGGTGTCGTGATATAGAATGTTTTTAATTTATCTTGCACTTCGTTCCCTCCTCATCATTTGAAAAACCGGCTATGGGACTGGCCCAAGCCATAAGAATATATTTAAGCTATTATCTCTATTTTAACGCTATATACAATTCTGTGCGACAATAATCACTAATCTAATCATCATGTTAATAGAATAAAAAAATAATAAATAGACTCAACTTAAAAATAAGGGTACTTCCCTTCTGTCAGCATTACCTCTTACCTCAACAAAATATACCTAAATTTCTTTTTTTGTGCAACAACTCACATATTCGCAAACTTTTTCAGAAAATTATCCTTAATTCAGAACTTTTGTTTTGAAACTAAAATATATTTAGTCATATAATAGGGAAGTATGTTTTCATATGCATACTTTGTCGAAATGTGGTGAAGTGAGCAGTTCTTTGTATCCTGCATTTCTTTACTTTAAAGGCATAACCGATTTTTTCTCTTTAAAAGCCATTTTGTCACACGAAATGGCCCCTGCTATTTCTTACAAAAAAATGAAAATAAATCATTGACGAATTTGGGAATGGCTGGTATTATAAATTTATAAAAAAATTTGTCGAATAATGACGAAAAAAATAGAAATAGGGTACTAGATTGTAACTGAGAGGAGAATTTTTTAAATGAAATCTACAGGTATTGTTCGTAAAGTTGATGAGTTAGGCCGGGTGGTTATTCCAATCGAACTTCGTCGTACATTGGGTATCGCTGAGAAAGACGCTCTTGAAATCTATGTGGATGATGAGCGCATCATCTTGAAAAAATACAAACCAAACATGACTTGCCAAGTTACAGGTGAAGTTTCCGATAACAACCTTACACTTGCCAATGGTAAATTGATTCTTAGTCGTGAAGGTGCAGAATTACTTATTCAAGAAATTCAACAAAGCTTCACTGCTTCTAAATAAATGATAAAAAAACTTCCGTTCTTCGGAAGTTTTTTTATGCTTATTATTATTGTATATCAATGTGAAACGCTTGATATACATCGCGTTTTTGCATATTGCGATCTTTTGCGACCTGCTTGATTGCGTCCTTTGAAGTGAACTGCTTGGATTCTATATAATGATTAACATGACCGACGATATCTAGGGCCATCCACCAAGCTTCTTCCGATTCATCCTCCGACCATTGCCCGCCTTCCATTATTAGACAGAACTCGCCGCGAATTTCGGATTCCACCGCCCATGTCAAGGCCTCACTCACAGTCCCTCGAATGAACTCTTCAAATTTCTTGGTTAATTCCCGGCATAATACTATACGACGGTCACCTAAAATTTCATGCATATGTTTCAATGTTTCTTTCAATCGATGTGGCGATTCATAAATGATCCAAGTTGATTCCATTTTTTTTAATTTTTCCAGTTCCTGCTTTTTTTCTTTTGCTCCCCTTTGTAAAAAACCATAGAAGTAAAAAGGCTGGGGAACCAGTCCAGAAGCGATCAATGCAGTTAATGCAGCATTTGCCCCCGGCAACGGAATGACTTTAAACTGTTCGGCAATGGCATCTTTGACCAGTTCATATCCCGGGTCGGATATCGTCGGCAAGCCAGCATCACTTACCAATGCGATGACCTCTCCAGATCGAAGCCTCTCAAGCATTTGCTTCCCGCTATATTCCTTATTATGTTCATGGTAGCTGACGATAGGTGTCGAAATTTCAAAGTAGTTGCATAATTTCTTCGTATTTCGCGTGTCCTCAGCAGCAATGACATCCGCTTCCTTTAAGATCCTTAAAGCCCGGAAACTCATATCCTCAAGGTTTCCTATCGGTGTAGGAACCAGATATAGAGCCGGCTCCAATCCTTCTTTTTCAAAACTCTTTTGCTGCCACATATCATGTATCCTCCTTTGCCATCCACTTTTCCTTTTGTTTTCTTGTTAATTGCTTAAATTTATATTCAGCCTGCATGGCCAATGTCCGTGTTTCGAATATTTCATGATAAATCAGTTCAACCGGTGTCCGGCCACGTGTATACTTAGCGCCCCTGCCTTGATTATGAACATCAATCCTGCGGTGCAAATCATTGGTATACCCAGCATAATAACTGCCGTCCCTGCACTTTAAAACATAAAAATAATGCTTATTCCTCTCCATATAGAATCTTTCTGATTTCGGGATTATACTCATTTTGATCATTATATACAACAAGCGGGGGAAGAATCTTCAAATCAGGGTTGCCGTCCTTTATCCCTTCTATAAGAATCGTATTCGCTTCTTTTGAACTCTTAGGATACACGAATTGCAGTCGCTTCGGTTCAATTCTGTACATCCTCATGAAATGCAGGATATCCATCAGACGGCCCGGTCTATGAACGAATGCGGCTTTCCCACCTTGACGCAGCAATTGGCTTGAAACACGCATGACATCCTCAAGATTACACATGATTTCATGTCGGGCAATTGCAAAGTGCTCATTTTTGTTAATTTCCTCGATGGATGGCGTCGGGAAATAGGGTGGATTGCAAGTAACGACATCATATTTGCTATACCCTATCTGCTTTGGAATTTCTTTTATATCTCCATGAATCATCTCGATTTGGGAGGTCACGCCATTATAGTCCATGCTCCTCTGGGCCATGTCATATAACCGCTCTTGAATTTCTACACCGGTAATTGTCCCTTTTGTTCTTGTACTCAGCAGCAAAGGTATGACCCCATTGCCTGAGCAAAGATCGACGATTTTCCCTTTTTGGATCGGTACATTCACGAACCTTGATAATAAAACGGCATCTAATGAAAAAGAGAACACCGATGGGCTCTGGATGATCCTTAAATTCTCAGCCAAAAGATAATCCAGGCGCTCATCTCCATTAAGTTCTACCATTGCTGTTACCCTCCTAATCATGTATGGAAAAAGCATGTTTAGGGACCATGCTTCTAAGTTACTGTCGTACAAAAAGGGGCCTGACTCATAGTATGCGTCAGACCCCGAATCACTATATATTGTAAACGGTCTATCTATCACGTAAAAGAGATGGAGCATCTTTTATATTATCCATTATCACTTCTTGTTTAAAAAAGATAAACAGAACAGGCAATCCCCTTCTTTTCGTAAACTGCCAAAATGCAGATTGCAAATATGAAAGCCTTCTTGATAGATACGGGCTAAGTTATCATAGCCTTCCCCGATATCCATAACCTTTTCCGCACTTGGAGTACGATTTTTCACTTTTTGTTTGACCTTAACTGCAGCAGGCGCACTTTCGACTTCCACAAGGCCCAACCGATGGCGCAAATGCTCGTTTTCCAGCTTGACCGACTGATTTTCCTCAAGGATTTCAGCTAAGTTCTGCTTCAATTCTCCAAGCTGCTTATATAATTGGCCTATCTGGGTTTCCATATTGGTCACCGAATCAAAAATATTTTTCTTATCCACGCTCTCCCACCACCTTAATAATCTGTGGCTTGAATAGAAACGGCTCCCTCTTTTAGAATCTCATCTAGAGTATACTCTAATACTCTTTCTTGCTCGATTAGTTCAATCTGAAGTACGCGTTCTAGAATATTAAGCCCCACTACCTTGCCTTTGCCACCAGGCGTATTAATCATTTCACCTAAATCAGGAAGCATTTCCTTCGCACTTTCATACTCATCATTTTCATATTTCAGACAGCACATCAATCGACCGCATAAACCTGAGATTTTTGTAGGGTTTAATGATAAATTCTGATCCTTCGCCATTTTGATGGAAACCGGTTCAAAATCTCCAAGAAATGTGGAGCAACAAAGCATTCTGCCACAAGGTCCAATGCCACCAAGCATCTTTGCCTCATCCCTTACCCCGATTTGGCGCAGTTCTATGCGAGTTCTGAATATGGCAGCTAAATCTTTGACTAAATCACGGAAATCCACGCGACCATCCGCTGTAAAATAAAACACGACTTTATTTCTGTCGAAAGTATATGACACATCAACCAGCTTCATATCCAGCTTATGTTCCACAACCTTTTGACAACATATAGTGTAAGCCTCTTCTGCAGCCGCCTTATTCTCGTCTACAATCAGCTTATCTTTTGCATCAGCGACCCGAAGTACTTTTTTCAATGGCAGGACAACATCGTTTTCATCTACTTGTTTACGGGCTGTAACGACTTTACCGAATTCAACACCGCGGACAGTCTCCACTATTACAAAATCGTCCTTAGGAATTGCGAATTCACCCGGATCGAAGTAGTATATTTTGCCCGCCTTTTTAAAACGGACACCTACAACATCATACAAATCATGATCCCTCCTGCAAATTCAGCACAAGCTGTTCCATCAACAGCTGTGGATTCGTGTTGGACATCAGCTTCCTTTTTGCTTCCAAAATGCAACCCATATGTTCAGCAAGGCGTCTTGGGGAAAGATGAAGAGCGTGAGTTTCAAATTCCTTCAGTTTATTTTGGAACACAACGAAGTCCTTTTTGTCCAACTGAATGTATAATAAATCCTTATATATAAGAAGTAACAAATCAAGACCTCTGTCAACCTGTTCTCTTTCTTTAAAGTGTGTGAACCAATCCGTCTGAAGGTACAGCATTGCCTTCAAGGAATTAAGTTTTAACACTTCATATAATTTTACCACTATTTTTTGAGCTTGTACAAACCATTCATCATGGCTAAGCTCGATTCCAGCTTCCACATTCTGTGTGATGTGGGCAATAACTGAGGCCAGCTGTGGTTCTAACTCCTGTTCTATCAGCTTCCGTTTCACATTCTCCGGAGATAATGGCTTGAACGAAATCACTTGGCACCTTGATAATATAGTCGGTAGAATCCTCTGAAGCTGTTCGGTCATCAATATTGCTACAGTATCAGCCGAAGGTTCTTCTAAAAATTTCAATAGACTGTTGGCTGCCCCCACCGACATTTTGTCAGCATCGGCAATCATATAAACCTTCCGATCTGCCTCTACGCTCTTTTTCGAAAATTCTTCCTGAAGCCCCTTGATTTGCTCTTTCTTTATTGAGAGACCGTCTTTTTCTATCAAATGGACATCTGGATGATTCCCACTTGAAATCCGTTTGCAATTCCGACAAAGTTCGCATGGCTCATAACCTGCTGTCGGGGCTTCACATAGTAAGCTTTTGGCAAAGGCATAGCTTATCTCTTGCTTGCCTGTCCCTTTTTCCCCTTCAAATAAATATGCATGAGCCACCCTTTTCTTCGTTATGCTATTTTGCAGCATCGTCATTACCTGCGGCTGAATTTCACTCATGTCCTGCCATGTTTTATCCAAAACCATCAACTCACTTAAGTATATAAATTAATCAGAAGACCTTTAATCTCGCCAATCATTTCCAATATTTCAAGGGAACTTTTCTCTTTATTAAGAATTTCCTCGCTTAACTCAACTAATTTTGCATCTATCGTTTCCACGGTTTTCAATGGCCGGCTCTGTCCATATTCATTCCAGCTCGTTGATTGCTTCAGTTCCAGTCCATATTCAACCGCTTCTTTAACAAATCGTTTCACCAATGCTTTATATTTTGCCAATTCCCTAAAAGTACGTGACCTTACTAAACGCTGACCCGCCCCTTCAATATCGCCTATCAAACGGTTTAATGTTTGGATTTGCATCTTTTGATCCTGTGTCTGGACCATTTGTTGAAACCTTCCATTTCCGGTTTGAAATTGTTTGGCATCCTGACGCGATTTATCCGGCTTAATAGGGATTTCATGGTTGTTTTCATAATGAACCTCCCTGAAACTAACCGTTAAAATTGTAAAAAGTTTTCAACCGGCAGAACAAAAATGGTCGCACCGCCCACTTGAATCTCCACTGGGTATGGTACATATGACTCGGCATTCCCGCCCATCGGTGAAACCGGTGAAACTAATTGGGATCGTGACTGACAATTCTGTTTGATGATCTGGATGGCTTGGTCAACACGTTCATCCTCTGTTCCAATCATAAAAGTAGTATTACCTGATTTTAAAAACCCGCCAGTGCTGGCAAGCTTGGTCGTTCCGAAATTATTTTCCACTAATTGATTCAGCAGGCGATGACTATCCTTGTCTTGAACGACAGCAATGATCATTTTCATTCTCATCATCCTCCGGTTACTCTGAATTTTTACTAACTACATTATATCAAATAGTATTGGTTGAATAATATGGAAACCTATATAATCAGTTTCCCGCTTTCGCTAAAAAATCCAATAGGCCGGCTTTCGTTTCCTCAAAGACTTCATCTATTGACCGGCCTGCATCCACGATAATGAAACGTTCTTTCCATCTATTTATAATGAACTGATACCCTTCACAAACTTTTTTATGAAAGTCGAGGGCTTCAAGATCCAGCCGGTTCACTTCCCGTTCCCCATTGGACTGGATGCGTCTCAATCCCTCTTCTGGGTCGATATCAAAAAAGAGCGTGGCATCTGGCATCATATCTCCAATTGCAAATTTATTGATATTGTAAACTTCTTCTATATCCAAACCCCTTGCATGACCCTGATAGGCTAACGAACTATCTATAAATCGGTCACAGAGGACAATTCCCCCTCGTTCCAGCTCAGGCATGACCACTTCCACTAAATGCTGACGCCTTGCTGCTGCGTATAATAAAGCCTCTGTCCTCGAGTCCATGGCTGTATTATCTTTATTAAGGATCACTTCCCTAATTTGCTCCGAAATGGGAACTCCCCCTGGCTCACGGGTTAATAGAACTTGATAGCCTTCTTGTTGCAGAGCCTTGCCAAGCATTTGGGTAATGGTTGTTTTCCCGGCACCCTCTGGCCCTTCCATTGTTATAAAAATACCACGTTTCATCGATGTACCTCCAAGGTTCTTTGTATGTAGTATATCATTTTAACCAGTCCGGCCGCTTTCATAAACGATTAATTCTCCATTTGAAAGGGAGGAACCACCATGGAACCTTGATCCCATTTCCAGCAGTCTCCGCAAATTGAATATATGTTCAGGAGTAATCATTTCCCCGGACATAATTAAAGGGATGCCCGGCGGATAAGGAATGACCATCTCGGCGGATACCTCTCCGACTGCTTTCCGTAATGCGACAGGTCTTGCTTTGCTATGCTTCATGACAGAGTAGGGCATTTCAAGCCCTGTCATTGACCTTCCATCAGGCGAGAGGACCCGAAGATCTGCTTCCTTGTTTCCAGTTCTGTCTTGAGTGGCACTTTTTATAGTTTGTATGATTTCATGAAAAGGAAAATCGGTACCCATTTTTAATAAGGGTAAAATCATTAATAAATTATCAGGATCAGCCAACTCCGTAAATATGCCTTCGGCTTCACATAGCTGCTGTAACTCAAATCCGCTTAAACCATTTGTTGATTGAATGACTACTTTTAGCGGGTCTGCCAAGGTGCCTGGCGGCGACTCCAGCCCCCTTACTGTTTGCAGGGCACCTAATTCTCCTCTGAAATCCGATATCTTTTCAATAAGGAATTTTTTATCTTCTGATGTAAAAGCGGCTAAGTAGGCCCTTGCCAAGTCGAGCGAACCCATAATTGGGTAAGATGGACTGCTGGACTGAAGCATTTGTAAATAGAATGATGCTTGATCGACATCAATTAAGGATGAATTCACATGAAGAAATGACCCCATCGTCATGGCCGGCAGTGTTTTATGCGCTGAATGGACAACGGCGTCTGCCCCTGCCAAAATAGCCGACTTGGGAAACGGGCTTCCTAACTGAAAATGAGCGCCATGTGCCTCGTCCACCAGCACAGGGATCCCCTTTTGATGTGCGAGCCTTACCATTTCCGTCAAGTCTTCACCAATTCCATAATAATTAGGATAGGTAACAATGATGGCTTTTGCATCTGGATGTACACTCAAGGCTTCTTTAATTAAATTTGATCCCACACCGCCGGCAATGCCCCATTTCTCATAATAATCCGGTTGCAAAAAAATCGGTTGTACATTCGCTAACATCAATCCATGTAAAATTGATTTATGGCAGTTTCTTTGGACAAGGACTTTATCACCTTCCCGGCAGGCAGCAAGAATCATTGCAATGTTGCCTACTGTTGACCCATTAACGAGAAAATAACTCCGCTTTACCCCATATAGATCAGCGAGTAGTTGCTCGGACATTAGAATGGCCCCCTCTGGAGCATGCAGGTCATCTAAGCCGCTTATTTCCGTGACATCAATACCAAGCAGGGGGTTGTATAAGGCTTGGCCCTTTTTATTAAACACCCATCCATTTTTATGCCCTGGGACATGCAGGGATATGGAGCTTTTTTTATGAAAAGCACTCATTGCATCGAACAATGGTGTCTGTGATTGATTCATTTTTCTCTTCCCTCATATCATAGTATTTTTTCATTTTATCAAATAAGTACAATTTTATCTCATATTGCGCCGACAGAATGGCAATTATGCGTCTCTGAACAGCCTGTTTGGAGGGAACATACAGAAACATGGGAGCATGTTGCCAAGCATTCTTCTAAAGTACCAAAAAAAGAATCAGAGACTAAAGAAACACACATTTCTTTTATCTCTGATTCTTTAACTTTCCACAAACTATTTTTTCATGATAATATTTCAGGATTAGTGATTTTTCTTAATTTCTTTAAGTAATATTGGTACTTGGGATCGTTCGTATCCGTCCCGATCATATCCCTTTCGCATTCCTCACAAATAAATGTCGTATATAGATGTATACCCATCCCTTTTACTTGTTCACAAACCGCGCACGTTTCCCCTGCCGTTGTTTTGGTTGTTGTTGTCCCCAACATCTCCACCTCCATACCTGCATTCTCCCCAAAAACCATTGTTCGCATACATTGATTTAAATAGTTTAAGAGAACCCGGGGATGCTTTTAACAATGTATGATGAAGAATTTCAATACGTGTATGTCTTCATAAAAGTTTCCATAATTGATAATCCCTTTATATCCAATGATTTTTCTTTGCATTAAGCAAAAAAAGACCAGCCGGATGGCTGATCTTTTTAAATGGCTTGGCGGCGTCCTACTCTCACAGGGGGAAACCCCCAA
>NZ_JBHZPD010000018.1:0-56948 GCF_042787955.1 Peribacillus sp. YIM B13477
GCTTTTTTGATAGTGTGTGCTCACTTAAAATTTAACGTTGGCGCTTTGTTTTGTTCAGTTTTCAAAGAGCAATTTGTGGTAGGTTTTTTTCAACTAATTCATCTTAACACAACGTTGAATAGTTGTCAACTTCTACGAAGCATTTCTTTTTTTAAAATCGCTCATTAATTAGGCGACTCCATTATCATACTGCTATTTTTCTTTAGTGTCAACATTTAATCCGTAAAATAAGAATCTCTAATAACACTTTCCTTTTGAAACCATCTTGTTAATGAATACAAAAAAACACCGTACGCGTTTCATCTCAACTGGGACGCACTAAACTGAAGATTTTATCAAAACATGCCCTTATACTATTTAATTGGATTATTCTTTTATAAAAAAGATCGATCATTTTAATGTTAATTAATCAATTAAACCAGCTAATAGGATGTCAATATCTTTCTCTAAAATTTTCATTTCCCTTATGATATACTATTTTTGGCCATGACAAATACCCCTCCAAAACTCTTTTGGAAGGGTTTTTTCTCTATATCACAAAACCGTTATTTGGCTAAATCCAAAAGTTTTTTCAGCCGTTTTCATTTCCTAAAATTAAAGTCATTCTACCTTAACCTTAATTTTATCAATGGCATTATACCCATAACCTTTCTTATTCCAAAAAGGTAAATTAGGTTGAATTTGACCAAATGAATCTGTTGCTCTGGATTGAATCGTGTACTCACCTTTTTCTGATATACTCCATTCGAATGACCAACTAACCCATCCAAAACCAGCATTCTTACCAGGTAATATATCGGCGTTACTCCATGTATTGCCATCATCCATACTAATTTCCACCTTGGTAATAACTCCTTTTCCTGTCCATGCAATCCCTTTTATTAAATGCACACCTGTATTAATTTTTTCCATGTCCAGCGGTTTTTGGATAGTCGAATTGATATTTATTGCAGTGACCGGAAATGCATTTTGATCATTGTCTTTATTTGGATAATACATATAATCAATAGTTTGAAAAGGTCCATTGAAAGTAGTATTAATAACACTTATCTGCTTTATCCACTTAACAGATGCCATTGCATACCACTGCGGAACGATTAATCTCAATGGATAACCATGTTTAAAAGGGATTGGCTGGTTATTATACTCATATGCAATGATTGTATCCTCATGCAGTGCCTTCTCGATGGGCAAACTCCTCGTGTAGGTGTAAACCTCATCCAGATCGGTCCTAAGGCCATAATCATATCCCTCCACGACAACTTCTTTTGCCCCATCTCCTATGCCAGATATTTCAAGTAATGTCCGTAATGGTACACCTTTCCACTTCCCTTGACTAATGGCCCCCTTTTCCCATTGTTCTCCAAATGTTTTAGGTTCGAAGAGATTACGCTTGTCTCCCGAGCATTCAAGGACAACTTCAACCGTTTTGGATGGATATTGAAGAATGTCTTGCATGGACAGCAATAATGGAGCTGATACTACTCCATTTATAGGAAGCCAATAGTTTGAATAAGAAAGTGTCGGATAAGTAAAGTGGTTCCTTCTAAAAAATAGTTGGTTTTCCACACTATCATTATTGATGAATTGAATGGGTGTCTCCTGATTTTCCGGCAGCAAACTACGAGTAGTTAAATAGGGTTTCACTTTTTGAGGTTTTGTCATGATTCCCTCCTAATTAATATGAATCATTATTGATGTATACGTTCATTACTGCCCATTTCATCCTACACACCATCTGTTTAAATCCAGTTTGACTAATCTCATCGCCGATCCCATTGATTCATATTTGAATGGCTATTTGCTGTGCATTTTCTTGTAATAAGTAAGGTTAGGGATCATTTAATTTCCAGTCCTTAGGATATTAATCCAATTGCACTTTTTAGTACTTTCGGTGCTTTTTTAATTCCTTCCGTTCCAACAAAACTGCTCGCACTCGCTATTAATATGCTTGAAGAAATGAATTTGACCACATAAAAAATTCCTGATCCAATAATTAGATCCAGGATTAAAAACCTTTTAATTGTTGAACCTTTTATTATATAAATAACGATTTTGTCGTTTTTCTTCATACTCAGAATGGTCACACCCTTATCTTTTTCTAAATGTTATGTCAAAGAGGGGTTGTCATATTCTTCTGCATCTTGTCTTTACTATTTAATAAGAACTGCTTTCTGTTAGCGTTGGGTATAAAAGCATATTTATTTTGCTGCAATTTGGTGACGACTCCACATCAAAAGGTCGATATGAATGTCTTCATTCCACCAATCGAAAATCCTTTACGAACTGAATGGGTTCTCCAGATGTGACCCTCTTCTTCTCATTTGTTCGAAATTGTGTTTTATTGACAATTAAGTCCTTTCGTTATATTCCTTAATACAAGAAACGCTCACAAAAGGTCTCTGGGTTGCTGATCGTTCTATGATTTTTGAAGGAAAAAGCTTTAGCAACCTAATTCAAGTACAAAGTAGAATTCTCACTATGGACTAAAACAAAATGAACAAAAATTACTCTACCCAAGTTAATAAAGAAGAGCTATAGTATAAATTTGATGTATCCCGCGGATAACGGACACATAAAAAAGTGCCCCTTATCCGGATTTTTATTCACTAGATGTAATTGGATAAGGGATTATAGTGGACCCTCCCCTATAATTATTGCGGAATCTACATAAGGAGACAACCATGTATATTTGGAATATTAACAAACTTGTCAAGGCGTTACAGGCAGGAACTATAACTGGCAAACAAAAGAAAAGATATCGGATAACTTTTTGGGTACTAGTTGCTCTTACAGTGTTTTCACTGCCAGGAGTTTATAACCCTTCATCTATTAATGGATATGATGTTATTGATCTAATTTTTTTTTTTATTATCAATATGATTGCAATCTACCTTTTAGTCGGTATTTATAAAAAGAGAACGAGGAAAGAATTAGATTTCTTCTTACCCTTTTTTGGCTTACTGATTCCACTTTTTTTTACGTAACAGCTTATGGACTGTACTTTTAACTATCATTGGTTCAATTTACATTGTCTTATTTGCTCCTTATCATTCACTTGAGGAAACTAATATTATCGATGTGAGTATTAATGCCATAGTCGAATTTGTCATGAATATTATGTTTGTCCATTACTTTAAGAAGATATATAACTAGTAAGCACCTTTTTTGGTGCTTTTTTTAATTTGACTTCACACTTTCACTTCTTCCTGACATTCATTCCTTATAGGTATCAAGTTTCATTACTATTAATTAAACAAACGAGAATCAAAAATGAAAAAAATTTGCTTCTTATCAGTTTCTTAGTACTAATCTCTTTTTCTCCTAATAAACTTAATAAACTAACTATTTAGGAGGGGTGCAATGTTTAATCAAAAACTGGATAATATTAGGCCGCTTATTTGTAAAATAAATGACGTCACTTACCAAAAGTACCATCTATATAAGAAATCATATGAGCGGGAAGTTTTCATCATAAAAGGTTACGGTGAAGACCGCGGTATTACCAATAAAAGTATTGCATTATTCGAAGCAGTCAAGGATCATTTTGATCGTTTTAAAATTGCTAAAATTACTAAAGAAATTAATAAAGATAATATTTTGCTCGATAGCGATCTCATCCTTATAGACAAAAAAGGAAATGAGCTACACCTTTCTGGTTGTAGTTGCGGGTATGCTGGCACTGGTTCACAGGGGACAGTTGAAATTTTGAATAAGGCTGGATTCGAGATAGATAGAAGGTTTGTGTTTTGTTCAAAAGGATTCACTCTTTTTCATCCAAATGAAGAAAAAGAACTTTATGGCGAACGTTTATAAATTATCCAGATAACGGTCTATATCTATCATTACCTAATCTCCTCAGCAAGATATAAAATGGAAATGAATGAAATAAAAAATAAAAAAGCCTTGGGAACTGATAAATCAGTATACCAAGGCTTTAAAGCTATTAATACATTGACATTAATTAAAAATCATTAACGAAATTCAGGACATATCCCCGAAAACATCATTTTCTACATTTCACAGTTAATTACAAAACCTGTTATTCCTCAAGCATGCCCTTCACTCGCTCTACTTTGTCTTCCATCCTGCGTTCTTTATCACGACGGTCATCTATTCGGATATTCGTACAAACTCTAGCAAGACCTTTTTCAAAAGGTACTTCGTGCATCGCTTGGATCACTTCAAACAATTTAGGCAGGTCGCCTTCAATGATTGTATTCATGGGTGTCAATTGAAAACGAATTTCCCCCTTCTCTTCATATCGCTTTAATACTCTTTGAATATCCGCCACATAGCTGCTAACACTTGGAGTTTGTGTACCGACAGGAATAACCGTTACATCAACTATTGCCATTCTTATTCACCAATCCTTTATATGTATTTCAATCAAGAAGCATCCATCCTATAGAAGACGGATGTTTTTTTACTATTATAACTCAAACTTCGCACCTGGGAAATTTGAGAAGAGCTTTGAAGTTTGCGATTCGTGAATCAAAGCACTTCTACTGGCAAGTAAAATACTGTAGAATCGGTCAATTAAAAAAGGAAGCGTTGATTTTTTTAACTTTTCCTGATTATTAGGTCATTTAGCTGCTTCTTTTATACATCCCTTACGAGTAGAACTGGATGTATTCCAGTTCTACTCATTTTGGTATTCCAGCTAACAAATCCATCTCTATTAAAATAGAGGTGGATTTGTTTTAAATCGATTTATTATGCCTTGTCTTTTCATTTATATAATCCTTATAGACTAACACAGCAACAACAATAAAACTTAGACTAACAATCCTGTAGATCATCCCTAAACTAATCGATTCTGCTAAAATACCTAATACAAACGCGCTAACTCCAACACCAACGTCAAAACTGGAAAAAAAGGTTGCGTTGGCTGCTCCTCTTTTTTCTTCACTTACCTTTTGAACAGTCCATGTTTGTAAACATGGCATAACCGTGCCATAACCTGCCCCAAATAAAATCGCCGCAACGATAAGTTGAGATTCATTTGTCGTATATGACAAGATAACAAGTGAAAAGAATCCTAACACAGCCGCCATAATGATAATAGACCAAGGTCCTTTTTTGTCATACCATTTTCCGGTAAAAGGACGTAGTAAAGTTGAGACAGTTGCATTGATAAGGAAGAATAAAAAAATATGATCTACTTCCCTTTGCTTCCCAAAAAGAACCAAAAATGTGATGATAGCCCCAAAACCTAGTGTTGTAATAACCGTAAGTAACGCTTGGAACCAAACGTCTTTTTCAAAAACCATATCCAAAAAGCGAAATGGCTTCTTCTCACGCTTTACAATAGTAGGTGAATAGACAAATTGAAGCGCAAGTACTGCCAATAAGCTCAATACTGCTGATGACCATATCAATATATCGAAGGAAAAAGAGTCATAGATAAGGATACCTATACTCGGTGCAACGATAGCCCCGACCGTTGTGGATATAGAAAAATACCCTATTCCTTCTCCTAAGCGTGTCTTGGGAATAAAATCCACTACCATTGTACTGTTAGCTGTGGTTGATCCCCCCCATGCTGCACCATGGAAAAGCCGTAACAATAGAAGAAGCCATATCATATTAAGAAACGGATATAGAATTGTAATGACCATTAAAGCTGCACTTGCACAAATGGCCAGGCTTTTCCTCTGGTTATCCATTAAATAGTAACCTACAAAAGGCCTGATTAAAACAGCACCTACCGTAAATAATGATGTTACTAGACCAACTTGAATGGAAGATGCATTCATGCTTAACAAATAGGCAGGCAAAATAGGAAGCATCATTTCAAACCCAATAAAAACTAAAAAGTTGCTTATAAATAAAAAAAGAAATGATTTATTAAAGATTCTTTGATTTTTCATATGATTATTCCTCGCTTCTAAATTATTTTTCTAAGTTAGAAGCGTTTGGAACACCGAAACATTTTTCAATTGCCTAAGGTTTTTAGTCAATTGACTCACCCTCTCTAAACCCCTTAAAAAATTTATCAAACAATCATAACAGAACCTACCCTTATAAACAAGCAGCTCTATTTTAAATAACTTTATAGGATGGAATTAAGTGAGGAAAATCATTTATGGAATATATAAATAGCTTGTGATTATTTAGGTTGTGACGGGAAAAACCCGGCACTTTCTAAATGAGTAAAAAGTTATTCGGAGCAATATGCTTTTTTCTACTGTCAATTAAAGCAATACAGTGAGCCAATCGCTCTACCCCTAGTTTAATTTGACTCTCGTTCACTTGAGAGATGCATAAACGAACGAGATTCTCCTTTTTATATTCTGCTAAAAACATTCTGGAGGCATCATCAACATATATATGCTGCTCGTTTAGCATATGAACCACCTGTTTTGCTTTCACATTCTCGGGCAAACTGATGGAAAGATAGAATCCGGAATTCGGTTTAGAAAAAGAAGTGTTAGCCGGCAGTAATAATTCACATGCTTCTTGAAGGATTTGCATTTTAGTTCGGTATACCTCTTTTACTTTTTTGAGATGACTATTAAACATTCCGCTTTTTAAATAGATTTCTAGCGCACCTTGAGAAAGTGCTGAACTATTAAAATCCGAACTGAATTTATAACGTAAAAAGTTGTTCATCATTAATGCAGGAAGAACGACAGTCCCAATCCTTAGCCCTGGTAGAAAAATTTTCGAAAGGCTTTTAATATAAATCACTCTCCCGGAAGGATCAAAAGAAAATAAAGGATCTGATTTTGGATTTGGATCAAGGTCTCCTAAAATATCATCCTCCACTATGTATACATCGTATTTTTCAGCTAACTCAACTATTTTTTTCTTTTCGCCATTCGTGTAACTATGTCCAAGTGGATTGTGAAATCTCGGGATAATATAGAAAAACTTTATATCATTATTTCGAAAAATGTATTCCAGTCGATCAAGATCTATTCCTTCCATTGATAATTCGATTCCAAAAGTAGTGGCTTGATGCAGATTGATGGACTCGATGAATCCAAAATAAGTAGGATGTTCAATTAGAATATTGTTTTTCCCATTTGGAAATGGCATAGAAACTAATAAATGGAGGGCTTGCTGCGAGCCAGAGACAACGACTAATCTTTCTGGTTTAGTGAAGACCTGTAAATTCTCCAAATATTTCACCAACTGTACTCGCAGTGAGTAAAGCCCTTGTTGATCAGAGTATGTAAAAAGCTCTTCTTTGTAATGATCAATTGCTTGATTCATACAATGTTGAAATTCAACATAAGGCATAACATTTTTATCTGGACCGGCAGACAAAAAATCAATCACCTCATTCTCTTCCTTCGCTTTTTGATATTCATTCACAACATAGTAGCCGCTTTTAGGAACAGAATAAATTAAATGCTCTTTTTCAAGTTCTACATATGCTTTAATTACCGTATTTTTGCTACATGAAAAATACTCAGATAATTGACGAACAGAGGGAAGTTTACTGCCTGCAATTAGCGAACCATCTTCTAGGCGAAGCTTAATATCTTCCATTATCTTTATATATTTTGAGTTCATATATTGATCCCCCTCCAACTGTACCAGGACAGATAGGTAAAAAAACGGTTTATTTTTATTGAATGTACTCATAGTATGTTAATTATATCAGAACTGTTTTTAAGATAAGTAAAAAATGGTACAGATGTGGTACAAAGTATAAAGATTGGGGTTGGAAAAGATGCTGGGGGAAACAAGAGAAAAATTCGGATTATTTTTGGGATTGGTGGGTGTCATTTGTTTTAGCTTAACGCTCCCCGCTACAAGTATTGCTGTAGAGTATTTTGGGACTACGGTCGTCGGTTTAGGAAGAACGGTTGTAGCCGCTATTTTAGTAGGGGTGGTATTGATCGTTCGAAAGGAAAAACTGCCTTCTCCAAGTCAATTAAAAAGTCTACTTATTGTTGCTGTTGGTGCAGTTTTAGGATTTCCTCTCCTCACTTCTTGGGCAATGGAATCATTGCCTGTTTCTCATGGAGCTGTGGAAGTAGCACTGTTACCGTTAGCAACAGCTGGATTTGCTATGTTTAGGGCAGGTGAAATCCCTTCAATCAAATTCTGGGTTTCAAGTATAATCGGCTCTTTAGCTGTCATTATGTATGCACTTCATCTTGGGTTCGGCCAATTGCAATTAGCCGATTTAGCTTTATTGGCAGCAGTGATCATATTGGGACTTAGTTACGCAGAAGGGGGGAAATTAGCGAAAGAATTAGGCAGCTGGCAAGTGATTGCTTGGGCCATTATGATTGGTGCTCCATTTTTCATTATTCCAGTTGGGCTGAACCTTTCAACTGAAATGCTCCATGCCCCTATCCAAGCTTGGGTTAGCTTAATTTATCTCGCAGTGGTTAGTCAATTTCTAGCATATGTTGCTTGGTATAGCGGAATGGCTATGGGCGGAATAGCAAGGGTTAGTCAGATTCAATACTTACAACCATTTTTGATGATTGTATTTGCAACAGTATTTCTAGATGAATCCATCACATCTTTCACCCTTGTAACAGCAATGATTGTTGTCTTTTCTGTCATATTAGGCAAAAATGCTCCCGTAACAAAAAAAGTAGCTGTATCAGGGAAAAGCTAACTGCATTTAGAACAACCGAATTCCAATAGATGAAAGAGACCGACAGTCATGAATATGGATTCAAAATAAAAATCAACAAAATAAAAGGGAAAGCTAAGTTAAGTCAAAATCATACATTGTAAAGACAAAAGTTAATCGTTGATCAACTGAAACGAATTTCGAATACGGATGAGCAACAGATTTCATTATTAATGAAATCAAATCTAAAAAAATAACATGAATGCTACTGCACTTACAGGAGTGTTGATCAAATAAGGATTAACGCTCTTTCTTTTTTCACATTAAGCTTAAATCTCGTATTGTAAAATCCTTATATGTAAAAGCTTTCATATTCATTAGATCTTCCAGATTCCACGACTTAGTTTCACTGGCTTCTTAACCGTTTTCTTTTCTTATCATGGTTCATGGTTCATCGTTCTCACCGCCATAAAAAAGCACCCAAATTATTGGATGCCTCCTCCTTTTATTCATCAATTTTGACTTCTTTCAGTAGATCATTTCTATACGAAATTGCATCTCGTTCAAAAACTTTTTTAAACCTGTTTTCGTACTCTTCACGGGTTATTAGACCTTTTTCTTCCAGTAATTCCACTATAGCTCTAACCCTTACTCTACTCGACACTAATTCGTTTGTCATATTGGACAATAAAATACTGATTTTCTCATCATCATTCATTTTCTCATCCCCTTTGTTTAACTAATTTGACAAAAGGGACCAATTCCCTGCAAAAAAAAGCACCCAAAATAATAGATGCTAATGTTTTTAAATAAGTAAAATAAGAGTGGTGTTTGTTCCTCTTTTACACCCTCATATAAACTATGAGCCATACCATAACACCATATTGGATAATTTTATTGCGTCGTATGGTAATAATGCACCTTTTACTCTATGTAAACTCCTTCAAACTACATGAAATAATGAATGCATGTTAACAGCTAAGAGTTCATGCTATTCTATCGGCTTAACCTTATATCTCAAAACTGTTTTTAATTTTGAAGGTTCAACTTGCCTAAAATCTGAAAGATATATTTCTCTATTTTGTAATGACGTTTTTTCCAGATTATTATCTTTTATGAATTCATTCATTACTTTAAAACTTTGAGGTTCATCATCATATGGACCAACATGAAGCATTTGGACAAATAACCCATCTTGAAATGTACCGAACCTTACATCATTTAGAAATGGATGTGGTTTCTTTTCTTCTACATGTTCAAATGCTCTGTCCACTATTTCCTTTGTTGCAAAATCTGGTTGTCTAATCATGATCGTATATAATAATTCATCTTTATTTAAAGTATCTAGTTTCTTACCCTCTTCCGTTAAATCTCAAATCCCTTCTAATGGATATACGGTGTATTCAAAATATCCAGCTGGAGTGTATCCTTGCCTAGGCATCATCCTGACCGCATAAGCCAATGAATAAAGAACACCTATCTTTTCAGCGAATTCGTGCTCATTTGGATTTCCTTTTCCCTTTATCAAAAAAAATTTCTGTTCTGGTATTGATACAAGTTCAGGTTTTTGTTTTGGGATATATAAATTCTTCTCTCGTTTTCTCCATTCGTATTTCATTAGTTTTTGTTCCCTTCTATATATTTTTTCCATTCATCTAGAAATTAACAAATAGTTTGTCATCTTATTATCAAAGGACAATGGTTCCTCTAAACGTTCATCCACAACCTTTTTATTACCCGTGCGGAAAAGAACATCATTACGATAAATCTGCCCTTTGTCCTAAAGGTCTTTAAGATTCACTATTGGTTGATATTTCTTTTTATCACTCATCTATTATCCCCCCGCTGTTGTTCCGGGATAAGACTTTCCAACTATCTTTCGGAAAAGGGCATCCCGATTCTCTATTTCCCTTCTTTGTCCGCTTACGCTTGAACACATTCCTTATTGTAAGCCAGACCCTTGCCGTCCACATGTGTCTGTTCCTTGTCTAATGCCTCATGAAAATCGTTTCGATTAAATGTTAGCTCTCAACTTAAGGATCCATACAAAAATTCCATCCACAATTTAATCGATCTTTTTGAATAGATTTCACTTATAAAAGCCAGATTATTAAAATATATGAGTGATACAAATGAGGGGCCTACATGAATCAAGCTGGTGTTAATGAAAAATATAAGGTATCGCCATTTTATGTGTTTTTTTTAGTGCATTCCATGCAAACTGGATTAGGCGTATTGAGTTTTCAAAGAGATTTGGCTAAAGCGACGGGAACCGATGGCTGGTTATCCATACTCCTAGCTGGATTGATTGTTCATATATTAATTTGGCTAATCTATAAGATATTTAGTTTTGTTCCTGGCGATATAATCTCAACTAATAATCATGCATTCGGTAAATGGATTGGTAATTTCTTCAGTCTTTTATTTATTCTTTACTTTTTTGTCCTTGGAATGACGATCATAATCGGTTATATAAATGTCATTCATGTTTGGATGTTTGAAGAGGTACCTTCTTGGGCATTTGCTTTGGTTTTCCTTATCTTGATTTATTATATAAATACAGGGGGATTCCGAACCATTACGGGTATTGCCTTCTTAACTGTAATCGTTTCATACTGGCTTTTATTTGTACCTTTTTATGGTTTTAAATACTCTGATTTCACCGGTTTTCTTCCTATTTTCCATCATAATTTATTCGAAATATTGAAAGGAACTAAAAGTTTTTCATTATCCATGCTTGGATTTGAAATGATACTGATGTATTATCCGTTCATCAAAAATGCTGAAAGATCGCAAAAGTATGCTCACGGAGGAGTTGTGCTCACTACGTTATTGAGCTTATTACTTTATTTTGTATCGATAGTCTTTTATTCACAGAAACATTTGACCCTTACTCTATACCCAACACTAACATTGACCAGTATTATTGAGTTGCCCTTTATTCAACGGTTCGAATACATAACTGTTTCTTGGTGGACCATCATTATCATACCCAATATGGTCATTCCTTTGTGGGCTGCCAGCAGGGGGGTCAAGCGCTTATTCAATGTCCAGCAAAAGTATCCCTTATGGGGAATGTCCATAATCATACTACTTGTGAATATACTCTTTTATGATATCGATTCCTTATATATATTAAATAAAATAATCAATCCCTACATCGTATACTTCATTGTTATATATTTGCCTCTTCTTTTTGTTTTCATAAGCATAAAAAAATCGCGGAACCGGTTATGAAAAAGTTTGAAATTCCTAGTGATACTGTATTCTGCTGTTCTTATAACGAGCCCACTATCACGAATTGTCCCAATCAGATAAATATCAATTCCTTCACCAAATAAGTTCGGCTAAAAACAAAAGGAAGATCACTTATTGTGGTCTTCCTTTTGTTTTCCTAGCCGAACTAAACCAAAATTTCTTTTCCATATACTATTTTTGGGCCAAGCCAAATAATCCCCCAAAAACCTTTTGGAAGGATTTTTCTCAGTATCACAAAACCGGTTATTAAATCCAGGAACAGCAATTATTAATACAGGCACGATTCTTTTGCAGGTTTTCCTTCTGATAACTTCTTATGCTGCATAGTACGGGCTTGATACTTAGATTGACGTAGTCTGCTCGAACCTCTTTTTGTAATACGATTAATGGTGCCGTAAACTTACCCGATGAGTGAACACTTGGATCCACTCCAGCGAAGGCAACCAGTTTTTTCGGATGATTAAACCGATCGATTTCACCAATTTTAGAGATAATCCTGGCTGCGATTTTTTCTCCTATACCGGGAATCGATTAGATGATCTTATGTTCTTCCATTTCATTTGACAGGGCCACTATTCGATCTTCCAAATCATGAAAAAGCAACTCAATATACATACGAAGATTGATTACGAATAACCCGCCACTTCATCATTTAGACTGTTGCAAGTAAAGCCAGAAAAATCATATTCACGTTTTGGAGCTGAAACTGCACCCGCTTTTTCTAAACGTTCCCCGACTATATCATCAAGTTCTTTGGTCGTTATGCCCGGAATTGTTCTTTGTACCAATTCATCTCTAATTGAGGCAATAATTTTTTCCATTATTTATTTGGTACAATATCCCTCAGCTGAATTTTTCTTCGATCAAGAAAAAGACCACAAAAAGGATCTGAAACATATGACTATACTATTAATTGGATTTAACTTCCAATTTTTGGAGTTAACCCCCCCGATAGTTGCATAACAAAAAGCTGCCTTAAAGATAGCTCTGATTTTTAGCTAACGCACCTGTTAGCCTTCCATGAATCGCAAAAATCGGCGATTCACAAAGAATGAAAAGGATTAGGAAGTATCAATACTGATACTGACCTTAATCCAGTCAACCATAATCCATAGACTAATTAATTAACGCTCTTCTCTTTTTTTAAACGATTGAGCAGGGTCTTCTTTAGTATTATCATTTTTCATTTTTAAAGAAACTTATTTTGATGGTAGTTCATTAAGAAAAGCAATTCTTATTAAAGAATCGCGCCCTTTAATTGAAGAATACTTTACTAATACTAGTTAGTATTGCTGTTAACTAATTGCAAAAATATCAGGTGAAAACTCAATGGTATCGTTGCTTTAAATAAAGTTTCATCAAATTGATACTCATAACCTTGATAAACGAAGAAAAAGCGTGTTTTGAAAAAAGATTGATCAAAATACGCTTTTAATATAATAATGAATCATTCTTTTATTAAAAAAACTTGCCGGAACTGGTTAATAAAAATTAGCATTACAGCTGCAATCGATTTTATAGATTGGGTTTTATACCCCCCCCTATATTCACAGAGACTGGCATGATTGATAAAACTGGAATTTTGATAAATTTATTTTAATAATGATAATATCATCGCTACAGAATTTTCTACAAATGAACGCTCTGGACGAGATTTCATCAACACGGTAAGTCCGATTAATGAAACGACTAGTGTCTGTGCTAAAACTTTAGCATTAAGGCTGCTTTCGAGCTCACCTGAGCGAATACCTCGGACAATCGTTTCTTGAAATATGATTGAAAGATACATCTGATGCTCCCTTGTAAGGATTTCAAATTTTTCATCGTGAGGGGCTAGTTCCACCATTGTATTAATGCAAAAACATCCCTTGTTCGGACTTTCTTTATATTCCTCTTCCACCAAATCTTCAAAAAATGTTTGAAATGCTTCCTTTACAGATAGATTGTTTTGAAGTTTTTTTCGAATATGGGAAGCATGTAGCTTTGTATATTTGCGTAATGCAGCCTCAAACAATTTCTCTTTGTCTCCAAAAGCTGAGTATAAGCTTGGTCGTTGTATCCCCATTTTGGCAGTCAAATCGCTTAGCGATGTAGCCTTGTACCCCTTCTCCCAAAAAAGCAACATAGCATCATCCAACGCTTTTTCCTCATCAAATTCACGTTGTCGAACCATAATAAATCCCTCGTTTCAAAATAAAATTTCTTCACTAGATAATTAATCTTGTTCTTGATTCTTTTTTATTTGCTCAATGATTCCGAATCTGTCCACTTGAATCCAGTATTCCACTATTTTTCGATCCTCTAATCGGTATACGGCACTACCTATTTCAATAACCTCTTTATTTGTAGGCAGATAACCCTCATACTCTCCAATATGCATTCCTGTCTGCTTCCATCTGACATGAACTTTTTGATTTTGAGAAATTAATTCTTGAATTTCAATTTTAAATTTCCCCCATGAATCTATCATTTCTCTTATATGATCAGCATAATTCTCAGGTGACCTTTTAATTGTCACCATGCTTTCTGAATTCACTTGATGTGCTCTTACCTCCTTCGCCATAAAAACCTTAGCTTGTTCAGGATTGCAACCTGATCTGACAACTTCAAAGAAGCTTTTTATAATCTGTTCGTTTGACTGTAGGAATTTTGGAGATGGTAAATCGCCCCCAGATAATTCAGTTAATTCGTTATTCCCCGGTATTTGATTCATGGATAATTAATCCCCCTTTTAATTACCAATCGGTATATTATGATTTTATTTAATTAAAGTCCTATTGTCAAATTGTGATGATTCTTTCAAGGACAGCATTCAAATAACTGCTAACTTACTTGACATCAAAACGTTTTGTTGGTTATCCTTAAAAGGAATTATTTTATACCAATCGGTACATTATACTACTGAGTACAAAAAGGGGGATGTGAGTAATGGTAAAGGTTAAGATGAAGGTTAAAGAAAAAACATCAATTGAAGATCATGATACGAAAACGGTTCAGTTACAAATAGTATCCGGATCAACCATGACTCGCTATATGGCACTATTGTTTGCAACAGCCTGTGGGATGGCTGTCGCCAACATATACTATGCACAACCGTTGCTAGACTCTCTGGCGACCGAGTTCGGTATCGCCCATTCATCCATCGGCATTGTCATTACCATTACTCAGCTTTGTTACGCGCTAGGACTGCTACTGCTAGTACCGCTCGGGGATCTACTGAATCGACGTCGGCTAATCATCGGTCAGATGCTTTTATCCGTGTTGTCTCTGATTGTGGTTGGCATCGCCCCCATCATCACAGTGCTGTTCACGGGGTTAGCTGCGGTCGGACTGCTTGCTGTGGTGACTCAGGTGCTCGTAGCGTTCGCATCGACTTTGGCTGCCCCAGCCGAGCGTGGCCGTATAGTCGGCTTGGTGCAAAGTGGAGTCGTGATCGGCATTCTGCTCGCACGAACATTCGCTGGTGTACTAACCGATCTCGCCGGTTGGCGTTCGGTCTATCTAGTTTCTGCCGCCATGATGCTCATCATGACTGGCGTGTTGTTCCGAGTACTCCCGCGTGATGAAAGCGCAAGAGAGTCACTATCCTATCCGCAGCTGCTTCGTTCGGTGCTCACTTTGTTCATGCAAGAACGAATCCTACGCATCCGCGGGGTACTGGCTCTGCTGATTTTTACCGCGTTTAGTACATTGTGGACTTCGTTGGTGCTTCCTCTCAGTGCTCCACCATACTCTCTTTCACATACCGCTATTGGAGCGTTTGGTCTTGCTGGAGTTGCCGGAGCATTAGCTGCTGCTCGTGCTGGGGGTCTGGCTGACCGGGGTTTAGGGCAGCGAACAACCTGCATAGCCCTAGTTTTATTGCTAGCATCATGGTTCCTAATCAGTTTTACCGAACACTCACTGATCGCATTAGTTATTGGCGTTATCTTTCTTGACCTCGCTGTGCAAGCCGTACATGTCACCAATCAGAGTATGATTTTCACAGTGCGTCCTGAGGCGAGAAGCCGACTTACTGCTGCTTACATGATTTTTTATTCCATCGGCAGTGCCATGGGTTCAATTGTTTCAACCAATATATACGCAAACTACGGATGGATCGGAGTATGTCTATTTGGTGCCTCTGTCAGCGCTTTGGCCCTTTTGTATTGGGTAATAACCTACCGTCTAACGGAGCAGATTAGAGAGAAATAATACCGATTTTTATGTTGGTTTGAAATTTTTCAAGTCCTAAAATCATACAAAGTTACAAAAAGGGGTGATACATATTAGCCATGTTTAATATGTATCACCCCTTTTACTTCTTGTTCAACAAACGCACGCTTATATACAGATTTTTTTCAAAACAGTGCAGCTTTATTTCAAATATACACTTATTCGATTAAATGGCCCATTTATTGAACAAAGATCAAACAGTACTCTTAAACTAAATTGCCCCGGTAATTCCATAAAGAAAAAGCTGCCTTAAAACAGCTCTGATCTTCAGCTAACCCAGCTATTAGCTTAACAATTATTCTTTATCTTGGTGCATCAAATTCAAATCTGGATTGAGCTGCAATTGTAATACAATTTTTTCACTGCAAAAATCTAAATTTAGTCTCTCTAAACTCTTTTGGACTTTCAACGTAGGAATAGTGGATACTATCTAACACACTAACACACGTGCTTTTCAGATTTAGTCATATGTTCAATAGTAGACTCTTATTTCCAAATAGAATTATCAACTGTGTTATATCGTTAGATTTTTTAGCATTTCAATATATGCCTTCAATTCTGAATCCGTTAATCCTGAAATACGTTCGAAAAAAATAGATTCTTTTTCTTTTAAAGCTTTTATTGTTTTGTCATGACCAAGCTCGGTTAAAGATAACATTACCCCTCGTCGATCTTTAGGGTGGGGTTCACTCTTTACATATCCCAGACCTTTTAATTGCCCTATAAGTCTACTGATAGAGCTACGGTCCATTGCTGTTGATTCAGCTAAAGTCGATGCGTTAGTAGGACCATGTGAAAATAACCAGCGAACAATCAAAAAGGCTGCTGGCTGCAAAGTTGTATCAAATGTAGCTGCAGTTCTGACATTAAGTGCATGTGCCTCACTAATCAACGAATTGAGCTGTTCACCAAGAGCTAACTCCAGTTCTTCTCTCAAATCAGAATTATTAATATCCATAGTTCTCCCTTCTCAGCGCAACTAAATGTATTTGACATATATCAAATACTTGAATATGATTGATATATGTCAAATATATTTAATTGTTAATACTATGTCAAGTTTATAGAAGGAGAATGTATAATGCCCGAGTATCCAATAATTGTAATGACCGGTGCTACCAGTGGTATTGGTCAGATTGCTGCAATTGAAATCGCAAAACGTGGTGCACATTTAGTGCTGACTGCTCGTAACAAAGAACGGGCTAAAGCAACAGAGAAATTAATTAGAGAAGCTTCACCAAATACGGAGGTTGATTTCTATTTTGGTGATTTATCGTTAATGCATGATGTTCGCCGTATAGGACTTGAGATAAAACAAAACTATTCAAAAATTGATGTACTCATCCACAATGCTGGGCTTCATGGGTTCGAGCAACGAGTTACCTCTGAAGGATTTGCCGAGATGATTGCGGTAAACTATCTAACGCCTTGGCTACTAACAAATCTGTTAAAGGACTCTTTGGTAAAAGCAAAAAATGCAAAAATTATTAATGTCGCTTCGGAAGCCTCACGAAATCATGGGGAACTAAAATTACCATATGATTTGACGGACACATCTCCATTTACATTGAGGGGTTCATCTAAAATTTATGGAAAAACAAAGCTTCTAAATATCATGTTTACTGGTGAGTTAGTGCGTCAGTTTTCAGGAACTTTGGTAAATGCCAACGCTCTAAATCCTGGTTTCAATAATACTGGCCTGGGAAGAGAACTTCGTATATCTTCTGTATTGGGAAAAGTCTTAGAATTCCTTAATATCGGAGATCCAAAAAGAGGGGCTGACATCATTGTTCGTTTAGCACTTGATTCCGAATATGAGAGAGTGACAGGAGGATACTTTAATGTTGGAACTGGAAATAAAATTGATCCGATATATCCAGGAAAAGATGTTTCTATGCAGCAAAGTTTGTGGAATGATACCAAAGAATTATTGTTAGAGTATATAAAATGATTTTCTATTCTTCAATGAAGTTACATTTTCCTAAACGGAAATGTATATGGGAATTGATTAATGCGATTCCAATTTAGACAAATAGTCTTTTATTATACAAATAGTGCTGAAACTTTAGTAAATTCAAGTTCAATTTCACTTCCCGTATTTCTCATTTCCAAACTTTTATTACGTTTGTTATTGAACTAACCTCCCTCAATAAACTAAACACAATCTCACGATAGCTCTAGAATTCTTAGGATTTCATAGTCATATCATTAACAGTTATTTCTGTTAGCTCGGCATCACTCCTCAAGGGTGGGATTTATCGAAAAAAGTGTATGCTAAACTAGCCAATTATAGGAAAAAATCAGTTTAAGCAATGTTATGATCGCACTATAGGATATCAATGTTTCATGGAGGTCAACCCTCCCATGTCTCACATAATCGATGCTCCTACATTCCTTCGTTCAACCTTTCAATAAGGGGTTGCCTAAGCAACCCCTTATTCAAGTAAATCCTCTTTAGTTGGATAAGATAAGCTACGACAATGAAAGCTACAATCTTCAAAAATAAACCACTTAATTGGAAACCGTCTATTGATAGCAAAATAAATTATTATTTTAATCGGTGATTTTTAACTTTTATGTTAATGATTTGTATTATGTAAACTAGAACAAAAAGGGCAATCTAATGACTACCCATCTGCATATATTTTAAACTTGTACGTTCGCTTTTTCGTATAGCTTCGCACAGGCATATCCTATCGACTCCCGGTAGGATTCATACCAAAATGCGAAGTAATCAATTGCTCGTTTATACAGACGTTGGAAGCCAATTCCCAACTGCCGCACATTTATGTTCATCGGCAGCCTTGGTGCTGGGCACAATGAGAGCGCGGGTAAAAGGAAATCTAGTAGATCTAAAAAGGGAAATAAGTATTTAAGATCTACATTAACAGAAGCAGCTCAATCAGTAAGAGGGTCAAAAAACTATCTTGGTGCACTGTATAACGAAAAGGAAATAAAAGGCAGCAATTGTAGTTGCCCATGCGATGTTGCGAATCGCATATTACCTTCTAAACCCGAAAAGGAATGTATGTTGACTTAGGCGAAGATTACTTTGATAAACAAAGACAAGAATCAATTGTACGCCATTCGGTTCGAAGACTAGAAAACTTAGGTTATAATGTGACAATTACCGATGCATCCTAATCCAATTTCCTTATCCATAAACACCTTGACCAGGCGCTCTCCTCTTTTTTAAAAAATGAATGAGCTGCATCTACTTAATTATTGCCATTTTTCGGATCTCACAGAAGTTAATTTTCATGGTAGTTCACTATTTCATTTGCATTAAGCTTGTCCACAAAAATCCTTCTCCGAAAAATTCACTTGGTTGAGTAATCTTTTTCATTATTCTGAAACTAATGTATCAAAGTCCTTTGCGAATACTTCTTTAAGTCTGCTACATACGGCAGTCTTGGTGGCATCATTGTGTTAATGATCTGGTTTTATTTATCTGGGTTCATCAGATTATATTGCAGAGGTGAAAAAGTGGATAATTTCAGGGGTGTTAATTAGTTAAAGTCTCCGTTTAAAGACTTTAGTGAATAATTAAAAAAGCCAGATTTCTCTAGATAATATAGAGATATATCAGGCTTTTAATAATGAAAATATCTTAATGTTGTAAATCTGCTTTTTCATAAATGTACCCTTGAATTAGCTACTGAAGGAATTGGTTTAAACGCATTTATCCCGGTGATTGCTTTTATCTTAATACTCTATTTCATCGTAATCTTTAGGCTGATGGACCGGCTGCCCGTTTTCGCTTTTAGAAATATCATTAATTGTTTGCAGCTCCTCTTGTCTTTCTTCAGTATTCTTTTCATTTTGCTTTACTTGCTTTTTCATGGTGATTCCCCCCTTCCAATGGTTCTAAAAATTAATATGCACTATCAAAGGTTTCAGCATGCATCTAAGAAAAATGCAGCCAGGTCTAACTGCAAAATGATTGAATAATTTTTCCATCCTCATATTCCTTTTCACACTAGCAAGGCTTGATTTGTCAGTGAATCTCTCCGTCCGGATTTTGGGCCATTTCTCCCATAAACCATGTAAAAGGAGTAAGCAAGAAGAATGAATGATGTTAACGATGGTGAATAATAACCGATACTTCAATGAGTAGAAGGATAATGCTCCTGCAAATCCAGTTCATCCAAGAGGGATGAAAATCAGTGAACCCAGGCAGCATGCAGCCATAAAAAAATCCGAAGATACAGCGGCTAACTGCGACACTTTTTCCTTCATGATTTAAACTTCTCCATGCTGCAACAATCATGCGTTGTTGTTTCTTTTTTTGTTTCTGGATAAAGTTCAAAACTATGATGAATTTAGGTTGGAATCATTTATGATACGGTTCACCGTAAACGATTGTATTTCAATTTATTTTCAAATAAGTGAGTAGTAAGATTAATTTTTAAAAGCAACTTTTTCTTTGAAAAAGGAATCAGAGTGGTTCTCTGATTCCTTTTTACTAGTTAGTTATATAAAAGTATTACTAATAAAATAGCGATAATATAAATGTCCAAATGCACACAAAAGCTACTAACCCAAAGCTATATTTTAATGTCATTTTCGTTAAATCAGATTCTTTTCCTGTTTCACCAACGGCTGCAGCTGCTATTGCGATTGACTGTGGAGAAACAAGCTTTGCCATAACACCCCCGGCAGTGTTAGCAGAAACTAATAATGATGAGTTTGTGCCTATGATATTACCTGCAGTAGCTTGTATAGGCGCAAATAACGTATTGTTATTTACTACAGACCCAGTCATAAACACTCCAATCCATCCTAATAGTGGTGATAATAATGGGAAGATATTTCCTGTTGTAGCAACTGCTTCACCTAAAGAAATTGTTAATCCACCATATGTCATTAACTTAGCTATACCAATAATTGCACAGATCATAATGATTGGAATCGAAAATTCTGAAACAGTTTTTTTTAGGAGAGACAGACCTTCACTGAAATTGATTGCTTTCGTCGTTACAATCGTCGTTAAAGCAGCTAATAATATCGCTGTTCCTGTTGCACCGATTAAATCAATGCCAATATTGATCGAAGATCCCGGTACTATAAATTTCAGTACAGCCGATTCAAGAATTCCTCCTTGAGAAAACAAACCTTTAAATGCAGGAAAGCTCCAAAACAATACAAATATTGTTAATAAATAAAATGGAGACCATGCCTTTACAACATCACCCATCGAATGATTTTCAAATTCATATTCTTTGCCGTTGAGTAAAAATATATGTTTAGGCTGCCACTTATTAAGAAATAATGCCAACAAACCCATAGTTAATAGTGAAGGAATAATGTCAGCTAACTCTGGTCCTACAAATATTGTAATGATCGCTTGGGCCACTGTATAAGTAATAGATGTCACCAGAATAGCCGGCAATACTTCTCTAATCCCTTTAAATCCATCCTTTAACCATATTAATAAAAACGGAATGGTAAAGTTAATGATCGGCAGTGTTAAGGCAGTCATCATTGACACATTCATGGAGGTCACATTTTCCAGCCCAAATGTACCGATGATTCCAACAGGTATGCCAATTGCACCGAATGCTCCTGAAGCACCATTTGCTACTAGACAGAGCATGGCTGCCTGTAAAGGTTTGAATCCCAGTGAAACTAATAGAACGGCACAGATTGCAATCGGTACACCAAAACCTGCTGCCCCTTCAAGAAAGGCATTAAAGCAAAACCCAATAAGTAAGAGCTGAAGACGTTGGTCTTGTGAAATACCCGCAATACTTCCGCGTAAAACATCAAATTTCCCGGATTTAACAGAGATTTTATATAACCAGACGGCCATCACAATGATATAACCAATCGGCCATATCCCTTGTATCGTACCTTGTACAACACTCCCGATTGCTTCACCCAAAGGTAGCTTAAAGAGGAAAAGTACAATTAGAAGGGTTACAAATAAATTTAGAAGCGCTGCATAAATACCTCTCATTTTAAAGATCGTCAAACATAAGAGAAACAAAAGGATCGGTATAGCTGCAACTAACGCTGAAATAGCAAGATTATTAAATGGATCGATAGTTTCTACTAACATAATAACAGCTCCCTTACGTAAGAATTTCTTACTTAAGAATTTCTTACTTAAGAAATTAAAATACTCCCAAAATAGAGATTGAATACCTTTAAGTGTTTTAACAGAATGTGCAAACTTTTCTTTTTCGCTCTCATTTAGTGAAAGCTCCACAATATTTTTTGCACCTGTACGATTAATTACAGTTGGAGCATCAACATGAACATTACTTTGACGATATTGGCCTTCTAACAACGATCCAACTAGTAAGCAGCTGGAATAAAAATGCCGATACACCTATGCTAATGATTAGTGTAAGAAGGGCTGTGATAATGCCCTTCATTTTAATTACAGTCAGACCCAATAGAAAGGAATGTGACAGGAAAAGCAGCAACCAAGGCTGATAAGTACGTGTTATTCAATGGATTATAATCTTGAATCCACATGATGCTTCCTTCTTTCTATTTAATGTTATAATTTTAATTCTTCAAAATGAGGCGCCAAAATGTCTTTTAAGACATAAGCACTGTGTTGGAATTTCTGTTGTTCTTCTTCATTGAGTTCTAATTCGACAATTTCTCGGATTCCACTACGATTAATGATTGCTGGAACACCCATGTACACATGCTTCTCACCATACTGGCCATCCAGATGAGCAGAGACAGTTAACACGCTATTTTCATTGTGGAGAATGGCTTTTGTAATTCGCACAAGTCCCATAGCGATGCCATAGTAAGTAGCACCTTTTCCTTCAATGATTTTGTAGGCTGCATCACGTACATTAATAAAAATCTCATCTAAGTCTTCTTTTTTATAGTGATCTTGGCGTTCAATCATTTTCAAAACGGGAATACCACCCACGTCTGCAGAACTATAAACAGGTAGCTCGCTGTCACCGTGTTCTCCGATGATATACGCATGCACATTTTTCGGTGCGACTTTAAAGTAATCACCTAGTAGGAAACGGAAACGAGCTGTATCAAGAATGGTACCAGACCCAATGACTCGTTCTTTAGGTAACCCACTATAATGCGATGTTGCGTATGTTAAGATGTCAACGGGATTGGTTGCGACAAGAAAGATGCCATCAAATCCACTAGCCATGACATTCTCGACTATTGTTTTAAAAATCTTCAGATTTTTATCCACAAGGTCAAGGCGTGTTTCTCCTGGTCTTTGGTTCGCTCCTGCACAAATTACAACTAAATCCACATCTGCACAATCTTCATACCCTCCAAAGCGAATATTTGTTGGATTTGGAGCGAAAACTTTCCCATGATTTAAATCCATCACATCACCAATTGCTTTTTCTTTATTTAAATCAATCATAATCAACTCATCTACAATTCCTTGGTTCATAAGAGCAAAGGCGTAGCTTGAGCCTACAAACCCTGTTCCAATTAATGCGACACGGCTTACTTTTTCTTTTGTCATAAGTTTTTCATCCTTTCATCTCATTAAGTTTTTAAAAGGAAAATATTGTTTGTGAAACATTTCACAATTAATGATACATCACTTTTTTCCAATTTACAATCCATTTTCAAAAAAAATTGTTTTTACAAAGGCTACTAAACTTCATAAATTTTTCTGTAAAGCTACTCAGTTTCTATCTTTAACGCTCTCCCTTTTTCTTAAAACGATTGAGCGGGGTCTAGTTATTGTCATTTTTCCATTCTTAAAAAACTTATTTTCATGGTAGTTGAATAAAGAAAAAGCTGCCTTAAAGGCAGCTCCAATCTTCAGCTAACGTATCTGTTAACTTAATATTTTTCTATTCTTTATTTCTGTTCATTTAGTTTGAAAATAGAGGATAATGTTTCACCGTCTTTCCCTTCCAAAACGCTCCATACCTCCTTTTCATCCTGCACGTCTACGGAGCCAGCTTCGTTGAACCACACCTTATATTTCTGCCCTTCCTTGTTTTCTTGGTCTATAAACCAAAATACAGAATCTTCTTTACTACTTTTATCAACTGATACTGTTTTATCCCATTTGACATCTGCTATAATGTCTTCAATCTTTTTGACATTATCTTTATCCAATACAGCTCGTTTATCACTTAAACTACCGTACTCTACTATTTGATAGCCAACGTCTTTTGCCTCAGGAGAACCCGAAGTTTTAGAGGAACTTGAACATCCCCCTAACGCCACAATGATAACAAGCAAACTGAAACTCCATAATAATTCCCTCATACTAACACCTCTTTTTTCCAATTGCACCATTCATAAACAGTGTTGCAAGGCATCTTTCCTCCATACCCAATCTGGAAAACCGTTAGCGACTATATCGCCATTATCAGAATACCGAACAAATACAAAACTCACATCGACATTGTTTTTGAGGAAATCGGTTTGAAACTCGCCTACAGGCTTTATTTGAAAACCAGCATTAACAAGAGCCTGTTCCAAGTGCTCACGATAATGTAACCAAGTAACTAAATCAATATCAGTATGTGAACGAGTAATCTTTCCAAGAAGAAAATCTATCGCCCATCCGCCTCGTAGCCACAGGTTAAAATTAAGTGATAAGCAAATTTCACTTATTTCAAGAAGTATATTTAATTGTGATTTGCCTGTATCATTTTCTCCGGTAACATTCTTACAATCCATCCTCATACACACCCTTTATGTACTAAGATTTTAAGCATTACCTTATTCTGCATAAGGATTGCAAAATCCTTCTTCAAAAAACCTGCCCCGTTAGTTGCATATAGAAAGAGCTGCCTTAAAGACAGCTCTGATCTTCAGTTAACGAACCCGTTTGTTCAATACGTTATTATAGAGTTGATACAAACTTGACGCAAAATGTGTAATTCAAGGAAGTATTAATGAGAAGGCTTTTTCTCCAAAATACTTTTAAAACTTTTTCTGTAACAAAACAACAAATAACTATACATGATTACAATTATTACTGCTAAAACAAGTAACGAATGATCAAGGATCAAATGAAGTAAGAAAATGTTGGCTACAATTGGACCCAATATTGCAAGTGCTAATGGGACAAATCGATTACTTAAAAGTAAAACTCCACAAACAATCTCTAAAAACTTTTCAAATATTAATAGATATTCAAATTGGAATAATGCCATCGCTTCGGGGCTAGTAGCAATAAATGGTTCAAAGTCAAAAATGACAAAATAACCGTTTAGACCTGCAATAAGGAAGATAACACCTAAAAATATTCTGGAGAGATGTAAAAGGACTTTAATCAACCTGCACACCACCTATTTGATTTTAGTTTTAATTCTAATTTTATTATAGTTGGTTACTGCGAAGTACGAAAAAAACTTTTTACTAATGCAACTAACCCTCCCCTATAGTTGCATAAGAAAAAGCTGTCTTAAAGACAGCTACGATCTTCAGCTAACGCACCCGTTAGTTCATACAGGTTTGTTGGGGTGACACAAACTGTGAGGTGAAAATTAAGTTAAAAAGGACAAAAAAGATTACTCTTTCTTATCCTTTGCAAGTAAATCAATTATTCTATCAACTTTTGTTCAATGCTTTCTGATTTGCTTGGCTGTTTAGTAACGAGAGAAAGAACAAGAAAAAAACACACCAGAAAAAATCCCAAATATAAAAATAAGGAAAACTAATTGAAATATAAAATCACCAATATTCATATTAAATCCTACCTTTACTTCAATAAGGGGTTGCCGCAGCAACCCCTTATTGAAGTAAATCCCCTTTAGTTGGATAAGATAAGCTACGACAATGAAAGCTACGATCTTCAAAAATAAACCACTTAATTGAAAACCGTCTATTGATAAAATAAATTATTATTTTAATCGGTGATTTTTAACTTTTATATTAATGATTAGCATTATGTAAACCAGGAAATCTAAAAATATTGTGTTTTATGATGTCGGTATATGTTGTTTTATGTAGATTGAAATATAGAATAAATATGAACCCTATTTGTTACAAAAAAGTTCACTCTATATTTTCAATTGGGGACTCCCTTCGTTAATTATTAATTACCATAATTTGTCTTACTTGAGTTATTATATTATTATTTATCACTTAATATTAAATACATTTTATTGTATGTTTAAACGTGGTTTTAAAGAAATAGAAGAGGGAAGATATGAAAAAATTAAATGATCAACTATTGATAGACTCATACCTTAAAGCAATTGAATTAGACTTAGAAAAAAAATTCATCCTCGTTCTAGAAGAGGAATTGAAGAGAAGAGGTCTACCCCTACCCCTCATCGATCAAAAAGATAGGAGTAACTAATTAGTATATGCTTGAAACTGTAATTCTTTGCTTTGTTTTTTAATCAAAACTAATAATTCTTGTTCCTTAATAGGCAATTCTCTGTATAAGACTCGTACAAGCTGTATAACTAATTAACTCTCTAGGATTGTCTTTTTAGTGTCAAAAATATTGACTCAAATCGACTTTTATAATTAATTAAATCTCTTACTTGAATTTCGACATGAACTTTCATTTGTCCTTTATGAACTAAACTGTAAACGGATTGATACGCAAATAGCATAGTTGAAGGAGACTTCTAATTAATATTCGTTAAGGAGTGATGTAAGATGATAAGCGTAACAGTAGATAAGTTAAAGTTCAAGAAACAATTATCAGTGAATGAACAAATCACACTGAAAGATTTTCTGTATACCTGGGTAGGTAGCTCAAGCAAGGGATTTGACGATTTTTTTCACCTTGAGTACACAGTAGATGTATTTGCCAAAATGGAAAAAACGACGAATGACACCGATTTGTTGATTTCGGATGATGATTATTTCAGATACATAACATTGACGGAAGATAATCAAATTGTGATAGGTGTTTTAAATATGAATTCAGAATTAAAACATAGAATAATTTCACTAGATAAGATTAAATAATTCTTCGTTTTCTTTAATTCATACAAAATGAGGCAGCGTGGTACACTGTCTTTTTTTATTTGTTCACTATATGTCTTATGGGACGTTACTGAATTATCCTGCCCAAAAAAAGCTGCCTTAAAGACTGCTCAGAGCTTCAGCTAATGCACCCGTTAGTTTTAGTAGATTTCTTCACATACTTTTTAGTATTTCAGTTAATACAGGAATGCCGCCGCATGACGATTCTACAAGGAAGCTAACATTCTCAATTTCTATGGTTTTTTCCAACAGAATAAAAATCATGTAAGAAATACCTAAATATGATAGTATTTTCTATGTCATACATAATTTAATAATTAATAAAGAAGGAGCTAACTAGACATGAACATAAAAAAATATCTAGGAATCACGTTTCTATCAGTTACACTATTACTTTTTGGATCTATCACTGTTATCCATAGCTCAGCAAATAGTAATCCAAAAGAAGAGAGAGTAGAAGCAACTTCAACAAATCCAAAGTTAAACAATGTGAAAATTTTAGCAACTGGTGGAACGATTGCAGGTTCTGCTACGTCCAATACTGACACAACTGGTTATCAAGCAGGTGCACTTGGTGTTGAAACACTAATTAAAGCTGTTCCTGAACTAAAACAAGTAGCAAATGTGAGTGGTGAACAAATCGCCAATATTGGCAGTAACAATATGGATAATAAAACTTTATTAAAGTTGTCGAAACGAATTAATGAGTTATTAAAATCTAAAGACGTTGATGGTATTGTCGTAACGCATGGAACAGATACCTTAGAAGAAACTGCTTATTTTCTGAATCTGGTCGTAAAAAGCAACAAACCTGTCGTGATTGTTGGATCAATGAGACCGGCTACAGCTATAAGTGCAGATGGACCTTTAAACTTATATAATGCTGTAAAAATTGCTGCTAGTAAAGATGCTAAGAACAAAGGTGTTTTAATCTCATTAAATGACCGGATAGGTTCTGCACGTTATATAACAAAAACCAATACAACCATGACAGATACATTCCAATCGGAGGAACAAGGCTATTTAGGAGCAATCGCAGGTAATAAAATATTTTTCTACAATGAACCTACTCGTAAACATACAACCAAATCGGTGTTTGATGTATCAAAACTAGATAAACTTCCTCAAGTGGACATTATTTATAGCTATCAAAATGATAGTAGATATTTTTACGATGCATCTGTGAAAGCAGGAGCTAAAGGGATTATAATAGCAGGTGAAGGAAACGGCTTAACTTCTGATACTGCTTTTGAGGGTGCTAAAGACGCTGTCAAAAAAGGCGTGATTATTATTCGCTCTAGCCGTGTAGGAAATGGTATTGTTACGAGAGAAAAGATTGACGATGAAAGTAATTTTGTTACAGCGGACTCACTTAATCCTCAAAAAGCACGTATTTTGACGATGCTTGCATTAACAAAAACAGATGATCCAAAAGAAATTCAGCAATTTTTCAACGAATATTAATCATTAAAATTAGAAATTTCTTGATTAACTAAAAGTGAATGAAATTTAAAGCATACGATGGTATGAATCACCAACGTATGCTTTTATTTATTTTTGTACTAAGTTGAACTTTAACTGCCAAAGTTGTATAAAGAAACAACTGCCCTCAGGGAAGCTCAAATTTCAGCTAACGCACCCATTAGTAAAAAATCTCTTTACTTAATATTCCTAATATAATCATCCGTTTCATTATAAGAATTTACCTGATTCTTATTTCCTCGATTTTTCATATAGTAGAAGACATAGCATAAAATAATAAAAGGTACTCCACAATACAGAGCAATTCTTTGGCTCGCATCAAAAGCAAGACCAATACAGGAAGCAAGACACAAAACACAAGCAGCAATGGGTACAAAAGGATAAAGTGGTGTACGGAATTTTAAATTTTTAATATCTCCACCCATTTTCAAAAAATGTTTACGGAACATGTATTGTGATAAAACAATCCCTATCCAAACTACTACTACTGCAAATCCTGATATGGCCACAAGTACTACATAAACTGTATCAGGTGCAAATACACTAGATAATAGAGATAAACAAGCTACTGCCATACTTATAACTAAAGCATTCAATGGTACTCCATTTGACGTTATCTTTCCAAAAAATGAACTTATCATTTTCTCATTTGAAAGAGACCATAACATACGAGTAGATGCATATAGACCAGAGTTTGCTACTGAGAGTAAAGCTGTAATAATAACAAAGTTCATAATATCAGCTGCATAAGGAATTCCAATGTTGTCAAAAACCATCACAAATGGACTTTCAATGACTCCTGCTTCTTCCCAAGAGATTAAACCAGATAACACAAAAATTGCACCAACAAAGAAAAACATTGTTCGCCAAATTACATTTCTAATAGATCTAGGAACGTCTTTTTCTGGATTTTCACTTTCTCCAGCAGCAATGCCAATAAGTTCTGTTCCTGAAAAGGCAAAATTAACGGAAATCATGGCCATAAAAACTGGAAGCAGGCCATTTGGGAAAAGACCACCATCTGCAGTGAAATTAGAAAGCATGGGGGCAGAGGCTCTATCATCCATTGGAATAAATCCAAGCATTGCAGATCCTCCAAGTACAATAAATAAGATAATAGTAATTATTTTAATACCTGAAAACCAAAATTCGGTTTCTGCAAATATTTTTACTGAAAAGGAATTAAGTAAAAAAATTAGAATCGCAAAGACGGCGCTCCACATCCAAACAGAAGTGTTAGGAAACCACCTCTGCATCAACAGTCCAGAGGCAGTAAATTCGGAACCTACCGTTACCACCCAAGTAAGCCAGTACATTAAACCAATAGTAAATCCAGTAGCAGGACCGATATATTTGGTAGCGTAAGTTTGAAATGAACCTGTTACTGGCATTGCAACAGTTAGTTCGCCTAGGCATAGCATGACAAGGTACATGATTAATCCGCCTACTAAGTAAGCGAGAATCGTACCTCCTGGTCCAGCTTGGCTAATTGTATATCCACTGCTCAGAAAAAGACCCGTTCCAATTACACCACCTAGCGAAATCATGAACAAATGCCTGCTTTTCATTGAACGTTTCAACTGGTTTTCATTGGTATCATTTGTGTTTGGCATCTAGTCTCCTCCTCGTTTACTACTCTACAAGTACTTATTTTAATAGATAACAATATCCAAAGTTTATATTATTACAGAAAAATCAGAATCTTTAACATAAAGACTGACCTGCACAGGTCAGCCCTTATGTCATCATATTGTTTTATTAACTTTAAAACAAACAACTTTTGGTTCAGTCATTTCTTGAAGTGCAAACTTAATTCCTTCACGACCTAAACCAGAACCTTTTACACCTCCGAAAGGCATCGCATCAATGCGATAATCTGAGCTATCATTTACCATTACTCCACCTACATCAAGTTTACGTATGGCACCCAATGCCTTATCTAAATCACGAGTGAATATACCTGCTTGCAGTCCGAAATCTACACGATTAGATTGGGAAATAGCTGTATCAAGATCAGGAACATTATAAATGGTAACAACTGGGCCAAAAACCTCTTCAGTTGCCAATTTACAATTTTCTGGTACGTTAACTAGAACAGTAGGTTGATAAAAAGACCCTTCACGTTTTCCACCACAAAGCAACTTTGCACCTTTCTCAACAGCTTCATTTACCCAACTTTCAACACGTTTTGCTTCTTTTTCGGAGATCATTGGTCCCATATCTGTTTCTTCTAATAATTTATCACCTACTCGATATTGTTGAGTACGATCTATAAATTTACCAATAAAATCATGATAAACACCTTCTTGGACATATATTCTTTGTACCCCTAAACAATTTTGTCCTGCTGCCCAAAATGCTCCAGAAACAGTTGATTTCACAGCTTCTTCTAAATCAGCATCTTTCAATACAATAACGGGTGAGTTTGATCCAAGCTCCATACATATCTTTTTCAAACCTGCTTTTTGAATAATTGCTTTGCCAGTGGCAAGTCCTCCTGTAAAAGAAATCATTCGTATAGCTGAATGAGTAATTAGGCTATCTCCCATGTCACCTGGATGACCAGTAATGACGGATAAAATTTTCGGTGGCAAACCGGCTTTTTCAAAAGCTTCTGCCAATAAGAGAGCACTTAAGGGTGTTACAGTTGCTGGTTTTACAATAATAGCGTTCCCAGCAGCAATAGCAGGACCCACTTTATGTGCAACAAGATTTAATGGATCGTTAAAAGGTGTTATAGCTACAATAATGCCAATAGGAAAACGATAATAGTAACCTATGCGATCTTCGCTTCCGGGCATTTGATCAAACGAAATGGTTTCTCCATTAATTCTCCTTGCTTCTTCAGCACTTATACGAAGTGTTTCAATACAACGTAGTACTTCTTTTCTTGCTTCTTTAATTGTTTTACTTCCTTCACGAGCAATAGTAGTTGCATATCTTTCCTTATTTTCAAGGATCCAGTCCGCAGCACGATGAAGAATAGCAATTCTTTCGTGTGTTGGCATATCTGCTGCTATTTTAACTCCTTTTTTTGCTTCTTCTATTGTATAAATGACGTCGCTTTCATTAGCAGCAGGAACTGTTGTGATTAAACTATGATCCTGTGGATCCAAGACTTCAATGCATTTATCACGAGATACCCATTCCCCAGCAAGAAACATTTTATTTTTATTTATTAATTTGTCAGTAAATATCATACAAAATCACCTCAAGATAAGTAATTTTCAACTCATAATTTTAAGAATGAAACGAATTATAATTGATCACGGTTAATGTTGATTAAATCAATAAGAATCGAGAATCCTGTTTCTTTACGTCCAGCTCCGGCTCCAATTAAGGTAATCGGGCCAGCTAAATCACAATCATAAGTAATAGCATTTTGTGCACCTAAAACTCCAGCTAAAGGATCTGTAAGAGGTATAGCTTCAGGTCCTACCTTTGCAATGACTTTATCGCCATCCTTTATACATTTAGCAATTAACTTCCATCTCTTACCTTCTGATTTTGCCCACTCAATGTCCTTTTCCGTAAGATGACTAATCCCTTCACATTCTACTTCTTCTCGTTTCATTGGAATACCCATTACAATGTTAGCAAGAATGGTAGCTTTATATTGAGCATCATATCCCTCAACGTCGCTAGTAGGATCTGCCTCTGCATAACCAAGAGCTTGTGCCTCCGACAATGCATCTTGATAACTCAATCCTTCTTCCATTTTAGTTAGGATATAATTAGTTGTTCCATTCAAAATCCCCCGTATTTCAAAAATGCTGTTCCCTGCCAATGAACTCAGAGGCATTCTTAATGCTGGGGTTCCACTCATAACTGTTCCTTCAAACCCCCAACGAACATCATTTTTTTTTGCTAATTCAGCTAACTCTTGATAAGCTAGAGAAACTGGACCTTTATTACTCATTACTACGTTCTTTTTGCTTTCAAATGCTGCTTTACAATGATCAATGGCAGGTTGTCCTGTTTTTACATCAGTAAAGGTAATTTCAACAACAGTGTCTGCATTACTCTCACGTATTGTTTGAAAACTATCCCACCCTCTTACCAAGCTAGAAGTTCCAGGGTAACTATCTAATTTTCCTGTTTCCTTTACAGCTTGTAACGCTAAAGAAAGATCCAACCCCTTTGGATCATAAAGGGAACCTTTCATAACATCAGAAATAGCAACGATTTTTGCATCAAAGTTAAACCCACTACGTAGTGACTCACTTTTATCTTGTAAAATTTCAGCTAACCCTTGACCAACTACACCAAATCCAAGTAATGCTATCTTATGTGTCATATTTCAATACCTCTTCCATTAGTAATATTTTTGCTTTCAACTACAGCTAACAGGGTAATTGGATTCTAAGTAAGAAAAAGCTTGCTCTAAATCTGCTAAAAGATCTTCTGTATCTTCGATACCTACAGAGATACGAACTAAACCTTCTGGGATACCAAGGGCTTTACGCTCTTCAATAGTACATTCAACATGGCTGGTCGTTCTTGCAGGCCCATATATAGTTTCAACGGCTCCAAGATTTCCAGCTTTGTTTGCATATTTTAATTTTGATAATAAAATTTTGATAGCTTTCATTTCATCTTTTAATACAAAACTTAATATCCCACCGAACCCTCTCATTTGTTTCTTTGCGATATCATGATGTGGATGCGCTTCCAATCCCGGGTAATAAACTGCGTCAACAAGCTTTTTCTTTTGAAGATACTTTGCAATTTCCATTGCACTTTTTTCTTGTTGCCGTACACGAAGCTTTAACGTTTTCATCCCTCTTAAAATAAGGTAAGCTGACCACGGGTCCATAGTTGCTCCATTAATTTCACGAAAATGATAGACTTTTTTCATTAATTTTTCAGAGCCACATACTATGCCACCTAATGCATCTGCATGTCCGCTTAAGAATTTAGTTGCACTATGGACTACAATATCAACTCCTAATTGAAGAGGATTTTGATTAATTGGAGTAGCAAACGTATTATCTATGATAACTAATGCACCCACTGATTTTCCGACTCTTGCTAGCCTCTCAATATCAGTAACTTTCATAGTAGGGTTAGTAGGAGACTCTAAATATAGCACTTTACACCCTTTGGCCACTTCAGCTTCAATTTCTTTATGGTTTCCGGTATTACACAATGTCACATCGACATCAAGATTGGGCAAGAATTCAGTGAAAATTTTATTGGTTCCTCCATAAGTATCTTTAACTGATACAACCCGATCTCCCGGTCTTAGAAATGTATATAATGTACTACTAATAGCAGCCATTCCTGAAGAAAAACCTACAGCTTCCTCTGCCCCCTCGAGTATCCTCAATTTTTCTTCCAGGGCTTGAACAGTCGGATTTGCCATTCGATTATAGGTATAACCAGGTTTATTTCCAAGGGCAACTTCTTGCCATTCATCCACGTCATCGTAATTGTAGGCTACACTAAGAACTACTGGAACTTGGGTTGCATTATATGCAAGAGATTCTTTTTCTCCTGCCCATACCGCTTTTGTTCCATCGTGCACATCTTTAAAGTTATTCTCACTCATATTTTTCCACCTCTAATTTTATAACTTTGTAAAAATGGTCTTGTTGAAACATGAATTTTATTTTGTATATAATATATTGTATATTTTATACTCCACCCCCCTCCCTTCCACATTACAGTTCACCTAATGTTATCTTGGTTTTTTCTAAACATTAAGGTAACCAATACAAATAGTTTAAAAAACTTAAAACAAATGCAAAAATATACTTTATACTTTATATTATATATTGTATATAGTACAGAATAGTCTGAAAATATTTTACATATCGAATTATATAATTAACGTATCTATTTTTCAATGCTTTATTTTTTTATTCTTAAAAATTCTTTTTAAAAAACTGCATTATTTCTAATGCTATAAGCTTTATCAACTTGAAAAACAACAATTCATAAAAAAAATGGATGTAGGAGTCGTTTTATATCTTTAATATAATAATAAATAATGGAGATATTGAAGTCTGTAAAAGATGGTGCTAATATAAAAGACAAGAATTTCGAATTATATATTGTATACTATATAATGTTAATTTTTGGCTTAGGAGGAAACGCTATCAAAAATAAATATCAATCATTAAAAGATCTCGTATATGATTATATAACTGAAAGAATTCAGAACGGAACCTTACTTCCTAAGCATAAGATAAATGAATCGGTATTATGCGAAAAATTAGGAGTAAGTAGAACTCCTGTAAGGGAAGCTTTGATACAACTAGCTTCAGACAATTTACTCGAGTATCTTCCTAGAAAAGGATTTATTGTAAAAGAACTTGATACCAAGAAAAAGCTAGATGTATTTCGAATTGTTAGTGTATTGGATTCTTTAGCAGCCTCTTTATCTTTAGAACATATCACAGAAAGTGATATTGAACGTATGGAAGATTTGGTTAAGAAAATTGAATTTTCAATTTCAACAAAAAATTATTTAGATTATCAAAAATACCAAAATCAATTCCATAAAGTATATATTGATAAATGCAATAATCCTACATTAATAGATCTTCTTGATTCTTTACAAAATAGTTTTGTTAGACAAATTTATTTAAGTAATAATGAAGAAAAGCTTTTTGCCGTATTAGAGGAAATGAATGAAGATCATAAAGAAATTACTAATTATTTTAAAAAAAGAGATAAAGAGAATTTAGAGCAACTTATTAAGAATAAACATTGGGAAATAACTCATTTAGATATGATATAGGGTTCCTGTCTTATAGAAAATACAAAACCCATAGTCTGTCTAAATCCGGGCTTTACCTTTTGTGATACCCTCGAAAAGTGTTCGTAAAGTATACTTTTACGAACGGGTAAAATAGTTACACGGGAATATAAAAGTGAGGGGACAAGTGTTACTCTCAGCAGCCTGCCAGAACATCAAGAAGATTGCCACCCATCTATCCAGAATCGGATTGGTGGGTGGGAGTCGATAATCCCGTTACCTTCCACTATCTTACTCCACCTCCATATATATTTAGAGACGTTTACATTGCATAATAGTTCCAGCCTTTAAGACTAAATTGCCCCGATAGTTCCATAAACAAAAAGCTGCCCTAAAGACAGCTCTGATCCTCAGCTAACGCACCGGTTAGTTATATAAGAAAAGCGAAACTTCTTCAAGAATCGCGCCCTTTTCTTGAAGAACTAAAATCATAAATAAGAGTTTTCGAAATGGAACAGCTATTCTTCAAGATTACTAATCCGGTAAAATAGATCATAGTGGGGTTCTATCTCGGTGTCGCTAAAAAAGACCCGTTCCTCGTCGATTTGCAGGGACGATATCATTGATGATCGTCAAGATATCCAAGAAACTAACTTTTGATAAAACCTGTTTTAAATAAAGCATACCATTCTTTTAGTTCTTTACCTTCTAAAACATCCAATTTGCTTAAAATATCTCTTGAAAATTCTAGTGCCCCACTTCCATTAGCTGTGATTAGACAGCCATCACTAACAGATTGTTCTTCTATATATTTTTCATCGCCTCGATAATTAGGTGCACCTTCTTTTAAATAAGGCAATGAATTACCTGTATGTTTATGATGATCAAGAAATCCGTGATTCCCTAAAAAGGTAGTTGCATCACAAATTGCTGCAACCGGGATATCCTTTCCAAAACAAAAATCCACAAGCTTCTTTGCCTGCTGATTTTTTTCTTCTCTCCATCCAGTTCCGCCAGGAATAATCAACATCCCAAATTCCAATTTAAAAGAAAAGTCTTGTAAGCTATAATCCGGCAGAACAGTCAATCCACCCATTGAAATTTTAGGATCCTTGTCAATCGCAATTGTCTGAACTTGAAATCCCGTCCCTGGTTTATTTAACTCTGCAGTCACATAACTTGCTTCCCAATCTGAAAAACCATCTGTAATAAAAACTAATACTTTTTTCATTCGTATGTCCTCCCTATTTCTTATAAATGTAACCAAACACGCCATAAAATAGCTTCACTGCATATTCCGTGAGTTGAGTTTTTAAATGTTTCAAAATAATACTAATATGTTCTCAACTTCGAAATCATGCAACCGTTAGTTCATTAAGAAGAGCGATTATTGGATAACAAATCTCTACCTGAAGAATGATTATTTTGGTTATTGCTCTCATAAATTCTTGAACTGCTTCTCCAAGGATGGTATCCGTCACCTATATAAGTGAATCCATATTTTTCATAGTATCCAATGTGGTCAGTACAAAGGAATACTTTATTGAATCCTGCTTTTTCAGCATCAACTTTAGCACGTAAAAGTAACTCTTTGCCTAAAGACCTACCACGATAGCTATTTTCAATATAACCAAGGCCATAAATCCATACGACTAATAAAATCATTGCTAATAAGACCTGCGCAGCCAATAATTCCACCAGAATCCTCCATTAAATTCCAAATAGTAAAAGGACTATCTGTTGTTATGCTATGTGTTATACAGTCCTCATATACTCTCATACTGTTTTCGTTTGCCGTCGCGCTAGCCTCTACTTAATATGCTATGATTGGAGGTTTTTGTTTTAACGATTGACCAAACTCAATCAGATTACTCATAAGGCTCAGCCTTTTTTAAAAAGCGTTTTTACTGGGTCTATTTTATTGTGGTTTTTTCTGCTTTTTAATTTTCATGGGAGTTCCAGAAGAAAAGGTGCCGTAGCACCCCCTTATAATTGATTATATGTAAACATCCAGAAAGTACTATTATGGGTTTCCCATCCATCTTGAATAAAAAATATCCATCTTATTTCCTTCCGTTTAATTTCCGTCATGGAGAACCTCATGCAGCCTCTCAGCAAACTTCTTATGAAGCTCTGAATTGTAGCCTCCATGATGCCCAGGAAACTCCACAAAATTAGCTCCTAGTTGTTCCATTAAAGCTACTGAGCATCCATAAGCAAAAAATTCTCTTGAAGCAATGCCACCGGCTGGAAGTATCTGCATCGATGAAGATTTTAATACTGACTTCAAAGTATTTATATCTAGTGAATAGTTTATAATCCCCGGGATTTCATGTTCAACAAAGTAAGTTGAATTACTTATAAGACGCTCTGTTATCGCATACTTCGATTTCTTGGAATTATTAATTATGTCCCTTTCCGAATTTGACAATAACTTTAAGACCTCACTTTGATGATTTTTCTTAAGGGATTCCAAGAATAGCTTTGCCTGTTTGAGCTCATTGCCTAATAATAATTGCAATAAGACTGGTTCATGTGGTATCAATATTCGTAGTTGCATCGGGTGCCGTATGGATAAATCGAGTCCGATGACAGCACCAGAGCTGCTTCCAAATACGTACGCCGGTTCATCAGTCAATTTAGCTAGCAGACGGTGAGCGTCGTCGCTATGTGTCTTCACACGGTAATTCTCAGTTTGATTGAAGAGACTACTGCGGGAATGTCCACGGCGATCGTAAGTAACAACTGTGTACCGGTTAGCAAGATTATCTGCGACAAATTGGAATTTATCTGCGTCTCCACCTCCACCATGTATCATCAAAAGTAGAGGACCAGAGCCACGCACTTCATAATAGAGTGTCGCCCCAGACACTGCCAAAGTTCCATTCGTGATTCCAAGCATTTATAACTCCCCTCTCCTATTTTTCTATTTCAACTTAGACATTACCTATATAACGATGTCGTAATTCTATATATTCTTGGGTAACATTTATAATTCCTTCTTCAACTTACTGCCTCGATAGTTGCAAAGTCTGCCTCAGCATCCAGGGAATTGAAGTAAAACACATCTTGATCTAAATGTATAACTCACTCTTTCTCCTCTGATAAGGAATCAAAAAGTTAAATGGTCATACTTCATTACTCTTAATCATAAGGAACAAGGAGAACATTTATTAGGGGGTGGTCTTTATGAGAACAAGTTATAGAAGATGGACAGAGTTTCCTTACCCAGGGGAAAGTCTCCCACCTAAAGGTTCTCCAGAGGCAGGAAATTGGCCAATGTTTTTTATTTCAAGGGGAAGAGACAATGATTTCCTGGACCCCTTTCATAAACGAATCATTTGGCGAGTTAAAAATCCACTTGATATTGATTGGGAAACTGAATTATTCATTGTAGAAGAGACATTTAAGTCATTGACTTCCCAGCAAATACGCATCGCACGATATTGGGGAACAGGTGAATTAACGGCGAAAATTACCACTCTAATTTTCAATTTAGCTGAAAAGTATATGCTGGGGTCACCTAGTGTTGCAAGGGTTCAGAGTTATTTCCACGCGGCTATGAATGATACCTTTGTTATCACGTGGTTCTTAAAATATCATTGGGATGTTGCACGTCCAAATCAATATGGCAGAAATCTGTCTACTGTGCTGTTTACCCCTCGTTTTCCAGCTTACCCTTCTGCACACGCAACAGTGGCAGGCTGTGCAGAGACAGTATTAAGTTATTTCTTCCCTCAAGAGTCTTCAGAATTAATAAAAATAATGGAAGAAAGTGCTCAATCTCGTTTGTACGCTGGGGTACATTTTAATGTGGATAATAAGGAAGGTTTAAGTTTAGGCAGACAAATTGGAGAGGTGGTTGTAAGCTTTTTAAGGGCACAAAATCTAAATACGCTTCAATAATATTTTAGGTTCAGGTTGTGCTAACCTGAACCTTTAGTTAAATAAAGAAAGAGCTGCATAAAGTCAGCCCCGATCTTCAGCTAAAGCACCTGTTAGTGGACCAAGTCTATATACTTTTCCATAGCTAACCAATCTTTCATCCACTTTGTTCTTGGAAAATTGGTCTTTCTATTAGTAATGTTTATAGCTTTTACCTTGGACAAAAGGCAATGTGTTAATACTGCAATTATCACTCCAATTAAAATTCCCGCAACGGAAATCTAAGGGAAAAGAGTGAATGAAGTAAACGCAAAAGATTTTTATCTTTTTTTGAAGTTAAGAAAAAATAAGATAAACCCTCGTCGTGAAGGACTTGAAATACTTATATGACTAGCGTTTTATCAACATCACTATTCATTAAATATTTTAACAATATAATATTACTAGCTATTTTGTAAACACAAATAGCGTTAACCCTTTTGGCTAACGCTCTAAATCTATTAATAATACCTTACCAACTCGAACCTTTCCGACTATGTGTTAAGCTCAAACATCACACTCTTCTTTCTCATCCCTCATATAAATCGTGACCACCAACAGAAGTAGAAAAGATTTAGATTTTTTCTTACCATTCATTAGCTTAACGATTCCTCTATTCTTGCGTACCTTCGTATGCTCAATACCTTTATTTATCATTGCTTATACATATTATATTGAACTTTTCGCTCCTTATCATTCTATGGATGAAACTAATCTAATTGATATTATTATGTTTACGATAATCGGAATTGCTATTAACATAATGAATATTCATTACTTTAAAAAGCTACTTAACTGAGCACCTGCACCTTATTGGTGCTTTTTTATTTCCTCCTGATAAATTAAGTATCTTAATTAATGGTAATCCAAATTAAAAGCTCTAGCTATCATGATATTTAATTTTGTATTATGCAAAAATGGTAACTACAAGCCAAAATCAAACCTTTTTAATTCAATTGCGTGAATCCAAAAAAAGCAGAGCTTCCCTATTTGCCTATTCACTCAATCAATATACAGGCTGGCGCAAGCATGAAATACATTCAAGAGCGTTTAGGACATGGCAATATGAAATCACAGCAGATGTATAATTACAAATCAGTTAAAAATTGAACATAACACAATGGATATTTTTGAGGAGGATATTAATAATGCCCTTGAATAGATTTTTTTCCGGGCATTTATCGGGCAATTGATATGAAAGAATGCCCACCAAACAAAAAACCCCTGACACCAGAGGTGCCAAGGGTTTGAGATATTAATACATTGACATATATTGTTCGCGTTCCCATGGGTGAACTTGTGTTCTAAACATATCCCACTCGATTTCTTTTGCTTCGACGAAGTGTTCAAGTAAATGTTCACCTAATGCTTCTTTGATGACTTCATCAGATTTTAATGTTTCCAATGCAGCATATAAAGTAGCTGGTAGATCAACGATACCTACTTCTTCACGTTCTTCTTTATTCATTACATAGATGTTGCGATCAACTGGAGCTGGAGGAGTCAAGTCGTTCTTGATACCGTCAAGACCAGCTTTTAGCAGAACGGCAAGTGCCAAGTATGGGTTTGCTGCTGGATCGACACTACGTACCTCTACGCGAGTACTTACTCCGCGTGAAGCTGGGATACGGATTAGCGGGCTACGGTTTTTAGCAGACCATGCAACATAACAAGGAGCTTCGTAACCAGGAACTAGACGTTTGTATGAGTTAACAGTTGGGTTTGTTACCGCAGTGAAGCTTGGAGCATGCTTAATGATACCCGCGATGAATTGCTCAGCTGTTTTGCTTAATTCCAATTTACCTTCTTTATCATAAAATGCGTTTTCGTTGCCTTTGAATAGAGAAACGTTACAATGCATTCCAGATCCGTTAACACCGAACAATGGTTTTGGCATGAATGTTGCGTGTAAACCATGTTTGCGGGCAATCGTTTTAACAACCAATTTAAATGTTTGGATGTTATCACAAGCTGAAATCGCATCTGCATATTTAAAGTCAATTTCGTGTTGTCCTGGAGCTACTTCATGGTGGGATGCTTCGATTTCAAATCCCATTTCTTCAAGCTCAAGAACGATATCACGACGGCAGTTTTCTCCTAGGTCAGTAGGTGCAAGGTCAAAGTATCCGCCTTTATCGTTCAATTCCAGCGTCGGCTCGCCTGCTGCATCCAGTTTGAATAGGAAGAATTCAGGTTCAGGTCCAAGATTGAAATCTGTGAAGCCCATTTCTCTTGCTTCTGCAAGAACACGTTTTAGGTTTGCACGTGGATCTCCATCAAAAGGAGTTCCATCCGTATTGTAAATATCACAGATCAAACGTGCAACTTTACCTTTTTCGGAAGTCCAAGGGAAGATAACCCATGTATTTAGATCAGGATATAAGTACATGTCAGACTCTTCAATACGAACGAAGCCTTCAATGGAAGATCCATCAAACATCATTTTATTATCAAGTGCTTTTTCTAATTGACTGACTGGGATTTCAACGTTTTTAATTGTCCCTAAAATGTCAGTGAATTGTAAACGAATGTACTTAACATTTTCTTCTTTCGCTAAACGAGTGATGTCTTCACGTGTGAACTTTGCCAATTTCTATTCCCCCTAATAATTCATAAATCATATTTTTTATTGGAAAAAACGGGACATATCCCCTTGTCTAAGAGATGTTCGATGCTTGCTTCCTTGTAAAAGCTCGGCACGCAGAAGCTTGCGAAGATCCTCGTCACTAAGGTCATGCCTTATTTTTTCCGCTTGTTCTAATTCTTGGGTTTTAGGTAAATTCTGTTCCTTTACAGTGAAAATCTTTTTAATGCCGGCCAGATTGACTCCTTGTTCGATTAAATCTTTAATCTCAAGCAGTCGATCGATGTCATTTAATGAAAAGACCCGACGATTTCCATCTGTTCTCATAGGAGTAATAAGTTGATGCTCTTCGTAATACCGAATTTGGCGTGCAGACAACTCAGTTAACTGCATGACGATTCCGATGGAAAAAAGAGGCATCGAACGCCGAATGTTGTTGCCGCTCATTCTTAGCATCCTCCTTTTGTTTATCTTAATATAATCTTATATCATGTTATTAAACTTGTCAATATGATGTTACATTTTATGACGTGATTTTTTCAGAAAAATTAAATGATTTGTTACTACACAAATATTATGACTATTACTCTTACTGGAATCCAAATGTATCTGGATTCCATAACATACCTTATTTAATTTCAATTACAATCGGATCAGCTTTTTGTCCATTAGCGCATTCACAGCAGTCAATACAGCCATTTTAACATGGGCGTATGTCAATCCGCCTTGAACATAAGCAACATATGGAGCTCTTGTCGGACCATCTGCCGTCAGTTCAATGCTGGCCCCCTGTATAAAGGTGCCTGCAGCCATGATTACATCGTCCTCATATCCCGGCATATAGGCAGGATATGGTGTCACATGTGAATTGATTGGTGATGCATATTGGATGGCCTGACAGAAGGCAACCATCTTATCCCGTTCATCAAATTGAACGGATTGAATCAAGTCAGTTCGTTTCGCATCCCATTTTGGGGATGTATTCATACCGAGCTTTTCTAAAAAGGCAGCTGTGAACATGGCTCCTTTAACAGCTTGGCCCACGACATGCGGTGCTAGGAAGAATCCTTGGTACATTTCCTGCAGACTATAAAGCGAAGCACCTGCTTCAGCCCCTATTCCTGGTGATGTTAACCGATAAGAGCAAGCTTCAACCAGGTCCTTTTTACCAACAATGTATCCACCGGTTTTCACTATCCCGCCGCCAGGATTTTTAATGAGTGAACCAGCCATTAAATCCGCTCCGACATGACATGGTTCTTGTGTCTCAACAAACTCTCCATAACAATTATCCACGAATACGACGATTTCCGGGTTAATGCCTTTAACAAAGGAAATCATTTCCTTTATTTCATCGATTGTAAAGGAAGGACGTGTAGCATACCCTTTTGATCTTTGTATACCGATCATCTTCGTATTCGGTTGAATGGCATGTTCGACGGCTTCGAAATCAACGGTTCCAGTATCCGCCAACGGAACGGCCTTATAGCTGATCTGAAAATCACGTAAAGATCCAATACCCGTCCCCCGGATACCGACGATTTCTTCCAAAGTATCATACGGCTTTCCTGTTATGTATAACAATTCATCCCCTGGGCGCAAAATGCCGAAAAGAGCGGTGGAGATGGCGTGTGTGCCTGATATAATTTGAGGGCGCACCAATCCAGCTTCCGCTCCAAAAACATCTGCGTATATCAATTCCAGCGTATCGCGGCCCATATCATCGTATCCATACCCAGTAGTCGGGATGAAGTGGGAATCACTCACTTTATGTGCTTGATAACTTTGTAATACGCGAAATTGATTTTCTTCGATTCGTTCGTCCACTTGCTTATGTAATGGAGAAATCATCGCTTCCACTTCCTGAGCAATGTTTTTCAATACTTCTCCATTTGTTAACTGCTGATACATCAAAATTCCCCTTTATAATGAATATTTCTCCAGCTGCCCGGTTATTGGATGATCAGCTAGACAAAAACCTTTGCATTCATATCTTTCCGATTCTTCATTAAAGGAGAGAGTGCGCAATATGGTTTCATTTTTCAGCTGTGATAGTAGTTTACCCTCACTCGATGGCAGGAAAACATGATACGGGATCATTTCTTCAATCACGTACTTTTCAATTTCTTCCATGATTTCATTCAGATCCGATTGTTCATAGGCACTGATCATTAATGAAGCACGACTGGATGATCTCACAAAATCAGCGTGAACCTTATCCTTCTTATTATACAACGTGAGCTGTGGAATGGAAGGGACATCTAAGTCATTTAGCAAATCCTGCACCGTTTTCTGATGATTAAAGTAATCGGTACTTGAGGAATCGACCACATGTAACAGCAGATCCGCTTCTTTCACCTCTTCCAAGGTAGAGCGGAATGCGGCAATTAAAGATGTCGGCAAATCTTGTATGAATCCAACCGTATCCGTCAGAAGCACGGTAAATCCGCTAGGAAGAATCGCCTTTCGTGTCATGGGATCCAGCGTAGCGAATAATTGGTTCTCTTCATATGAATCCGCCTCCGTCAAACGGTTGAACAGCGTTGATTTACCTGCATTCGTGTATCCCACTAGTGCTATTTGAAAGGTCTTATTACGTTTTCTTCTATCACGATAGCGTTCACGATGCTTCACTATTCCACTTAATTGGTGCTTGATTTCATCTATTTTTCCACGGATGTGGCGGCGGTCGCTTTCCAGCTTCGTCTCCCCTGGTCCCCTTGTGCCGATTCCGCCTCCTAGCCTGGACATTGCCGTCCCCTGTCCAACCAAACGCGGCAATAAATATTGGAGCTGAGCAAGTTCAACCTGCAGCTTCCCTTCCCTGGATCGAGCCCGCTGAGCAAATATATCCAATATTAGCTGTGTCCGGTCTATGACCCTTGCCTCCAATTGTTTCGAAAGGTTCCGAATCTGGCTCGGGGATAATTCATCATTAAAGATAAATAAATCCGGCTCCAGCTCCTCTTCCAGATTCCGGAGTTCTTCCACTTTTCCTTTTCCTATATATGTAGCCGGATCGACGCTTTCCCTTTTCTGGGAGATGGTCATTAAAACCTCAGCATTCGCCGTCTTCGCCAAAGAAGACAGTTCATCGAGTGAATATTCAAAATGTTCACTTGTCTCAGTTGTTTGACACCCAATCAAGACAGCCGTTTCCTTTATTGCTTCTTCCAAATCACACGCACCACCTTCTGGTAAATTTATCTTAATCATAACAAAAAAATTGAATATATAAAAATTTCCTCAAAACGAAGCTTTTAACCGTTTTAAAAATTGCGATACCATGCTAAAATCAAATTTGGCTTTACCATCAAAATCGAAAAGACATAGAGGGACATTCATATGACATGGGAAGTATTAAGCTTCATAGGTACGATTGCATTCGCAATAAGCGGAACCATCATCGCCATGGAAGAAGAGTATGATATTTTAGGAGTTTATATTTTAGGAATCATAACCGCCTTTGGCGGCGGGGCAATCCGCAATCTGTTGATCGGCGTCCCCGTTTCAGCTTTATGGGATCAAAGTTTCTATTTTGTCATCGCTTTAGTATCCATCACCATCGTTTTTGTTTTTCCTACAAACCTATCAAAGCACTGGGACAGATGGGGAAATCTCACTGATGCCATTGGCCTCTCAGCCTTTGCCATCCAAGGGGCGATGTATGCCGTGGAACTTAATCATCCAATAAGCGCCATCATAGTATCAGCTGCATTAACCGGATGCGGCGGCGGGATACTCCGTGACGTGCTGGCCGGAAGAAAGCCATTGGTCTTCAGGAAAGAAATCTACGCAGTATGGGCCATCATTGCAGGCTTAGCTTTAGGCAGTGGTGTATTATCCCAATCATGGCAGCTTTATTCGCTCTTTGCCGTCATCACAATATTGCGAGTCCTTTCTTATACCAATAATTGGCATCTTCCTAATAAAAAATGGGTGCCTAAAACATAAATTTGAAAAGCCCGCCATCCTGGTGGGCTTTTCCATGTCATTCTTTCTCTTCATCCTCGAAAATCAAATCTTGGCTGGTAAGCGTCAATAAATCGGATTTTTCAAATGAATCTTCCAGTAAGAGCCGCATCGCCTGTGCCCTAATTGACTTTTCTATTATATTGCGGATATAACGACCGTTAGAGAATGAAATAGGTCCCCGGAAAGAACGTAATATGATTAAATGTTCCCTTAATTTCCTTTCGGCATCCCGATTCATAAGATACTCCTTTTCCTGCAGCATCCGATCGGCTATTTCCATTAACTGTTCAATCGTATAATCCGGAAAATCAATAACAAGCGGGAACCTCGAATGAAGGCCAGGATTAAGACTTAGGAAATATTCCATTTCCCTCGAATATCCAGCAAGGATCAAAATGAATTCATGCTGCCGATCCTCCATATGCTTGACAAGGGTATCTATGGCTTCTTTTCCAAAGTCCTTTTCGCCGCCTCTTCCCAAGGAATAGGCTTCATCAATAAATAAAATTCCGCCAATGGCCTTCTTAATTAAATCCCTGGTTTTTTGGGCAGTATGACCGATGTATTCCCCGACTAAATCTGCCCTCTCCGCTTCAATTAAATGCCCTTTTGAAAGTACATTCATTTTTTGAAACAACTTCCCGATTAAACGTGCAACCGTTGTTTTCCCTGTTCCCGGATTTCCTTTAAACATCATATGCAGCGCTTGCCGGCCAGTTTTCAGCCCCTTTGCCTCACGTTGTTTATTAATGTAAATCCAGGCATATATCTCTTTTATCATCCGTTTCATTTCTTCCATTCCAACCAGCGATTTCAGTTCATCTTCAATCTCTTTCAATGCCACATGCTGGTGGGGGATTTCCTGCACCAAAATTTCTTTTATCGGCAGATCCTTTTGTAGCGCTTTTCTGTTTTCCGCATTAAACACAATATTGATTTGCCCGTTATTTTTCATACGGATCGGTTGTTCCATTTCATTCACCTCTCCATCTTGGACCCTGACTCTAACACAACAGTTTTTTATGATGGCATGGCAAATGCTGCATAGCCAAAATTATCCCATCGGAAAATTCGTTTATTCCTTTCGTGATTAAGCCCCATTCCCTTCTTGAAAAGCGACTTATTCTGACAGGATTTTTTCATTGGAGGATTTATTACGACAAATCCCAATCCCATTCACCAATATATTAGGGGTAATGTCATTTCCTGCGGTTTCCCGGAAAATAATCCGTCCCTTGATATATATTCAAATAAGGTACGTAAAATTATCGATTCTTTGAAAAAGGACAGAGAAGGGCATGCAAAAAAAAACAGGTCGCTATAAGCTAAACCTGTTTTTTACATTCATATATATGATTATTCCTTCACTTCGTAATCGATCTGAACATTACGTTGTGGAGCAAATGTAGAAATCGCATGTTTATAGACTAATTGCTGCTTGCCCTCCGATTCAAATAAAACGGTAAAATTATCGAACCCTTTCACTTGTCCTCTAATCTGGAACCCGTTTAATAAAAATACCGTCACATACGTACCATCTTTACGTAATTGATTAAGAAACTGATCTTGAATATTTACTGATTGTTTCATGTATTAGTCCTCCTCTTTTCTCTCTAAATTTATGTATTCGCCTTCACCGAAAAGCTTTCCTGCTATAAATCCAGATATTTCATGTATTTTTTTTGGAAAACCCTCGAGATCGGTCATATCAAACCAAATTACATCCATTTTATTCCGGAACCAGGTCAATTGCCTTTTTGCGTATCGACGGGAGTTTTGCTTTAATGTCTCAACGGCTTCATCCAATGAAGCCCTTCCATCAAAATAATCATAGATTTCTTTATAGCCTATAGCCTGGATCGATTGGCAACCCCTCAAACCTTTTTCATGAAATGACTCCACCTCTTGAATCAGCCCATCTTCTACCATAACATCAACACGTTGATCGATGCGTTGATATAACTTTTCACGTTCCATTGTCAAGCCAATGATGCACGTATCATATTTGAATTCTGTAGGCTGTTCATTCAGCTGCTCACTCATCGTTTTACCAGTACAATGATAAATCTCAAGTGCCCTGATCACCCTTCTTACATTATTGGGATGAATCCGATTCGCGCTTTCCGGGTCAATGCTGCGTAATTGTTCAAAAACAGGATCGATTCCTGACTCCCTTACCTGTTTTTCAAGTCCCTCCCTATAAACAGGGTCGGATGGCGCCTCCGAAAATTGATAATCATAGATGACTGATTGTATGTATAATCCTGTTCCACCCACGATAATGGGAAGTTTACCTCTGCTTTGGATATCCTCGATACAAGCATTGGCTCGCTCCTGGAACTCTGCCGCACTAAATGGTTCATCAGGTTCTTTAATATCAAGTAAATAATGAGGGATTCCTTCTGTTTCTTCCCTCTTGATTTTTGCAGTACCAATATCCATCCCCTTATAAACCTGCATGGAGTCTCCGCTAATAATTTCACCATTAAATAACTTTGCCATCTCAATGCTCATCTTTGTCTTCCCAACAGCAGTCGGTCCAATGATAACGAGAAGTTTTCCTTTTTGTTGTTTCACAATCTCACTGCCTTAAATGATTTTTTCCCTATCTTATCATAATCTCGTTGAGAGCAGCTAAACATCTACCCATTATGTCCAATTGAGGCACTTTTATTCAATTTTTCACCTGCAATAATCATCATCTTTATATAAAAAGGTATGATCCCTTTCAGGGTCATACCTTCTTATCAAATGTGTTTCCTTTGGATCAATTTAGCCCATTTTTCCATTTACGGGAATGATCATCGTAACGGTCGTTTCTTTTTCAGAGGATTGTACATGAATCTCCCCATCATATCTGTTCATTAAGTCTTTGACGATGAACAATCCTTGTCCGCGAACTTTGCCCTTTTGTGCCTTTTTGGTTGAAAAACCGCTGGCGAATATATTCTCCAGATCTAATTCCGAAATCATTGGTCCGGTGTTCGTGACCATAAACGAATACTTTTCATCATCAGCTTTGCAGGCAATATCCATTCGGCGTTCTTGCTCTGGCAATTCAATTGTTGCCTCAATAGCATTGTCGATAACATTTGATAATAATTTTATCAAATCAATTGTTTTGATCCGATTGAAGGATTTGGGTGAAACATCAATTTCGATATCGATATTATAATTCTGGGCCGAGAGCCTTTTTGTCTCCAACAGGACAGATAAGCCCGGATGAATCACATCCAATTTCATCGATTCAATTGAATGGACTTCTTTTGAAAGCCCAGTTAAGTATTCGAGTGCTTTTGCGTTCTCCTCTAATTTAAGCAGTCCATGTATCACCTGAATATGATTGGAAAAATCATGCCTTAATGAGCGGACTGAAGCAAATAGAGATTGAAATTCCGATTGATACGTATCTTCCGTATCCCCCACTTCACGTGTCAGTTCCTTTTGATACCATTTTTGAATGACAAAAAAGGTAACCAGCAGCATGATGACAAATCCACCATTATAAACAAGAATGGCAATGCTGCTTTTCAAAACCTTGCCGTTAATGGCATTAATATCTTCCGCGCTCACATCAATGCCCAAAAAACCAATAATGTCACCATCTTGATTTTTCATTGGTACTCCTACAGTCAAATACTCACCATATTCCGGATCTTCTAGAATCCCGGTAATGAAGCTTTTGCCCTCATATCCCTGTTTGACCTGCTCCGGCGGAACTGTACATGCACCACCGATAGGAAAATCCCCTTTATGATCTTTAGAAAACCCAGTAATCATGCACTTGGATACTGTGGGATTATCAATCATGATGGTATAAACATATAATGCTCCTATTTTTTCACGGGCATCCTCTAAGTAAGCTTTTGTATCCGAATAATCCTGGCTCTTTACTTGGTTATTGAGAAATCGCTGATAAGCCTCCATATCCATCGAGTCGGCTATAGATCTGGCAGCTACCAAGTTTTGATTGGCAACGGATTTTTGCACAGAATTTTTAATGCTTAAATATGTTGAAAACATATTTAGAAGAATGAAAACAATCAATAAAAGTATGGTCAAATAAAGAAGTGCCCTTAACTTTTTATTTTTCATAGGATTAAACTTACCTCATCTCTAGCAGCTAAAAGTTAACGAACCTATTCTGAGTTTACTATATTAGGGGATAAAGAAATAGGGAAAAATCTAATATTCTCTATAACCCCAGGCATATAATACTATAATAAATCAAGTAATTGACAGATCACCCACTATTTTTTTCATCATATGACCTTTTATGTTTTAATATAAACCACGTCTACTATTAATCATTTCCAATAAATCATTTTATCTCCATAAAGTAATTATTTTAGTATAATTATGTATGTGAAAATGATAAAAATAAATGATGCGGGGTTCGATATTCTCGCTTCAAATAAATAATTTTACCCTTTATATGAAAATATTACAAGATTGTAAAGGTTTAACCTGTAAAATCACACCATATTTCATATATTTGTGCAAAATAGCGGATCACTCCTCTTTCAATAGTTCTTATTAACTAATTTATCATCAATAAAAATGCCGTTTCAATGAGAGGACTCCTAAATAAAAAAAATGGAATCTGGGACTGAACCCCAGATTCCAATACATATGATAGCTTTTATTTAATAGAATTGATGACTGCCCGCTCATACATCTTTTTAGTTACTTGATAGTATAGCAGTTGAAAAAGAAAATACGTTGCGATGACCATGGCCGAGTAGACAAACAAATTCGATTCCAATAAATTGCTTAGTGCCACGTAGGCGACTATGGCATGAATCACCCCTATCAGAAACGGAGCGAAAAAGAGGATGCGTATTTCGGCGCTTAAAATTTGCCGTATTTCTTTTTTTGTCAACCCCAATCGATGAAGGGCATGGATTTGAATTTTTTTATCTTTTAAATTCGTAAAAACTCGCAGATACATCATGCTCCCTTGAACGATAAAGAATAATAGACTGACAAACAAGCCGATAAAAAGAATCAATATGCTTCCCTGTTTCATTTCTTGATAAATCGGAGCTCTTGTTTGCAATTGATTATGGTCAGGATTATTAGACATTTTTTCGATTTTAGCAGCTGTTTCCATTGATTCTTCCCAGTCTTTAATTTCATACCCTCGTACTCTTACCTTCTCTTTTAAAGGCACATCAGCTGTGATTTCATGATACAGCTGATCATCGACCACCATCAGGGTCGTTGCTGCTTTTATGGGTGCCACTATCGATTGATTGCGCTGACCAATCATTGTTACCTGAATGGTTCGATTGCCAAAGTGCAGCTCCTTTTGTTCTCCCTTATGGACGAATTGATAGTCCAGTCCCCCATAAGGAAAAATATATAACGCTTCTTTTCCAGATAACTTTGCTGGTTCAATTTTTTGCAATGCAGCCGCATTGTTATAATCACTTTCCGAGATTAATAATGACCTATTTTCATTGGGTTCTCCCGTTCTCATATGGGGTAACATGTGGGTGATGGGCACTCCAGTCATATTTACTTCGTAAAGGATCTTGAATCCATCTTCCTTTAATGTATTCTCCACTGAAGATGGTTCAATAACTGAATAAATGGAAGCGTCTTGTTCAACCCAGCCAATTGATTGCGGAATGTTATCCATCCCTTGCTTTTTTAAATCTGCACTGAACATGAAAAGTGTTCCAGCAGCTGTCAAAATCACGGCTGTAATGATCGAGGTTAAAAAGAATAACCTGGAATAGTCCTTAATATTGAATATCAGGTTTGTTTGAGTAATTAAATTCGTTCCGCCATATAAGCTTTTCTTCTTCCGGTAAAGCCTGCTGCATAGAGCGACAATGCTTTGGCTGAATAAAAAATAGGTGCCGATCAGTACGAAGAATACTATGGGCAATACTCTATAAGAATTGTTCAACGACATCGTACCTGCCAAATAATAAGAAATGCTTAAGCAAACTGCTGATAGTGCAATTAACCACTTTGAAACGAAGGGAGTCTTTTTGGGTTTTTGTTTATCTTTGAGTAAATCGACTACCTCCGCATTTCCTATGTGGAACAATGAAAGGAGCGATAATAGCTGAAATAGTAAAACGAAACCAACAATTGTATAAACAAAGGCCTCAGGAACAAAGACAAATGATATTGGTTGCTCTACAGCCAATAACCAAGAAATTGCCATTAAGAATAACTTTGAGAACAAAAACCCTAAGCCAACTCCAATCAGGATAGATATGAGGGAAACCATCGTTTGCTCCAGGTAAATCAGTTTTCTAAGTTGGGATTTGGACATTCCAAGCAGTGTCAGCAGCCCAAACTCTTTTTTTCGCGGCTGTATAAATGCTGCATTCGAATAAGCGATAAAAAAAACTGAAAATATGATGATCACTATTTCAGCTGCAATGAGTCCCTTACTAATTAACTGTCCCCCTGGAATATTCGCATGGACCACATCAGGATGAAAGATAAACGATGCGTAAATAAAAAAGATTGAGACGGAAAGGACAATACTAAAAAAATAAGCAAGATAACGTTGTGCATTTCCTTGAATATTTCTCTTAGCGAGAAGTCGGATGTTCATGATAGACTCCTCCCAAAACGCTTAACGTATCTAAAATCCTTTGATGGAAGCTCTGCCTTTCCCCTCCGCTGTGAACCTCCGAAAAGAACCTGCCATCCTTTATGAATAGAATCCGGTCACAGAAACTGGCGGCAGTCGGGTCATGAGTGACCATGAGGATGGTTGCTCCCTTTTTCTCCTGAAGTGTCGTGAGGGTATCCATTACCTGCTTGGCAGATTTGGAATCCAAATTACCAGTAGGTTCATCCGCTAAAATAATGGAAGGTTCATGAATCATCGCTCTTGCACAAGCCGTTCGTTGCTGCTGACCTCCAGAAATTTCAAAAGTCCTCTTTTCTAAAATCCCTTCTATACCGAGAAGGCTTACCAACTGACTTACCCTATATTCCATTTCCTGCAGTTTATAATGATCTAACGCTAGAGGAAGGAGGATATTTTCGCGAACGGTAAGTGTATCAAGAAGGTTGAAGTCTTGAAAAACAAATCCAATTTCCCTTCTGCGAAACAATGCCAGATCCTGATTGTTTAATTCATTCGGATTTTGATCATTTAGAATGACTTTACCTGTGGTGGGCTTATCAATCGTGGCCATTAAGTTAAGCAGGGTGGTTTTCCCGCTGCCGGATGGACCCATCACTCCGACAAATTCCCCTTTCTGTACATTCATGGTGAAATTATGTAACGCCTTATGAAATAAATTCCCCTGTTTTTGAAAATAAGTTTTGGATAGTTGTTCTGCTTTTAAAATCGACATCCGAAAATACCTCCCTTTCTTACCGTAAGTATAATGAATAAAGCGGGAGGCTCCCATCGAAGTTTATTACATAATCGTTTAGCACCCTTACAATTCTGTCACCTTTCATGTAAGATATTTGTCTTAAAGAGAAACTCCACAGTAGTCCCTTCGGATACAGTCGATTGGATGGTAACGACATGCCCAAGTCTATTAACGATTTCCTTCACAAGATATAGTCCCATTCCGGTTGACTCTTGTTTGACTCGCCCGTTCTCACCAGTAAAGAATGGATCAAACACCCGTTTTACATCATGTGGGACGATTCCAATTCCCTGATCTGTTATCCTAAGGAAAATCTCCGACTCTTTTTCAATGATATTGAACGTTATGCTGTCATGCTCTTCCTGCCTTGAATACTTCAGTGCATTAAAGACCACCTGACTAACGGCGAAGTGCAGCCACTTTCGATCCGAATGTACATATACATTCTCAAGCTCCGTTTCAAGCCTGGGATATATGAACCGTTTGATGAACTGTTTTTTTTCCTCGTTAATTACTTGCTTGACTAGATTAATTAAGTCAACCCGCTCCGATTTTACATCCTCCGAAAAACGCTGCAGCCTTGCCCCATGCAATATAATTTCCAGCCCTCTGCGAAATCGATCATTTTCTTCTTCTATCTCTTTAAGATAATCCTTCATCGGCTCATTCGAAAATGTCCTTTTGCCTTCTTGAATCAGTAAGGAAATGACTGAAACAGGTGTCTTCATTTGATGAACCCATTGATGAATCAACAGCTCATATTGCTCCTTCTGTTTGATTTGTTCTTGTAATTGCCCAATGGTTACCTTGTTCATTTGTTGAAAAAGCTCCATCCACAACTTTTGTTCATTTGTCAAAGGTTCCCTAAGGGCTTCGACATATTCAAACGACAAGCTCGGTTCTTGCGTCATCCTTGCTAATTGATTAAGGAAGCGGTATTGCCTTATGTAATCGGCCGCTAAAAATATAAGCATCATAAACAACGCGAGAATAATTAAATAGATGATATTTGAAATCGATATGTGATTCACCGCTTCCAGAACGGCTAATGCATAAGCAATAATAAGCAGGCTTACCAATAGAACAGTATAAAATATAAAATAAAGACGGTCTTTAATAAAGGATTTCAGCTTCACTTTTCTTCACCTTGCACTATTTTTAGTCGATATCCTTTTCCCCTGCTAGTTGTTATGGCATGCTTGATGCCAATATCCTCAAGTTTTCTTCGTACCCTTGTGACATTGACGGTCAATGTATTGTCATCAACAAATGAATCATCATTCCATAATGCTTCAAGTAACTCTTCACGAGAGACGATTGTGTCATACTGTCGTAGTAAACAACTCAATAATTTCAACTCATTTTGAGTTAACGTTACCTGATTGTCTTGATATTCGATCATCGCTTTTTCCGTATAAAGCGTTAATCCCTCCATTTCCTTTACTTGCTGGTGGAATGAAGATATATCCGCATATTCACCATACACCCTACGTAGGACACTCTTTATTTTCGCTAATACCACTTCCAAATGAAATGGTTTTGTTAAATAGTCATCTCCCCCATATTCAATGGCCATGACTTGGTTCATTTCATCTGTCCTTGCCGAGATGAATATGACAGGAACCTTCGAAACCGTCCTTATTAGCCGGCACCAATGGAACCCATCATAATAGGGCAGATTAATATCCAATAAAACCAAATCTGGCTTTATATCCTGGAACTCCGCAAAAACTTGGTCCAGTTGCTTCACTTCAAAAACCCCATACCCATACCTTTTTAAATAATTGACCAAAATTCCAGCTATTTTGAGATCGTCTTCAACCAATAATATTTTATACATTTTTATCTCCTCATTAACATGACAATAAAAAACCTTGAATGGCATGAGCCAATCAAGGGGATTACAATAAAATTAGATTTCCTCCGGGACTTTCAATCCCTCAATGAAGGATTGAAAACTCGATGCAACTTTATAAATGTTTTCATCCTGGCTTGATGGATCCGAATACCAACCTTGATCCCAGAAGTAAACTCCCTTTTCTTCTTCATTATTTATCAGCAAAATTTTACCTGCACATGTATCATTACCTATTATGATGCAATTCTTATGTAAGTCTTCTCTGTTTTCTTCATGCCATTTCTGTAAATCCAGTTCTTTATCTAGAAGCTCTAATCCATAAAGTGCATGTAAGCATACAAGTGTGTCTAATCCATCTACATAAAACTTACAGTTTTGAACCGTAGTTGTGCCGCCATTATGCTTAAGGAGAAATTGTTTATAATCTTCAGGAATTTCAAAACCCACAAATTCCTGAAAATTATTCACTGCTTCTTCTCTCGCTTTCCCATATCCAGTAATACTCACCATTGTATCGACTCCATTTCATTTTATTGTAGTAAAATCAATTGAACTAATTGCTGTTTAGAAATACCTTTTCTTAATGGAGATCCTTTAAATATAAATTATTCATTATTACTTTAGAAAATAATACTTTTTTTAAATATATTAACATAATTTTACTATCCTTTTCAGTATTTTCTGATATATTTTTTGACAATTTCGTTGCTTTTCACTAATAAAATAGCTTTTTTTAATCGAAGTTTTGTCGAAAAATCGATAAATCGTATACTTTCGCAGATAATTCAGAAGTTTCCGATGATATATCTCCATTTTCGAAGATATATTCCCGGTTCGCAAATAAAATATTATTCTATAAAAAAGGCGCCAACTTCATCTTCAAGATTGGGCGCCTTTTCTCTATTTATCAAACAATTTTATAGTCTTCATACGTAATTAATAACCTGCTCATAGAAACTGTCTCAGCACGAAGCTTATTCTTATCACGACAATAAGCAATAATGGAACTATTAGGAACTTTAGCTGTACAATTCCATTTACTATATTTTTCATTATACCTAGACGATATTTCGATAATCTCACCACGTACCTTTAACATCCTGCGTTCTACCAAGGGCATCAACTCCAATTCCGATAATAGTATGTACCCTAAATCAGATAAAATATTCTCGAGTCCCATTCCGTCAAAGATTATGGACATTATAGCAAAACAAAAAGGTGTCTGCTATAGATTTATTATTATAGGAAATGACAAGGTAGAATGCCTCTAATCCCCTCTTTATATAAGGTATTATAACCAGAATAATCTTAATACTCTTTTGGAATATTAAGATAAATCAAAAAAACCACCAAATAACTCTTAATTATTACGATAAAATTATATTCGTATCACAAAAGAAATATTTGAAATTAAGAGATTAGAGTCGTATGATTAGTAGTATCGGCGGAAAAAACATAAATCAAAATAATTAAGTTTAAAGGGGAATTAGATATGGTAGATGTAATCTCAAAACCTGAACATGAAACACTTAATATTTCTGCAAACCAAGAGCAATTGGATATCTTAGATCAGCTTTTAAAGCCTGAGGTTCAGGAATCATTGAACACTTTAGTCGAGCAGTTACCAAAACTGACTGAGTTAGTGAATATTTTAACAAAGTCTTATGATTTCGCTCAATCGGTTGCGACTGATGATGTGTTGAAAAATGATACGGTCAGCGCCATTTCGGAGATCGCGACACCTGTAGTCCATTCAGTGAAAGGGCTTGCTGCGAATGCCATCGAGGCTAAGGATCGTGCAGAAGCGAATAATGATGTGATCGGTCTTTTTGGTCTGTTAAAAATGATGAAAGATCCGCAAGCACAAAAGCTTTTCCGTTTCGCCCAAGCTTTTCTTGAAGTCTCTTCAGAACGTAAAAACCAAAAATAATTTGATAACTTTCAATCAGTAAGGACGGGGGATTAACTATGTCAAAACAAATCGTCATCTTAGGTGCAGGTTATGCAGGATTACTATCTGCCTTATCCGTACGTGAATATTACAAAAAGGATGAAGTGCAGGTTACAGTGGTGAACCAATTTCCAACGCACCAAATCATCACCGAATTGCACCGTCTTGCAGGCGG
>NZ_JBHZPD010000019.1:0-27451 GCF_042787955.1 Peribacillus sp. YIM B13477
CTATGTACTGTTCCGGGTATTGGCCCCACCTACGCCAGATACTATGACGGCCACGCATGCCATCCAACCTATTATCACCATAAAAGAAAGCGCTTACATTGTCAAGAATTTCATTTGGAAATTCGAGCAAAAACCTCTTGGTATGATAAAAGGATGACAGGCTGATAGGATGAAGGGGCTAAAATTAACAAAATCAGCAGATTTATTATTTTAATAATATCCAAAAAAGAAAATGTTGTTCACAAAAATGGTTGAGCGCCGTTTAAAGCTAAAAAATTTCCGAAATGGTCTGTATAGCATTGTTATACCCGTTCGTAAAAGTTAGAAAAACATTTACGAACGCTTTGGATAGAATAAGAGAGAGAAAAGTAGATGAAGGAGTAAAAAAATGGATGTCCGTAAATTTGGATACATTAGAGTGAGTAGCAAAGATCAAAATGAAGGACGACAACTTCAGGCCATGTTGGATAATGTTCTTAAAGAACGTGATATCTAGGTCTTTACAGGATGGTCCGATCGATTGAACCAGTTGTGTGGCTTTGATGATTCTTGGATTCAGCGGTGGCAAAAAAGTCTACGAACGCGCAAAATCTAAAAGTCCAGGAATGGAAAGGGAGCTATTTAACCGTAGGTCAATAAAATTCGAAAAGCCCATCCTCAGCTGGATGGGCTTTTCGAATTTTATAATCCCAAAAGTCTATAACACGATTTGTGAGTATGTATAATCTATAATATGGTAAAAGTCAACTTTTCAATATCGTTAGTAAAGAGCTGAGTTTATATAAATTCAAAAATGAATTATGGGCATTTCGATGAATCCCCTATAGAAAGGCAATGTTTGCGAATAAAATTCATTCATGAATTGACTGATGTTAATAATAAGCGACTTTACATTAAATTGGGACTTGGCATGCAAGTTGCATAATAATAGTTATAAATCAAACATGCACGATATGAAATTCGTTTATGTGCGGAGGGATAAATGGTGCGAAAAACGATAAATAAACCATGGGAGCAATGGTATGTTGAAAGAATGAAATCTATGAAGCTACCGGAAATATCCGTCTATTCACTGCTTGATATAACAGCGAGTAAGTTTCCACACCATACAGCCATCATTTATGAAGACCAGTCCATGGATTATAAGAATCTAAAAATGCAGGTAGACAAACTTGCAGGTAAATGGAGAGAAATGGGCTTTGTTAAAGGTGAACGGATTGGACTGATGATGGCCAACCACCCTTATTTCATAATCAGTTATTATGCTGCCCAGGCACTGGGACTGTTGGTTGTACAAATTAATCCCATGTATAAACCGCGGGAACTATTGCAAATATTAATAGACTCGGATACGAAGAATATTGTATTTGACCAAACGGCGGCAAATACAATCGAAGAAACGAAAGCGATATATGAATTTGATGTATGCATTGATACGGAAAATGATCAAAATGGCTCCTATTCCCTTAAAACGATGATTGAAACCGGGGATGCGCTTAAGAAGCCCGTAGTGATAATGCCGCATGAAGATACGGCAGTCATCCAATATACTGGCGGCACAACTGGGAAGATGAAGGGTGTCATGCTTACTCACCATAATTTAACCTCCAATGTCGTGCAGAGCTTTGAAATGTATGGTGATTCCCTGAAACCTGGCGAAGAAATCGTTTTGGCAGCTACGCCTCTTTACCATGTTTATGCCATGACAAGTGCAATGAATCTAGGTATCTATATTGGAGCTGCCATCCTCTTATTTCCTAAATTCGAACTTGAAGATGTACTTGCAAAAATAAAAAAGTATCGTCCGACTTTCTTTCCAGGAGTTCCAAAGATGTACAACGCTTTCGTCAATCATCCAGGAATTGAAAACTATGGACTGAATTGTTTAAAAAGTTGTTCTTGTGGATCGGCGCCCCTGCCGGTTGAAGTAATAAAGCGATTTGAGGGGCTGACCGGTGCCAAAATCGGAGAGGGTTTCGGTTTGTCTGAGGCTTCACCTTCCACTCATCGTAATCCGCCTTTCGGAAAAAGGAAAATAGGAAGCATTGGCATCCCTTTTCCTGGCACGGATTGTATGATCATTGACGATGAAAATAATGAAGTGCCTAACACATGCGTCGGGGAGTTGCTCATAAAAGGCCCGCAAATCATGAAGGGTTATTGGAATAACGAAGCCGAAACCAAAAAGGCCTTACAGAATGATTGGCTATATACTGGCGATCTTGCTGTGATGGATGACGAAGGATATTTCTATATCGTCGGCAGGAAAAAAGAAATGATCATCGTCGGCGGATTCAATATTTACCCGCAGGAGGTAGAAGGGGTTCTGTATGAACATCCGGCCATAAAAGAGGCAGCTGTGGTCGGCATCCCACATAAAGAAAAAGGAGAAATAGTGAAAGCATTCATCGTACCTAAAGAAAGCGCTTCCGTGGATCTTGAAGAAATAGAAGGATATTGCTATTCCCAATTGACGCCTTATAAAGTACCAAAAGTATTTGAATTAAGAAAAGAACTTCCGCGTAATACAGTGGGTAAACTATTAAAAAGATTGTTAGTTAAGGAGGAATTAGAAAAGGGTTGAAAGTGGGGGAGCGTGATTTCAACCATCTAAGTTGAACCTTACTTACGTTGGTTGGTATGCCATTGTAAACAAAAATAAAGAAGAGGAGGGATTCATATGCGTTGGGTTGTTCTCATTCTATTATTCTTTGGAGCCGTCATCAATTTTGCAGATAAATCGATCGTGGGCCTCGCAGCTGTTCCCATCATGAAGGAATTCAATCTGACCTATGCAGAGTGGGGTCTTGTTGGAAGCAGTTATTATTGGCTTTACCCAGTAACAGGGATTTTTGGGGCAGCATGGGCTGATCGGCTGGGGGCTAAAAAAGTGCTGGGGTTCATCATGCTGACATGGACCGTTTTGCAATTCGGCGTTTTAGCCATCACCGCTCTTCCGTTATTAATTCTGTACAGGATTTTACTTGGTGCATTCGAAGGGCCTTATAGCCCAATTGCTTACAGTCATGCCGATAAGTGGTTTCCGCCGAAACTGAAAGGTTTTGCCAATTCGGTGGTTGTTGGCGGAGGGACCGTTGGCGCGATGATCGTGGCACCGATCCTCGTATCCTTAATTACGATATTCGGCTGGAAGGTTGCTTTTGCCGCCCTTGGTGCAGCAAGCCTTGTTTGGTTCTTCCTCTTCCAATTTTTAACAAAGGAAAATCCAGTTGAAGTATACGAAAACGTCCAAAAGAAAAAGAAACAAAAACTGGAAAAAATAAAAGTGAAAGACTTTTTGCTGCTACTGGCCTCACCAACTGCTTTGTTTACTACGCTCGCTTATTTTTCAACGTATATTTTAGTTGTTTGGTTTTCCGTTTGGCTCCCGATTTATTTAGTGGAAGCCGTAAAAATGACTCCAGGTCAAATGGGAACCAGCGTTGCGATAATCGGAGTCGTTTCCGTATGTATTTATATGGGTGTTTCGATGGCGTCCGATCATTTATTCAAGAAGAATCAGAATTGGCGATCATCAAGGGTATTCGTCGTTGCGGGCGCCATGATTCTTGGTGCATTGTTCTTTTCCTCAATCATGATATTTCAAAATCCAATCTGGGTGATAGTCGCCATGTGTTTAGCAAAGGGTCTTACATACGCCATTTTACCAATTGGACCAACGATCATGATCAATGAAATGCAGGATCGGGGGGGATTGATGACAAGCATCTTAACATCATCAGGAAATCTAGCGGGAATTGTCGCACCTCTATTAACTGGCTATATCATAAGTCTAGCTGGAGGAAATCAACTATTGGGTTATAACCTATCGATATTGTTCATGGCGATCCTTGTCCTGGCTTTTGGCATCCTGTTTGCGATATTCGTTAAACCGGCCGGGAAACTTAAAAATAAAAGTTCGGATAACTTTGACCTTAAGTCCTCATAAGCAGGTCGAACCTGCTTACATTCAATGAAACTGGTGAAATGAAGTCATGCCATCAAATAATGGCGTGAATAAAAGGAAAAGGAGCGGATTGGACATGAATAGAGAAGCCGTCATAGTTTCTGCAGTTCGAACAGCAATTGGAAAACAGGGAGGTGCACTTGCATCTGTTCCTGCCCACGTATTTGGAGCAGAAGTGATGAAAGAAGCCTTGAAACGAGCGAATGTAGAACCTCGTATGGTAGATGATGTAATCATGGGGAATGTGTTAAGCGGGGGTGGAAACATTGCCAGGTTAACTGCACTGGAAACGGGCCTCTCGATTCATCTTCCGGGTCTGACTGTCGACCGTCAATGCGGCTCGGGAATAAATGCTGTCAACTTGGCTTCACAAGCGATCCGGGCTGGAGAAGGCGATGTCTATATCGCCGGTGGGGTCGAGAGCATGAGCAGGGCGCCATACTTGATGGACCGACCGGAAAAACCATACAGTGCAAAGCCGCCGCAGTTCAGAAAGTCCAGGTTGTCCCCTAAAGAGATTGGCGATCCCCCGATGGGAATCACGGCTGAAAACTTAGCGGGAAAATATGAGGTCAGCAGGGAAGAACAAGATGCCTTTGCTCTACAAAGCCAAAAAAATATGGCCAGAGCCGTGGAAGAGGGCCGGTTCAATGAACAAATTGTGCCCATCCACATTCCCGTCAGAAAAGGTGACGATATCGAATTTAAATTGGATGAACATCCTCGACCGCAAATAACGAAAGAAGGGCTAGCCAAATTATCGCCTGCATTTCTAGAAGGCGGGTCCGTGACTGCAGGCAATAGTTCGGGATTGAATGATGCCGCATCAGCATTGGTCATCATGTCGAGGGAAAAAGCGGTGGAATTGGGGATTAAGCCTTTAGCGACGATCAGGGCACAGGCAGTTGCAGGGGTAGATCCAAATTATATGGGAATAGGACCTGTTCCCGCTATAAGAAAGGTAATGGAGAAATCAGGACTTTCCTTAAATGAAATGGACATCATTGAGTTTAACGAAGCATTCGCCGCTCAAGTCATTGCTTGTAATCGGGAGCTTGATATGAATCTAGCAAAAGTGAATGTGAACGGGGGAGCCATTGCACATGGACACCCACTAGGTGCGACGGGTGCCATCCTCATTACGAAAGCGGTTCATGAATTGAAGCGTTCTGCCGGAAGGTTCGCCCTTATTACAGCTTGCATTGGGGGCGGACAGGGAATTGCTACGATAATTGAACGTGAAGGCTGATTTTATATGTGTATTTACAAAAAAACAATCAATTTAGCACAGCATTCTGACCTAAATGCCCTACTTGCCGATGGCTACTATACATGAACAGAACTAAGGAGGAATAAACTCATGACAATCACTTTAACCAAGGAAATGCAGCAAATGAAGGAAATGATCCGTAATTTTGTTGAAAGGGAAGTGGAGCCCTTCGCCATACAAATTGAAGAAGATGATGCCATCCCAGAGCATTTGGTGGAAAAAGCGAAAGACCTTGGCTTATTCGGGATAAGCATTCCCGAACAATACGGTGGAATTGGCTTAAATGCGGTGGGAAAAGCTACCGTATTAGAGCAGTTAGGAAGGACCCATAATGGTTTCGTTTCATTAATAAGCGCTCACACCGGGATTGGCAGTACAGGTCTGGTTAAGCTGGCATCCGAACATTTGAAAAATAAATACTTGCCTGAAATGGCAGCAGGCACGAAAATTGGCGCCTTTGCTTTATCTGAACCCGGAGCGGGATCGGATGCAACCAATTTGGCAACGAGTGCAGAAAAGAAGGGTGATTACTGGGTGATGAACGGGACGAAACATTTCATCACGAATGGGCCGATAGCTGATGTTTATACCGTATTCGCTTTAACGGATAAAGATAAAGGGGCAAAGGGAGGGATTACCGCTTTTTTAGTGGAAAGAGACTTTCCTGGTTTGACTGTCGGCAAAAAGGACAAAAAAATGGGATTAAGAGGATCATATACCTCACAGGTCATTTTTGAAGATTGTATCATACCTGAAGAAAATGTAATCGGCGAAGTTGGAATGGGATATATTTCTGCACTTAAAATTTTAGGTGAAGGGCGAGTAGGATTGGCTGCAAGAGCAGTGGGTTCAAGCGGAAAATTAATTGAATTATCAGCTAAATATGCCAAAGAGCGCATCCAATTCGGTAAACCGATCGCTGACAACCAAGCGATTCAATGGATGCTTGCTGATATGGCAACCGAAACGGAAGCCGCAAGAGCATTGACGATGATGGCGGCACAAAAGATTGATGAAGGCAAAAAAGTGATCAAGGAAGCTTCAATGGCCAAACTGTTCGCCTCTGACGTTTTTAATCGGGTGGCGGATAAAGCGGTACAAATTCATGGCGGGATGGGATATATGGCTGAATATCCAGTAGAACGTTTTTATCGGGATGCCCGCATAACGAAGATCTATGAAGGAACGAATGAAATCCAACGTTTAATCATTGCAAGAAATGTCTTGGAAGAATGCTGAATGTTTACTGTTTTATTCGGGCAGGTAGTCTTTTGCCCACGTATCCGGAATTTCAAGGGGGAGGAACGAAATGGGAGAAGATATCGTGATCGTGAGTGCTGTACGAACACCAATTGGTAGGTACGGTGGAGCATTTAAAGAGATTAGTTCCGGTCATTTGGCTAGCATTGCCATTAAAGAAGCGATCAAGCGGGCAAATATTGCAGCGGAACAAGTGGATGAAGTCATTTTCGGGGAGGTTAGGCAAACGACCGAATCCTCGAATGTCGCGAGGGTGGCAGCATTGCGATCAGGGATTCCCGATTCTGCACCGGCTTTTACGGTAAACCGGTTATGTGCATCTGGAATGCAAGCCATCACCTCAGCAGCACAGCAGATAAGCTCAGGTCAAGCAAATATAGTCGTTGCCGGGGGTACGGAAAGCATGAGCCGGGCACCGCTTTATTTAAGAAGTGCCCGTTTTGGGGGAGACAGGACCCAACTAGTTGATTCTAATACTGAAGCTGGGCAGCAGCCTCAAGAAATTTATGGAAAAAGTTTAGGGATGGGAATCACCGCTGAAAATGTCGCACAGCGATACAACATTTCCAGGGAAGAACAAGATGCCTTTTCAGTGGAAAGTCAACGAAGAGCGGCGCAAGCTATGGAAGAAGGAAGGTTCAAGGATGAAATCGTTCCTGTCCAGGTCTCTGACAGGAAGAGTACGGTTATCATTGAAACGGATGAATATCCACGCCCTGACACCACAATGGAAAAGCTTGCAAACTTAAAACCGGCATTCAGGGAAAACGGAACCGTCACTGCCGGTAATGCTTGTGGTCGTAATGACGGGGCAGCTGCATTGGTGTTAATGAAGGCCAGTGAAGCGGAAAGGTTGCAAGTACAGCCGATCGCAAAGGTCGTCGATTGGGCGACTGCCGGAGTTTCTCCTGAAGTGATGGGAATTGGTCCAGTACCAGCAGTTGGAAAACTTATGGAGCGCACCGGGAAAAAAGTTGAAGAAATTGGGCTTTTCGAATTAAATGAAGCGTTCGCTTCACAAGCATTGGCAGTAATCAGGGATTTATCGCTAGATGAAAACAAGGTGAATGTAAACGGAGGCGCCATTGCACTTGGGCACCCAGTCGGATCGACGGGCGCAAGGATCGTGACAACGCTAATACATGAACTGATTCGCAGGAAAGAAAAATATGGAGTTGCTACACTTTGTGTAGGCGGCGGCCAGGGAATGGCGATCATGATTGAAACGATATAGTCTAACGTAAAGGAGCGGAAACCCCATACGTTTCTGCTCCTTTCCGTATATAATTTGAATCGTGCATAAGTGAGGGGGAGGAAGATTGCCTGTTGAAGTGGAGGATATTCGGAATCAATTCGAAAGTAGTGCATTCTTTTCACATATAGGGTTTGAAATCATTCGGTTTGAAGAAGGAAATGTAACGATAAAGCTAAACATTGAAGAACATTTACTTAATGTCAATGGAACACTGCACGGGGGCATTCATGCCACCATGCTGGATACCATCCTAGGAATGGTGACTCGTTCCGTTACCAAATCTAAAGTCGTGACGACAAGTTTAACAGTACATTATTTTGCCAGCATATCAAGCGGGGAACTCTTTGCGGAAGCAAAAGTCCTGCAAAAAGGATACAAAATTGCCTTTACTGAAGGAGAAATAAAAGATGCTGAAGGCAACATCATTGCTAAGGGCACAGGAATTTTTAAAATCATTCGCGATAAATGAGGCAAGGATGATCAAATTGGCTGACAAGTGACTATGCTCCATTTTAATAGTAAAAAATGAGGTGTGAAAAAATTGACTAGAACTTGGCATCGATTTTATCCGAAAGAAACCCCAGCAGAAATTGACATTCCAGTATTGTCCTTATATGGACTCCTTGAACGTTCAGCCCAACTTTACCCAACCTGCAAGGCCGTAATAGATGGGGATCGGGAAATGACATATATGGAATTAAAGGATGCCGCAGATCGTTTTGCTGTGAATTTAGACAACCGTGGATTTCAAAAAGACGATCGTATAGCAATCATGCTGCCAAATTGTCTAGAATATATCATTGCCTATTATGCCACCCATCGTTTGGGAGGTATGGTCGTTCAAGTGAACCCACTGTATAAGTCGAGTGAATTGGACTATATATTACGGGATTCCGGAGCCAATTGGTTCATTGGGCGGGAGGTTCAACGGGAAATATTAGCGCTAACAAGTTTTTCTGAAAGGTTAACGTTCATATCTGCCGAGCAATTAATGGAAACTGGAACGGATTTATCAAGGAAAGATAAGGAACTTCCTGTTCTGGACATCGACCCAAAGGAAGCTGTGGCTGTTCTTCAATATACAGGGGGAACTACAGGGAAATCAAAAGGGGTCATGCTCACGCATTTTAATTTGATCTCGAATGTATTTCAAGATTTTGCTTTCACGGCTAATGCCCTTCAACTCCAAAGTCCTGGCGAACGGATGCTTGGATTGACCCCATTATTCCATGTCTTCGGTAATGGACGATTGAATAGTGCCATATATGCCGGATCAACTTATATCACATTAGAGAAATTTGAAATAGATAAGGTGGTAGATTTGATTCGAACACATCGGCCAACCATTTTTCCTGGTGTCCCGACCATGTATATTGCTTTATTGAATCACCCGGATTTGACGGCGGAAGATTTATGCTGCTTTAAGTACTGCAGCTGTGGTTCTGCGCCGCTCCCGATAGAAATCATTCAACAGTTCGAAAAAAAATTACGGGTTACAATATTAGAAGGATTCGGGATGTCGGAAACTTCCCCCACTACACACCGTAATCCAGTCATAGGACAGAAAAAACAAGGAAGTATCGGAATTCCATACCCAAATACCGATGCTAAAATCGTCGATTTGAAAACAGGCGTTGATGAATTGCAAGCAGGAGAAAGAGGCGAACTGATCATTAAAGGTCCGCAAGTAATGAAGGGATATTGGGAAAATCCTGAGGAAACGGCAACAGCTTTACGGGATGGATGGCTTTACACTGGGGATATCGCGACGATGGATGAAGAGGGATATTTCTATATCGTAGGCAGGAAGAAAGATATGATCATTGCAAGCGGTTATAATGTTTATCCAATCGAAGTCGAAGATATTATTTATCAGCATCCAGCCGTGAAAGAGACATGTGTATATGGAGTACCGGATTCATACCGTGGGGAAACGGTAAAAGCGGCCATAGTTTTAAAGGAAGGCAAGTCAGTCACGGAGCAGGAAATCAGGGAGTTTTGCGTGCAGCGACTGGCCAGATATAAAGTGCCGCGAAGTTTTGAGTTCAGGGAGAGATTGCCAAAATCAGCTGTCGGGAAAATATTGCGCAGAATTTTAATGGAGGAAGCACAGAGCCCTACTGCCGGGGGGAAATAAGCATATCAGTTATCGTAAGGGAGCTCAGATGAAACCCTAAAAAAGGAAAACCTTTATTCGAGGTTTCCCTTTTTTAGGGTTTATAGACTATAATTCTACTTTCCTTTTAGGGGAATTTCAAATGAAGTCCCATCCACCAATAATTCATGAGACTCACCATCCGCTATATCATCGGTAGTGAATGAAAAGGAATCGAGCCGATCTAATTTTGCCTCTGGATCAACCAATAAACCAATTGTGCCTTTTCTCAATTCTCCTGGTTGGTAATCTGATCGACTTACTTTTTTTGTCCCCATAAAAGTATCCCCGGAATGGATGAAATTTTTAGAAGGCACATCATATGTAAGATCATCATTGAAAGTAACATTTTCCATGCTGAAGAACTGAAGTTCCCTCGAATCTTTATTTTCAACAGAATAAGTTATCTCTAGATAAGAAACCTCTTCATCGATATCCGTTTTAGACAACGCTGCCCGTTGATCGATTTCCTCCATGGATAAATTCTCTTTATAATATATCGAATAGGCCTCTTCAAAACTCAATCCCGTATAGGACTTGAGTTCCTCTTTTACTTCATCTGTGAGTGAAGATAATTGAATCCTGCGGATATCCTTGACTGTGATGACCATCGGTGCTAATTCAAAAGCCTCATTAATAGACTTCGTTTCTAGTAATCTGAAGGTTCCCCAATTTTTTTGGCGAACCTTATCCCCGACTTTTTCAAGATGGATCCCGCCATATTCATCAACCTCAGGAATTTTGGATTCCTTGGCTTCCGCATTTTCCCCTTTTTCAGTTTTATCGCTTTTGAAATAATTTAAGGCAATCACACTTAAACAAATAAGCAATAATCCAACCATTGCTGAAATGATCCAACTTTTACGAATACTTCATCACTCCTTGTCTTAAACCATTGATGTCAAAGAATAATATACCATTTTTTTTGCAAAAGAAGGAAAGGGGAGTGCCTGAATATTGATCCTTATGATTACTAGAACATGTTCATCCAAATGATTCGAAGTTCCCTGTCCATGATAATGATTTCTCAGCTACAGTACAAGCCGTTTTATAAAAGATTCATATCATACATATAACGAAGGGGAAATCTTGAAAAACTGAGAACATGCTTTTATTTTTTATAGTTTTCTCATCCCTGGAGACCTCTCTAGTAACAAATTTTAAAAAAAGGAGACGTATAGGGAATGTTGTGGCCAATTAACAATGGTAAGGAAAGGTTAGATCAGCCAAATAAAAGTGCAATGCTGTCCATGCAAGAGATAAAAGCCATTGAGTCCTGGATATCTCAAATAGGGATATTCCAAATATATATAACCGCTGGACAATTAGTATCTACCGCCAGAAAAACGCTCAAGTTCAAGTATAAAATGATCGGGCATGGTTTTAACCGGGTTGTCTATGATTTAAATAATGGCTATATTTTAAAAATTGCATTGTCACAAGTAGGACTAATAAGCAATGCAAATGAAGCCTATATATACAATAACTGTAATGAGGAAGTCAAAAAGTATTTATGTCCAGTTAAGGAGTATGGGACGGGCTGGATAATCATGAAGAAGGTGGACACGAAAGTGCCGTTTGCAATCAAGGAATATACGAAACTGATCAAGTTGGAATTAAAATTCCTGAGGCACGGTATTATCCCAATAGATTTGCGTTTAGATAATGTCGGATATAATGAGAATGATGAAATGGTCGTCATTGATTACGGTCTATTCACCATGGATCTCAAAAGCCCCGTGCTGCGATGGCTTGTTTGATGAGGTGTCTATCCAAAGAATATATAAAAATGATTTACAATGAGGTGATTAGGCGAAGCGGTGAATCTTGTGCTCTCTTGATTTTATCGAATAGTCTAAATGAAAGAAGCATGTTACGAAGGGCTTTTTTGTGCAACATGCTTTTTTATGGTTTAAAGGATCATAACTGATGACACAACGCTAGCCACCTTTTTATCATTTTGAAATAAATCTGCAAGTACATAAGCTGTTTTTTTTCCGATTCGGTCTACTTTTGCTTCAACTTGTACGTCTCCTAATCTTACTGGTCGATGAAAGGTAGTATGTAAATCAATGGATGCGAAGGATTGTCCGATGCTTAATTTAGATGATATCGCATAAGCCATCATGATATCTGCTGCAGAAGTGACAAATCCACCCATTGCTACACCAATTCCGTTAATAAACTTTTCATCTACTTTCCATACACCTCTCGCAATTCCGTCCTGGGCATAATTTGCTTCAATCTGTAACGTTAGATCACAATTCGGAGGTTGTTTCCCCTCTGTAATAACTTGTAAAAGTTCGTTTCCTTTAGATGGTTCCCCCATTAAAATGCCCCCCTTGAATAAGTTGAAACTACAGAATATTCTAACATATATCTTAGTGTCAATGAAGTTATTGATTTTACAAATAAAGTAATTAGAGACCCGAACCAAGAAATGTAATTTGGTGGTGGACTTGATTTCCACTTCAGGCACTCGCTTTCCGCGGGCGGGCGGGAGCCTCCTCGGTGCGCCTGCGGGGTCTCCCATGCCACGCTTTTCCCGCAGGAGTCTCGTACACCCGCTCCAATCAACTTTGTGTTTTAAAAGAAAAAACTGTAGGCTGGTCTCATCACGAACCATGTTTAAGACCTGTTTATATTTCATATTTTTTCCTGTACTCCTTAATGGATGGAAGAAATATGCGACACTCCTGCCGAAAAACTGGCTAGCCGAGACCCCACAGGCGCTCGTGCCGAGGAGGCTTGGCAGACAGTCGGCGGAAAGGGAGCGGATTTCTGAAATCAGCTGTAATGATTTCTAGAAAAAACTGCAGGCTGATCTCATACCGAATTATGTTTGAGACCAGTTTATCCTTTAAGTTTTTTTCACCTATAATCCTAATTGGATGGAAGAAAATTGCGACACTCCTGCCGAAATACTGGCTAGCCTAGACCCCACAGGCGCTCGTGCCGAGGAGGCTTGGCAGACAGTCGGCGGAAAGGGAGCGGATTTCTGGAATCANAGCGGATTTCTGGAATCAGCTGGAATGTTTTCTAGAAAAAACTGCAGGCTGATCTCACACCGAATTATGTTTGAGACTAGTTAATCCTCCTAGTTTGTTTTTTTACTATAATTCTTAATGGATTGAAGAAATTTACGATACTCCTGTCGAAAAACTGGCTAGCCTAGACCCCACAGACACTTGCGTCGAGGAGGCTCGGCAGGCAGTCGGCGGAAAGGGAGCGGATTTCTGAAATCAACGGGAATATTATTTTATAAAAAACTGTAGGGAAGTTCGAAGTTAATAATTGTCGAAAAAATCAAAAACTTCTTCTTTTTCTAATTAAATTGTGATAGTGTATAAAACAAAGAAGTATTTCCTTCGTCATAATTTTAAAAAGAAGTATTTAATTCATCGGAAAGGAGTGATATGGTGGAACATCTTCCATTTAAATTATTAGTAAAAGAAAAATTTGACCATCTATCGGCAGGTCAAAAAAAAGTTGCCGCTTATCTGATTGAAAATTTGGATGAAGCCGCCTTTAAAACGGCATTTCAAATTGGTAGGGAAGCGGAGGTTAGTGAAACAACGGTCATTCGGTTTTCCTATTCATTGGGATTTGAAGGGTTTAGTAAAATGCAGTCGAGGATTCAAAAACAGCTGCTGCACCAAAATCAAATAGACTTATCCAATACTGATTCCATTCTCCACATTGATGACAAGCAAGATCCCTTTACAAAAGTGATAGAAAACGAAGTACATATTTTAAGACATCTATTAGATCATACGAACGTTCAGGACATATGGAAAGCAGTCGATGTTCTGATCCAGGCTGACCAAATATTGATTGCAGGACATCGGGTTTCCCATGCCGCCGCCTATTGGTTCTCCTATACGCTAAGTTCATTAAGGGAAAATGTAAGTTTATGTTCACCCACAGGAGATTTCTATGAAAAGTTTTGTAATCTCACAAATAAGTCTGTATTAGTTGTTTTTTCCTTTCCAAGATATGCAAACGAAACATTAAAAGTTGCTGAGTGTGCCAAAGAACAAGGAGTTTGTTTAATTTCAGTTACAGACCGCCTTCTGTCACCAGTTGGACGCATCTCTGATATTTCTCTGACAACTGAAGAAAACGCAGAAACCGGAACCAATTCAATCGCTTCCGTTATTAGCTTGTTGGACTTGGTCATTGCAGGCATCCATCAAAAAGACGAAAAACGGATATATACCCATCAGCAAAAATTAGAAAGGCTATATTCAAGTTATGAGGTGTTTAATGAATGAGTTTTTAATAAAGTTAAAATTCATGTAAAGGAGGAGGGGCATCATTATGGACCCGATTCAATATATTGATCAGCATCAAGAAACATTGATGAAGTCCTACCATGACTTGCATTCTTTGGCTGAGCCAAGCTGGAAGGAAGAAAGCACGTCTTGTTATATTTTAAAATGTCTTAGGGAAGCGGGCATCACCGTAAAAACATTTCAGAGCCATTATGGAATCATTGCCGAGATCCCAGGCATTTCAAAAAAGGTTGTAGCATTAAGGGCTGATATGGATGCGCTTGTTCAGGAAGTAGATGGAGTTGTTAAGGCCAATCATTCATGTGGACACGACGCACATAGCACAATGGTTTTATATACAGCGTTGGCCATTGCCTCCAGCGGAATCCGGCCTAAGCACACTCTCCGATTTATATTTCAGCCTGCAGAAGAAAAAGGGGAAGGCGCTCTTCAAATGATCAATGATGGAGCGTTGGAGAATGTTACATATTTATTCGGGGTACATGTAAGACCAAGTACGGAGGTTCCTTATATGAAGGCTTCCCCCGTCATTGTCCATGGCTCAGCCGAAACAATAAGGGGTACAATCAAAGGCCTTCAGGCTCATGCATCCCGTCCGCAAGATGGAATAAATGTAATCGAGGGAGCAGCTTTGCTTGTCCAAAAATTACAGCAGTTTAATCTGGAAACCGAAATTCCTTATTCCATCAAAATGACTCAATTTGAAACAAACAATAAAGCATCAAACGTTATCCCGGAAACAGCTGTCTTTGCTATTGATGCCAGGGCACAGTCAAATGATGTAATGAATGAACTAAATCGCTTAACAAAGGATGCTTTTGAACAGACAATGGAACAAACTGAAACATCGATCTCCTGGTCTGCGGAAGAATTTGTCCCAGCTGCGACCTTGAATGAAAAGGCGATAAAGCTGGCTGAGGCCGCAATTGCAGATATCCTTGGGATGGAAAATGTCGTTTCAGTCTGTGTTTCTCAAGGAGGAGAGGATTTTCATTTTTATACAGCCGAAAATCCTGATATAACTGCAACCATGATAGGGTTAGGCTGCGATCTAACGCCTGGTCTGCACCATCCGGATATGAAGTTTAATTTACAAGCACTTATTTATGGAACGAAAATTTTAATTAACACAGTCATGATGGCGGCAGAAGAGTAAAATTTTTCACTTAAAAAATTAATGAAGGGGTGTTTTATGGAAAATACCGCACAAACATCACAAACCGGGGACCATACAACTGCTGATGAAAAACAACTGGAGCGAAAACTCAAACCAAGGCATCTTTCGATGATTGCAATCGGCGGCACCATTGGAACGGGGCTATTTTTAGCGAGCGGTTCCATTATTCATACTGCGGGTCCTGGAGGAGCTGTGGCTGCCTATATTATTGCCGGGATCATGGTTTACTTTCTGATGACAAGCTTAGCCGAAATGGCTGCCCTTATTCCTATTACAGGCTCTTTTAGTACCTATACATCAAGGTTTGTCGATCCTGCATTGGGATTTGCGATTGGGTGGAATTATTGGTATAACAATGCAATCGTAGTCGCACTGGAATTAGCAGCTTCCTCCCTGATAATGAAATATTGGCTTCCTTCTGTTCCGGGCATCATTTGGAGCGCATTATTTCTTGCAGTCATATTTGGCCTTAATATTTTATCGGTAAAAGGATATGGAGAATCAGAATTCTGGTTTGCCATTATAAAGGTTTTGACGATTATCATTTTTATTGCAGTAGGTTTATTGATGATTGTAGGAATCATGGGAGGGGATGCCGTAGGTTTTGAAAATATCACCAAAGGGGAGGCACCGTTTAAAGGAGGCTTTTTATCTATTATAAGTGTCTTTATGGTGGTAGGATTTGCCTTTCAAGGTACCGAGTTAGTAGGAATTGCGGCCGGCGAGAGTGAAAACCCAAGAAAAAATATACCAAAGGCCATTAAGCAAATCTTCTGGAGACTCCTCTTGTTTTATGTATTGGCGATAATTGTGATTGGATTTTTAATAAGCTATAATGATCCGCGTTTGTTAAGCTCGGATATTGAAGATATTGCGGTAAGTCCCTTCACTCTAGTTTTTCAAAACGCTGGGCTTGCCATCGCTGCATCCGTTATGAATGTGGTCATTCTTACTTCCGTTCTTTCTGCAGGCAATTCGGCCATGTACGGAGCTTCTCGCGTGCTTTGGGTGCTGGCGAAAGAAGGCAAAGCCCCTTCATTTCTAAAAAAAGTGAATTCAGGCGGCATTCCAGTGAACGCTGTGTACTTTTCTACCATCGTTGGGATGGCAGCTTTCCTGACCTCTCTTTTCGGTGAAGGCACGATTTATACTTGGTTATTGAATGCTGCAGGATTATCCGGATTTTTATCCTGGTTAGGAATCTCGATTACACATTATCGTTTCCGGAAGGCATATATTGCACAAGGTAGAGATTTGAAAGATTTGCCTTATGTATCAAAATGGTATCCATTCGGTCCGATATTAGCCACACTTTTATGTGTTACGGCAATCCTGGGACAAAATTACTCTGCATTTTTCGGTCCTGAGATTGATTGGTATGGAATTTTAATTTCCTATATCGGACTTCCTTTATTTTTCCTGGCTTTTCTAGGTTATAAAATCGTAAAGAGAACAAAAATGACTCCATTGCAAGAGGCCGATTTCAGTAAAGTGGAATAACCTCTTTTTTTAAAAAACAGGAAAGTATTTCTTATTAAGAAAGACCATTTACATGATTGCTCCAGTGCCTCGTAACGACAAGCCGTCTGCTTGGGACTGCCTTGTCATCTTATGTGGTCAATCAGGGCACTTGTGCTATACCTAGGAGGTTGACCATGACGAAATCACAGGAAATTGTAATTCGTTCTATTCATGGAATTGATGAACTGGAAGACGTAAGAAAGCTAGAGTCCAGCATTTGGGGAGAAACCGACTCAATCCCCGCACACCAAACCTTAACAGCCGTGAAAAACGGCGGTTTGGTAATAGGAGCTTATTGCGAGGAGAAGCTGATTGGATTTCAATACAGCTTTCCGGGATTCAATGGGCAATCAGCCTATCTTTGTTCACATATTCTAGGAATTGATGAGCAATTTCGCAACAAAGGTATAGGGGAAAAGTTAAAGTCAGCACAACGTGACGAGGCGATAAAGCTCGGCTATTCCCTTATTACCTGGACATACGATCCATTGGAAAGTGTTAATGGGTATTTAAATATAGCCAAGCTTGGCGGGGTATGCTCCACATATATACCAAACTGCTATGGTGAAATGGAAGATCTATTAAACAGCGGAATTCCTTCTGACCGCTTTCTTGTCGAATGGCATATTGGTAAAAAAGAGACAATGGATACTAGAGGAGGGGGAATGCCGCTGGACTTTGTGATGGAAAACTCGCTTATTCAATGGGATACCATTGAAAAGGGATTGCCAGTTCCATCGTTCACTCGCCCGCTGCCTGAACAAGAATGTGAAACAGCTTTTGTGGCCCTTCCAAAGGACTTCCGAACAATAAGAGTCACAAATATTCAAGCGGCCAATGAGTGGCGGATGAAAACCAGGGACATATTTACCGGATTATTTCAGCAAGGATGGCAGGTAACAGGCTTTATGAAGAATTCCATGACGGAAATTCCCGTTCAGTTTTATATGCTATCAAGGAAATGAACTAGAAGAGTATATATAATGTTTAGTAATTTCAGGCTGTGTAAGCCTATTAAAAAAATTTGTAAGACTGTGTCCATTAACAGTTTTATCACAGAAGGAGAATTTCTAAGTGAAAATTAAACAAATTATTCTAAGGCATCTTAAGCTAGACTTGCTTGAACCTTTTACAACTAGCTTTGGGACGGAATACGATAGGGATTTTATCCTTGTGGAAGCCATAAGCGATGATGGCATTTCCGGTTGGGCTGAATCGGTTGCGATGCTCGACCCCCTGTATAATGAAGAGACCTTAAAAACAAACTGGCATATTCTGGAAGACTATCTAATTCCAATAATCTTAAAAAATGAAATCAAGCATCCTGATGAAATTTCCGAAAAATACTTCACCCATATTCGCGGAAATTATATGGCAAAAGCCGCTTTAGAGGGTGCCGTTTGGGATTTGTATGCTAAAAAGCAAGGTGCTTCTCTTTCAAATGTGTTAGGTGGAACAAAAAAGAAAATTGAAGTGGGGGTAAGCATCGGAATAAAGGATTCGATTGATTCGACCATGGATATAATTGAGGCTCGTCTCGGTGAAGGCTATAAACGTTTTAAACTAAAAATCAAACCGGGCTGGGATGTTGAATTAATAGACAAGGTACGAAAAGTATATCCTGAAATCCCGCTCATGGCCGATGCAAATTCAGCTTATACCTTAAAAGATATTGACCGGTTATCCGCCTTGGATGATTTTAATTTAATGATGATTGAGCAGCCGCTTGCCTATAATGATATCATTGACCATGCAGATTTACAGTCAAGGTTAAAAACACCTATTTGCCTGGATGAAAGCATACACTCTTTAGAGGATGCCAGGAAAGCTATTAAATTGGGCAGCTGTAAAATTATTAATATCAAGATTGGCCGTGTCGGAGGTTTGACTGAATCTAAGAAAATCCATGATTTATGCCTAGAACATGGCATTCCGCTATGGTGTGGAGGTATGCTGGAATCAGGCATTGGAAGAGCTCATAATATTGCAATCACTTCACTGCCGAACTTCACTCTTCCCGGTGATACCGCAGCTTCCTCCCTCTATTGGGCAGAAGATATCACTGACCCTGAAGTTACAGTGGAAAACGGAATGATCAGTGTTCCAGAATTGCCTGGAATCGGCTTTGAACCAAGCATGGAAAAAATCAATAAGTATACTATACACAGTCAAACCTATCATTTAAGTGAGAATGTTGCTAGAAAAGCCTAGGGTGCTACAACATTACATAAAGGCATGATTCCCGAAAAAGGGAGCATGCCTTTTTTATTTATAATCCATTTTCCATTCAAAATATATTGTAATTCGACTTTCTGCCATGTATGGTGTTATGAAATGCAGATTAGCTTTTCTTATATTCTTTTAAAAGTTATCATAATAGAGTCTTTGTCCATTGTATATATACACATTTATGATACAAAACTGCATGTATAGAAAAAAGGGGTGAGGCGATGCGAAATTTACATACTATCTGTGCCGTAATAACCGTCTACCTTTTCTTTTTTTGCTGTTTCTTTCCTTCAGCAGTCCATTCGGAAGCCCAAAAAGTGATACGGGTTGCAGGGGATAATAACTTTCCACCTTTTGAATACTTGAGCGATTCGGGTGTTTATACCGGTTTTAATGTGGATATAATGAACGCCATTTCTATCGAGACTGGCATTAGGTTCGAATACTATCCCATGCCATGGAACGAGGCAGTACAAGCTATGCGCTCTGGAAAAGTGGATGCGATTCAAGGCATGAAGTACAATCAAGAACGTGAAGAGATTTATGATTTTTCAGCTCTGTATTTCACAAGTTCACAAGGGATTTTTGTGTTGAAAGATAATATGTATATCCGAAAAATCGAAGATCTTAAAGGCCGGAAAGTAGCTGTACAAAAAGGAGATGTTGCAAGCGGTCTATTAAGGAAAGTCGATCGTTTGAAATTGGTGGAAACTAATAATCAACAAGAAGCCGTTCAGTCACTGATCGACGGTAAAGTGGATGCTTTCATTGGAAATCGGATTACGGGTCAATATTTTCTACAGAAAAATGAGCAGCAATCACTCATTAAGATTGTCGGTGAGCCACTTGACACTACAAAATACGCTGTAGCCGTTATGCCGAAAAACAAAGAGTTGCTGACACTATTCAATCAGGCAATTTCTCAAATCAAGAAAGATGGAACATATGAAAAGATAGAGAAAAAGTGGTTCGGCGAATATATCCTGCCAAATACTCAACGGCTACGCAAAACGTTGTTGTATTTGGAAATTGGTCTTATTCTTACCTTCATTGTGATTTCTCTCATCTTATGGTGGAATCTCAGCCTTAAACGAGAAGTGGCTAAGCGAACCGAGCAAATTGAGCACGTGAATAAAGACTTGGAAGAGAAGATGCTGCTTCTTGAGGAAAACATCAACTTTCAGCAGCAAGTATTAAACAGTACCTACAGTTCGCTTATTACACTGAATCAGCAAGGTCTTGTATCGATGATTAATGTTAGGGCCATGGAATATTTGGGGGTGGACGGTAATGTTGTTGGAAAACGTTTTCAGGATCTGCCAACTGCCCGTTTCATCCCGGAAAAGGAGATTAAGGCTGCATTAGAAAAAAAGAGAGTTTTCTTGCAAAAGGAAACGGTATGGTCTCATTATGCGAGCAAAAAAAGGCATATAACTTACAGCATGTATCCAATTCAGACTATTGGGGGAGAAAGTGTAGGTGCGGTGTTGAATTTTTTCGATAGTACGGAACAAAAACAACTGGAGAGAAAAGTGGCTCAGGATGACCGATTGCGTTCATTGGGTCAACTCGTGGCTGGTATCGCTCATGAAATAAGAAATCCGTTAACATCCATCCTTACCTATACGCAATTGCTGCCGAAAAAATTTGCAAGCGCAGATTTCCGAACATTCTTTTCCGAACAGGTCACTAGTGAAATCACCCGACTTAATACATTGATTAACGATTTGCTCGATTATGCCCGCCCTAAAAAATCAGAGCCTGTCACATTTTCGCTGAATGAGGCCATGGCAGGGATTGAGCTATTGCTTAAGCCGAAAATCAAAGAAAAAAACCTGAGCATTGTTCGAGAGTTCGCTGGAGACATTCAGGCAACTGCAGATACACAGCAGATCAAACAAGTACTGGTGAACGTCATTCTCAATGCCATACAGGCGTCCAATACAGGGGGAACACTTATTTTTCGGGCATACTATCGGGATGTGTTTACTGTCGTTGAAATCGAGGATGAAGGAATTGGGATTTCGGAAGAAGACATTGATAAGATCTTTGAACCGTTTTACACCAGGAAACCCAACGGGGTCGGGCTAGGGCTTTCTATTACGTATCAGCTTGTCAAAGAAAATGATGGCATTATCGAGACAAGAAGTGAAGTAGGAAAGGGAACAGTAGTGACCATTTGTTTACAGCATTAATACAGAAAGGGTGAAGACGATGCACGATATCATGATTATTGATGATGAGCCAACCATATGTCAGTCACTTACGTTTGCATTGGAAGACCAGTATCACGTTTATTCGTTTACAGACCCACGTGAAGCGCTTCCGCTTTTCGAAAGAGCGGAAATCGCCATCGTATTGCTGGATTTAAAAATCGGGGGATATAATGGGATGGAAGTGTTAGAAGAAATCAAACGCCTCTCCCCCTCGACTGTTGTCATTATGATGACGGCCTACGGCACCATTCCATCTTCCGTGGAAGCAATGCGTAAGGGGGCGTTTTCATATGCGACAAAGCCGCTTCATATTGATGAATTGGAAGTGCTGATGCAAAAAGCAGAAGAAGTATACACCCTTCAGTCCAAAGTGAAATGGCTAAGTGAAGAATTGGATAAAGTGGCAGGTGTGAACGGCCTCATCGGTGAAAGCTTGGCCATGCGCAAAATATTCTCCCTCATCGAAAAAGTGAAGGATATCGATTCCAACATTCTCATAGAAGGGGAAAGTGGAACCGGTAAAGAAGTCGTCGCCAGAACCATCCATAATCAAAGCAAGCGCAGAAACAAAAAGTTTCAGGCTATTAATTGTGCCGCCATTCCGACTCACCTGTTGGAATCAGAATTATTTGGATACGAAAAGGGCGCATTTACAGGGGCGACACAGCGGAAATATGGACTTTTTGTGCTGGCGGAAGGAGGAACAATTTTTCTTGACGAAATCGGTGAGATGGATTTGGCACTGCAGGGGAAAATTTTGCGCGTTCTACAAGAGAGAAAGGTAATGCCCGTTGGCGGGATAGAAGAAGTCAGCATTGATGTCCGGATCATTGCAGCGACAAACAGAGACTTGGTTAAAGAAGTAAAAGAGAATCGATTTCGTGAAGATTTATATTACAGATTAAATGTGATTCCGATTCACCTTCCGGCTTTACGTGAACGAAAAGAGGATATTCCTTTGCTGTTGGAATTTTTCATTGCAAAAATCGGTGATCGAATGGGAAAACCTGTAGAAGGAATTTCCCATGAAGCGCTGCAGCTTTTACAGCAATATGACTTTCCAGGAAATATTCGTGAACTGCAGAACGTGATTGAAAGAGCAATAGCGCTAACGAATGATTCTTACATACAGAAAGACGATTTACCTTCCGACATCCAAAAAAGCTCGCGCCCATTTTTCGGCAATACCCTAATCCCCGTATATGTCGGCGAACCGCTTGAAGAAATCGAAAAAAGAGTGATACTTCATAACCTTGCCACTTTTAACGGTCATCAAAGGAAGACAGCGCAAACAATTGGCATCGGGGAGAGGACATTGCGGGACAAGTTGAAGAAATATCGGGAAGAAAAGTAGGCGGAAATTGCCGAGCGGCAATTTTCGCCTACTTTTTATATTGAATATATCTGAATTTTCCACTGTTTTTATGGAAATGGACCTGGCATGAAACTTGCTTAATAAAATTGTTGTAAAACCATTAAGCAGAATGGAGGGAACATAGATATACAACATAATGGTCTACAGAGCTGGACTGGAAGTTACAGTGCGGCGAAAGCGGGGATGTGCAAAATGAATCAGGCAGGATAAGTCAATGGCCTATCCAAACTTAACGAAAACAAAAGGACAAGCCATTGAACCAGAGCTTTTATAACAGTACATCCCGAAATTTATTGGCGATTGCAAATATGAAGTATTTTTATTTATGGGGAGGAAAAATAAATGTATGCGTTACCAAATATGGATTTATGGAAAGGCAGAACAGATAGTCTAATAGATAAAGATGAATTTAGAATTCATCAAATAGTTAAAGATAATCAAACAACATCAGCAAATAATACATGTGGAATAATAGGGTTCTCTTGTGAAGAAGGCGTACGCAGGAATAAAGGAAGACTTGGAAGCAAAGAAGCTCCCAATGAAATACGTAAATCTTTATCATCTCTATCTTGGCACGGCCAATCAGCAGATAGCCTAGTTGATTTCGGAAATATCATTTGTGAAAATCAACAGTTAGAAGCAGCTCAAGCTGAATTGGGAAGCCACGTAGAGAAAATATTATCTAAAAATATGTTTCCTGTTATTTTGGGGGGAGGACATGAAACCTTTTATGGTCATTATCTAGGAATTAGGTCGAGTGTTGGACCCAATGCCAAAATAGGCATTCTCAACATTGATGCTCATTTTGATTTACGCTCTTATGAAGAAGTAACTTCTTCTGGAACGATGTTTAAACAAATATTAGATAATGATCATCAAGCTAGTTATTTGTCAATTGGCATTCAACGTTATGGAAATACTAAAAAATTATTTGACACTGCAACTGCACTTGGTTGCTCTTGGATATTGGAAGAAGAATTAGTAGATGAAAACTCTGAAGAAAACGAAAATAAAATTCTGAATTTTATAAATCAACATGATTATATTATATTAACACTTTGTATGGATGTTATAAACGCTTCTGAAGCACCGGGTGTGAGTGCCCCTTCCTCATTTGGTCTTTCAGGAAAAATGGTTAGACAATTAATTCGTAAGATTACTTCACATACGAAAACTATTTCATTTGATATCTGTGAAGTGAATCCATCATTAGATTGTGATAATCGGACTGTAAAACTAGCTGCAAACCTAATAAATGAAGTATTCATGTGTGTGGAGAGGAGATAAGCAATATGAACATCGAGATTAATCAAACGATCACTATTTTTTTAGCGATACTGCTTTTAGCACTAGGCGGGATCATCGTTAAGAATGTCAAATTATTTAGACACTTTTGTATCCCAGCACCCGTTGTTGGGGGATTACTTTTTGCAATCGTCGCTACAAGTCTTAAAACCTTTTTAAACATAACCATTTCATTGGATACGACACTCCAGGGATTATTCATGTTAACATTTTTTACGTCCGTTGGATTGGGTGCCAGTTTCCAATTAGTAAAAGTCGGCGGTAAATTATTATTAATATATTGGTTGTTATGTGGGTTTCTGGCATTTGCTCAAAATTTAATCGGAATTTCTTTAGCACCCGTTTTTGGGATTGATCCATTGATTGGCATGATGGCAGGAGCAATTTCCATGGAAGGCGGCATAGGTGCAGCTACAGCATTTGGCGGTACGATTGAATCACTGGGAATTCAATCTGCCCAAGCAATTGGAATAGCAGCAGCTACATTAGGATTAGTGTTTGGTGGATTAGTTGGAGGTCCCACTGTAAAGTATTTAATTAATAAACACAAATTAACACCAAGTAAAGAGGATATTGAAATTCAAGAAAAGAAAGAAATGGAAGACAAAATAGAATTAAATGTAGCTTCATTCATGAAACAAGTGTTAATACTGACATTTTGTATGGCTTTAGGTTCATATCTAGGAGAGTTATTTTCGGCAAAGACAGGTTATGTTTTACCGAACTATGTTGGAGCAATGATAGTGGCTGTAATAGTTCGGAATATTTTAGATAAAATAAACGGGAAAATTATCGAAATGCCTAGTATTAATTTTATTGGAGATATCACTTTAGGTATTTTCTTATCTATGGCATTAATGAGTATAAAATTATGGGAAGTTGCTGACCTTGCTTTACCAATTATTTTAATTGTGGTGATACAAGTAATTTTCATTATCCTTTTAAGTATATTCATCATGTTTCGTTTTCTTGGCAAAAACTACGATGCGGCAGTTATGGTTGGAGGTTTCATCGGACATGGTATAGGGGCTACACCGAATGCCATGGCAAATATGTCAACAATCACTGCGAAATATGGACCTTCAAGTAAAGCATATTTAATCGTTCCGATAGTCGGTGCATTTCTTATTGATGTTTTTGCCATGCCAATCATCATTATAAGTATTAATCTATTTAAATGATAATTTGTTATTAAATAAGGAATCAAAAAATATAGTGTTACCGAATGTTTTTGGGAATGCCAAAAACATTCGGTATTGATTTTTTTTATTCCGAAATTGCCCATATAGTAGGTAATTCACAATGGTTTTTCTGTATGATTATTCATGCACCGGAACCCTATCAATTTCGCATCATCTACATCTATGTATCGTATCGTTTCACAGCCTGATTTAGTAAGAATGCTGCTGCGGTGATCAGAGGTCAGTGGAATTAAGCTCTCTTATGCATCTTTGTTAATGATATCCATACTGCCCGAAATTGAATTGCACTGAAAAAGTTTAATAATTAAAGGGGAGAAAATCATTGTCATTTTCACTAAAAATAATAAAGAAAAGTGAACAAATAACCAGTCTTTGGTCAGGTGGTAAAACAACTCAACTAGCCATTTATCCTGAAGAAGCTGATTACTCGAACCGTTATTTCAAATGGCGGATAAGCACAGCAGAAGTCGAGGTGGACGAATCCTTATTTACTCACCTTCCAGGCATTCAGAGAATCATCATGATCCTTGATGGTGAAATGTCGTTGCAACATCAGGGAAAGCCCAGTGTGCATTTAAGCCCATTTGAACAGGATCGGTTTGATGGTGGCTGGACAACCCGCAGTATTGGGAAGGTCACTGACTTTAATTTGATGTTAGCGGAAGGATGTGAAGGTGACATCAGCACGATTCATATGAATGATGGAACCCATGCGGAAGTGCTGGATAATCGGTATTCTTCGAAAAGAACCGACGCCTTCTATTGTTTCAAAGGAAGGAGTAGAATGAATATCGATGAAAAAGAGACAATTGTTTTAGAGCAAGGTGACTTAATAACCTTAAACAGAGATCATACCTCCAACAAATTAAATATAAAGTTATCAAATCACGATGACGACTCTACTGCAACAATTATTAAGGTGAGTATTTTTTATTGATAGAGAAATTCTGGTTCCAGTGCAAAAAACATTCACTAGAAGTATAGTTTCATTCAAATTTTGCGGTTAAAAGCATATCCAAATAACTTTTGTAGGAGGACCTGCAGACAAAACGCGGATATATTACATAACCAAGACGATTATGCTGCAATCGATCTTGTAAAAGTTCAGTCGTAAAGTTCCAAAAAAGTATAGGCTTAAACGCCGACGGTATTGTAGGTCCCAATACATAGAATGCATTGGGTCTGAAAAAGCAGACATCCAACGTAGCTAATGTGAATAAAACAAGCCAGCACATTAGAGTTGAAAATAGTAGAAACGAGAAGAGAAGGATTTTCCTGTGGTCATAACAAAAATGGCGAATTAGTAGAAGGAAAATATCTATATATCCTCAGCTGTTTCTGGACTATGGACAACTTCCAATCTAGCACATAAATGCACTAAAGAGGAAAGTAAGATCGGAATTTCTGCAAGTGAAGCAAAAGAAATGATCGCTACACAGAGAGGAAGATCGTGGACTGGGCTTGGTGTATTTCTAGGGGATTCGAAACAAGAACTTGAAATTACATCACTTGCAAAAAGACTCAGGAACAAGCAGCACTCATATTCGAATTAACGTGAAAAAATTCATTCACGAAGCGATCGATTAGGAATCATTATTTATATAAACAATGCGAAAGAACAAGTACTACTATACACTGTTCTTTCGCATATTTGCATGCGTAAAAAAAGGTGAGTGCGTTTACATTTCAGAATATTCCAAAATAAATAGTGTAGGCTTGTGTAGTTTTTTGTAGGATGATGTAATTTCGATGATAAAGTAAATGAAATGTTAAGATTTATTAACAATGCTAATCGTTAAGTATTCAGAGTCATGGTAGCAAAGGTCAAAAAGTAAAAAAAGAGCTTAAGCATATTGAAAAAGGGAAAGTGAGGAAAGTAAATGAAGAAATTCAAACTAAGTTTAGCTAGCCAAATTTTCATTGGTTTAATTCTAGGGATTATCGTTGGTGCCATTTTTTATGGTAATGAGTCGGCCCAAAACTTTTTACAGCCATTCGGAGACATTTTCCTACGAATGATTAAAATGATCGTAGTGCCGATCATCGTATCCAGCCTTATCGTTGCAGTTGCCGGTGTAGGTGACTTGAAAGCGGTAGGAAAACTAGGTGCTAAATCATTATCATACTTTGTTGTCGTAACGATGATTGCGATTGCTGTTGGTTTAATTTCAGCGAATATCATCCAGCCTGGTGCTGGTGTGAATATGAATAACCTGGAACAAAC